>JAJEIP010000054.1 GCA_022827885.1 Candidatus Poribacteria bacterium
CAGCAGAAAGGGAATATGGTTGGCACGTGGGCGGATCTGAAGAAACGATAGGAATAGGACTTACGCAGACATGCGATAAATCGCATTACTACAAACAGGTATACCTTCCGAGGCGTGAGAGGCAGTCGGTTTTCTACCGAAGACTCTCACGCCTCTTTTTTATTAACTGCGCGTATCAGACGACTATGGTAGATTTTAGAATTACTTGGACATTCTCAAACAGTGTGAATGCCGCTAACGGGCATTCACACTGGCACAAACTAACAGTTTATGCTACAAAGATGTCCGTATATTTTTAGGATTTACCATATTTTAAAAATTATGCAACCTTTTTGCCTTTAGGTTGTATCTATATAGATAGAGCGTGTTTCTTTCTGATGCCAAAAGACGGTTTTTTCATCGAACGCAGGGTGTGCAGTGTGCGAAAAACAGACCCACCTCGCGTAAAAAGTAGGCAGATATATGCCCTATTCAAGGGATTCCCTCACATAATGGTGATAATAGCCGATTTTGTGAAGTGGCATTGTTCTTGCAGGTTAAATAAAAAAGAACCTTACAACAAGGTCCTATAGATACCGTATTCGCAGGAACAGAAGATCAGACGAATTTACGAAAAAAGTGTAACTTTTTTTGGATAACTTCCGTTTAATGTTGTGTTGGATTCTATATTTAATTTTTTAGCGAATTTATACGAACTCTTTTAGAAAGGGGTAAAGCAATGAACTCCACTAATGTCCGTAAGAACCATCCATCCTTATATGAAACCGCTGTGTGTCTTGCGATTGCGAAAGCACGTCAAGATGAATTGCGCTGGGAACTTTTCATTGATAATTTGTCCCAGATTTGCGACACATTCGCCTCTCAGATTGCTGCTAAAGGCACTGCCCCTTCTAAGCAATCTAATCAATCACAGCGCTAACCAGTTTCTGTCCAGTAACCGGAACCTTCCTGACTCAAACCGATTCTTGGAGTTTTGGATGGTTGCCAAAGATCTTCACAAGAGAGCGGACTAATTTTTCGGGATCGTGGCGGATAACGTTCATCTGAACACCGCCTAACCATGTGCCGAATTCAGTGACGACCATATCCCGGATGAGGTCCGCCTCAATCACCTGGATCCCTTCTGCTTCAAGGTTCTCCTGTTCACGATCATAAGAGACTTGCACCTTTGAGGCGTCTGCGACTTGCATTGTCTCAACAGACAGAGACGAAATGTCTTTTGCCAAGTTCAGTACGTCCATGAGGTGCTCCGTATCTTCATAGAGCATTGAAAGCCCCTCCTCGGAAAGTGAACGAATTCGAGTCAACTGCGAAACCAGTTCCTTCCGAATATACTCTTGCATGATTTCCGTTGGAGCGGGTTGATTATTCACCACGACGTAATTGAGGGGAATTTTGGCGTGGTCCAAAATAGCATTAACGTGATCCGTGACGGCATAACCATCGGTTTCACCCGGCTGTGTCATAACGTTACAGACATAGATCTTCATTGCGTCTGAACGCTGAATCGTTTCCACGACCCCTTTGATAACCAGGTTCGGCATAATGCTGGTATACAGGCTTCCGGGACCGATGATAATTACATCGGCGTTAATCAGGGCATCTACAGCCCCTTCATGCGCTTGACATTCATAGATTGCATCGGGGGAATGATGGGTTTTTCCGTTCTCGCGGGGTTCAAAAAAGACACGCTTGATCGGCTCACGATTTTCTCGGATAGGGATCGTAGATTCGCCGCGGACGATCTCTCCATCGGTGAGTTCGGCACACAAAACGGTATAATCCAATGTAACTGGGATAATCTGCCCGCGCACCGAGAGTAATCTGGATGCCGCCTGGATCGCTTTCGGGAAGTTTCCTTCAAACTTTTCCGTTAGTGCTGTTAATAATAGATTGCCGACCGTATGTCCACCGAGTTCACCGTTGCTTGAAAAACGATATTCAAAAAGTCCAGCGAGTTCATCAGCATCGGACAATGTGAACAGGAGCCTCCGGATATCGCCCGGTGGGAGCATGTCAAATTCCTCAACAAGCCGCCCTGAACTTCCACCATCATCAGAAACGGTAACAATTGCTGCCAAGCTATCCAAATCAATAAGGTGGTCTCTACCTTTCTCCAAATCAGCGTAGTGCTTAATGCCGCTCAGCAACGCGGATAAACCACTCCCGCCTCCGATGCAGGCAAGCTTCAAAGCCATAATTCCTCCAATTTTTTTAACTATTAAATCTGAGCGGGGTTTCCGTTGTCAACCCCGATCTAAAATTAATAAAGCACTTTTTTGAGGGTGTGAAAGGTAAACTCGACCTAAAACCACTACGTAATAACCTGAATAGTCAGAAAAAAGGCGTTGCTATCCTATATGATAGATAACGGAATTACTACGAAATTTGTTTCATTAACATCTTGAGTGTTTCAATCGTCTCGTCACACAACGCCTCCGCTATAGCATAAGTCGGTGCCTCACTAAAAACCCGAATGACAGGCTCTGTACCGGATGGACGGATGTTCACCCACTGATCATTCCAGACCCGTTTCACACCGTCGGTTAGTTCCAGTTGCGGTTCCGCGCCAGTATCACACGCTTCTTTATAAACCGCCAAAGCGAGGTCCACAAGACGTTTTGCAAGTTCCTGTGACGGAATATCCAATTTCTTTCGGCACATCTGATAGTGGGGCATATTCTCCACAAGCTGCGTTACCGTCGCACCAGATTCAGCGAGATATTGCGCAATCGCTGCAATAGAAGCAATACCGTCCGTAGTGTAATGGATATTAGGATAGATAACACCGCCAGTGCCTTCACCGCCGATAGCTGCATTCACGGCGTGCATCTTCTCAACGACCCAACCGACACCGACTTTCGTTCGGTGGAGCACAACACCATGATCCGCCGCAATATCGTCCAACATCCGACTCGTCGATACCGTGGCAACGACATCCCCTTTCGTCTTACGCAGCATAAAATCAGCGATAAACGCAAGTGTCCACTCACCACTCAACGGGACACCACGCTCCGTCACAACGACCAGCCGGTCGGCATCCCCGTCGTGGGCAAAGCCAATATCCGCACCAGAAGCGACAACTGTTTTACAAAGTTCATCTAACGCCTCAGGTGTAGGTTCGGCAGGACGGCGAAAGTGTCCATCCGCGACACAGTTAAGTTCAACAACCCGACATCCCAGTTTCCGCAAGAGGGACGGACTTATGACACTGCCGGCACCGTTGCCAGCATCAATGACGACCTTCAACGCAGCCTTTCGGATTAAATCGGGTGCCACCCAAGGGGAATCCAGAATTTGATCGAGGTGATAGCCGACTGCCTCTTCACACGTTTCAAGCGTTCCTTGTTCGTTCCAAGGGGCAAGTGCGAAGTCCTCTGTTTCGTAGATTCGCATCAATTCGTCCCGTTCTGCCTGTGTCAGCAGGTGTCCCGAAACAGCGGCAAATTCAATGCCGTTCCACGCAACCGGATTATGGCTGGCTGTAATGGTAATACTCCCTTGGGCACCGAGTGCTTTCGCCATTAGGAGTATCGTCGGCGTTGGACAAAGCCCTACATCTATGACGTGGCATCCTGTGGCGAAAAGTCCAGCAAGGACGGCATGCCGAACCGTAGGACTGGAAGTTCGGGAATCTCTGCCAATAATCACCGTTCGCCCGCCAACAAAGGTGCCAAACGCCATCGCAAATTGCGTAATGATTCGGACATCGAGCGAAACGCCGACCTCACCCCGAACGCCTGAAACACTCACAATCGGTTTTTCTGCCTTACCCATACAATCCTCTCTGTAGCCTTTATACAGCAAATCTACGAGATCTGCTTATCTGCCATGCTCCCAAAAAACAGCACCCGCCAATCACTATCTGCCAGACTCCCACAAGATACCACGGCCTCGGATAGAAGAATACATACGAAGGAACAGGCGTGAGTTCATAGAGAAGCGGATTTCTAAAGATGTCAAACCCCTCAAAGATACAGCACACAACAATCAGAGGGTTCAGGTGTAAGATTGGTGGAATGAAAGGTTGAAGATCATCCACATACCGTTGTAAGGGGTTGAGCAGAAACGCACCCCCAATCAAAACACACCATAACAGGGTGGCAAACTCCGCGCTGAAGAGGTCATCTCGGAAAACCTGCGTCCCCCAGACCCCGACCGCCGCTGCCGACAAACTATAAATCCCCAGTATCACGAACATCTGTAACGCCTTGGCAACGGGAATACGCGTAACGAACAGAGCCGCCCCTGTCGATAAAAACACCCAGCATAACATCGGTATCTGACTTATCAGCAGCAGTCTTAACAACCGGCGTCCAGACGAGATAGAGGCAAAGGCATATTGTGCGTCAAAGCCGGTATTTAGGAAGTCACAACGCACAGCACGCGCAGCAAGATAGGGCGCTACCAAAAGCACAACAAACACCTGCGCCATAAAAAAACACTCTATCGGTAAACCGAGTTTTGCTTGCCTCAACACCCTATAGATAAGATAGAGCAAAAAACTTGAAATGACAAACCACGGGATAAGTGTTCGCAGGAAGTGGTTTCGATCGCTCAAAGTCGTATCCATACGCCGATTTACTCACTTTGCATCCGAGCCCGAAGCTGTAATACGGCTTCAGCGATAGAGACGAGGTTCGGGTTAATAACCAAAGCTTGCTTATACGCCGCAAGTGCCTCGTCCATCTTGCCGAGTCTGACATAAACGTGTCCCATCCCAGCAAACGCACCGAAGTGATTCGGGTTCAGGGAAATCGTCCGTTTGCAATCGCGAATTGCCTTGCTCCATTCCTCAAGCATGAAATACGCGATTGCGCGTTGGTTATACCCCTCGGCAAAATTCGGAGCCGTCTCAATTACAGAAGTAAAGCATTCAACGGCTTGCTGATATGCCTCGTTTTTGAGTAAGCCTTTACCGTTCTCAAGCATCACGTCAACCGCATCATCCCCGGAATGCGACCAAATCTCCCACAACGCGTATTCGGCATTGAAGCGGGTCCCCCGGTCACTATTTTTCAGAGCATCCACCAACGCAGGAATTGCTTTTGAACTCCCAACCAACCGAAGTGCGAATCCCGCAGCGCGCCCAAGCAAGGGTTCTTTGCTGTGAAGATAGGCAGCCAAATCGGCTTCCGAATAGTTAGAAATTAGAAATCGTTTGAGCGTCTCCTCGTCCGCTGAATTCTTGAATATCAGCTTCGCCAATTCGGAAGATCCGTTGCGCATCTGCATAATTCAGCTCTCCGTATGGTCCTAATTTTAAACAAATTATATCAGATTCCCGTTGGAATGACAACCTTAAATCCCAGTCCATGCAAAAAATCTTGCGATCCAAACAGATATCTGCTATAATTATTGGGGCAGATAGGTAGATAATCCAACCAGTATACCAGATAGTGGAGCAAGACACAGAACGTGAAAAGGCGAAAAATTCTCATCCTCTGTATCGACGCGGGTAGCCACGAATATCTCGCAGCGAGCGACCTTCCCAACATCCAGGAGTTGGCAAAAAACGGGTTTTATGTCCATGCTAACGCCGTTATCCCTTCGGTCACGAACGTAAACAACGTCAGCATCGCAACCGGAACATTTCCCGAGACGCACGGTATCACAACGAATTACCATGTAGACAGAGCAACCGGCAAAGGGGAATTTATTGAGGACAACCGCTTCCTCCTTGCCCCGACACTCTTTGAGATTGCAAAAGCCTGTAAATTCGCAGACAAAACGGCACTCTTCGTAACGAAGAAAAAATTACTACGCATGCTCGAAGCAGGCACCGATATAGCCGTCGCTGCTGAAGCACCACCCTCTGAATACATCCAAACCGTCGGTCCGGTTGAACCGATCTATTCAGCCGAAATCAATTGGTGGTTGCTCCGTGCCGTGCATGCAGTCCTGCGGACAGACGACCCTGAACTCGTCTACTGTTCAACAACGGATTGGGTTCAACACAAATACGCCCCCGATGACGAGCTCTCCCAACAGCATCTTGAGGAATTGGATAGGATTATCGGGAATATCATTGACGATGAACCGGAACGTGAAATCTATATCACAGCCGACCACGGAATGTTGGCGAAAACCACTGCCATCGATCCAGGGCACGTCCTAACAGAACACGGTATCCCGGCAAGTGCTATCCCCATTATTAAGGATCGATACGTTGCGCATCACGGCAATTTGGGAGGTGCCGCTTACGTGTTCCTCAAAGATCGCGCCGATATACCGCAAGCGATCCAGATCCTTCTGAATACGTCCGGTATTGAAGAGGTCTATTCCGCGGAAGATGCGGCACGCACATTTCGGCTCCATCGTGAACGGATCGGGGACCTTTTCGTATTAGCAGACGAAACGACTGTTTTCGGTGAGCTGGAAGCGGCAGTAGAACCGACAGCAGTACGTTCACACGGGTCGCGGCACGAGAGTTATGTGCCAATCATTGGTTATAACAGCCCGTGGTCGGCAACAGATTTTGAATACAATGTCGATGTCGGAAGACTATTTCTACAGAGTTTACGCTAATGGAGATTCTTACGTGCAAGTCAAACGCGTATCTATTGCAATAACGGTCCTGTTCAGCCTTCTGCTTCCGATCTTTGTCCAAGCACAACAGCCCTCCCCCAAAGTTGTGTCCATACCTGATGCGAATTTGGCAGCGGCAGTGCGGGAAGTAATTGGTAATTCGATCACGACGCAGACGCTGCTGAACCTAAAGTCCCTGGATGTCGATAAGCACCAAATAGAAAATCTCACCGGTCTGGAACACGCCCACAACCTCAGGTCCCTGAACCTTCAACAGAATACGATATCAGATATCTCCCCCTTAGCGGGGTTGACACAACTGACTGTGTTATCACTTACGTTGAATAACATTTCGGACATATCCCCTCTTGCTAACCTCAAAAAACTAACCTCGTTGGGGCTCCTCAACAATAACATTTCCGACATATCCGCGCTCGGTGAACTCAAAAAACTGACCTTACTGACGCTTGGTGGCAACCACATCACGAATGTGTCTGCGCTCGGTGAACTCAAAAAACTGACCTCGTTGGGACTTAGTAGCAACTACATCTCGGATGTGTCCCCCCTCGCTGAACTCAAAAAACTGACTTGGTTGGAACTTTGGGATAATAACATTTCAGACATATCCTCCCTCGCTGAACTCAAAAAACCGCCTGCGATGTATATGACCCGGAATCCCTTGAGTTACGCTTCCATCAACACGCATATTCCTGCCATACAGGCGAAAGGAAATGAGATAACATTTGATGAGCGCGTCCCGAGAAGCCTCGTGAAAATATCGGATCCCACGGAACAAGGCATAGTCAATTCAGCGTTCCCACTCCGTTTTGTCGTGGAAGTGCAGGACCAACGAAGGAAGCCGTTCTCAGGTGTACCGGTGACATTTACCATCACTTCGGGGAACGGCACACTCACTGCGGTAGATCGGACAACAGATGCCACGGGTCAGGCGATAGCACGCCTGAAATTAGGTCGAACGGTAGGCACGACGGTTGTTCGTGTGACCGCCGCACATATTCAGCAACCCGTTGCGTTTACGGCGACGGCTGTCCTTCGCAGCAGACCTGTGTATGTTCCGGATGCCAACCTCCGGGCGAAGATAACAGAAACCCTCAGGATACCCCTCGGTGAAACGCTTACCGTCGCGGATATGCTGAAGTTACGGAGACTTACCGCGAACGATGCGGACATTCGCGACCTGACAGGGCTGCAGCTCGCCTCGAATCTCACATTTCTGTCGCTTGCCAACAACGCTATATCGGATACAATCCCTTTGGCAGGATTGCGCCGCCTGACGACTCTGGTGCTTGACGACAACAGGATCTCAGATGTGGTGCCCTTAACAAGATTGTCCCAACTCACAATGTTGTCTCTCAGAAACAATTGGATATCGGACATGTCACCGTTGGTAGGTTTAACCCAATTGAAAGGTTCAAAGAACCGTTATGGCCTGGACCTGCAAGGTAACCGACTGACCTCCTACTCTCTCTACAGGTATATCCCTTTGCTACAGGTTGCGGGGGTGAATGTCGGTTTTGAGAACATGTCGACCGACGAGAAGCAACCTATGGTGCGACTTATCTATTTCTTTCCCCGCGACCGGCAACCGCAACCCGACATCAATGCGAAAATAGATGAGTTGATAAAGGACACCCAAAAACTTTATGCCGATGAGATGGAACGCCATGGGTTCGGCAGGAAAACCTTCCGATTTGAAACCGATTCCCACGGGAATGCTATTGTGTATCACGTTAAGGGGAGATTCCTAGATCAGGAGTATAATGATGGAAAAGCACGCCCAACGACAGACATATATGAACAATTGGACGGAACCGAAAATCCGATCGATTTTATCGTAATAGATATAAGTGATTATCCTCCCTTCCGAAGGGTGTCGGGTTTCGCATCATTATTTATAACATCATCTATATCTGCTAGTACATTTATTCCTGCCTTCGGTTCTGCGTTTAATGCTTCTCTCGCGGCGCACGAATTGGGACACGCTTTTGGCTTGGAGCACGATTACCGAGGGAATGGCAACTTTATGACTGCTGGTCGTGATAAGCTCCACAGATTGTCAAGATGTGCAGCGGAATGGTTGGATGTCAACCCACTCTTCACCCCACACGGAGCCATCCGCGATTACTGGACTAACGCAAACACTACGATTGAGATGCTTCCACCGAGTCTCGTATCGCCTCCGAATACGATCCGCCTTCGCTTCAAGATAACCGATCCCGATGGGCTTCACCAGGTGCAGCTACGGACAAATGGTGAGTTAACCGCTTGTCAAAACTTAAAGGGAAAACCGAACGACACTGTTGATTTTGTCATTACCTCTTTAACACCGGCAAGAGACACTGTTAGCCTGATGGTTGCTGATGTGCATGGTTTCCTCGAATATACTTCATTTCCAATCGATGTTCCCGCCATGCTACCCCCTCCTCAAACCGTCTCGATACCAGATACCAATTTAGCAGCAGCAATCCGGCAAAAGATTGGCGATTCAATCACGACGCACACGCTGCTGAATCTCACACAACTTTCTGTTCCCAATAGTGGGATAACAGATCTTACCGGGCTTGAACACGCGCACTCTCTCACATATCTGAATCTTGGTGGTCAAGGGAACGCTAACAACAATAGGGTATCAAATTTTTCGCCGCTTGCGGGACTGACAAACTTGACGTTGGACCTTTCTCAGAGTTCCCTCTCAGATGTGTCTCCCTTAGCGGGTTTGAAAAATCTGACAGCACTGATTCTTAGAAGCAACAACATCTCGGATGTGGCTCCATTAGCAGGTTTAACGAACCTAACTGGATTGACTCTTACAAGCAACAACATCTCGGATGTGACTCCCTTAGTAGGTTTGACGAACCTGACTCAACTGTGGCTTGGAGGCAACAATATCTCGGATATGGCTCCATTGGCGAACTTGAAAAGTCTGACGAAACTGAGTCTTACAGTCAATAATACCTCAGATGTATCGTTCTTAGCGAACTTCAAAAACTTGACAGAATTGGCTCTTTCAGGCAATAATATATCGGATGTGTCCTTCTTAGCGAACTTGAAAAGCCTGACAGAACTGGTTCTGAATAGCAACATCTCGGATGTATCCCCTTTGGCAAGCTTGAAAAACCTGACTCATCTGTATCTTTGGGGCAACAATATCTCGGATGTGGCACCATTAGCAAGTTTGAAAGATTTGCATTCGCTGGATCTTGGGTCTAACAACATCTCGGATGTGACTCCCTTAACAGGACTGAAAAACCTGACGCTGCTGGATCTTAAGTTTAACAATATCTCGAATGTGGCTCCATTGGCGAACTTGAAAAAATTGCATGTGCTGGATCTTTGGGGCAACAACATCTCCGATGTGGCACCATTGCTGGCATTCGGACCCGAAACAGAATCGAGTCGCATGCAGTTAATTCTTCGCAGCAATCCGCTCAGTGATGCCTCTATCAACACACACATCCCGGCACTGCTGGCGAAGGGGATGAATGTGGGCTACAGCCATATTGCGGCCGCTCAAGACATCGTGGATCCACCAGAGAAAATCACAGGGCCCTGGCTCTGGATGATCGTACCCACCGATCACAACCAAGGCGGGGCAACGTCTATAGATGTAGATTCACTCGCTGCTGTAAGTAAGGGTGCCGTCACTGAAACAGAGATCGCAGTAAATGGTGCGACCGAAGGCGATAGAGTCGGAAATTTCGTATGGACGCTTGGGGGTATTTCGCCCACTGGCTCCAATAACATCAACGATACCGTCACTGAGATTAGCTTGGGTAAAGGCGATATCAACGACCATTCGGCTTATGCCCTATTTTCGCTGACATCCGATGTGGATCGGACGGGGGTGCGAATGCTCGTTGGCAGTGATGATGCCATCAAAGTCTGGCTCAACGGTGAAGTCATTCACAAAAACGCTGTGAACCGGCCCGCACATGATTATCAGGACACATTTCAGGTGGACCTAAAGAAAGGCAATAATCTCTTGCTCGTGAAGGTCAGTGAGCGCGCTGGCGGTTGGAGTATGTTCGTCGGTATAGATCGAGATGGCGGCAGTAATGACCCAGATAATCCTGACATAATCGCGGATGTCAATGGTGATGGTGTGGTGAATGTCCAGGATTTGGTGCTGGTCTCTTCGCGTTTGAAAGAAGTGGGTGAGAATACGGCGGATGTCAACGGTGATGGTGTCGTTAATATTCAGGATTTGGTATTGGTAGCAGGTGAATTGGGAGGTACTGCGGCTGCGCCCTCAGCTTGGCATGGCACTTTTGCGGGGCTGCCATCGCGTGCCACAGTAGAGCAGTGGCTCGTAGCAGCATATCGCGTGCCGCGCACGGATGCTCGGTTGCGTCGAGGGATTGATTGGTTCGAACGCCTCTTGGCGGCGTTACCGCCGGAAGAGACGGCTTTGTTGACGAATTATCCCAACCCATTCAACCCTGAAACCTGGATACCGTATCAATTGTCAAAGCCTGCAGGTGTGATGTTACGTATCTATTCTGTGAACGGTGCCTTGGTGCGGACGTTGGCATTGGGGCATCAGCCTGCCGGCATGTATCATCGCAAAAGCCGCGCGGCGTATTGGGATGGTAGAAACACACAAGGCGAGAAAGTAGCAAGTGGTATCTATTTTTATAAACTCTCAGCAGGCGATTTTACAGCAACGCGGAAGATGCTCATAAGGAAATAGTATCATAAGACCATAGGATCGCTGGGATGCTGATGTTTATTAGCTTTCGAACTATCGTTGATGAGTGGGTTGAGTTGGGTTCGCTGGCATCTTCTTCAAGAAATAATGTGCTTCGCGATAAACGTGTCTAAAGTACAGCCAAGCCAGTAGTGGTTAAAAACACTATAAAGGACATCCCACGGATTTACAACTGGCAACTTGGGTTATAATATTATGCCAGGAAATAACGATGAGTAGAAGTAATGTATTATGGGTCGATGAAAAAACGTCACCATTCAGGCGCGTATTTTAGTCAAAGCAGCGTGCTGTATAGAGACAAAGAATGTAAAAATGGCGGTTGGCCCATGACATCTCCAAATCCAAATGCCAGAAATATGGATACTGCAAGGAAATTAGTTGATTTAAGCTATAAATTGGTTGGATTAACCTAAGTTCCAGAAATAAAAGGAGCACATATGTTAACAGAAAAAGAGAAAGCTGAAGGATGGATATCCCTGTTCGACGGGGAGACACTCAACGGTTGGGGAGCCACCGGAAGTACCGAAGGGTGGGTTATTGATGATGGCAGTATTCTCTGCACCGTTCAGGGCGGAAAATACCTCTACACCGAACAACACTACGATAACTTCATACTGGCACTCGATTTCAAAACTGAGCCGAAAGTCAATAGCGGAATTTTTGTCCGATGGGCAGATCTGGAGGACGCCGTTCAGAGCGGACTCGAAATCCAGATTTTAGATACACACGGCAAGACACCCACCGATAGCCACGATTGTGGTGCGCTCTACGATGCCTTGGGACCCACCCGAAATACCTGTAAACCCGCCGGGGAGTGGAATCAGATGACAATCACTTGCGATGGGAGCATCATTGCTGTGACACTCAACGGCGAAGAAATCGTCCGCGCAGATTTGGATCAATGGGACACGCCGCACCAAAATCCGGATGGCAGTCGGAACAAATTCGGCATTGCCCTCAAAGATTTTCCCCGGAGTGGCCATATCGGTATCCAAGACCATGGCGGAAAAATCTGGTGCAGGAACATTAAGGTCAAGCGATTATAACCCCACAACCTCAAAAAACAGAAAAGGTTGACATTTTGCTAAAAATAGGGGTACAATATCTGCATGGCACATTATGACGAGATTGTGAAGCACCTGATGGATCGGTTTTCCGATGAGTTCGCAGCATTAGCACTCAACACCGCGGATGTTGAAGTTCAGGAGAAACTCACCACCGAGCAACCCACGATCAAGGTCCATCATAGCGATATGACGTTTAAGGTTCGTCTTCCCGACGAGGATGCCATCCTCCATATAGAGGCACAAACCGACGATAGCCGGGACAAACCGATGCCGTTGCGGATGTTAGCGTATTCGAGTTTCTTGGGGCTGCAATATGAGTTGCCAGTGTATTCCACAGTGTTTTATCTGCGTCCCACTGCGGGGCGCACGGATCCTGGGTATTATGGGTATGGCAACGACAGAAAGGGTGGTGTGCAGTACACGTATCCAGTGATCCGGTTAGTTGAATTAGAGGGTGCCTCGTTTCTGGAGGCGTCTTCTATAGGTTTGCTGCCTTTCACGCCGTTGATGCGTCCACCTGCAGGTATGACGGATGAGGCGTGGATTGAGAAATGTGTAGAGACGACATTTTCAGCGTCAGTCGATAATCGGACGCGCGCGACGTTACTATTTGCATTATCTGTTTTCGGGAGTTTAGCACATAGCCCTGAACTGTTTCAGGCATTTATATCGGAGGAAATCATGCAAGAATCTCCTTTTTACGAAACTATAATAGAGCGCGGCTTTAAACGCGGTGTCCAACAGGGGATTGAACAAGGGATTGAACAAGGGATTGAACAAGGGATTGAACAAGGAGCGCGCGAGACCTCTATCGCTAACATTCTCGTTGTCCTTACGGCGCGATTTCCGCAGCGCGACCCTCAGCCCGTCAGGCAGGCACTCGAAGCGATCCGCGACACCGACCGGTTGACGCAATTAATACAAACCGCGGCACTCACCCCTACTTTTGAAGCGTTCCTACAAGGGCTCGACGCATAGAGTGAAATTCTTTGGACAATTGGATAGATGTTGTGATATACTATCTATATTATGCCAACGAATCTTGAAAATATACGGAATTTCTGCATTTTAGGGCACATCGACCACGGAAAAAGCACCCTGAGCGATAGGCTCCTTGAGCATACGAACACGCTCACCGAGCGCGATATGCGTGAACAGGTGCTGGATTTGATGGACTTAGAGCGTGAACGCGGTATTACGATTAAAGCAACGGCTGTCAAACTCCATTACCCCGCCCCTGACGGAAACCGATACGAACTCAACCTGATCGACACCCCCGGACATGTCGATTTCACGTACGAAGTCTCTCGCAGCCTCGCGGCGTGCGAAGGTGCCATTCTCATCGTTGATGCGGCGCAAGGGGTTGAAGCACAAACCTTAGCAAACGCATATCTCGCGATTGACAATGACCTTGAGATTATCCCAGTTGTCAATAAAATCGATCTACCCACCGCGCAACCCGATGAAGCCAGACGGCAGATAGAAGAGGTCATCGGTATCCCTGCCGACGATGCGCTCTTGGTTAGCGCGAAAATGGGGATCGGTATTCCCGCCATACTGGACGCCATTATCAACCGAATCCCCGCCCCTGTTGGCGAGCCTGAAGCCCCTTTAAAGGCACTCGTGCTCGACTCCGTGTATAATAACTATCGCGGTGTCATCATGTACACACGAATTTTCGAGGGGCGTGTGAAGCCGGGAGAAAAGATTCAACTCATGGAGACGAAACGCTCCTATGAGGTTGAGGAAGTAGGTATTTTCACACCAGAAATGCAACCGACTTCTGAACTCCGCACAGGTGCTGTCGGCTACCTCATCGCAGGCATCCGAGAGATCGACAAAGCAAAAATCGGGGATACAATTACACACCATACGAAACCGACAGAAACACCCCTTCCGGGTTATCGTGAGATGAAACCGCTCGTATTCAGCGGTCTCTATCCAGCAGACACAAACCAGTTTCATGCCCTGCGCGAGGCACTCGACAAACTACGCCTCAACGATTCCTCCTTCAATTTTGAACCTGAGACATCCGTTGCGCTCGGATTCGGGTTTCGGTGTGGGTTCCTCGGTTTACTTCATATGGAGATTATCCATGAACGCCTCGAGCGGGAATTCGGACTCGCCCTTGTCCGAACTGCCCCGAGCGTGATGTATCGAGTCTACTTGAAAACCGGTGGATACGTGCCTGTCGACAATCCAGCGCATCTTCCAGAGCCAAATGATATCGAACGTATAGAAGAACCGTATGTCAATATTGACATTATCGTTCCGCGCGACTATATTGGAAACGCGATGGAACTTTGTCAGAAGCGTCGGGGTGTATATAAGCGGATGAATCAATTGGACGCAAGCCGCGTGCAACTGCTCTATGAACTTCCGCTCAGTGAAATGCTAACGGATTTCTATCCGAAACTCAAATCATTGACACGCGGGTACGGTTCGTTAGAATACGACATCGGAGACTACAAAACCGAAAAACTCGTCAAATTAGACGTGCTACTGAACGGTAACCCGGTAGACGCGCTCTCGACGATTTTGCCACGAGACAACGCAGAAACGCGGGGCAAGGCATTAGTGTCTAAACTGAAAGAGCTCATTCCGCGTCAAATGTTTGAAGTCCCTGTTCAAGCCGCAATTGGTAACAAGATTGTTGCCCGTGAAACGGTGCGAGCCCTCCGAAAAAACGTTACTGCGAAATGCTACGGCGGCGATGTGACGCGAAAACGGAAATTGTTAGAGAGACAGAAAGAGGGCAAAAAGCGGCTCAAGCAGATTGGCAATGTCGATGTTCCACAAGAAGCCTTTACAGCGATGTTGGCAACTGATGAATAGGAAAACAGAACACACAATCGCGATCAAAGTAGCGACAGCCGCTTCTGGGGACCTGTGGCTGTAGATGACATCAAAGGACAAGCCTTCATGGTTATGTTTTCGATTGCCAATCGTCCGGTGAAATTATGGGAAGTATGGAAGATGGTAGGCAATATTCGATTCAACCGAATCGGCAAACTTATCTCATCGGAACAGGGTTCGTTGAAAATACATTAAACCGAAGAAAAGGAGAATGCCTTCTTATTAACATCGGCTTTATAATATTATGAATAACAACGATACGCAATTATCTAAATGGCAAAAATTTCGGAAGACGATTGTATGGGAATATACACAAGTCATTGTTGTGGCCCTCATTCTCGTTTTCGGATTTATACGCCCCTTTGTTGTTGAGGCATTCAAAATTCCTTCCGGCTCAATGGAAGATACGCTTCTTATCGGAGACCGGATTCTGGTATGCAAATTTATTTACGGCATCAAAATCCCCGGCACGGACATCAAAGTTCTTGATTTCCATAAGCCTACCCGAGGAGATGTTTTCGTTTTCATCCCGCCGCACGATCGGGAACGAAATTTCATCAAACGCATCGTAGCCGTTGAAGGGGATACTATTGAGACCCGCGACGACACACTCTATGTAAACGGTGAATCGGTCGACGATGGTTATTACACCAAACACATGACCTTTAGCCATTTCAGAAGAGGGAATTTTCCACCGTTCCGTCAACCGGAGTATCTCCCAGAGAGCGATGCTTTTTCCGATTTTGCGCTAACGGCAAGTCAATTCAAACGTAAGTTCCCTGAAGGTAAACCCTTCACTGTCCCCAAAGGCATGGTGTTTGCCATGGGTGATAATCGCGATCAGAGCAGCGATAGTCGTTCGTGGGGACCCGTGGATGTAAACGACATCAAAGGGCAAGCATTTATGGTGTATTGGTCATTTGACGCCCGTCCAGCGAAATTGTGGGAAGTGTGGAAAATGGTAGGGAACGTCCGTTTCAATCGAATCGGCAAACTCATCCACGCCTATCCGTAATAGTTATCAGTTATCGGTTATCAATTGTCAGTTAAGAACCAACTTCTGGTAAATCTTAGAATTAATTAGACCTTCAGTGCCGGTGTCCCTTCCCAGTAACGGGTGGGAACTCCCCTCCCCAGTAACGGGCGGGGACCCCGGTTAGAAACCGAATCTACCGGATCGGGGTAAACCGATGCATCAAGACAGACGACACCTCATCATTGGAACAGCAGGACACGTTGACCATGGGAAAACCGCGCTCGTTGGGGCACTGACCGGTATGGAGACCGACCGGCTCAAGGAAGAGCAAGAACGTGGTCTGTCTATTGAGTTAGGGTTTGCCTACTTCGACCTCTCGGACAACTCACGGGCAGGTATCGTTGACGTTCCAGGTCATGAAAAATTCATCCGAAGCATGCTCTCTGGGGCTTACGGTATGGATATCGTCCTCTTCGTCGTTGATGCCAAAGAAGGCGTTCAGGAACAGACCCTCGAACATCTGGCAATCTTAGATCTGCTCGGCATCTCAAACGGCATCCTCGTCATGACGAAATCCGACTTGGCGACCGCTGATGAATTGGCAGAAGCAACCGAAATGACGCAGGAGATGCTCATCGGGACAAGCCTTGAAGCCATCCCAACTGTGAGTGTTTCGGCATTAACCGGCGCCGGGATTGAAACACTAAAAGAGACCATCGTCAAACAGGTGGCACTCGCGACGGAAACCGAAGAGCACGATGGTATCCCGAGGTTATACGTTGATAGGGTTTTCACCGTTCAAGGGTTCGGCGTTGTTGTGACAGGCACGCTCATCGGTGGATCGATCCATCGAGACCAGCGGATGGTGATTCTTCCGCAGGGGCATGCTGTGCGGGTCCGCGGGATACAGGTCCATAATGAAACGGCATCCGTAGCACAAGCCGGACAGCGGACAGCGGTGAATCTTTCCGGTATCTCTGCCCAAGACCTCCAACGCGGGGATGTCCTCTGCCCGATTGATTTTTCACAAGTGACAGACAATATTGACGTGTCGATGCAAGTGCTGTCTTCATTTCCAAGGATACTTGAACATTGGACGCGTCTCCGAGCGTATCTCGGCACCCGCGAAATATTTTGCAGATTAATCCTACTCGTGGACGATGCCATTTTGCCGGGGGATACCGTCCAGGTTCAACTCCGCTTAGAACAACCCATCCTAACGTTCAGAGGCGACAGAATTATTTTACGCGATTTTTCAGCGCAATATACAGTCGGGGGTGGTGAAGTTATTAACCCATTTGCGCCAAAGCATAAGCGGTTCACGCCTGAAACCATCGCCACTTTAGCAGAATGGGAAGAAGCCGATGATGCCCAGGTCGTGAACACTGTCTTAGAAAACAGCGAGTCACTCTGCGTGCCAGAGTCCTTCCTGCATTACTATCTACCGCAGTCACAGACGAATGTGAATGCGATCTTGACGCGCTTGGCAGCAGAGGGAAAAATTGTGCGTTGGGATAAATCGGGCAGGTCGCCGCTCGTTTCTGATGCAGGGCGGACAGCAAATACCAAAGAGAAAATTATAGAAACGTTGACAGCGTTCCATTCGGCAGAACCTCTCCTTACCGGTCAAAATGCTTCACAGCTGCGTCGAGAGCTCAAATTGGACGAAATTGGTTTTGAGAAACTCGAAAGCCACCTCATTCGCGAGGGGCAGCTCGCCAAAAACGGCAATCTTCTCCGATTGGCATCTCACGAAATCCAGTTTTCCGAAGAGGAGGAAACCGCGAAGGAGAGACTCGAAAAACTATTCTTGGAAGCAGGTATGAATACACCCACTTTCAACGAACTCAGCACACACCTTCCAGACTATACACCGCAGTTGCTGGAATCCACGTTTTTCGCGCTCCTGAACCTGGGGCAGTTTGTCAAAATAGCGGATAACTTCTTTATCCACAAAACCGTTTTTGAGGAGATACAAGAATTATTAATGACTTATCTTCGTAAAAATGATATAATAACTGTTGCAGAATTCCGTGAAACGGCACAAACTTCTCGGAAGTATGCGGTCCCGTTCTTAGAGTACTGTGATAGTCAAAGCATCACAATCCGAGAAGGGAATGTCCGAAGATTGCATCCACGGCACCGGGAAACATAAACACACGGATTTGTATGTGCACAGCACAACTCAATTATGGGGGAGGATAGGGTCTGGTGGCTCTACCGGTCTTCAAAACCGGCTTGTCCATGCAAGTGGGTAGGTGGGTTCAATTCCCACCCTCTCCCGCCATCTGTACAGCAATTCGGATAAAAGATGTTAAAAACGCTTCCATTAGTTGAGCAAAGAACACCCCAAAGACGGCATCCATCCTGGATCAAAGCTCGGATGCCGAGTGGGGGTAACTACGCTGAACTGAAAAAATTGATGCGGGATCTGCAACTTCACACGGTTTGCGAAGAGGCACGCTGTCCCAACATCGGTGAGTGTTGGAACAGTCGGACCGCCACCTTTATGATACTCGGTGATGTCTGCACGCGCCGCTGCATGTTCTGTGCGGTGAAAAAAGGCACCCCCGGCGGGATCGTCGATACCGATGAACCGAGTAGGCTCGGTAAAGCCGTCGGTCACTTAAAACTCGAGCACGTGGTTATTACCTCAGTCAATCGGGACGACCTTGTGGACGGCGGCGCGAGTATTTTCGCCGCATGCATCGCTGAAGCCCGGAAACATCGTCCCGGATGCACCGTGGAAGTTCTCATCCCCGATCTCGAAGGCAATTGGGAGGCACTCGCTGTCATCGTGCAAGCACGTCCTGAAGTGCTCAATCATAACACAGAAACAGTTCCACGTCTCTATCGTCGCGTCCGTCCGTATGCGAATTATCAACAAACCTTGAACCTTCTCCGCACCAGCAAACAACTGGACGCACAGATGCTCACAAAGTCGGGACTTATGGTCGGCTTAGGTGAGACCGTGACAGAACTTTTAGAGACAATGGCAGACCTCCGCAACACCGAATGTGATATTCTCACTGTGGGTCAATACCTTTCCCCTTCGCCGCGTCATTTGCCCATTCAACGCTATTATACCCCCGAAGAATTTGAAGAGATCAAAGAAGCAGGCATCGAAATGGGGTTTCGGCATGTAGAGTCGGGTCCATTAGTGCGGAGCTCCTACCATGCCAGTGAACAAGCCAGACGGGAATTAAATTAACAACATCCGTCACTTTTCCTCTTTGACAAAACGCTTACACACCCCACCCGAATTTTCAGACTTTACATTAAATCGGATTTTTGGTATACTAATGCCTGAAGCACACATTTTTGCATCACTGCAAAATACCTCGCGTTTCCTTCATGACACGGTTTCTAAAGACGTAAGAAGTTGGGATTGTCTCACCATCAGAACGAGGAGGGGGAACATGAACAGACATATTTTCTCTGAAGCATCAAACTGTTGTTTACACATAAAACGCGTAAGTTTCATTATCTTCGTCGTAAGTTTAGTATTTGCTGCGACACCAAGTCCCATCACAGCCGGGACCACGCCGGATATCCAACCCGTCACAAACGAGATGTTACTCTCATCGCAAGAGGACGTAGAAAGCTGGCTGATGTATGGACGGGACTACAGAAGCTGGCGATATAGTCAACTCACACAGGTCAACACTGAAAACGTCAAAAAACTCGTCCCAAAATGGGCGTTTCAAATCGGAACACCATTCGATAAGTTTGAATGCACCCCACTTGTCGTGAATGGTGTGATGTTCATCACCACGCCCTACAGCACTATCTACGCTGTGGACGCAAGAACCGGTAAGGAAATATGGCGGTATGATTATGAACTTCCCGACGATTTAGCGATCTGCTGCGGTATGGTGAACCGTGGCGCTGCTATCTTGGGCGATAAAATCTTTTGGGTAACGCTTGACGCACACCTCCTCGCCCTCGATGCGAAAACCGGCAGGGTCCTCTGGGACAGAGTGGTCGGGGATCTAACGAACGCTGAATCCCTCACTGTCGCCCCGTTAGTCGTCAAAGACAAAGTGATCGTCGGCATATCAGGCGCGGAATACGGCATCCGTGGCTACATCGATGCGTATTACGCCGAAACCGGTGAACAGGCATGGCGATTTTACACCGTCCCGTCAAAAGACGAACCCGGCGGCGACACATGGGAAGGCGATTCATGGATGACAGGTGGCGGATCCGCCTGGGTCACAGGTTCCTACGACCCGGAATTGAATCTCGTCTACTGGGGAACGGGTAACCCCGCGCCAGACTGGAACGGTGCTGTCCGGAGAGGCGACAACCTCTATACCGACTGTATCGTTGCGTTGGATGCCGATACCGGAAAACTCAAATGGTATTTTCAAGCCACACCCCACGATCTATGGGATTGGGATGGCGTGAGTGAACCCGTCCTGATCGATATGGAGATAGATGGCGCGCCGGTCAAAGCGTTGATGCAAGCGAATCGCAATGGCTATTTTTATGTGCTTGATAGGACCAACGGAAAATTTCTATACGCAAGCACCTACTGCGAACAGAATTGGTCGGCCGGACTCGATGAAAACGGACGTCCTACGGTTCTACCCGGCGTGTCTACCTCAGAAGAAGGCACGATTCGCGTCTGTCCCGGCGTTGAAGGGGGTAAGAACTGGCCTCCCTCAGCCTATAATCCGCTGACAAATTACCTCTATGTCCCATCGCTGGAACTCTGCGGTTCCTATCATCAAGGACGCGTTTTTTACGTGAAAGGTCTACCCTACCTCGGAAGCGGTATGACGGCAGAGAAAGATGAAGCAGGCGACATGATGATGTGGGGACATATCAGTGCAATCGATGTCTCTACAGGTGAGATTAAATGGCGACACAAAACGAACTTCCCACAATGGGGCGGATGTCTCACAACAGCAGGCGGCCTCGTTTTTGCGGGGGATTTAGAGGGCAGATTCATGGCACTCTCGGCAGAAACCGGTGAAGTCCTTTGGGATTTTCAGACCGGATCCGGGGTTCTCGCACCGCCCATTACCTATCAACTTGACGGTGTTCAATACGTTGTGATAGCGTCAGGCGCTGTGAAATACGCTGAAGTTAATGCTCGCGAAGGCGGAACCCTTTTTGTGTTTGCGCTCTTTGATGAATAGTTATCAGTTGTCGGTTGTCAGTTAAGAGACCCTTCGGTTGATTCAGAAATCTGTTTAACCAAAAACCAATAGATAGGAGGGCACCGTGAAACACTCTATCCTTTTGTGGGCAGCACTTTTCATACTGTGTGTTCCGATGTTGCACGCTGCAGACGCCGTCGATGCCTTGGAAGAAATTCGAGCAACGGGTGTCTTAACGGTCTGCATGGATGTCCGAAATCTGCCTTACTCCAATGCGGATCCCGAACTTCCTGGATTATATGTTGAGATCGCACATCTACTGGCAGCGGAACTCGGCGTTAAGTTGGAACTCCATTGGCTTAACACCCTCCGTGATAGCCTGCTGGCTGACATGATACGCGGACATTGCGACTGTGTGATTGGGGTTCCCATTGAGGAGCGCGCCATGAGTGAAGCGATTCAACTGGGGAAAAACGTTGATTTCTCTACACCCTTCTATGGGACCGGATACGTATTGGTAAAACAGAAAAGTAATCAAGCGTCACCGAAAACGCTGGAGGACATTAAGTTAGAAACGATTGGGACAGAAGCGGGTTCCATCGCAAGCGATGTCCTTCGACAGATGGGATATAAACGTCGCGTTTATCGCTCACAAATTGCCGTCTTGGACGCTCTCAAGCAAGGGCAAATTGCTTATGGATATGTCTGGTCAAATATTGGATGGTTGATTGAAAAGGGTTCCCGAATTCAGCAGCCAGAACAGACAAACACGCCTTATCCTGAATTAGAGATTGTCAAAGAATACATTCCTGAAGCGCGTCTCCGTTGGAATATCGCTATTGCGTTTGGCAAAGATACACCAACACGAAAAACACGTGAACTTCAAGATGTTGTTAACACAATTATCGAACAGAAATGGAGTGAAGAAAAACTCAGGGAACTCTGTGAAAAGTATTATTTGCCTTACTTCGCTCCGTTTCAGGAGGATGAACAGAAATGATGTATTATTCTACCCGCGTTCGAACCTCTACTGTCCGAATAACGTGGCGCATTTTTCTCCTCTCTCTCGGGCTGAGCCTCCTCTTTTTTTCCGTCGTAAATGCCCAAAACTTAGAGGTGGATATTGCCCCCGAAGCACCGAGAGACGTGAGTTATGACGAAGACGTTATCGACGGCGCGTTCTACTTCCGTTTGATGTGTTGGAATTGTCACGCCCAACAAACACGCGGTGGCAGAGCACCCGATCTCTTTAAACCGCAGTGGCTCTATGGATGGACCGATGACGGTATCTTCCAGACTGTATTCAACGGACTTCCAGGGACCGAGATGCAGAAGTTTGGTGGCAAACTTTCTGATGAAGCCATTAATATGATTGTCGGCTACCTCCGTTCGGAACAAGCGAAAGCGGCAGGGGTCTCCTTAGAGGCAGCGAAACCGACTCAGGACTGGACACCATATATGAAAGGCGATGTCAAAGCAGGGGAAGCCATTTTCTTCTCAGAAGGGTACGCTTGCGGTAAGTGCCACACAGTTCACGGGAGAGGCGCCACCGGAACAGGCAGCGAAATAGGTCCCGATATGACGTATGTCGCTCGCACCCGTTCACCGCAATTCATTGTCGAGTCCATTCTCAATCCACGCGCCTATATCGCGCCTGAATATGAAATGATCACCATTTTCACGAAAGACGGGCAGGAGATCACAGGTCGGAAGCGTCACCAATACGATCACAGAAACAGATTAGATCCTGAAACGATCCAGCTCCTCAACGATTCTGGGAAGTTGTGGACGACCTACCTCATAAAGGATATAAGGAGCACCAGCGTTCCACAAGCAGGTGTTATGCCTGAAAACTTCGCAGATATTCTTTCAGTCAAACAGATGCACGACCTTTTGGCATATCTATTCACATTGAAATAACCGTCAGCAGTATGGCTGACTGCTATTCCGTCATTTAACCGCAAGGAAAATTAAAAAGATGATTGGTGTGATTATTAATGGGGCATGTGGCCGTATGGGACGGCTTATTATCGGAGGCGTTACGGAACAAACCGATATGGAAATCGTCGGTGCGATTGAATTCCCGGAACACCCACAGCTCGGGAGTGATGCGGGTGTTGTTGCGGGCATCGGAGAAATAGGCGTCGCGGTTACAGGTAACCTTGAAGACGTACTTGACGACGCAGATGTTGTCATCGAATTCTCGAAACCTGAGGCTACCGTGCAACACCTCCGACAGGTCGTCAATGCCGACAAAGCGATGATAATTGCAACAACCGGATATGATCCTGATGAACTCGCCACTATCGAGGAACTCGCATCAGAGATCCGTTGCGTAATGGCACCCAACATGAGTCTCGGTGTCAATGTGATGATTCAGGCATTGGAATTAATCGCCAAAGCCCTCGGGGACGATTACGACATTGAAGTGATAGAGGCACATCACAATCACAAAGCAGATTCACCCAGCGGCACAGCGCTCCGCTTAGCGGAAACCGTTGCTCAGGCATTGGGTCGAGATTTAGATGAGGTAGGTGTCTACGGTCGCCACGGCATCGTTGGCGCAAGACCTAAGCGGCAAATCGGTATCCACGCCGTCCGAGGGGGTGACATCGCCGGGGATCATACGGTGTTGTTCGCAACAGAGGGTGAGCAACTCAGCGTCGTCCATCGCGCCCACAGCCCAGAGGCTTTCGCTAAAGGCGCGATCCGTGCAGCGAGATGGGTCATCAACGCACCTAAAGGATTACACGATATTAGCGAAGTCCTGTTTCAGAAATAGTAGCCACGACTCTATATCAAAACCGTCAAGCTCGAATCCACGTCATTTAACCGTGGGGAAAATTAAAAAGATGATTCGTGTTGCTATCACCGGTGTTTGCGGTCGTATGGGGCGTTGCATCACGCGCGGCATTGCTCAACACCCCAATATGCGACTCGTTGGCGCCGTCCAATACCCCTCACATCCACAGATCGGAAACGATGCGGGTGTTGTCGCCGGTATCAGAGAACTTGGCGTAACCATTACAGGCGAACTTGAGGACGTACTTCACCTTTCAGATGTTGTCATCGAATTTTCAAAACCTGAAGCAACCCTGGACCACCTCCAACACGTCGTCGATGCAGATAAAGCCATGGTTCTTGGAACAACCGGTTTTACCGCAGACGAACTCGCAATCATCAAAGTACTTGCCTCACAGATCCGTTGCGTAATGGCACCCAACATGAGTCTCGGTGTCAATGTAATGATACAAGCATTGGAATTAATTGCCAAAACCCTCGGAAATGATTATAATATTGAAGTGATAGAGGCGCATCACAATCACAAAGCAGATTCACCCAGTGGCACTGCACTCCGTGTAGCGGAGACGCTTACCACGGCACTTGAGCAAGATTTAGACGATGTGGGTGTTTACGGTCGCCACGGCATCGTTGGCGCAAGACCGAAAAAACAGATAGGCATTCATGCGGTTCGAGGTGGCGATATTGCCGGGGATCATACAGTGTTGTTCGCAACAGCGGGTGAACAACTCAGTGTCAGCCATCGAGCACACAGCCCAGAGGCTTTCGCCAAAGGCGCGATCTGCGCAGCGGAATGGATCATCGACGCGCCTAAAGGGTTACACGATGTTAGCGAAGTCCTGTTTTAACCGACGCCTGATAACTCACACCTATTTTATTCTGCTCTTCACCGGTATTCTATTTATGATCGGCTGTGAACAAACAGCGTCCCAGAAACAGGTGCGGTATGAGTGGAAAACTGTCATAGAAGGCGATTGGAGTTCACACCTCTACGATGTGCATTTCGTTTCTGAAAAGCGGGGTTGGGCAGTTGGTAACGCCATAGATGTAATTCCTGGCGCCGATTTTGGAGAAGGCGCGGAAAGTCTCATCATTCACACAAACGACGGTGGCGAAACATGGCACAGACAACACAGCGGCGTTTTCAACAAACCCCTCCGAAACGTGTATTTTCGTTCAGCGTCAGAAGGTTGGTGTATCGGTGAAGGCGGCGTTCTGATCCGGACAACCGACGGCGGGCAAACATGGCAGCACATTGAAACTGGGACAGAAAATAATCTGCACGACCTCTCCATAGGCAATGGAACGGGTTGGATTGTCGGCGACTGGGGTATAGTGCTAAAAACAACCGACGGTGGACAGACGTTCGCACAGATTGATGGACAGGTGTTCGGCAGAAAGTCATTGAAAGGGGTCCATTTCGTAGACGAAAACCGAGGATGGATCGTTACCTATAGTACCCCGACCTCCGAAACAAAATCAGGAAAGGCCGGCTATATCTATGGGACAACCGATGGTGGAGAAACGTGGGAAGTCCAATTCGTGACAGAAGCTGCGCTGTTCAACCTCCATTTCATAGACCAACAAACGGGTTGGGTTGTCGGCGACCGACGGAGCGTCTTCGTAACAACCGACGGGGGGAACACATGGAACTTCGTCACTCGCGGTACGAATGAACGCCATAAAAGCAGCTACGGTCAACCGGAGTATCTCGGTAATGAACCGCTGCATACCTTTACACTTTACGATCTTGACTTTATAGATGCCCAAAACGGTTGGATTGTGGGCGACTTAGGCGTGATTCTCCACACCGCGTCGGGTGGAAAAGAAAAATGGAAACATCAACGCGGAGGTCCCCGTTTCCACAACAGTGCAGACGCCGTCCTGTTAGGTGTTGACTTCGTCTCGAAGCAAATCGGTTGGGCAGTCGGTGAAAACGGCACTATCCTGCACACCCGCAACGGGGGTATAACATGGGAATCACAATCCAGTCCGAGTCACCTCTTGGTAGGTGTATGCGCCATCTCGCCCGATGAAGGATACGTTGTCGGTGACCGGGGCGCGATTCTACGAACCGAGGATGGTGGCAGCGTATGGAACGCACAAGATAGTCGCACGACTGAGTGTTTTGGGGCAACGCATTTTGTGTCATCACAAATAGGATGGGCAGTCGCGGAAGCCGGTGTCGTCCTGCATACCACAAATAGTGGGACCGTATGGCAACGTCAAGTTTCAGGGACACAGCAGGACCTGCTCAGTGTTTTCTTTACAGACGAAAAAAATGGATGGTGTGTCGGAAGCGGCGGTGAAATCATCCACACAAATGATGGCGGGAAAACATGGCAACCGCAAAAGAGCGGAACCCATTGGAATCTGTTTGACGTTTATTTTATTTCCAAACGGCGCGGTTGGGCAGTCGGTCTGAACGGAACAATCGTTTCTACAGTTGATGGCGGTACCAATTGGATGGTGTCCCCTCTCAGCGCGCGTTACCCAACTTTTCTATTAGACGCCGTCACCTTCGTCACCCCAGAGAGAGGATGGATCGTAGGATTAGATTTACGCAGTTTGGGTATGGATGGTTTGATCCTACATACCGAGAATGGTGGGAAAACATGGCAACGTCAAGAGAGCCATACCCGCAATTTTCTTGACGATGTATTTTTTTTATCAGAAACAGAAGGCTGGATTGTTGGAAAAGAGGGGCTTGTCCTTCATACAAAGAATGGTGGACAAAACTGGAGACCTCAGCATACAGATACCAGAACGGATCTGAAGGCTATCCACGTAAGCAGTACAGATAGCGGATGGGCAGTTGGGCAAAATGGAACAATTCTCAGATATGAAGCCGTGCCATTTTAGTCCCAGCGGAGAAACCCAAGGTGTATAGAGGAACGTCAACCCAGAAGCGCAAACTGCATCGCTTACCCGCAAGGAAAATTAAAAAATGACAGACGAACAAAAATATCTATTTGATCTGCAAGGCTTTATTGTCCTGAAGGGTGTTATCCCCCAAGCAGTCGTCGAGGCATGTAACACTGTGTTAGATCAGTACGAGAATATGCCACCCGACGACTACCCGCCCCCGCTGTGCCTCGGCACACAGCGAACGGAGAAAGAACTCTACATCTCTAACATCTTGGAGGCAGACAGTGTATTCAATACGCTGATCGACATTCCGGAGGTCTTGGACGTAATTCAAGGCGTAACCGGGGGTCCGTATCGACTCAATCATACCTACACAATCTATCGGTGGGGGGGCGGCTATACGGGGTTGCACATGCACGGAACACCGATTATCCCGAAATGCCAATATCATTGTAAAAACGGAGAGATGGTATCAACCTTAACAAAAGCGGTCTTTCCGATGCTGGATTGTGATATGGAAGACGGGTGTTTCGCTGTTATACCGGGGGCGCATAAGAGCAATTTCCCCAAACCTTGGGGCGGCCACCCCGACGAAAATCCTGTGCTGACCCCGATTCCAGCAAAAGCAGGAGATGCCATTATTTTTACGGAGGCACTCACACACGGGTCTGTCATCAATGTTTCCGGTAAACCGCGTCGGACGCTCTATTACTGCTACAGCATCGGCTATATGCCAGATTGGGGCGGTCAAGGTCTACATTTCAGCCCGAACGTTATGGACAGCCTCAGCGAATCCCAACAGTCAATCCTTCATCTGAAATAATTTTTAACTAAGGTAAATTAAAAATATGATTACAATCGCAGAACGGTTAGAAAAACTTCCGCCTTATCTTTTTGTAGACCTGCGGCAAAAAATGCAGGCAGCACAAGCACGCGGTGTCGATGTGATTAGCCTCGGTATCGGTGACCCGGATATTCCAACACCTGATCCAGTTGTTGAAACCTTATGTAGTGCGATCCAAAACCCGGATGACGCAGACAAGCACCGCTACGGCTGCGACAACCCTGTTGACGATTTTCCACAGGCAGTTCTCGACTTTTACCAGCACCGTTACGGGGTTACATTATCCGATGATCAGGTAGTAACAACGCTCGGTAGTAAAGACGCAATTGTCAAAATGGCACTCGGTATACTGAATCCAGGCGATATTGGTATAGCGGCGAGTCCAGGCTACCCTACCTACAACATCGGACATGTCTTCGCCAGTGCAACGACCTACTATGCTCCGCTTCTGCGAGAAAACGATTTCTATGTTGACTTTGATGCGATTCCTGATGAAGTGAAACGACTTGCCAAAGTTCTCTGGATCAACTATCCGAACAATCCGACAACAGCCACAGCCGATCTCGATTTTTTCGAGCGTGCCGTGGCGTTTGGTAGACAAAATAACATCCTTATCGCGCACGACAACGCCTATAGCGAGAACACTTACGACGGTTATCGCTCACCGAGCATATTGCAGGTGGAAGGTGCAGCGGAAGTGGCGGTTGAGTTTTTCTCATTAAGTAAAGCGTTCAACATGACAGGCTGGCGATTGGGATTTGTCGTTGGCAACCCGACTGCCGTTAGCGCCGTCAAAACGGTGAAAGATAATATCGACAACGGTTCACTCCGCGCACTTCAATTCGCTGGTGCAAAGGCACTTTCAATAGCGGACGAGATTACACCAGCCATCAACGGAGTTTATCAAAAACGCCGCGATATGGTGGTAGATGCCCTAACAGACAGCGGGTGGACACTCGAGAAGCCGAAAGCGACAATGTACGTTTGGGCCCCGGTCCCTGAGCGTTTTAACGGTTCAAGTCGTGCCTTTGCAACGGCACTGCTTGAAGAAGCAGGTGTTGTTGTAACACCCGGTCTCGGATATGGGCAGTGGAGCGAAGGCTATTTCAGAATCTCGCTTACGTACCCAGACGCAGTGATTGCGGAAGCAATTTCGCGTATTCGCGCCTTTTAATCTTACCTTGCGGTTAAAATTAAAAAATGAAAAACGCCATTTTAATCCTTAGCATAGTCTGTCTCACGCTCCTCGTATGTGTAGCAACGGAGTCTGAGCAAATCCTTACCTACACCGTCGCCGATGGATTGATAGGTCCGGTTGTCCCTGTCGTTTTTCAGGACAGTCGGGGGGATCTATGGTTCGGTTCCGATCGGGGTGGGGTGAGCCGATTCGATGGGATCAGGTTTGAATCTTACATCGGATCTCCAGATACTTCTGAGAACGCGCCCACCTCCAATGTAGGCCCTGGGGCACTCCTTGGACAGACACGCCAAATCGTCGAAGACAAATGGGGACATATCTGGTTCCTCACGTATTTCCGCTTAGAAAACTCAGGGAGAGTCAGTCGGTTTGACGGTTCGTCTATTAATCTTATAGGCACCGGCAATTCGCTGCTGGTTGACGATCATGGCGATATATGGGTCGGTGAGAACCAGCAACTCACGAAGTACGTCACGCCAGGCGTCCAACGCCTGCCCCAAGCACATCCAAACGAAATTATAGGCGAAGATCTGCTCCGCTCAAGGGATCTCACAGTAAACATTATCTTTCAAAGCGCTGATGGAACGATTTGGATCGGTGGGAGCGAAGGTGAAGAACAACCACACGGTGTCATCCTCAGTTTCCGAGAGAATCGTTGGGTAGAGGACCCCTTAAAAATCACGGACAGTGATAACGCAAACGAGAAAACGGATGATGGAACACAGCGGGTTCATCCAAATATTGGATTTACACGCTACGACTTGTCAAACTTTAAGGCTGTGAATGCAATCGAAACGATAGGTGAAGATACTTCTGAAAACCTGTGGTTCGGTGGCTACAATTTTCTCTTACGTTTTGATGGGAAAGTCTTTGAGAAAATTCTCCCTTTAGCCTGGGGACAGAGCGGATCCATGGGGAATAGACCCGCATCAATACAGAGACTGGCATCAATACAGAATGACACGAAAAATCGAGTCTGGTTCAGCGATGGACGCACGACAAGATGGTGGCACGGCTCTCAGCACGGAAACCTATTGGGGTTTCTTGAGCTTGAGGATGCATGGGGCAATCTCTGGTTTACTGACGAAACGGGAGCACATCAATACGATGCCAACCTCACGCAACTGCCCGACCGTATCAACAGCGGACTCGGCGTTGAAGGGATTCATACGATTTATGAAGCCATAGATGGTAAATTGTGGTTTGGCCACGATAATGGCGTAACATCATTTGACCCAACACCTGCTATCAGTACACACGCTGGACTCGGAACCAATAGGGTCCGGATGATATTTGAGGACAGTCGAGGGTATCTCTGGTTTAGTGTGCCAGGCGGTGTCGCCCGTTACGATGCAGAATCCGAAGAACTGACCACACATATTTTTAGAGTGAGTTCAGTGCAAAATGATCCATCGCGCGCCTCTCAAACTGACAATAGAAGTATGGAACGCGTTCGGCCATCTCGAACTGAAATCGAAAAAATATTTGAAGTTGACGGGCACGTCTGGTTTATTGACGAACCAGGGGTGGGTGGAAGTTCCACGCGATTGCGATATACTTTCTTTCGATACGCAAATGGCAAGTTCGGTCAAGTTTCCATTCCCATCCAAACAGCAATCGGGCCCGGCGGCGAACGGTCAGATACCAACACGAATGTTCTCGTCCACGAAGGAGAACATACTTGGATGGCTTTCGGAGGGCATCTTTTTAAAGCCGACGCAACAGGATTATTACGGTTAACAAACACCGGCTTTCAAAGAATCCCGTTTCAAGAAATCGGTCCGAACACTACTCCCACTCCCATACCGCCAATAGCGTTCGGTGCAGCCGGTATCACCGATGTATACAGAGATACCAACGATAGGTTATGGGTCCACTTCGATAACGGCAAGTCCCTACGCTACCCGAAAGCCATTAACACTGCCATAAATCGTCCGAGTCAACCTGAAACCCTTCCCCTTCAAGCGACAACACTGTTAAAAATCGCTTCAGGAAGCAAATGGTTCTTTAACGCCGTAACAGGGAAATTAATACTTTGGAGTGACACTGAACTCGGCAGCCCACTCCCGCTCGACGGCGAGTCCAGTACGCTCCCGATTGCTGTTTGGAAGAATCCAAGAGCGGAAAATAACCGAATAACTTTTCTTTTTCCGGATGCTCTCAAGACTTACCACGGCACAACGCTGATTTCTCTTGAGGATATTGAACTCGCTGAACTCCAAGACTCCCTAACGACGCAAGACGGCGTGCTCTGGTTAGCAACATCCCGGGGGGTAATCCGCTATGATGGGGAAAACGCGAAAACCTATACAACAAAAGAAGATGGCTTTCTCGTTGATAACGTGAAGGATGTCATGGAGGATAGCCGCGGAAATATATGGTTTGCGACCTGGGGTGGCGGCACTGTCCGATACGACGGTGAAACCTTTTATAACCTGACAACAAAAGACGGACTTACTCATAACAATATCTCGAAAATTCATGAATCTTCCAATAAAGATATTTGGTTTACAACCGAAGGCGGCGTCACACAATATACACCGACCCGTGGTGGACTGCCAGAATGTCGACTGACCTCCCTTGAATCTGATAAAATTTACACCGACCTTTCATCGAGTTTAACACTACCCTCGCGCGGAACGAAGATATTAAATATTCAAGGTATCAGTCCGCTCCGAGAAGGGCTTTCCTATCGATTTAAATTAATCGGGTTGGACACCCCTACATGGACAAACGTTTCGGCACAGGAGTTCTCGCTTCTGGCAACAGGTGCCGGGGGAACCTCCGAGGCGTGGACCCCTTCTACCGCCTCCGTGTCAACACCGCAGCATACCATGCGCGACAGCGGTATTGTCCAAGAACTGCAAAATCAAGACGGGATTCTGCGTATCCGATATACAGGGCTTAAAGCAGGCAATTACAGATTCCTCGTCACGGCATTTCGCAAAGATTGGCCCTATACACATACGCCAGCGGTGGTGGATTTCAGTATATCACCACCCCTCTGGACGCGGTGGCGAACTTATCTCCCAACAGTCATCTTTATGACCGTCGTTCTAACGCTCATTGGTCGTCTGATTGTAAACCGTCGCCATACCCTACAACTGCGTAATGAAGTGCGTCAAAGGGAAGAAGCGGAGATACAACGTATCCGTGCCGAACTGAGCGAAGCACAGAATATTCAGATGGGCCTTCTGCCTACGGAAGCCCCAGATACGAAAGGGTTTGACGTTGCGGGTATGTCGGTCCCCGCGACACAGGTAGGTGGCGACTTCTACGATTACCTCACCGTCGCGAACGGACAGACCGCTATCGCGGTCGCAGATGCCGCCGGAAAAGGATTAAGAGGCGCGATGAACGCCGTACTAACGAATGGGATGCTATATGAAGTCTCGCGTTTCAAGTCGGAATCGGGTATCATTCTCACGGATCTCAATGCTGGGTTAGCGCCACGCATGTATGGACCGAGTTTCATTGCGTTGAACCTTGCTGTGCTTGATGAAAACAAGAGACGGGTTGACTATGCGAACGGCGGACAACCGTATCCTGTTCTGAAGCGAGGGGCGGAGATCATTGAAATTGAAAATAGCGACCTTCCACTTGGCAGTATGAAAAAGGTAGAGTATGAGTCGGTCACCTTCGATTTAAATGCGGGGGACATCCTAATTTTTCATAGCGATGGTCTGATTGAGGCACTCAACACGGACGAGGAAATGTATGGCACGGAACGTTTAAAGGAAGTGGTTTCAAAAATTCCTGATAGTTTCACAGCGACAGAAGTCATTCAAAGCCTCGTTGAAGATGTTCAAAACTTCGTCGGAGAAGCGGAGCAATACGACGATATGACAATCGTTGTTATCAAAATCCCTTCATAGTTGTCAGTTATCGGTTATCAATTTTCAGTTAAAAAGGGACACGGTTTAACGCAACTTTTTCTTAACTGATAACTGAAGGTTTCCTGTGTAACAGGTGCACTAACAACTATGCCTTATGCGCCCATGAACTCAATAACCGTCTGCCGATATTCCTCAGGGAGCCCGATGTCAAACCGTCTCCCTTTGACAACATATCCAGAAAATCCGTCTGTTTTTCGTAATTCGTCTAAACAGGACGTAAGTTGAAATTCGCCTCGCTCACGGAGATTATGGGTGATATTTCGTTCCAGAAACTCGAAAATCTGGGGTTGAAGCACATAGATACCGAACACCGTCAAGAACTGGTCCATATCCATCCCATCCACATGCAGATGTTCCATTGCATACTCAGGATCAGGTTTCTCATAAATCTCTGTTAGCGAAAGTAGGGAGTTCTCTTCTCTCCATGCGCCGGTGACACAACCGAAGTTTGACAACTGTTCGATCGGTGTCACTTTCAGTCCGACGACACTATGGCCCACCCGCTCATACGCCTCTACGACCTGTCGTGCACAACATCGCTCCTCATCCGAACCGTAGAGATGATCGCCGAGCATGAGCAGAAACGGTTCGTTCCCCACCCATTCCCTCGCGCAATAGACGGCATGTCCGAACCCCTCTTGAACGTCTTGTGTGACGAATGACACACGGCTCCCTAATTCCAGCAGTGCGTCGCAATACGCCTGATTCTCCTTACTGAGTTTGTTATAATGTTCAATCCGTGGCGGTGTCTTGAAAAACGATTCAAAAAGCTCAGTATCTCCGGACTGCACGATAAGGCAGACTTCCTCAATGCCAGCATTGATCGCTTCCTCAACGATTGCCATGATTGCCGGTTTGGCACGTCCAGACTTATCAATAACAGGGAAGAGTTCCTTCTTCATCGCCTTTGATGCAGGAAATAGTCGCGTTCCGAAGCCAGCGGCAGGAATAACGGCTTTGCGGACATGCCGACCTGCCTCAATAACGAGTTTCAGGCAGGACATCTCCAAATCCTGTTCAATAATCTCAATGACTCGCTGTTGACTTGCCTCATCTTTGACGATGAATTGTGCGGAACCATCCCCTTGCGATCCCACACCTTTACCGCCCCAGATATACGGCTGGATCGGCTCATAATTCAGGACTTTGTGGAGCACAGGTGCCGTCAATTGCGATGGACATGCGGGTATCAGATGCTTATCGAATTCCGTTTGTGCGGACGTCATGAGTTTACCGACCGCCTCTGCATCTCCATCTCGAAGTGCTTGATACGCCTGCTGCGTAATCTCTGCACTCAACGGCCCGAGATAGTGTTGCACGTTCCTTTCTAATTCACTCTCTGCAAATGGATAACAGTGATTTAATTGGCTCAATATCAGACGTGTATCTTTACTGGCACCGAGATCGACAATTACAAGGTACATATCGTGAGGCACACTGAAGTCTTTTACATCAATATGGTCCCCGTCAAACGTCATGAGAATAGGACGTTGGTATGCACACCCTTGGTCCATGCGTACACACCGTGAAGGCGTTGTCGTCTCCCCTCGGTAAGCATATTCCATTTCTCCGCGTGTTGTTAATTTAAGATCATAGGTTCGGTTAAAGGCGCGCGCCACCAGAACACTAATAGCGGCACTCGAAGATAACCCTTTTCTGACAGGTAAATCTGTGAGATAGTTGTCGATTTCCAACCCTTGCACACGGTAGTTCGTTAAAATTTCATAGGCGACGCCAGCAGCATAACTAAAAAACTCACCTTTTTCAGCTTCAGCGAGAAGGGCGGTTCGCTCCATAGGTAGACTATAAGGACCGTGACGTGTCCCATCGCTGAGGGTCGTTTTTAAAATCAGACGGTTCGGATGCGGTTTAACCTCGGCGTATACACCTTGGTTTGTGATGGTTATTAACGTATAGCCCCTTTCGAGCTCTGCGTTACTTCGCCGGTGCCCCCCTGCCCAATCGCTGTGCTCACCGAATAGGCAAATTCTTCCCGGCACAAATAGTTTCATTTTTTAATTTTTCCTTGCGGTTAAACAACGTGAGTTGGAAACTTCACGTGCCTTTCTCATATCCGCCTGCGCCGTTGTTGCAGGCTACACCTTTGGGTCTAAAGAAAATCTCAACCACTGACTGTCGCGCAAAATATAGTATAGTATGAAGTTAACCATAAGTCAACAAAACTCCTCATCAAGGGCTACTTAACGTGAGTTTGAAAAAAGAAATGGGTGCTTGTAGGTTGGAAGGTAAAATTAAAAACGGTTTTGTGCCCACTGACACCTGTGTTTCCATTCCTCCGCTTTAAGTGTGACACCGTGGGGCAACGTCTCATCTTTCGCGATCATCTCAAAAACCTCTATTGCAGTTTCATAATCTTTCTGATGATAGGCATTAACGCCTATTGTTCTCCGCAGATCCAAAACGAGACTTTGATACTGTTGCGGTGCCAATAGTGCCAGCGATGGTATCTCATCTGAACTTCGTGATTTTTCCAAGAGTGCCACCGCCCGGCGTAGGTACTGATTACTACTTTGCCACGCGCCTTCTCCGTGAAGCAATTCACCTGCCAAGAGATACGCCAACCACATATCAGGTTCTGTTTGCATACATATCGACAGATATGCCATCTTTTCCGCCGAATCTATGCGCTCAACCAACACGATACGGAGCAATTCGCGTAGAGACCGATTCTCTCGTATCGCATCATTCAATTGGGCATCCGAATCCATTGGGGTTATATCTGGATAAGAGAATACGGCAATGCGTTTGATGCGTCCCCGTTCTATTGTTTCGTGCTCTACTTCGATCGCGGTGTATTCCTCCAATGCCTTTTCATACGCATCTTTCTGCCAATAGATGTCCCCCTTCAACAGCATCGCCTCTGGACTGAATCTCGTATCCTCCTCACCTGCAATGCGAGTCGCTAACGAAAGTGCGTCATCATAATTCCGCATTCGATATTCGCTGTACATTAAGCCTCTTAACGTCCTCAAGTTGTCAGGTTCATCTGATAGCATTGTTCCAAAGGTTTTCGCGGCAGTGGCAAAATCGTTGCGGTAATATGCCTGCCAAGCGGTATCTCGCAATGCTGCCATCTCATGGGCACAGACCTGTTCAAAAACACTTTGTCGCTTTAAACGGTATGTCGCGTAAGCGACCTCATCGTCTCGCAGCGGAACTGTTTCCAAAAATTCAGCCCACTCGGCTTCCAGAGCAGATAAATCTTTCGCGTAATGCTCCACAAAATTGCCGGTCGGAAAAACGCCCTTAAATTTTTCTATGCCGTAGGTATCAACAAGAAACCGAACGAAGGAGCCTGCCAAGAGGTAACTCCGCGAACCGGCGTGCCCCCAAAACCCAAACCCCATGATTCCTGACAAGGGCGGTGCGACCTCCATCTCACGCATCGCCTTTGCCCACTGATGTCCTGTAAGCCTACCTTCATCCCAATCCGCGGCGACCGCAATCCCTTCGTGAAGTCCTATTTTTAGACTCACCTTCAACGGGGACCACGGCACAGTAAAGACGTGCGCCAATTCATGTTTCAGGACAGGATGCGGAAAGCCCTGTGCATGAATGTGAAACCCGTGTCCGAATGGGTCTTCAACAGATGTACCGCGGGCACCAATTAACCGCTTTTTCTGTTCAGGGGAGGCATAGATATACGCCCGGACCTTACGAGATTGCATCGTGCCTTCAGGATCGAGATAGTCAGACACCTGTGCATACTGAAATTCACAATCATCAGCGATCCGTTCAATCTCCGCTTCAAGCTCGCGGGCATAGAAGATTTCAAAGTGTGCCGTTTCACGCAAGCCGCCGAGTTTGCGGGCAATATCGGCGCGCGTAGGTCGTATTCCCAACGTTCCTGCATAGCACTGGAAACCGAGTAAGCCGATGGCTAACAGATATACCCCTATAATATGGCGGGTTTTTAGCGGACTGAAAAGCTTACGCCACCTTAACTGCGGCATCAACCCTGTTTCTCTACTTACCTCACATAGACTGACAGCAAGTCCCAAAAATAGCAGTGCCCACAACAGCGTTTCCGCCCGTGCGATCAGGAGTGTATTTGTTATCGGAATAACGAAATCATAAATCGGTCCTGGGAAATACCCGAATGTCGCGTGATACGCAAAGACGGGTGGATGAAATATTAGATTGATAACTACCGGAATACAAGAAAGCAAAATATGACCGCAGTAGGCAAGATATGCCAACCACCGTTTTTCGATCCAGACCCCGAAAAACACGCCTGCTGCCGTGGCGTATAGGCAACTCATTCCGGACAAAAGAATAAAAAAGAGGAACCCTTCACCGAAGTTGCAGTTCTCGACGCGAAACGCGTTCAGCAGAATGATACCGAGCGGTAATCCCAATAAACCTGCGTTAAATATCAGTGCCTCATAAAAACACCGCATGACGATTTGTCCCGGCATACCGCTAAGCGCGCTGGGGTGTCGTTTCATCTGCCGCAACACTGTCAGCGTTACGTGCGCGCCCGCGAAAGAGATACCGAGTGCCATTACGGCACAAAACTCAAAGGCAAGAATATTAAACAACGGAACATTGGCAAGTCCCAGCGCCAATACACCGAATGTAATGAACCACAACCAATATGAAAATGTCCTGTGAACCGTAAGTGTTATGGGCATCTTTTAAAAATTGACGATCGTGTTTAGTGTCTATTTTACTGAGATATCTCCTCTGTGTCAAGCAGAATTCCACTGACGACTGACCACTGGTGCCCCTTATAAAAATTTTCTTGCAGTTTTAGAGAAAATATGTTAAAATACGGTAATATGGGTATCTAAACGCGGCGTAAAGCCGTCAGAGGACACCTGTATAACCCGCAAATCCAATATAGGAAGACCGCGCTTTTAATGCGCACGCTCAACAGGAGAAATTACAATGGCAAATGGATTCACACGATTTTTTAAAGGTATCTGGTACACACTGTCAGGAAAGGCACACGAATCCGCAGATAGAATGATGGAAAACCCCGAAGCCGTCAGAGGCGCTTACGAAGACATCATTAACGACAAAAAGGGGAATATCCAACGCTATAAGGCAGCAATCGGGCAGCTTATCGCGCTCGTTGAACAGAAAAGATCTACGGTTAAAAGCCTGACCGACGAAGTCGAACGACTCGAAGAACTCAAATCTGGAGCGATCGCCAAGGCACAGCAGACGGCTGCCCAATTACAAGGCGAAGGACTTTCACAGGAAGAAATCAAGGTGCACAGTGAATACACGCGATGTGTCGCTGCTTATCAAGACTTCAATTCCAACTTGGTGGAGAAAACAGGTCGGATCACGGAGCTCGAAGGCGAGATTGAAAGTGCGCAGGCTGATATTGAGTCCCACAAACTTCAGATTACCAGTTTACATCGCGATTTAGACAAGATCAAATCCGAGCAGTCTGAGGCGGTTGCGGATCTGATTACCGCACGGGAACAAGAGGAAATTGCGGATATGCTCTCCGGTATCAGCATGGACGGGACCTCCGCTGAATTGACCCGTATGCGTGAAATACGTGAGAAAGCGAAAGCGCGTTCAACAGTCGCACAGGAATTGGCTGGCACCGATTCAAAAAGCGAAGAGGAAGAATTCCTCACTGCCGCGCGTGCCTCTGCTACCAATAACGAATTCGATGCCTTAATCTTCGGCGCCCAGCAAACCGACGCAAAGACAGAGACGGAGACTCCCAAAAAGACAACCGATTCCGACTCCGAATTGCCGGTATAACGCGCCACAAAAACGCAGTATCTCACGCACAGTTGCGTCACCGCGAACAGAAGGGAGCGATGAGCCATAGCCGTTAAAAGTCCAACCTATACATTCCTGAAAGAAGCCGGACTGCTCATCAATTCGGGGACCTCTCGTAGCCTTGTCCTCTCTGGAAATATCCACGACCTCTTCTTCGTCCGAGACGGAGATGCTACGGATTATGTTCCACTCGTCCCCTTCCTGACCCGTAGCTGGGACATTCCAGGGTTCATCCTAATCGTTTACGAACTTAACGGACCCATCCGATTTGCGAAAGCGGCTGAACGTGAAAAGGTTAAACATGCGTTCAATCTATGGCGCGGCGCAACGGAGGCACATCTTGACACAAATGCCAGCACGGGTGCCTCCCGTCCAATACAAGCAGGTGTTGAACGCACCGCCCCTACCGAAGACACCTCTTTTACGCAGTACATGAATGATGCAATCGGTAGTCCTACATTGGCACTTGAACTTCTACGGCAGTTCTGCCTGCTCTCCCGCACGACAAATCCTCAAGGTGAAAAACGACTACAGGAAAAATTGATAATCCTGATTGAAGCAACCGACATGTTGCTACCGGAAGGCGAAATCCGGAGTTTGTCTCTACAGGATAGACACCGGGTCAGTATCGTTCAGGATTGGATATCAGATTCCAATTTCATGGAAGGGAACGATACCGTGATTTTCATCGCGGAATCAGCAAGCCTCTTGAACTCTCGGATCACACGGCTGCCACAGGTCATCATCCTCGAAATACCGGCACCCGGGATGGTAGAACGCCAACATTTTATCTCGTGGTTTAACAACACACCGAAGTTAGTGGAAAAACCGCTAAACCTTTGGGGGACACAAGCCCAATTGGCGATGCTCACAGCAGGCTTATCCATTCAAGCCCTGCGACAGATGCTCCTTTCGGCGCGCTACTCCGGTGAGAGATTACAACCTGAAACTGTTATCGACAAAGTGTCCGAATTCATCCAAGCACAGTTAGGCGATGATGTCGTAGAATTCAAAAAGCCTGCACACAGCCTCAAGGACATCGTTGGCAACCAAAAATTAGTGGATTTCCTGAAGACGCAATTGATTCCGCGTATCACCTCAACCGGTCCCGATGCGATCCCCGGTATGAGCGTCTGTGGTCCCATCGGTAGCGGGAAAACGTTCATTTTCGAGGGACTCGCCGGTGAACTCGACATCCCTGTGCTCGTCCTCAAGAATATTCGGAGTATGTGGTTCGGCCAAACAGACGTTATTTTTGAACGACTCCGACGCTTACTGATGGCTCTTGTGAAAGTGCTTATCTTCGTTGATGAAGCGGACACCCAATTCGGCAATGTCGGGACGGATGCCCATAGCACAGAACGGCGTTTGACAGGAAAGATACAGGCGATGATGTCGGATCCGCAACTCCGCGGCAACATCACGTGGCTTCTGATGACCGCTCGGATTTATCACCTTTCTCCCGACCTACGGCGCGAGGGCAGAGTCGGGGATATGGTAATCCCGGTGCTCGACCCGAAAGGCGAGGATCGCGAGGCGTTCCTCCGCTGGACGCTTGCCCAAGTTCTTCCGGGTCCTCTGTCTGAAGATGCAGTTGAACGACTTGTGAAACTGACAGAAGACTATTCCGCGGCGAGTTTCGCATCGCTGCGTTCCGACTTAGAAGCCGCCAGTCTCATCAAGCAAGATAAACTAACACTCGATGAAATCATCGCCGTCGCGGAAGACCGCATCCTACCGAACATCGGTCCGATTCGACGCTATCAAACCTTGCAAGCCCTCATCAACTGCACACGAAAATCCCTACTCCCCGGCGACTATTCCGCTGACATTCGAGAATCGTGGATGAAACAAATTGCCCACCTTGAAGCGATAGGTGTTAGAGATCGATAACCTCTCCAGTTGCCGCTGAACGATACCCGGCACAGATAATTTCCACGGAGTGTGCCGCAAATTCTGCGTTCATTTCGCTCTCTACACCCTTTTCAATACAATCAACAAAGGCACCGAATTCACGGGCACTGTCGTCATCACTCCCGACCTCTATCCATTGCTGCTTCGGAGGTATCTTAATCTCTGCTTGTGTGCTACTCCACATCCCCATCGGATCGAGCGGATGCGGTGAAGGCGGTTCAAACGCCGGTTCAGCGGCAAAAACCTCCAAACGGTTCGCTGACGCATCAAAGGTCAGGCTCCCTTCAGTGCCGGCGAGATGCACCTTTCGGACGCCCCCTTGGGCATGACTCTGCCACCCGTAACGTCCACCGGCGATCGTGGCTGTGATCCCATCTTCCAACGTTAGGAGCAAAGCACCGAAATCTTCAACACCGCAGCCGAGGTGTTCCTTAAAGAAATAGTTCGCCGTTCCACCGAACACACGCTGCACCCGTTTCTGTGTTAACCAATTCACCATAGACACCGCATAGACACCGACGTCGAACATTTCAGGTTTCGCTTCAACGAAACTGTAGCGTTCACGTTCAGATTTTTCCACCCTTTTTTGTCCGACAGGCGCGCTACCCGGATGTCCCTTAGAGAACAAGACATCACAATGAACCGCCTGAAGTTCGCCGATGTTCCCACTTGTCAACGCCTGCTGGACAGTGCGTGCCCATGCACTGTGGATGTTGCTGAACATCTGGCTTCGCACACCACGCTTCGCAACCGCCGCAACGATTTTCTCCGCATCTTCCGGAGTGAACGCCATCGGCTTATCGAGATAGACGTGCTTTCCCGCTTCCGCACATTTCGCACCTATACGCCCGCGACGTTCTACGTCTGTACAGAGACTTACGATATGCACATCCTCGCGTGCGAGTGCGGCATCGAGGTCTATGAACGGCAAATCCAAAGATTCAGCGAGCGAACGTGCCAATCTAATCCGTTCTGGGGGTGCATCCGGTTCATCGGCGAAAGCGACCAACCGACAGCGTGCGTCCTGTGCGAAACTTGATGCGTAATTCTCTTGATGTGTGCGATTTCCACCGAGTAGGAGAACCCCATATTTTCCATTCTGTTGCATGTCTAAGCCTCCAAGGTAATAGGTTGACCGCTCTCAAGCGATTGCGCGATAGCCGCTGTCAATTCACCCGTGGCACCCAATTGTGGAGATGTCGCGTTCAGGTAGTGCCGACCCACCGGCGTTTCATGATAGATAACACCTTTATTACCGACCAACATGATGTCGATCGCTGTCTCGACTTCGACCCGATTGACACTCAACAGTGCCATCTGTCCGCCTACATAATGGAGCATTACCGTGACCTGTGTTGCGCCTGCATCTCCTTGCGCATAGACCCGCGCTGGGGACGAGGGCATCCATCCATTCGCGAGTGCTGCCATCTCTGACACCGGTGATAGCAAATTCGGGGCATCACCCGCCACATGCAGGACGCACCGCAGGAACACTGGACTCCCAATCCGTTCTTTCTCAAGGACAGATTGAACAGATTTTTTAAGCAATTCCATTTTTTCTCCTATCTTTACCGTAAAAACAATCCTCTAATCGCGACACTTCGACCTATAAGACACACCAAAAAAATGTTGACGAATCTACTTACATTATGCTATATTTTCTCAAACTCGTTTTGGCTTTCACTTTATGAGTACGGGCTTGCAAGCTGCGCCCTACACTGCCAAAATTCTTTCAAGTTCAATCAACAGTTTTCAACCCTTATGGAGGAAAATAATGCCGCTAAAAACCCTTAAAGAACTCGTTGCTGAAGCGAAAGCGAATGTCGGACACATTTCACCCGATGAACTTACGGACGCAAAACAATCGGTTGTCCTGATAGATGTGCGTGACGAACCAGACTACGATGAAGAACATCTACCGGAGGCAGTTTCTCTACCGCGCGGCTACCTTGAACTCGATATTGATGAGATCGTCCCTGACGCAGACACACACATCGTTACGTATTGCGGCGGTGGCACCCGTGCGACGCTCTCCGCGCAGACGCTAAAAAACATGGGTTATGAAAACGTATCCGTGCTAACGGGCGGATTCCGTGGTTGGAAAGCCGAAGGACTCCCCACCGAAGCGTCGGATGAATAAGTATCTCTGTGCAGGTAGATTAGCATAGCTGACAGACATTGTCAACATTTTAGGTCTTCAGCAGATTTTTAATTATATCTTGCGGGGGAACAACACCGTTTCAGAGTTTGACGCGCCTTTTTAAGAGTCGCTTTCCACTCCGTTCCAAGCTTGGTTTTTGATGTTACGGTTTATAGACACCAAGGGAGAAAATTATGCGCCACAGATACATCCTCTTCGTCCTGATACTCGTCGCACTCTTCATCGGCAATAGCGATGGACAGAAGAAACAACTCAATGTCTTTACGTGGGCGGGTTATGTCAGTGACGACATCCGCGAGGGATTTGAAAAGGAATACGGGGTGAATGTCCTCATTGATACTTATGCGAGCAACGAGGATCTCCTTGCGAAGTTGTTAGCAGGTGCGACGGGATATGATATCATTATGCCGTCGGACTATATGGTGTCAATTTTAATCAAACAAAATCTGTTAGCCGAACTGAATCGCGACAATATCCCAAATTTCCAAAATATCAGTCCACTGTTTCTCGGGAAATACTTCGATGCCGAAAACCGATATTCTATTCCTTACACATTCGGCACTGCGGGGATTGCCTACGATTCGTCCGTCGTCACACCGGCACCCGATAGTTGGACAGTGCTTTGGGACACGCAATACAAGAACCAATTCAGCATGTTAGACGACCAGCGCGAGACCATCGGTGCTGCACTAAAAATGCTCGGATACAGCCTCAACACCACCGATCCAAATGAAATTAAAGCAGCGAAAGAGAAACTCATCACCCAGAAACCGCTCGTGAAACAGTATAAAAGCGAGGCAGAAGAACTCCTCATCGCCGGGGATGTCGTCATGGCGCACTGCTGGAGCGGCGATGCGTTCCGGGCAACCGAAACCCGTCCAACGATCCGATACGTGATCCCCAAAGAAGGGTCAAGCCAGTTCATCGACGCGGTCTGTATTCCGAAATCCGCACCGCATAAGGCACTCGCCGAGCAATTTCTCAACTATCTTCTTCGTCCAGAAGTCAATGCCAAGATTACGGCTTTTACGAAATACGGAACCTGCGTACCTACGGCGAAAGAACACTTACCGGAACACCTACGGGAACACAAATTTATCTATCCGCCAGCAGAGGTTTTGGAATCCCTTGAGTGGCTGAAAGATCCGGGGGATTTCACGAGACACTACAACCGCGCATGGGAAGAAATTAAGGCAAAATAAAATAGCATCTCTTTCTCTTCCCACACACGACTCAGCCCCTATTTGTGTTGACAAGGAGGAAAGAACGATGTTCAAAACGCTCCGACACCTACGATGGATTGCTGTTGGTTTAGCTGCTGTTGTTCTATTCCATGTAACCACAGAAAACAGTGCTGCAAAAAAATGGGAGGTCGTCTCTCAACTTCCAACAGGGAGATCGGCATTCTCGACCGCAGTTGTTGACGGTAAAATTTATGTCATCGGCGGCACCCTCCTTGAAAACGAGAGCAGCGGTCCTTTCGGACTTCCAACAGTAGAAGTCTACGATCCGCACAACAATAGTTGGAAAAAAGTTGCCGATATGCCAACGCCGCGATCCAATGCAGGCGCAGCGGTAGTGGACGGAAAAATCTATGTCATCGGTGGACTCGCTGCAACAGACAGACGCATGGAAAGCACTAAGATTCTGAAAGTCGTTGAAGTCTACGACCCACAAACCGACACATGGGAGAGAAAACAGGATATGTCCCAGCGGCGTCTTTCATTTGGTATAGGTGTGGTTGAAAGAAAAATCTATGTCATGGGTGGCGCGAATTTCTTTGAGAATCAGTGGCGACTCGATCATGTGGAAGTCTATGACCCCAATACCGATGTCTGGCACAACCGTCCCAGCTTACTCACGCGGCGCGACGGTTTTGAGACGGCAGTCGTTGAAGATAGCATTTATGTTATTGGCGGGCGCGGATGGCCATCAATCGCCCAAAACGGCCCGTATCTTGCGACCCTTGATGTCTATGAACCCGGAAATAGGTGGCGGAAGAAAACCGACCTGCCAAGCCTTAGATACGGCTTTTCGGCAGTTGTCGTTGCGGATGAAATCTATCTCATCGGCGGGCTCGAAGGCGCGGCTTTCGATCAACATGTAAAGACGGTGGAATCCTACCATCCAAAGGCTGAGATGTGGAGGATAAGGCAGCCAATGCCAATTGGAAACACGCCGTTTGGGGTAGCAACAGTCAACCAGAAAATTTATATCCTTGGTAGCGAAAGAGAAGGCGGAGAACTTTCTCTGGATGTTGAGGTATTTAAAGTTGTTGGCGTCAGCGCAACCGACAAATTGCCGGTGCGTTGGGGTGAACTTAAAGCACCAGATGTATTGCAACCTTAACGTCATATTTGCCAAAGGTTTGTAGTCGTGTGACCCATCGCGCGTCCGGCTGAAGACATCAAGAATCCATTATATAAATCCGAAAGGGAGGAAAAATTAATTGAGCAGACCTAATATCCTATTCATCATGTCCGACGACCACGCTTCGCATGCTATTAGCAGTTATGGGAGCCGGATTAACCAAACCCCGAACTTGGATCGTATCGCAGAAGGCGGTATGATTCTTCAAAACTGTTTCTGTGTCAATTCTATATGCACGCCGAGCCGCGCGAACATTTTGACCGGCAAACACAGCCACCTCAACGGGGTCAAGACGCTATCAGACCCTCTTGACGGTAGGATACCGAACGTCGCGAAGATGCTCCAAGCAGACGGCTATCAGACGGCAATGGTAGGCAAGTGGCATCTCGGTCACGGCGGTAATGCAGATCCAACAGGTTTCGACTATTGGAACGTCTTACCCGGACAAGGACTTTACCACGACCCAGTGATGCTCGAACCTGATGGCGAGAAAACTCACAAAGGCTATACTACCGACATCATCACCGATTTCTCATTGGAATGGTTGCAGGATCGGGACAAAGAGCGACCGTTCTTTATGATGTGTCACCACAAGGCACCCCACCGTCCGTGGGATTCCGATGAGAAGCATGCCCACATGTTCGAGGACGAAGATGTTCCGATGCCGGACAACTTTTTCGACGATTACGCCAACCGCTCAAACGCCGCAAGGGACGCGAAGATGCGGGTCTTCGGTCACATGAGCGAAAGAGACCTCAAAATTGATACACTCGGTCCACCACCTGAAGGATTGTCGGAGGAAGAATTAGCAAACTGGCAGTATCAACGCTACATCAAGGAATATCTCCGTTGCGTCGCCTCCATCGACGATAATGTCGGACGGATGCTTGACTATCTCGATGCGGAAGGTATCGCAGACGATACGATCGTCATCTATACCTCCGACCAAGGCTTCTTCTTGGGCGACCACGGCTGGTATGACAAACGGTTCATGTACGAAGAATCCTTACGGATGCCTTTCCTCGTCCGCTATCCGCGCGAGATTCAACCCGGCAGTTCATGCGAGGCAATGGCACTGAACATAGATTTCGCAGAGACCTGGCTCGACTATGCCGGACTCTCCATCCCAGCGGACATGCAGGGAACCAGTCTGCGTCCACTCTTCAACGGCGATACACCGGACGATTGGCGAACCTCAATGTATTACCGCTATTGGATGCACCTCACGCACCACTATGTCCCCGCTCACTACGGGATCCGGACAGATCGCTATAAACTCATCTATTACTACGGCGAGGCACTCGGCACGACGGGTTCTATTGATGAACCGAAAGAACCCGAATGGGAACTCTTCGATCTTGAGAAAGATCCGAACGAAATGTGCAGCGTCTACGACGATCCAGCGTATGCCGACATCGTCACCGAACTGACAGCAGAATTGTACCGACTCAAAGCAGAGGCAGGAGATGAAGAGTAGTAGTCAGTTATCAGTTGTCAGTTGTCGGTTAAGAAAAGTTTTGTTAAGTTAAAAGCTCTTTTACCGATAGCCGATAACCGATGGCCGAGAACCATTAGCAAATGGAGGGAAAAAATGGCAACGCAAACCCCTTTGAGCAAAATTGAACCCGGTATGAAAGTTACAGCACAGATGTCTCCGGAACCGAGCGAGGCAGATTTGCAGCTTGCCAAGCAGATGGATGTCGAATACGTCGTCCTCTGGACAAACGGCGAAAATGCAAATTACGACTATTTCATGAGCCGTCGTGAGATCTTTGAGAACGCAGGCCTCAAAATCTACGGGTTCGGTAACAGCGATGTCCACAATCAGGACGGGATTGTGCTGAACTTAGAGAACCGGGACGCGAAGATCGAACAGTATAAACAATACATTCGCGACCTCGGTAGAGCAGGGATTCCGTATACAACCTACGCACACATGGGCAACGGCATCTGGAGCACCGAACGTGAGACCACCCGTGGGGGAGCAAGCGCACGGGCATTTAACCTCGATGCCGCACAGGAAGGACATTGGGGCGGTAAATTGTACCCGATGCCGCTTTCACACGGACGCGAATTCAGTGAAGACGAGATCTGGGACAACTATGCCTACTTCATCAAGCAAGCCGCCCCCGTCGCGGAGGAAGCTGGCGTGATGATCGGTATCCACCCCGATGACCCACCCGCAGTGCATCTCGCAGGAATTCCGAGGTGTATCTTCAGCAGTTTTGAAGGTTATAAACGTGCCCTTGAAATCGCTGATAGCCCGAATGTGGGTATGTGTTTCTGCGTGGGTTGCTGGTTAGAAGGCGGTGAACTCATGGGCAAAGATGTTATTGAATCCATCCGTTACTTCGGTGAGCGGAACAAAATCTTCAAAGTCCATTTTCGCAACGTCGATCAGCCGCTTCCGCATTTCGTTGAGACCTTCGTTGACAACGGTTATCAGGATATGTACCACGTCGCGAAAGCTCTCCGCGAGGTCAATTTCAACGGCGTGCTGATCCCTGACCATATCCCACAAATGGGCGATGACGGTCGCGTCGGCACAGCATATACGATCGCCTACATGAATGCCCTCGTGAAACGAGCGAATGAGGAGGTCGCCGCGTGAGGACATCGGCGCGAGTCTTTTTATTATTCCTGAGCCTGCCGCTAACCGTGTTGGCGGATTGGAGCGATTTTCTCGGTCCAGAACGAAACGGCAAATCGCAAGAGAAGATAGATATCGCGCCATGGAGAAACACGGGTCCCCCGGTCGTATGGCACAAGAAGATCGGCACCAGCTACGGGGCACCCACCATCGCAGACGGACGCTTGTTTATCTTCGCACGTCACGGTGACATGGCGCGTCTCACCTGTATGGAAAGCAACACCGGTACGGAAATTTGGCGATTTGAATATCCGACGGACTACGAAGATATGTACGGCTATAACAACGGACCGCGGTCTTGTCCTGTCATTGACGGAGAACGCGTATATATCTTCGGTGTTCAGGGAAAGTTACACTGCTTGAATGTTTCCGATGGGAACCTGTTATGGAAGGTGGATACGGCAGCCCGTTATAATGTCGTCCAAAACTTTTTCGGGACGGCTTCAACACCAATTGTTGAAGGGGACCTACTCATTGCCCAAATCGGCGGTTCCCCACCCGGAACCCCGAAAGACGTTTGGGCATCAGATGGCAATCCACCCCCAAACGGCACGGGTATTGTCGCGTTCAACAAACAGACTGGGGAAGCTGTCTACGAAATCAGTGACCAATTAGCGAGTTATGCCAGTCCTATCACGGCAACCATTGATGGACGCCGTTGGGGATTCATGTTTGCTCGTGGCGGGCTTGTCGGCTTTGAACCGATGACCGGTGAAATAGACTTCTACTACCCATGGCGCTGTCCGAAGATTGAATCCGTTAATGCTTCATGTCCAGTCGTTGCCGACGATCTCGTCTTTATCAGTGAATCTTACGAGGTAGGCAGTTCTGTCCTCCAAGTGTATCCGGGTGGTTACCAGGTTATTTGGAAAGATCCACCGCGCCGCCGAAACCAAGCGATGCGGTTGCACTGGAACACCGCCATCCATCACGATGGCTATCTCTACGGTAGTAGTAGTAGGCACACCAGCGGTGCGGAACTCCGATGTATAGAATTCAAGACCGGCAAAGTTGTGTGGGGACAACGCGTTGACGAACGCGCCTCGTTACTCTGGGTAAACGACTACTTTATCTACCTCGGCGAATATGGACGGTTGATGTTGCTCACATGCACCCCTGAAAAGATGGAGATCATTTCTGAAGCAGTTCTGAGAGACGAAAACGGGAGACAATTTATAGAATATCCTGCTTGGTCGGCGCCGGCATTGTCAAATGGACTGTTATACATCCGAGGCAAAGACCGATTAGTCTGCCTTGACCTACGTTCAGAGACAAAGTGATTACACCGCGACCCATTGAAACCCTTGATTACGGTTTCCACAACGTCGCCTCAATGAACCGCTCACCGTCGGGCGCCTCATCGAAATAGTAGATGGTCACTATAGTTCCATCAGGACGTTGAATTGTGCGTGGATACCCGATATCAGGATCTCCGCCATTATCGCGCAAAACGATCTCTTCCCCCCACGTTTCACCCGCATCACTGCTCAATTTGGCACATATCCGATGCGGGGCATCCCGGTATCCGTAAATGAGGCAGAGTCGCCCATCGTGAAGCTGGGTTAGCGTTGGTGGGTTTCCACCGCGTCCTGTATTCTCCACAGGTCGGTTCATATAATTCCACGTCTGTCCGTTATCATCTGAGGTGTAGAGGTCGATCCAGTTCTGCCGTTTCTCCCAGTCAGCATTCGTATTATCACCGCCGCGGCACCGAACCGCGACCAGAATCTTTGAATCAGACAACCGAACACTCGCCGGCATAATCGCGAATCCTTCGGGTTCGGGTCCGATCTGAGACAGCAACGAGAAGGACTGCCCACCATCGGTTGTCTGTGCACAGAATACCAAACCCTCCTCACCATCTGCTTTCGATGCGGTGAGGAACAGTAGGCACTCGTCGGGACTTGAGACGAGGTAATCTGTTCGAGCAGCGATACCGGTATAATCAAACATCGGCAGCCGAAACGGACCGTTCCAACTCTGACACCGATCAAAAGAGGTGTAAAACCATGAGTAGGTCCCTGCTCGCACCCCGGACCTGCTACACATCATTGCAAAATCAGGATGTGTAAAATCCGCACGCAGCGGTGTCTCAAACGAAGCCGCAGCTGCCTGACGATGCCGTTCTTCCACGTGTTCATTTGCAGAAAGTGTCCCTCTTGCGGGTAAACGGCAGGGTGTTTCCGAGAGGTTCCATGTCTCACCGCCATCAAAACTTCGTGCCTGCATGCCGACAAACGGTTTATCTCGGTCGCGGCGATGGAACCCCGCATCCGATTTATGATATCCAACCGTGAATCCGACAACGATCTCGTTATCCCATGCCCAAATACCGTAATTCGCTGGCCAACCTGCGTATCGACCCGGCTCTCGATAGATTGTAACCTGTCGCATCGTACCTCAATTCCTCCATCTTCGTAGTATAGATTTGAAAAATATTTGTCAAAGAATTCATAGACAAGTATAACACCGATACGTCTTTTTCTCTATGGAAAACTTGACTTTTTTCCACACTTCTGATAAAATATTCTCCGAGGGACAAAGTGGGAATTTTAAAACAGCGAGCGGTAGTTGAGGGCAAATCTATGGAAAATCAGGAAACTCGGTCTGCCCTATTTACTGTCCGAGATGCTGAAGATGCCTTGGTTCGGTTCACCCTTACCTTGTTCGCAATACTGATCGGAATTTTTCTGCACGAGATTCTGATAGAGAACCAAGCGTGGAACGATGCGGTGTATAAGATGTTAAGGAGTAAACCGCATGTGTTGGCATGGGCAACAGGTTTAACAATATCCTTGGAGGGAGGTGTTATTATGTTTTCACGTCTTCAAGATTATAGAGATAGGCGGAAAAGACGTTTTGATGAGGCGAAAGCCGAAGGGAAAGCCGAAGGGAAAGCCGAAGGCAGAGCGGAGATTTACCAAGAGGTCGTTGAATGGAATAACCGCCGCCTTGCCGCAGAGGCACGGAATGAACCCTTCACTGAACCGTTTCCGTCTCCCCCGGAACCACCAACAAACGCCCAGATGGATTAGGGATGTCCAATGCGAAACTATTTGACGCTTGTAATCCTCCTCATACTCTGCTTACCGTCATTCGGAATCGTCAACGAGAAATCCGGCGATCACAGCACTTATGTCCAGCATGTAGAACAAGCCTTCATTCTCATGTTTCAAGGCGACAACCTCCGAGCTATCTCCGAGTTTGAAGCCGCGCTCGCGATTGAGCCCGACCACTACGAAATCCTACACTACCTCGGTATGGCACACGCCCAAACGGAATTCTGGAACAAAGCCGTTGAAAGTTGCCAACGCTCCTTAGCACTGATGCCTGACAACATCGAAGCACTCTACTCACTCGGTGTCGCCTATTTCAGACTTGATCAGTGGACAGATGCCGTGGCATCCCTCCAGCGGGTCATAGAACTTTCCCCGCAACACGCACGCGGACATGAAATGCTCGGGAAATCCCTCGTAAAACTGCGTCGGTATGCAGAAGCCGTTCCCATCCTGACAAAGGCACTCTCACTGACCCCACACGCCGCAGGTCTCTATTATGAACTCGGCATGTCGCATCTTAATTTAAAAGCATACCCCGAAGCGATCAAGAACTTCAAACTGGCAATAGCGTATGGTCCAACAGGTTATGCTGAGCCACACCACGGACTCGGCACGGCGTATTTTCGATCAGGCGACCGGGAGAAAAGTAGAGTGGAAATGCAAGTCTATCAGCGACTTCAAAGGGAATTCGCTGAATACGAACGCCTCACCCGTCTCACGCGCGCCGAGCCGAATAACCTTGAGGCATGGACGGAATTAGCGACCCTCCTCATGAACCAAAAGAACTTTGCCAAGGCAGTCTCCGTCTTTCAGCGATGTATTGAACTCGCCCCCAATAACGCCCACTTTTATCATGGACTGAGCCGTGCTTTCATGAGTCTCAATTATCCTAAGCACGCCGCAGAAGCCGCCAGAAAAGCCGTCCAACTCATGCCGAACCAAGCGATTCTCTACAACACCCTCGGTAGCACTTATGCGATGCAAGGCGAATCACAAAAGGCACTGAGTGCCTTCCGAAAAGCGGTCGAACTTGATAGTGACGAGCCTTACTATCACCTCAACCTTTCAAGACTCTATCAGGGTATGGGCAACCAAAAACTCGCGCAGGAGCATCATCGCATCTATGAATATCTTTTATCCAAGCAGAAATAGCCATTTCCGCAGCGCCGCACGCGGTTTATTCCTCCTGCTTCTCGGCATTGGTATGAGTTTTGGCGTATCGGCGCAGGATACAGAACATCTCATATTCGTCTCCGCAGGCACCTTTACGATGGGAAGCGATACCCGCGCTGCCGATGAAAAACCGATGCACAAAGTCTATCTCAATGCCTACTACATCAGTAAATATGAGGTCACAAACGCCGAGTACTATGAATTTTGGAAACAGCAATTAGAAATGGCTTCTCCTGGGCATCCCCCCCAACACACCCCAGAGAACTTCACGCATCTCCCGCAGATCGGCGATTGGCCCGCACGTGCAGAACAGTTTCCGAATCATCCAGTGGTCGGTGTATCCTGGCACGATGCCAACGCTTACGCGGCGTGGAAAGGTATGCGACTCCCGACGGAGGCGGAATGGGAGAAAGCAGCGCGTGGCTACACCAATAGAACATGGCCCTGGGGCAATGCCCTTGAACCCTACGCTAACACAGCGGAAAACAACGATGGTTATCAGAACCGCCTCGCGCCTGTCGGCAGTTTCCCGAAAGGCAAAAGCTACTACGGCGCAATGGATATGGCTGGAAACGTCTGGGAATGGACAGCCGACTGGTACAGCGATGTCTACTATTGGCATACCTCACAAGCCGCCACGAAACGTCCGAAACAGAATCCAACAGGACCGGCAGTCGGGAGCTGGCGTGTCATCCGTGGAGGTTCATGGATTGATACCATCACCCGATGCAGCACTACATTTCGGTTTTATCTCTATCCTAATCTGAAAACCTCTTTTGTCGGTTTCCGATTGGCAAAATCTACAAAGTAGTTATCAGTTGTCGGTTCGGGTTGCTGACGCAACCCTTTCGGTTCTCAGTCAGCGGGTTTCGTTTAACAATGCCCCAGGCTGGAATATTTCAACAAAGCGTGGATTGTTACGGAACGACTCTTTAACTGAAAACGAACGAAGTGAGTGAACTGAAAACCATTCAAAACAATGCTGAAAAATCAGAACCTGAAATCGTTTTTACACGTCCTCCTATTCCTTCTGCTCACCGTAGGCACCGCCGCTTCGCAATCCCCTATCTTCATGGATGTCACTGAAGACGCCGGTATCCACTTCAAACATAACAAAGGCGCTACCGAACACAAACACATCATTGAGACAATGGGATCCGGGACGGTCTTCTTCGATTACGACACTGACGGGGATCCTGACCTCTACTTCGTTAACAGTGGGAGCGTTCCTCAAGGAACCCCACAAGCGTTCGGGAACGTCCTCTATCGAAACGAAGGCGATGGACGTTTCACGGATGTTACCGAAATCTCAGGCACGGGGGACACAGGATACGGGATGGCGGCATCTGCAGCGGATATCGATAATGACGGGGATCTCGACCTCTATGTCGCCAACTTCGGACAGGATAAACTCCACCGAAACAATGGCGACGGCACCTTTACTGACATCACTGAAGCCGCCGGTATTGATAACACACTCTGGAGTATCGCTGCGGTCTACCTCGATTTCGACGTGGATGGCGACTTGGACATCTTCGTCGTCAACTATCTGGTGTATGACTTGTCAATGCCGGTATCCACCTATAAAGGCGTTGTCGGTTACGGGCACCCGCGTAGCTACAAAGGAACCCCCGATGTCCTCTATCGAAACAACGGCGACGGCACCTTCACGAATATTGCTGAGACAGCAGGCGTAACGAATCCCGTCGAAGGAAGGGGCATGGCAGCGGTCGCTTGGGATTACGATCGAGACGGATTTCCGGATATCTATGTCGCTAACGATACGAATAGAAACTTTCTGTATCATAACAACGGCGACGGTACTTTCACGGACGAAAGCATCTTCATCGGTGTCGGTTACGACGACAGAGGGGTCGCTGAAGGGTCTATGGGGGTGGACGCTGCAGACTATAACGGCGATGGATGGTTCGATCTGATCGTTGCGAATTCGGAGAAGGCAACCCTCTATAAAAACGAGGAAGGACTCTTCTTTGCTGATGCAACTGCGGACAGTGGATTGGAACAACTGACACTTCCGTTTGTCGGTTTTAGTCCACTCTTTCTGGATTACGATAACGACGGACATCTGGACATGTTCTGTGCAAACGGACACCCACAAGATGTTATTGAGATATTGGGGGACAATGAAACATACGCCCAACGCGACCAGATATTTCAAAATAACGGCGATGGCACTTATACCGATGTCTCTGCATCCGCCGGAACTTACTTTTCGGAACCCCTTGTGGGTAGAGCCGCCGCGACTGCTGACTACGACAACGACGGCGACCCCGATATTGTTATTATGAATTCCGATCAGCGTGCCGTGCTACTTCGGAATGACGGCGGAAATCTGAAAAATTGGCTGAGCCTTAAACTGATCGGAACGCAAAGCAATCGCGACGGGATCGGTGCGAAGGTCAGCGTCACGGCAGGAAACATAACACAGATACGGGAAGTAAAGAGCGGTTCAAGTTACGCTTCAGGAAGCGATACACGCTTGCTGTTCGGCTTAGGAGAGCATCGGCATGTCGAGAAAGTGAACATCGTCTGGCAAAGCGGAACCACACAAGAACTGCGAGACCTCCGCATCAACGAGATTCTGACAATTGTGGAATCAGAAGAGTAAAGGAATTTCGATCCGACATTAGACAACAAAAAACCCGCGTCCTTATTTGGATACGGGTTTTTCGTTTAGCAATAAAAATTACCGACGCTTGAGAGCTGCCCACTGTGTTGCCAGTTTGCCTTGCGGCTCAACGGGTGTGAGGACATCCAAGAAGAGGTTATCTTTCGTGGGTGCGATGAGCAGATCGGTATCGGTCGGTTCAAAGCGAAGGTTGACGTAATCCGCGCCACCCGATTCACCACATTTGAAGTGCAAGAAGTTCTCGCCTTTGTGGAATTGAACCTCGGTTGGCGTTGTGACTTCACGAACCCCACCCGTCCAGGCACTATTGTCATAGATCTGTTCGCCATTGATCCAGATTTGAGCGTAATCATCATGCGCGGGGTGCATCGTTGTCGTCCTGTCATCCGGTGAAATAACGACGATAAGACCGTGCCATGTGATGTCTCCTCCATCAACAAGACCGTGGCTTGTGGACATGTTCAGTTGGTCTTCGGTATTGATGTCAACAATGGACCATGCGAGCGAACCGCCATTATCGGGGAGGCTCACGATGGCATTTGCTGTTTTTCCGGCACCGTCGCGTGTGGAGACAGAGGCGTTGGAAATCAAACCACCAGTGCCTTCAGCGAGGTAGTCAATCGTCGCGGACGTGCCAAAACCACCTGTCTCGGTGACGAGATCGAGTCCCCACCATTTTGCAATCCAATTATCACCTGCCGGTTGCCAATTCTGCGCGAATGCCATCGGTGAAATCATGACAACGCAGGCAAGTGTGATAAAGATTGTGAATTTTTTCATAGCTATGAAATCTCCTTCTCTAAATATACACGAGGCTCAGAGTTCTTGAGTAAGAAGCGCGCTTCCCAAAATCTCATCACCTCATCAGATTTTTACTATTGGTGATAGCAGTACTGCGTGCAAATCACGCTTTTTAGTGCTGACGTTCCACCGGTCATCTGTCAGCAGTGCGATTCTTTTTTTGATCTTCTGCGAGATAGTATACGTCACCCCGAGAAGTTGAAAGAATACACAAAATCAATTATAGCACTTTTCAAATATGAATTGCAAGAAAAAAGTGCAAAAAATTATCGAATTTTCATAATTTTAGCAGAATGCATCAATTTTGTCAACTTTAATTTGATTGAGTCCGTTTTAAATGATATAATAACCTGAATTTCGGAGAACACCGACGATCCCACTCTTTACATATATCATGGAAACGCATCTTGATTCCTTGGGTTACACCTTATGAAAACGACACGGTTATTAATTTTTACCATATTTATTTTTTTCGTGCTGAATGTAAACGTTTGTCCGCTTTTCGCAAAGGCACCGACGACCCCAAAAATCTTGTTCACCTCCGCGCGCGACGGCAATTACGAAATCTATAGCATGAACCCTGATGGCTCTGAACAAGTGAACTTAACACAACACCGCGCAAACGATATGAGTGCTGTCTGGTCCCCGACCGGTGAACAGATTCTTTTTGTTTCTGATCGCGACGGTAACCGATTTTTTGAGGATCGCGACCTATATCTGATGGACCCTGATGGATCCAACGTTCGACGCGTCTTCAAGAGAGAAGCGAGCAGATTGGATGCAACATGGTCTCCCGATGGTAAACAGATCGCTTACGAGTATATAGACCTGGGTACGCTAAAAACCACTATCCATATTGCAGTTTTAGGAGAACAAGCAGAGAAATCCATTGTGAAGGGTTTTTATCCAGCGTGGTCACCGGATGGAACGGAAATCGCTTATACAACTTACCTCGAAGGAATTGGTCATACTCGGCGAATTACACTTATGGACCTCCACACACGAAAGCAAAAACTCCTTCTACCTAAGAAAGCAATGGATTGGCAAAATCAGCCATCTTGGTCCACCGTTGGGGACAAACTCGTTTTTTCTTGGAATAAGAATCCGTTACCGCCGGATCATAATCCTTTGATAGATCCTTTCCCAGCAGAATGGAAGGCGAAGGAGACAATCTACAGTATCAACCGCGACGGCACCGACCTTCAGCAACTTGTCGATGAAGCTGGTCCCGCTGCATGGTCTCCTGCGGTATCGCCAAACGGAAACGAAATCCTCTATAGACAAGAAATTAATGGAGATTTCCAAATCTTCAAACTTGATGTGAATAGTGGGGTTCGGACGCAGTTGACACATATTGACAGGAATATGGGTGCGGATTGGTTTGACCCCTCGTATGCGTTGCCTGTTTCACCACAACCCCATCTGCTAACCACGACATGGGGAGAGGTAAAAAAGAAATAGTCGTATAGTAAGGATAGGTCTTGTGCCTACCCTATAGGAAAAATATTGCATGAAAACGGGATGGTTGTTAGTTTTTATCATATCTATTCTTTTCGTGCCGACGGTAGGCGTTTTGCCGCTTTTCGCACAGGCACCGACGACCCCGAAAATTCTGTTCACCTCCGCACGCGACGGCAATTACGAAATCTATAGCATGAACCCAGATGGCAGCGACAAGGTGAATCTAACAAAACATCGCGCAAGCGATATGAGTGCCGTCTGGTCCCCGACCGGTGAACAGATTCTTTTCGTCTCTGATCGCGACGGTAACCGATTCTTTAAGGATCGTGACCTGTACCTGATGAATTCTGATGGTTCCAATGTCCGACGCGTCTTCAAGAGAAAAATAGAAGCTCGGAGACTATCACCGGCTTGGTCCCCCGATGGGAAACAGATCGCTTACAGACACTCGGATTTCAACGTAGACGGCACAAACGGCACCTACATTGCGACATTAGGTGAACAGGAAGAGGAACGCATCGGGAATTATGGTTCACCCGCATGGTCACCTGATGGAACGGAAATTGCCTGTCGCGGAATTAAAGCAACGGAATCCTGGCTCATATTATTCAACGTTAGTACACGAAATCATGAACGACTTCTACCCAAGAAAACATTACAGTGGCAAAAAGGTCCCTCTTGGTCGGCTGACGGTGATAAAATCGCCTTTACCGGGAACAAACATCGTATACCGGCTATCTTGGATAGGGAGTTACACAACGCATGGGCGGATAAAGACACCGTCTACATCGTCAACCGAGATGGCACAGGACTCAAACAACTCATTGAGGAAGACGGTCCCGCGGCGTGGGCTCCTACGCTATCGCCAAACGGCGAAGATATCCTTTACACACAGTGGAGTATTGACGATTATCAAATCTTCAAACTTGATGTGAACAGCGGGGTTCGGACGCAATTGACACATACTCACAGGAATATGGTCGCGGATTGGTTTGATCCGGCGTATGCGCTACCCGTCTCACCACAACCCCAGTTGCTGACCACAACATGGGGAGAGGTGAAAACGAAATAGCCTTTGAGACACACGAGGAACGGAATATGAACAAAATACGATCATTAACCTTTGTCATACCTATTCTTTTGGTGCTGATGGTAGCCCTTTCGCCCCTTTTTGGACAAGCACCGACGACTCCAAAAATCCTATTTACCTCCTCACGTGATGGTAATTACGAAGTCTACATCATGAATCCTGACGGTAGCGAACAGGTGAACCTTACACAACATCCCGCACAGGACCTGCAAGCCGTCTGGTCCCCTACAGGTGAACAGATTCTCTTCGTCTCCAATCGCCATGACTTTCGTCCGAGGGGCACGCGGGAGCTGTATTTGATGGACCCCGATGGATCCAAGGTCCGACGCGTCTTTAAAAGGAAAATAGAAGCTTGGCGGACCGCCCCCTCTTGGTCACCCGATGGCAAACAGATTGCTTACGATCAATGGGATTGGAGCGGAGGTGGCACAACCGGTATGTACATCGTGACCTTAGGTGAACAAGAACCGGAATTCATCGGGATGTACTCACAACCAGCATGGTCGCCGGATGGAACAGAAATTGCCTGTGGTGAAGCAAGCCCAGGATTAACTTGGATTATATTATTCAACGTCCGAACACAAAAGCATGAACGACTCCTACCTAAGAAGGCACTCCCTTGGCAAAACGCACCGTCTTGGTCAGCAACAGGCGATAAACTCGCTTTTGTAGGGAACAAAAACCCGATACCCGTCATCTTGGATAGAGATCTACACAACGCATGGGCGGCTAAAGCCACCATCTTCATCGTCAATCGCGACGGTACAGGGCTCAAACAATTGGTGCCTGAAGACGGTCAGGCAGCACTGTATCCAGCAGCATCTCCAAATGGAGAGGAAGTCCTTTATACACAGCAAATTAATGGACGTAATGGACGGTTTCACATCTTCAAAGTCGACGTGAACAACGGGATTCAGACACAGTTAACGCACATAGCGGGAATGCCCAGATTTGGGAATTCTGGTGGGGATTGGTTCGATCCAGAATATGCCTTGTCGGTCTCACCACAATCCCAACTGTTAACCACGACGTGGGGAGAGGTGAAAAAACAATAGGGTATAGTAGGCGTTGGTCTTGAGTTCTCCTACTCTCTATGAAGGAAGTGTATTATATGAAAACGACACAGTTATCAGTTTTTACCATATCTGTTCTTTTAGTGCTGAATGCAAACGTTTGTCCGCTTTTCGCACAGGCACCGACGACACCCAAAATCTTGTTCACCTCCTCACGCGATGGCAATCGTGAAATCTATACCATGAATCCGGATGGTTCCGAACAGGTGAGACTCACACACCACCCCGGAAACGATCTGAGTGCGGTCTGGTCCCCCACAGGTGAGCAAATTCTTTTCATTTCCGATCGCGATGGGATGCGAGATCTGTTCTTGATGGATTCTGATGGATCCAACGTCCGACGCGTTTTTAAGAAGGAACTTTTTAGAGGAAGACCGGCGTGGTCGCCTGATGGCACACAGATTGCTTACATGCACTTACGCTGGGATATTGACGAGTACCCTACCTACATCGCGACACTTGGCGAAGAAGAAGAGGAGGAACTCGTTATGGATGCCCATAATCCAGTGTGGTCGCCCGATGGAACGGAAATCGCCTGCTCTATATTTGGCCAAATTAACATTGTCAACGTTCGCACGGGAACACAAAAACGCCCCTTATCAAGGAAAATAATAAATTTGCAATGGCAGCTGTCTTGGTCGGCTGTCGGAAACAAAATCGCTTTTATTGGGAACAAGCACCGATTGCCTGACCTCAAGGGTTTGGCGCTGGAGGAAGCCAGGGCACTGCACAAGGCGTGGGAGAATAAGTCGACCGTTTTCATTATGAACAGCGATGGAAGTGGTCTCAAACAACTTGTTCCTGAAGCCGGTCCGATGATAGCAGGACCTGCAATATCGCCAAATGGCGAAGAGGTTCTTTATACTCAAGAAATTCAGGGTCTCTTACAAGTCTTCAAAGTTGATGTCAATAGTGGTGTTCGTACCCAATTGACACACATTGGTCACTTTTTTCAGGCGAATTCTGGTGGGGATTGGTTCGATCCAGACTATGCGTTATCGGTCTCACCACAACCGCACCTGCTCACCACAACGTGGGGAAAACTAAAAATTAAACAGAATGCCCAATAGTGCCCATCGGATTGAGGGATAAACAGTGCGAAATCACAACAGAGAAAACATCATGAACCGTTCCTATAGGCGACACCGTTCCATGCGCGCCCTGCTCTTTGCGGGCATCGTCCATCTTTGTCTCGCCATCACTTTTATGTTCTCGTTCTATACGCCGAGCCAGAACAGGGGTGAAGACGCGCTGGCAGTGGAACTCATCAATCCAGAAGCCTTTCGGGAACAACGGCGCGCCCTCAAACCGCCGCCACCCAAAAAACTCCGAACACCACAGCAAACAGATCCCGCTACGGATACAAACCAACGGCATCTTGACCTCATGGCTTCCGCGAATTTAATCGACGAAACCGTGCGTCAATCCGAAGAGGCACTCCTACACAGCGCAACGCGATCCACGTCTGACATAGAAACGACACTTCCTGATGTGACCACAGACGCAGAACGGATCAATAGCCGAGAGACACCGATCTCAGGAGAGGTTGCGAGTCCCTTTCAGACGACCGCAGGTGCAGGTGTAGACAGTCTCCGCCAACGCGTCAAAGGGGACGGGGGTGGCGGATTCCACAGACTCCAATCCACGGGTGCCTCTGAAATTGGGACTATCGGCGACGGTGATGGCGATGATGACGGTGAAGGCACGGGTAAAGGAAATAGCAACCCATTCGCGAAAGCACTCAAACGTATCGCCGACCATATCATCGGAACACGAGAGTTGGACAAGGTGAACGTTGTATTCGTCATCGACACGAGCGCGAGCATGCGCGATAACATCCAAGAAGTCGCCGCGAACCTGTTTGCCATGACCGATGAATTCGATCTCGTCAATCTGGAATACCACCTCGGCATGTCGGAATTCAGTGTCAGATACGAAGGTCAAAAACTGGAGATTCGGACGTTGTTACCGGATGTCGGTATGCTCCGCAGACGAATGCAAAAAGCGACACTCAGCGGCGATGAACATGCCCTCGACGCACTCTTGGATACACCGTATCGTATCGACTTCCATGCCGATGCTGACCAGTACATCATCCTCGTAACCGACGAACCCGCATCGACACACATGCGGAAGGACGGCGCATACGAGACGATGCGGGAAAAGGTTATCAAAGAATATCAACTTCAGGGTATACGTGTGAACGTTCTTGGGGTTCCAGAACCGTTTCAACAAAAGTTAGCGGAAACGACGGGTGGCCTCTGGCAGCCGATTCCGGGCGGTTTCGGTAAGGCAACCACACTTCCGAGCGATCGTGTCGCCAATGAGGCATTTATGAAGGTTTTTCGGGACATTGTCAAAGACATTCGCCGAAACGGAGGACGCTTGCTCTTCAGTATGGAATCCCAATTCGAGGTGCTCCTCGAAGATGGCGATGTTCCTATAAAAAAGTTGCAACGCGAATTCAAGAAGAACGGTGTCTCTATAGCCGGTGTCGACAATCCGTTTGGCAGCTCCATGGTCTGGGAGAAACAGAAGGGGGATCTGTGGGTAATCACCGATTATACAAACGGTCGCGTCTACACCATCCGCAAACAGGGTGATAAATTGAACGTTTTCGCCGGGGTCTATCCTGAAAGCTGGAATCTTTCTAACAGTCTCACGGCTATGACGCAAAAGCGGGGTAACAGGTGGCTCATAAACGATTCGACCCGTCGTCGCATGTATACTATCCGCAATGAAAATAACCGCCTGAACATCTACGATGGGGCAGCACTCAGTGCATCTCCTGACAGCGCTGTGAGGGGATTTGAACCCATCGTGGACATTGTGGTGATGCTCGATTACAGTCGGAGTATGGGGGGCAAATCCGAAGCGATTATGCTCGGTTTAAGCACGCTTCTGGGTAGGTTAGACATCCTGCCAATTAAATATCGGATCGGACTGATCCGTTTCGCCGAGGCGAAAGATGCGATCAAAGTCATCAACGGCGCGGTTGTGACGCAGATGCCACTCAACGAATCCATGCTCGAAAGTTCCATGGAGGCTCCATTTGGCGGCGACGAACACCTTATTGACGCAATTGTGGAAGGCGTGCCGAAGGTTAAATTCAGTCCCTATGCGAGTCGATTCCTGCTCATTCTGACAGATGAGCCGACAACGGGCAAATATCCGCCTGAACGCGCACTCCATCTGTGTCAGTCCTTAGGCATCCGCGCTTATGTTATCGGACATCCGGGTCCCACAGATTTTCAGAAAAAACTCGCGGAACAGACAGGTGGACGTTTCTTCACAATGCCGAAACACCTCAATAGAACCTATCCTAACCAATAATCAAAAGGAGACGACATTATATGTCAACAACTTCTACAAGTACACAACAACACCGAGAAATGGCAACCGAACAGGGACCCGTCGCTGTTGCGATCGTCACCGTGAGCGACACACGCACCCCTGAAACAGACAAAAACGCCGTATTCCTACGCGAACAACTCGCGGCAGAAGGAAACAGCGTCACCGCATACCAAA
>JAJEIP010000051.1 GCA_022827885.1 Candidatus Poribacteria bacterium
CCGGAATCAACGGTATGAATGCCGTATGGCATTCCCCGGGAGTGCAAGAATCTGAATACGCTGTTTTCTATAGACATATCACCCCGGAATCAACGGTATGAATGCCGTATGGCATTCCCCGGGGGTGAAGAAACATGCCGCAAAACTTTTTCAAACGGGTAGAATTCATTAGTAGCAACTTGGGTTATTTTAGTCGAAATCCTTCCGGATCCCTGTACAGCCAAGTAGTTCTAAATTGAGGGCAATAGGTAACCTTTGCCCTCAATTATCCCCTTTGTGCCTGACGATGCAAACGAGGTATAAACGTAAATGGCTTCCGATAATTCTCACGCTCCCAACACAGAATCAGTATCGCGTCCGTCGGCAGTAAAGACGCTCCGCCGCTTTTGCTTCGTGGCGTGGCACGTCAGCCCGTTTGGTGCGATTGTTCAGGCACTCCTGACACTCGTCCACGGAGGCATTCCTGTCGGTATACTTTGGGCAAGTCGAGGCCTTGTGAATCTCATTGCGGCTATTCTTGCTAATGAAGCCGAGGCTAACCTGCAGACGGCAGCACCGTGGGTGATTGCATTGGTCCTTCTGGCGATTCTCAGAAATGTAACGGGTACGTATGACAGTTACTTGCGATGGAAGATGCAGAACCGGATTAGACTCTACCAGCAGCGTCTCTTGATCGAAGCCGCGACGCATATCGATTTCGCTGTCTTCGATCAGCCGCAGACTTACGATTTAATCCAACGGGCGCGTCAGGCACTGGGACATCGACTCGTCAATATCCTAAGATTTCTTACCGAGATCGGGCAACTCTGCGTAACCCTTGTGGGATACGGGGTTCTCCTCTGGATCGCAGATCCTCTACTTGTACTCGTGGTCGTCTTGCCCGCACTCCCGTCGGCGTGGCTCAAAATTAAGACCGCCAAAAGTGGATACATCCACGATTATGATGCCACACCCGTCCGCCGTATGATGGCATATATGCTGAGTTTATTGCTGGGTTCATCGTCCGGACAGGAGGTCCGGCTCTATGGTCTTTTCGATCCGCTTTTCGGACGCTGGCGAACGAACCATCAAAAATGGCGGGAAGAATCGCTTGCGAAAGTCTGGCTCCAAGCGAAAGGCTCTATCGGCACAACGCTTGTTGAAGTGCTCGCCTATTCTGTCGCAATCTTTATACTTGCGGCGCGGATCGTAAATGGAGAATTAACGCTTGGAGATTATGTCGTTCTCATCGGCGCAGCGGGGACGTTTCAAGCGAATCTTGAGAGTTTGCTGAGTGCCATACAAGACGTCTTTGAAGATCTGCCGTTGCTTCAAGATTTACACTTTTTTTTAGAACGCGCGAAACGGGATCAGCACCAAGCAGGCACACAGCGGTTTCCACAGCCCTTGCAAGAGGGATTAGAGGTCCGAAATCTCCGCTTCCGGTACCCAGAGGCAACCGAGGACGTGCTACAAGACATAAATTTTCATGTGCGTCCAGGAGAGGTCATCAGCATTGTCGGGGTCAACGGTGCGGGGAAGTCAACACTCATCAAATTACTGCTCGGTCTCTATCAGCCCGATGACGGCACAATCCGCTATGACGGTATGAACGTGAAGTCAATTGCGCCAGAACAGATCGCCCTTAACTGTGCCGCCGTTTTTCAGGATTTTGCGCGGTTCCGTCGACCGGTACGCGAGGAATTGGTGCCGGGTCCACCGAACTACCATATTGATGACGAGACCTTGTGGCGTGTCATCAATGAAGTCGGTCTTGCGGAGCGTTTTCAGACCTTTCCAAATGGTTTAGATACATTTCTCGATCCGTCGCTTGGTGAGGAGGGTGAGGGTGTCGAGTTATCTGGCGGAGAATGGCAAAAGGTTGCCCTGGCACGGGCTTTGGTCCGAAACCCACAAGTCCTTGTGCTCGACGAACCGACTGCCGCCTTAGACCCACAAGCCGAAGTCGAACTTTACCAACAGTTTGTTGAACTCGCATCAGGACGGATGACGTTCCTGATCTCACACCGGATCGGATCGGCTCGCCTCGCGGACCGTATTTTAGTATTAGATGCGGGTCGTATCGTTGAAGATGGCACACATGAGGCACTCCTCGCTCAGAATGGACGTTACGCCCAATTTTTCAGAGCACAGGCGCGCTGGTATCAGTAGAAACGGCTCACAAGAATCGAAACCGTCTACCTCCACCGAACCGCAAGGAAAAATTAAAAAATGCAAACGCTAAAGGAAAGTTTCGTGGCTTATGCTCGCACTTTGGTTGTGATTTGGCAGAGCGGTGCACTGGCTGTCTTGGGCATGTTCCTGCTCACCTTATTGCCGGGTGTCGTGCCTGCTTGCCAGTTTTTCGTGACGGAACGCTTGGTCAATGCAATCATCGATGCGGTCGGCGACGCGAACTGGTGGCATGCGGTTTTACCGTGGCTCATCGGATTGCTGGGTTTACGTATTCTTAACACGGGTGCGGATCTCTTGCGCGAACCTCTGTATACCCACTTGGGTGAAAACATTGAAATCTGGATTAACGAGGGTATCGCCCGGAAAGTCGATACAACAGCGTTAATCGAAATACAAACCGCAGAATTCCAAGATTCACTGGAACGGGCACGCGCTGTCTCCGGACTCGCGCTCCAGAATATCCTCTGGCATCTCGTTGACAGTCTTCAACAACTCATCAGTGTTGTTACACTCGGGATCGTCCTTTGGCAGTATCATCCATTATTGGCACTCCTCCCCGCATTGACGGGTATCGCATCTTGGTGGAGCGACACGCGCTTTTCGGCGGATCTTTACGATTTTGACGTAGAGCAGACCTCCCAACGACGCGAACAGGATGCATTGGAAGGAATCCTGACGGATCGCGGGGCAGGCAAAGAGGTGCGGGTATACCAAACCCAAAACCTATGGATAGAACACTGGCATCAATTAGGACAATCGCTCATAGACGGACAAATGGGAATACGACGGCGGAAATTCTCAGCCTGTCTCGCGCTCGATACCACCCGCGGCTTGTTATACGCCGGTTCGCTGATCCTTTTGTTGTTAGAGGTCTTTCGTGGCGGGTTGACTGTCGGCACATATATTGCCGCTGCCGCCGCCTTGGTCCAATTAGACGGTATCTGGGACGCTGTCGCCTTTCAATTCCAAGCGATCGTTGAAGAGATGCGTCCACTGTTTGGGGATCTGTATCAGTTCCTTAACAGACAGTCGGATACCCAATCCGCTGACACAGCCGATGGAAAAACAAATGAATTTGACGGAAACAGGACGGTTGAAGATATTGCAGTAGCAGACATTTCATTTTTTTATCCAAATTCGCAAAAACCGGCGTTAACGGATATAACACTCACATTCAGAAAAGGCGAACGTGTCGCAATCGTTGGACCCAATGGCGCGGGGAAAACCACACTGGCACGTGTATTATTGGGGCTCTATCAGCCACACACGGGCAGCATTCGTGTCGGAGAGATCCCTTTAACCGACGAGAACCGTCGAGCGTGGTTAACACACTGTAGTGCCGTGTTTCAGGACTTCACGCAGTACCACCTCACCGCACGTGAGAATATTACCTTCGGCGACCTGGAACATCCCGAACGCATGGAAACGGCATCACTTGCAGGGGGTGCGGCTTCGGTTGTTGACGGACTCACAGAAGGTTACGAGACAATTCTCGGTCCCACTTTCGGTGGCCGCGATCTCTCCGGTGGTGAATGGCAACGTCTTGCAACAGCTCGGAGTTTCATGCGGGAAACCCCGTGGCTTGTTGTCCTCGATGAACCGACTGCTGCTTTGGATCCGCTCGCTGAGCAGGCGGTTTATGAACGATTTATTGAACGGAGTGCGGGACGGACATCCATGCTAATCTCACACCGTCTCTCTTCTGTCCGCACGTGTGACCGGATTCTCGTCCTTGATAACGGAAGCATCGTTGAGGACGGTGACCACGAAACATTATTGGCACAAGATGGACTGTATGCGCAGTTTTTCAGGGCACAAGCGCAATGGTATGTTTGAGGTTTAACCGATACGAGAACAACTCACATATATCCATCCAGTCTCTTGACTTTACACGCATTGCGGGGAGGACAAAGCATTGAAACTTTACGAAGGCATCTCAACAGGACTCTCTGCCATTTTACAGGAAAAAATGCGTTCTGCGCTCACCATGCTGGGTATCGTTATCGGTGTTGCGGCTGTCCTCGCAATGCTTGCTATCGGTGACGGCGCGAAGCGGATTGTCATGGGAGAGTTTGAAAAGTATGGCGGTCACTTTATCGTGCGGCGGAATCCGTGGATTTGGCGTGGGGATCGAGTGTTTCCAAATCGTAGTAGTGAGCATTTGAAGTATGAAGATGTCTTAGCGATTGAAGCCGAATGCCCGTCTGTTGAATGTGTGATACCGAGTATTGCTGGTGCAGTGCTTGCGCAGGCTGAAGGCGGTGCGGCAAAATGGACGGAGTATGATGGCGTCAATTCTTACTTTCCGACAGGGATGAAGTGGCAGATTCAGCAGGGACGTTTCTTTTCCGAGGATGAATTCAATAATCGACGAAAAGTCTGTATACTCGGCGTGGAAGTCGCAGCGGAACTATTTGGAGATCAGAATCCGATCGGCAAGGAAATTAAACTGGCACGACAAGGCAAAAGTCCTGACCGTTTCCGCATTTTAGGCGTTATGGGGAAACGCGGCACAAGCCTTCAATACGGATTCAGTTGGGATGACATCGTATTCATCCCTTTGACGACCGCGCAAGATAGATTTAAAGGGACACACTATGTCAATTATCTCAACGTCAGAGCGGTAGACTCGAATTCCATTGAAAAAGCGGCTGAGGAAATCAGGTCGGTCTTAAGAAAACGACATCGGAACCAAGACGATTTTTTCGATATTAGTTTCGCGACCGCCGCTGTGAAAGAACTGGATAAAATCAGTCGCATCATCAAAATTATGCTGAGCAGTATTGCCACGTTTTCACTGTTTGTCGGGAGTGTGGGTATTATGAACATGATGCTGGTTTCAGTGAACCAACGTACCCGTGAGATCGGGATCCGCCGTGCCATCGGTGCGAAACGACGCGATATTTTCTTGCAGTTTCTGATTGAGGCGATCGTAATGTGTGGTATCGGTGGCTTTTTCGGTATTGGGTTGGGTATAGGGACCGGATATGTCTGTTCACACATCGCCGTTACAATCGTCAAAGTGATCCCAGAGTGGCCCGTCGTCATCTCGCTCCACTGGATGGCGGTTTCTGTTAGCATTTCAGCCGGCATCGGTATCGTCTTCGGTCTCTATCCGGCTTTAAGAGCCTCACACATCTCCCCGATCGAGGCGTTGCGGACGGAATAAAACAAAATTCCACATCCGACGCATCAATTTCCGCATCTTGATCCCATTTTTTTGAAAATAATGCAACCTTTTGCGAGTTAAAACCTGTCATTTAAGTTAAAAGGCGTTACGATTCCGAAGAGGTTTTTAATGAAACAGAAAGATGTTGAACTCATTCAACGGGTACTACAAGGCGATCAGGACGCATTCGGGTTTCTCGTCAAAAAGTATCAGAAAGGGGTTCACGCGCTGGTGTGGCGGAAGATTGGGGATTTTCACATCGCAGAGGAAATCACGCAGGATGCGTTTCTCAGGGCATACCAGAAACTCGGAACCCTCAAAAATCACGACATGTTTATGGGATGGCTTTATGTCATCGCGTCCCGCTTGTGTGCTGACTGGTTCCAAAAGAATTCTCCACCGGAACAATCTTTAGAAGTTACGGCTATGAGCGAGGTGAATCAAGTGTCATACTCTCAATACGTTTCAGAAAAACAAGCAGCGGAAACCGATGAAACGCGTCGTGAGCTCGTCAAGAAGCTGCTCCAAAAACTACCGGAAAGCGAACGCACCGTGATAACCCTCTATTACCTCGGTGAAATGACCATCAAAACCATCAGCAAATTTCTCGGTGTATCTCCAAATACTGTTAAAAGTCGACTCAGCCGCGCTCGCAATCGTCTCAAGAAGGAGGAAGACATGCTTCGACAAAATCTCGGCAGTTTCCAACTGCCTGCGAACCTAACACAGAACATTATGCAAGAAATCTCACGTCTCACGCCCACAACTCCCGGTGCGAATAAACCTGTAGTGCCGTGGGTGCTGTCTGCTGCTTCGGCTGTGTTGATTTTCCTATTGATGGGGGTTGGGACGCAATATCTCTCCCGTTTTCAGAAACCTTACGACCTAAACGCCACCTCGGAACGGACTGTTGAACTCATTGAGGCGGTTTTGGTCTTAGATTCACCTGCGAAACCTGCGGTACGGAATCAGGCAGGAAGGACAACCACTCCCGGTAGAAATCCAGGGGCAGGTCAGACACCTGACGCTCGGCTCTTCGCCGCAGCACTTGTTGATGAAACTGAGGTTTCAACACCGAAACCGCAGTGGATACAAACAAAGGGACCCGCAGGAGGAATTGTCAATACCCTCTTCACGACAAGGCGTGGAGACATTTTCGCCGGAACCGCCACGAACCTTTACAAAATGGCAGATGACGGACATTCATGGAAACTCACCATCGCTGGAGGTCCCACCTCACTCAGTCTGAAAGATTGGATGATGGGCGGCACACAACAAATGGCAGAGCGGGAGGGGACGCTCTACATCGCTATTGATGCGGAGGTGCTGACTTCTACAGATCACGGTGAGACATGGACTTCGCTCGGTGAACATCCAAAAGGGCGGTCGGTCGGGATGGTCATCACGGATGGAGGCTCTGGAACGGAATCCGATATGGCAATAAACCTTGCGCTCGTTGAAGGTGTGTTCCGTTCCGTAGACGCTGGCACATCGTGGATACCGCTGAATGATGAGAACCTCGCGGGTCGGAAAATTCGGGCAATTGCGGCTGTTGAAAACACTCTGTTTGCTGGGACTGACAGCGGACTCTATCGTCTCAACACGGACAACTGGGAACAATTAACCCTTCGTCCGGCAGAAATGCCCGAAAACCAATTAGCTATCCATGCTTTAGCCGTCGATGAACACCGTCTCTATGTTGCCGCGGGGGACGAAGTTACAAACCAGAATCAGATCGGGATGCAACTCAGATCTTCGCTGACAGGAAGTGGCGAGTGGTCGCTTTACCGTTCAACCGATCAAGGGGATACATGGTATTCTATAGATCCACGGAGCAGACAGGAGCATGAGGAAGAGAGACAGCAGCCGGGACAATTTGGGATAAGTTTCCCATTCCCTGGTGCCGAAGCAACAGAGATCTATATGCCGAGTGTTAAACTCTTCGCGACGGAGGGCAGGGTTGTCGTGGTAGATGCGTTTGGAGCACTTTTTTACTCCATGAATACCGGGGAGACGTGGACACCCATAGATATAAAGGGTGGATCGGATTACAGGGTCCCTCCGCCTGTGTTGATGATGGCGGCGAATACTTTCTATAGAGGCACATCTTCCGGGGTTCAACGCACCACCGACAGTGGCGAATCGTGGCACAGTTTGAACACGGGTATCGTGGGAACGCCAGTTCAGACGCTCATCGCTGTTAAGGGGAAACTCTACACACCTGATCAAGCGAATGGGTTTGTCACCTCAATAGACAAGGGTGAATCGTGGACACCGCTTCCCCGTAGTATTGATCACGGGGTCTTTATTGAAGCATTTGACAATACTTTGTACGTAAAGAGAGGGAATCACATGAATGACCCTTCGCCGCTATGTCACCTATCTATCGAGGACCACAGCCTAAAATTTATAGACGGTATGCCTGCTTTTAAAAGGGTCGAGGGACATAAAACAGACGAAGAAATGAGCAGAATTATGATGGAAGCACTTACCAACAAGGCTAAGCAAAACCTTGAAGAAGGTGTGCCACCAAATCCCGAAGATATTGATTTTAACCAGTTAAATGAAGCCATGAATAAGGTCATGCAAGAACAAGCCTCAGCTGGCATGATGTCGTTTCTTGGAAGTTTTGCTGTTAGCCATGAGACGTACTATGTCGAGTACGGGCAGATGCTTTACAGATGGAAACCCGGCATGAGCGAGTGGCACAATACGGGTTTAGTAGATGAAACTGATCCTCCTTCTTTTTTCAGTGTTCTCGATTATTCTGCTAATGTTTCTGAGGGGCATGATCTCTTTGATACTTTCAATTTCAAACTCGCGGTATCTGGTAAAACCGTTTACGTTGGCAAACAGGATGGACACCTCTTTCAATCGTTTGATGAAGGAGATACTTGGAACGGTGTCACAGAGAACCTTCCATTTCCCGTAGCATCCTTTAACGCTGTAGCCTTCGCGGGCCCCACCGTCTATGTAGCAACCGACAAAGGTGTTGCGTATTCGAGCGATGGCACGCACTGGCACGCGGTAACCGATGCTAAAGGGAGTCCACTCGTCGTCTCTCGACTGGCGGTGGAAGGCACAACTGTATATGGGCACACCGACCAATACGTGTATCAGTTGAAAGAGGGTTCCAATATATGGGAACAGGCGACACCGGAAATTCCAGGCTCTGTTCTCTCGTTTGCTGTTGATGGTAACACGCTTTATGTCGGCACTGCCCACCGTGGTGTTCTGCGTTTCGATCTTGATGAATAATGTGGATAAATGATGAGAGATATGAACCATCACGCGCGAATCGTCAATTTTATAGTAAAGTTTAGAATTAATTGGGCACTCCGCACCGGTGCGGTTGGGAAACCGCACCTACCGGGAAGGGTGAATGTCCATATATTTTTTGGATTTACTATAATGAATGCAGCAATCTGCAATTGCTAAGGAGGCACTAAAATGATCCGATTTCTTATGCTTCTCTCGTTTTTTATCATATTCACAACTGGAAATACTGGCTGCGATCACGACCCTGATAGTGTGGATGAAGAAACGTCGGTTAGCATCGTTGAGGCGTTGAGTGAAGAAGACAAAGCAGCCCTTGCGAATAAGTTGAAATCCCTTGATTACCTATTATCCCTCCCACTTGAGCAGCGGACAGCAAGGTCAACAGAATATATGCGCAAGTATCTTGAACTCAAGGATAAGGACGATCCAGAAGCATTAGAAGCACTCAGAATCTCTTTGTATATCTATGCTAAGGGAGATCATCCGCTCTTGGAAGAATGGGTAGTTCTGACACATAAGATTTTCCGGGAACAGGAAGCAACGTTGCCGGAACTTCTGCGGGCAAAGCAGATAGAACTTCAAATCGCGCGCGATAACGATGAAAATCGGAAGCATATCAAGACTTTGGAAGAAGATATTGAACAACTTGAACACGAGATTAAGGACCTTAAGGATCAGGGGGTAAACCCTCAAGAATTCAAAATTCCTATAGAAGTCGACGGTGATGAAGATGCAGCGTAATCCTTGCTGAAGGTAGAACTCTCACCGTAGGCGTGCTTGGATGAAGATTAATTTATTAATTTGGTAATTTCCTAACGAATCCGGTGCGGTTAGAAACCGCACCTACCGGATCTGTGGGAAATATCAAATTATCGATTTATTCTTTGAAACTTCATGAAAGCACGCCTTTTCTGTTGTGTAAACGTGCTTTGTAAACCCATCGTTAAACCTTTTATAAGGTCATTCAATTGTAGGTTTTTTCGGCGTTTTCGTCAAGACATCGCGAGCAAAGCTCGCTCCTACAGGGAATTCTTGGGAACCGAAAACCCAAAATTTCGGAAAATTGAATAGCCCTGAAACCTTTTATACGCAATTTGACAATGAGACCTTAAGTTATTATAATAGCCTTCACTACCTCTGAAAACCAGATATGCCCAGAAAATAGATATGAAATATAATGCTTTTATCATCGCTCTACTGCTGTTTATCGTATCGGCGCAAATATCCGCTGAAACGCCAGACGGCACAATTCCCTTCGATTGCCCCGATATACCACTCCCCAAGTTTCAATTCCACTTCACCCGTGAACTGATTGCACTCGCCGTTACGACGGCACCTTTTAATACAGTGAACAATCTTTACATCCAAATTCACGATGATGCAGCAGGTATTTATGATACACTCGCGCAATACTACGGCAAGACCTTGAAAGCAAAAAACTGGCACGGCATCCAAGAAGATGATAGGGTCGGACTCTATGTTCTCAACGGAGCCGCTATGCAAGGCACAGGTGCGGATAATACCTTTACGGGCATCTTTGCAGTCGTGAAAGGCAGTGAGGACATCTATCTGCTAAACATCGTTGGGAATGTTCCAGCACAACAGGCGGGGCAGCTTCTAACAGATCTGGGTGAACTGGGTATTGAGATCCCTGAATTGAAATCGTTACCGGCGTTGGAGATTGATAAACGATCTTTACCTTCCCCGACGGGGTTCCGCACTGCTGAGGGTTCCCCAATCCATGAAATTCAGATTAAAGGCAATCAGAAAATTGATCGGACAGAGATTCTCGAAACGCTTGAAGCAGGTGACGAGGACATCCATAAAGCGGTGGAAGCACTGCGAAAAAAAATGGGGTACAGGTTAGAAGGCGTAGAAACATCGGTTGAACAGGAAGATGGCAAACAGATTGCGGTCCTTACTGTGAAGGAACGTCCTTCGCAGTCTGCTGGCTTTTCTGGCGGGGGACCCATTATTCAGTTTAACCGTGTCACAGGTTGGGAGCTCGGTGCTGAGATCGAAAATCGGTTTCCGGGTGCGCGTCTCTCAGATGGCACTTTGGCTTCAAAACTTTTTGCGGATATAGGCTATGGATTCGGGAATAGGTTTGTCAATTACGAGATTGGCGGAACAACACTGCCTTTTTTGGCATATACATACCGATCGGGAACAACGGGTCATGGAGATCCATCTGGCAAATGGTATCTTGGACTCGGCGTGGATGCCAAAGTCTATCGTATTACAGACATCACGACACCGATTCTTACTGTCGTTGATGACTATGGTTCCGCTTACTACGGTTCCCCTTTTCGGCTGCTGTATAGCCTTTTCGGTGGATCGGATATCCATAATTATTATGCCAGAAGGGGATTTGAAATCGGCTTGCGGTGGGAAACGTTACTGAGACGAGAATATAGTTCCAGTCCGACGCACTTAGCAACGTTGACGTTTCTTGTTGAAAACCATGAGAGTCTGGAAAAAAGCACAGATTGGCATCTTTTCAATTGGCGTTCGACATCAAAGGCACGAGAAAATCCGGCGATAACGCCTGGTCGGATGCGGAGCGTTATGTTTGAATACGATTTTAACATCCGCCGGAACTATCTCGGTTGGCATAACACACTTTCGGTTGAATATAGCAGCACTGCCTTCGGTTCGGATTTCGATTTTACGCGCTATCAGCTCCATCTCCGCTATGCCCATCCACTCGGTCAACACCGGATACGGACGCGTGCAGTCGGCAGTTTTTCAACCGCATCCCTACCGATTCAACGCCAATTTACCATCGGGGGTCCAGGGGTATTGAACGGCTACCCGCTCTACGCTTTTGCTGGCGACCGTGGTTATCTCTTCAACCTCGAATACTTCTATCCTTTCCCGGAGCTGCCCTTCTGGCGAAACATGCCCTTCGATGTTGACTTTAATCTCTTTCTGGTGTTTTTCCTCGATGCGGGTCGAGCGTGGGACATAGATACCGAAACGTCCATGCTTGTGCCGAAGAGCGATGCGGGCATCGGTTTCCATTTCGGTGAAAGCGACTCCTTTCTACGATTTAATGTTGCGAAGGCATTTGAATCGGAACAAGGTGTGCAATTCAACGTTCTCTGGTTCTATAGTTTTTAATCTAAATTTCCCCAGGTCGGGTAGGGTCTTTCACCTAATCGCACCGGAATTTTTCCAGACCCGGTAGGTGCGGTTTCTAACCGCACCGGATATGGGCTAATCGCATCCGAAAAAAAATAACATGAACATTTCTCCGAAATACCGTAGTCAAGACTTACGCAAAGGCAGGTACTCCATACCCAGTGCATACTACCATATCATCATTTGCACACATCAGCGGAGGCAGATTCTCGCGAATAAGAGAGTTGCCTCAATTATCTTTGAAACCTTCGATTGGTTAGAAACCGAAAAGCGTCTCAAGTGGATATGTATTATGATTATGCCCGACCATATCCACACCATTATTGAACTTGGGGAGGGCCAAACCCTTGCGAAGATTTTGCATTCGCTAAAACGGTTCACCGCACGCGAAATCAACAAACAATTATCGCGAAATGGACCGCTCTGGCAAAAGGGTTATACCGATTGGGGCATTCGAAGGGAATCAACATTAAATGACACCATCCGTTATTGTTATGCAAATCCGGTGAGAAAAGGGTTGGTGAAAAGAGCGAAGGATTATCCGTATTGGCAATGTAAATATGAAATGGATTAGTGAAAAAGGCGAGGTTAATGAGGATTCAGAGTTTAATTCTATAATTTCGTAGAGAGGCTCGGTGCGGTTACAAACCGCACCTACCGGACCTGGGAAAACATAGAATTACCAAAATATTTTCTAAAACTTCATTTATGGTAGACTTTAGGATTAATTAGACATTCAGCACCGGTGCGGTTACAAACCGCACCTACCGGGCCGCGGTAAATGTCTATTTATTTTTCGGATTTACCATAAATAGCCTTATTCCATAGGACGTTTTTGAAAAAATGCAACCTTTGGGGACCTAAGGGTCGTCACCCTAATCATAGGATGTTAAATTTTTTAGGGAAGTTGCGAGAAATGCGTTTACGACCTGAGATAGTTTGGAAAAAAGATGCAACTTTTTGGGAACTCGTTTGTAGTAAGTAATGCAAGGGATATATTTGTAGGTGGGATCTCCGAATCCCGACCTCTTTTTAGATGCATCTATCTCAAACACATGAGGATACCCAATGCGAAGACGCACAAATCGAGCTTTATTGATATCCTTCGCGCTCCATGTCGTGGCGATGTTAGCGATCTCACCGTTTCTTGTGAATCATTTCACTGCAGAGAAAGAGCGTATATCGGCTGAGATATTGGAACCGGAATCCGAGAAGCCTGTGAGACGACGGGTTTTACCGACGCGTTCGCCTGTAGTGCCACAAGTGAGCGACAGCGAATCATCCCCCGCTTCTCCGGCTTCACCGACGTATGCCGCAGAGGTGAGCGTTCCCGAGGCACCCGTTCATGCCGATGTAACTCCTGACATCGTTACGCATGCCGACCTTCCCGAAGCAGATGCCCCGAGTCCTGTCTCCAACGCCAGTTTTGGGGAAGATGGAACACTCGCGGGTCCCGTTGTGATTGAGGGACAACGCGGCACCGGGGTTGGGAGACCTGGACGCGGTGGACGTGGGGCTGGAGGATATGGAAACGGAACAGGCGCGTCGGATGTGGGAATTGAGACACTTGATACTGTAGATGCAGGGCTCGGTATCTTCGACCCAGACGTGATGCCTGGACACGGATTAATCGGGCAGGTTTATGTCCCCGGTATCGCGATTAAGCGGATGCCGGATTTCGGGGATTTCACACCGATCTATACCTTTATTGCGGCAAATTTAGATGTCCCTGTAAGAGAATATACCAAAGGGTTTCCTACACCAGAGATGCAGACTGTTGTTGAGGATTTCGCGATTCGTTTCCGCGGCGTATTGGCTGTAGATACACCCGGGAGATACACATTCTGGCTCTTATCGGATGATGGCTCAAAGTTATACATTGACGACACCCTCGTTATTGATAACGATGGGATTCACAGCATAAGGCGTAGCAAGGGACAGAAGAATCTGTCAGCAAATACCAAGGTATCGTGGGAAATCAGTGGATACGACTTCATGGATATGGGTAAACGCGGAAGTATGGAGTTAACGGCAGGCACACATCCGTTTGAACTTCAATACTTCCAAGGTCCGGCTACTGAAATCGCGCTTCAATGGTTCTACCAACCGCCAAATTCACATAGACAGATCGTCCCCGCTGAAGTTATCTATCGTCCTGGTAAGGCGCGCGTGCCAGATGCCTTGAAGAAACTACAGCAACGGCTTGAGCACATTGAAAAGGTAGAGTAGTAAAATGCGAAGGTATACAAACCGAGCCTTATTAATATCACTTGCGCTCCACATAGGATTGCTGTTGGCGCTCTCGCCGTTTCTTGTGAATCATTTCACTGCAGAGAAAGAGAGCATATCGGTCGAAATATTAGAACCGGAATCCGAGGAGCCCGTGAGACAACGGGTTTTGCCGCCACGCACCCCGGTGGTGCCACAGGTGAGTGAGACGGAATCAGCCCCCGCTTCTCCGGCTTCACCGACGTATGCGCCAGAGGTGACCGTCCCGAAAGCCCCCGTTCATGCCGATGTAATTCCCGATGTCGTCACGCACGCCGATCTTCCACAATCAGATGCCCCGAGTCCTGTCGCCAACGCCAGTCTTGGTGAGGATGGAACCCTTGCAGGTCCCGTTGTTGCTGAGGGACAGCGGGGCACCGGGGTTGGTGGGCCTGGGCACCGTGGACGCGGGACTGGGGGATATGGGAGCGGAAAACACTTTGCCAAAGGGACAGGCGCAGCGGATGTCGGACTCGCAACGCTTGAGGGCATAGGCACAGGACTCGGTATTTTTGACACAAATGTGATAACTGGACATGGATTAATCGGTGAAGTTTACGTCCCGGGTGGCCCGATCCATCGGATGCCGAATTTCGACCTTTTGACCCCTATCTATACCTTCGTCACACCAAACTTAGATATCGCTAAACGAGACTACACCGAGGGATTTCCGACATCAGAAATGCAACATGTTGTTGAGAATTTTGCAATCCGATTCCGAGGGGAGTTAGCGATTGACACACCCGGGGTATACCACTTCGGGCTTTACTCAGATGACGGTGCGAAACTATATATCGACGGGATGCTTGTTGTGGACAACGATGGAATTCACGAAGGTAGCGGGAAGAGCAGGCACATAACACTCTCAAAAGGTATATATCCCGTTGAGATTCAATATTTCCAGGGACCCCGATACTCGATCGCGCTACAGTGGTACTATGCCCCCCCGAATGAACCTTATTCTGAGAGCAAGCGTTCCGTTTCAATAACACTCCCGGCATGGCGTTTGCGCTCGGAGGAATATATACTCGGAAGGATCGTGCCGCCCGAAGTTATCTATCGCCCCGGCAAACCGCGCGTTCCAGAAGCATTGAGAAAACTCCAACAACGTCTAAAGAACATCAAAAATGATCAGTAATGGAGCGTTTAGATGAAATATACGATTACAAAAATATCGATAGGATTTCTACTTCTCATTAATCTCGCAGCACACTCACAGTCGGATAACGGCACTGTCGCCTTTAATTGTCCGAATCTGCCACCCTCTGAATTCCAGTTTAATTTGGACAGGCGTGTGATTACCCTCGTGATGGAGGATCCGACTTCCACTATCGCACCCTTGTTTAACACTATAGACACCTTACGTCTCCGCAGTTATCGAGGTCGGTCTGTCAATCTTAAGGAAGTCGTTCAATATTACGGAGAAGTGCTAAAAGGGCGCGGTTGGCAGGTATTAGGACATCCCCGTCAAGATAACATCGAAGACGACAACTTTCATCTCTATACCCTCCAAGTAAATGCGCCCCTTCAGGGGATCTTCGTTATCGTTAAAAGTGGCGCTGATGTGTATCTGATAAATGTCGTCGGTGAAATCCCGCAAAAGCAGCTTGGTGCGCTGCTCCTCAATCTCCATCAACTCGGCATTGAGATTCCTGAACTGATGTCGCTGAAACCGCGCGATCTGGAAGTCGCGCCCCCTCCACCGCTCCCGACACCGGAAGTTGTGGATCCAACGCCAGAAACTCCCGTTACAACTGATACTTCCGAAGAGGTATCCCCATCGCTACAAGAAATCCAAGAAGCAGCAAAGTTATGGAATTGGATGTTTGATGGTAAGCAAATTCACGACATTCAAATCCAAGGGGTCGAAGGGATTGATAGTTCCAATATTATGAAAATCCTTGAAAATGGATCTGGCGATGTCACGGAGCTCATGCCTATTCTGACCAGCGTTCTCCTGAACAGTTCTAAAAAGGCATCTCTACGCGTCGAAGAAAAGGGTGCCAAACGCCTTGGGATAATCACCGTGGAAGATATTCCTATTACCCGCACCCTGTCAGTGCTGAAATCTCTGAAGATTTCTGGTTCTGATGTTAATCGCGTCCATAATACACTTAGCAAGTTGGTTTCACACGGATCAGCCTCTCAAATTCCAGCCGCAGGCACACGGTTTTTAGCGGGAGATGTGCCTATCCACGAAATACGTATCCAAGGGAATCAGAAGATATCGGATGCCCAAATTCAACAGACGCTCGAAAACAGTTCTGAAGATATCGAACAAGCCCTCAAAACCCTGTATAAAGCGATGCCTTATTTTGAGGAGGTCAACCTACAAATCAATGAAGAAAATTCCAAATACATCGCGACGATTACTGTTGATGAGAAACCGCTTTCAAATACGTATCTCGGTCTCAATCCGCCCCTACGTCTCGGATTCAATCGAGTGACGGGATGGGAAATCGGAACGGGTTTTGAACTCGGCAAACGAAAGGATATCGGACCCCTCTGGGCATGGAGTGTCAGAAATTCGACGACCGACCAAAATTCAAAGTTCTTTGGAAAGGCGAGTTATGCGTTCGGCAATCCACACATCCATTATCGGATGGGTGGCACAGCGAATTGGGGAAAACCCTACATCTGGAATCTCGGACTCACAGCACAAATTCACCGACTCACAGATGTCGTTGCTCCTGAAATGTTTCCGAACTACAATGAGAATGAATCCATCGTTCAGCGTGTTATTGGGATACCCGACCTTCAAAATTACTATCTGCGACAAGGGGCTGAGCTCGCCGTGCGATGGGCACCGGTGATGCCGACCCACGCGTTCAAATTGGCGATGGTTACAGAATCCCATGCGAGTCTGCAGAAAAGCACGGATTGGTTCATCGCCAATTGGGGATCGCACCTCCGGGTCAGAGAAAATCCACCCATCATCCCCGGTCAGATGCGAAGCCTCACCTTCCAATACGATTTTAGGACGCGAACAAATGCCTTGGGATGGCACAATACACTTCTCATTGAACACAGCAACGCCGCCGTCGGCTCCGATTTCGATTTCACACGCGTGCTGTTGCACCTTCGGTATGCTTTCCGACTACAGAATAACCGAATCCGCACTCGGTTTCTATTTGGGTTTTCCGACGCAACGCTCCCAATTCAACGCCAATTTGTCATTGATGGGATAGAAGGCCTCCGGGGGTATTCTTGGAGAAACCAGGAAGGTGCCTCTGAAGGTCCACTAACTTACAAGAGTGGACATACGTCCTCTCCATACACGTTTGCAGGAGACCGGGGGTTTCTACTCAACGTCGAATACCATTATCGTTTGTCCAACCTATCGAGTTGGTTTTTTTTCAAAAACGCATTTGCGATTGTTTTCTTTGATGAGGGGCAGGTCTGGCATGTATCCGGTCCGGCATATACCTTCGATCCGAAAGGCAATATCGGCATCGGTTTACAAGTTGGGGAAGATAGTTCGATTTTCCGCCTCAACATCGCAAGAGCCTTTGAATCTGCCAAAGGCATCCACGTCACGACAGTTTGGTCCAAAAGTTTTTAAGAGTAGACGAAATTCATCCTTTGTGGTAGACTTTTGGTCAGAGAACGGAAGTCAATTTTACTCAGACGTTGGACCGACCTTCAAGCCGAAAAAATGCGAACCATCCAGTTGTTAGCCATTTTCATTGTGACGGCCCTATCCGTTATCCTGCCGAATTCCGAGGGTGATTCGGACAGATTCACCTTCGTCCGCCTAAAATATGGGGGTCAACTCACGAGACGTAGCAGTTGGCGAGTGGATTGGCCCGCCTCCGACCGGAATTTTATCTGGCAACTCCGCAAACAGACGAATATTGATGCCGACCCGCGTGAAAAGATTATTGACGTTGGTGCGACGGAGTTGTTTGAATATCCGTTCGCTTACATGCTGGAGGTCGGAAGTCTCAGGTTGAACTATAAAGAGGCACAGAATTTACGCGAATATCTTTTACGCGGGGGTTTTATCTTCATTGACGATTTCCACGGGGAACGTGAATGGGCAAGGTTTTACAAGGAATTCAAGAAGATTTTCCCAGAACGAGAACCGGTAGACATCCCGATATCCCATCCGATTTTCCGCTGCTTCTTCAAAATCGAAGAACTCATTCAGATACCCGGACTCCGTTCACTCTTTAGTGGACGCACCTATGAGAGATACGACGGTTATCCGGCATACTGCCGCGGCGTTTATGACGACAATGGACGGCTGATGATGATGATCAACTTTAATACCGACCTCGGAGATGCCTGGGAACATGCCGCAGAAGATTTATACCCTCGGGAGTATTCAAATGCCGCATTGCAGCTGGGTATCAACGCGGTTGTCTATGCGCTGACGCATTAATGTGTCCTGATCGTAGAGATGCTGATAATAATATTTTGGTAATCACTGTTGGGTATGCTATAATTAAACCATCATAATCTTTAGGCGAACAGAACACTTCAATCCTCGCAAAATGGAGAAGCATATATGCTCAGTCGTAAACAGAAATTAGAGTTTTATGAGAACGGCTATATCTCTATCCCCGGTGTTGTCCCGCGACTGATGATAGACGCAGCGCGGCAGGCGATTAATCACTCCATCGGTGCTGTCGGTATGAACGAAGGAGACTTAGAGCGTTACCGGGCGCAATCCTACTGCAGTGAAATTCGTGAAGCCTCTGAGATCGTCGATCTCTTCAATAAAACACCGATCCTCAAGCTTTCAGAATCATTGATGGGTAAAGGGAACGTTCAAACACCGAGCTCAGGACAGATTGCCCTGCGTTTCCCGGGTCCGTTGCAAGTGGATCCAAACGAACCGCACGGCCACCTTGACGGGTTAGGGAGCGGTACAAACGGAATGGCAAAAGGGGTATATCGGCGTGGATTTACCGCACTCGCTGTGATTTATCTCGCGGATGTCCCCGAACCGTATAGTGGGAACTTCACTGTTTGGCCGAAATCGCACAGTTTCTTTGCTGACTATTTCAAAAAAGAAGGACATGAGATTCTGGCGAATGGGATGCCGAAACCGGAACTACCGGAGGGACCAAAGCAGATCGTTGGCAAAGCAGGCGATGTAGTCCTCACACATCACCAACTCGTTCACACGGCAGCCCCAAACGCTGCAGCGGATATCCGCTACGCTGTCATTTTTCGGCTGCGACACGTTGATTGTGAGAAGAACGGGTATGATGCTTACACCAATATCTGGAACGAATGGCCTGGTGTTCAAGAAGCGATCGCTGCAGCTGATGCCTAAATTCCTGTTCGGAAAGCAGAAAAAAAAATGGGCGGCATTTGTCATGCCGCCCATTCACTTTCCACTTCTACTGAAGGTCTTTAATGTACCCCCACGTTGTGCTTAATTTGCCTTTGGGATCAACGTCAAAGGGGTTCTCGGGTCCACTGGCAAGATGTTCAATTTCTTTTTCAGACAGCGGACGGTGGAACAACATAAACTCATCCAGAATTCCTTTGTATGCCCATGTTGGTCCTGTGGCCGCATCGAATGCCCCTGCCTCTGATCCAATCCCTATGAATCCATAGCGGGCTTGTCCAGCGCCGATGACTTTAGCCGGGGCATCTACCTCTTGATCTAATTCCCCATCAACGTATATTCGCTTCTTTTTCCCATCGAACGTTGCCGCGAGATGGTGCCATTTATCATCGGCGACATCCGTCTCACCGAACCAATCGTGGCAACACGGACAACAGGTGTCAAAAGCAACAAAGGTTGTGCCTATATTGCCACCGACGTCATCACCGACAGCGAAACGGAAAAATTCGCTCCGATCCCAGGACGCAATCATTCCTCTCTGATCCGCCTTAGCCCATGCGGTGATACTAAACTCTTCAATCGGATCGACATATTGGTGCTCCCGGACTGAAATGTAACTCGTTGCGACGCCGGGAAACTCCATGCCTTCCCCAACTTTGCCTTTCACCGATTTAACATCGTTGTTTTTGATAAGCCCGTCATTTCCGTTGCCGGACACATCAAGCACATCGTCCCCTTTGAGGGTATCTTTGTTGAAACTGTAGTAGATGATGAGATCATCCTCTTTGACCACTTGGGCATGGGTCATCAACACTGGTCCCATCAAAATTAGGATTGACATCACTAGGCTGAACGTAAGAGCAGTTTTCATTGGAAATCTCCTTGTGTAATAAGAGATACACGTCATCGGTGTATGCTGTTACAACCGTTCATGTTCCAAAAAGCAGAAACGGCGAACTTTTTCCGAATAGATTTGACTGCGGTCAACATCCGCTGATTGCAATATACAATAAAAAGGATAAAAAAACAACAATTTTTTTCCTGTCTTTAGGAATATCCTCCGACCCCTAACAGCATCCGTTCTTCCAAATCTGCCTCTTTAAGGAAGGTGTGGGTTAACCCATCTTCGGGTTGTACGCCCCCGTGGGGCGATTTCCGGAGCCATGTCGGGGTATAGCTTAAAATTAACATTCTCCGTTTCGCTGTGAGCGTTGGTAAACCCCGGTGCCAGAGATTGCCGTGGATCAGCACGCCCCCCCCTGCTTTCACTCGTAGTTCGACTTCACCTTCCACGGATTCGTAACTATTCGGTGTTGCCTTGTCCAACCAGTCATGCGATCCCGGGACGACTGCGACCGCGCCGGTATCCTCGTTCAGATCATCCAGATAGATAAGGCAATCGATACAGTGTGGACGTGAAAACCACGGCGGCAATGGATTAGATACGACACGTAGATGTTGGTGCCACGGCGTTTGGTGTTCTCGATCCTCACCTGGGTAAGTAATACGTGCGCTCAGACCGCGCAACCGGACAAGCGGTCCCATCATCGCACGGGCAATTGTTAAAGTCGGTTGGAATTTAAGGAGATCTAAGAAGGCTTCATCTTTATCCATGAGATGACGCGGGATGAAACCCCATCCCCGTTTACCAGCCTTCGCACTGTCCCGTTTTTCCCACTCACGCTCCTCCAAACGATCCAGAGCATCCCTCAATTTTTGGAGTGCTTCTCCTTGAAAGAGTCCCTCACGAACGAGATACCCCGTTTCGGCGAACGCCTGCAATTCTTCGGGACTCGCGTGCACGTCAATTTCCCAGTGTCCCCCGGATTCCGCATCTGGATTGTGGTCGTTTAGTACTTCGTACTCGAGTGTATGTCGTTCCATATTTCCCTCGATTCATTCAGCGGTCTTCAAGGCTTATGAATAATTTGCAATATACAGGTAAAGCAAGATCCAATTTTAATGCCTTCTTAATTCCAAACCATCCGATCCTCGAGTGCTCCTCTGGTTGTAGACACTCTGGTTCACCTTTCCAATCCGTCACAACAAATACATGGTAGGTGTGATCGTTATTAGAATCAAATAGGGTTGAAATGTGTTCAAACTGAATTGGCGTAACACCAATTTCTTCTTGCAGTTCCCTGATGAGTGTCTGTTCCAGTGTTTCATCATTTTCGCAGTGTCCACCAATCATGTCCCAGACATTCGGATAGGAGGTTCGGTGTTCAGCCCTTTTGCCCAACAGAATTTTGCCATTCCTTAACAAGATACCGAGCGCACAAACTTTTACTTCCACAGTTTATCCTTTACAGATACAAACACAGAAGGCGTAAATTTCACATAAGAAAAATAGTGAAAAAAAGTAAATTCAGTTTCATTGGACAAATTTCCTTTTCTCTATGAATGCATCAAATTGTCGGCATCACATTCCCACCGCACACAGGGATATACGCCCCTGTGATGTAACTCGCGAGGTCTGACGCGAGGAAAAGCACAGTGTTGGCAATTTCTTGGGCAGTTCCACGCCGTTGCATCGGGACGTTACGCCAATAATGCTCGTCGGAGGCACTGGCTTCACTTTTTTCACTGACCGTCCATCCCGGTGCCACCTGGTTGACAGTAACGCCGTGTGCCCCGACCTCTTTGGCGAGCACTCGCAAGACGCCGTCCATACCGCGCTTTCCCGATGTGTAGGCGCTCTGCCTCTCAAAGTTTTGCATTGAACACTCTGTATTAATGCTGACGACGCGTCCCCATCCGGATTCAACCATCGCGGGGACAAAGGCTTGCGCCATGTATACATTGTGGAGAACGCAAGACTGGAACTGGCTTTCGTAATCTTCCGCGGGCTGTTCTAAAACCGAAGTCCAGTTATACTGAATGACGGCATTATTGACGATGATGTCTGCCGCACCGAGTTGTTCTGAGACAGCATCACGCATAGCGTTAATCGACTCCTGATCCGTGACATCCGCCTGGACGACGGCGGCTCGGACCCCTCTGGCGATGATTTCGTCTTGGAGAAGTCGTGCTGTTGCTTGGTCCCGGTAGTAGCAGATCGCAATATCGGCGCCCGCTTCCGCCAAGGTCCGGACCATCACGCGTCCTAACGCGCCTGAACCGCCTGTAATTACTGCTACTCTATTGGAAAGGTCAATCGGAATCATTACCGCTCCCTATTTTAACCCAAGTTGCCAGTTATTGATAGACATAGCACTCCGCTGGAGTGCAAGAATCTGAATACGCTGCTTTCTATAGACATATCACCCCGGAATCAACGGTATGAATGCCTTATGGCATTCCCC
>JAJEIP010000032.1 GCA_022827885.1 Candidatus Poribacteria bacterium
CACCGCAGACGCAGCAACGCTGGACCCCAACGCCGGGTCTTGCGCCACCGGACTCTGGACTGTATCAAGATGGAAGGGAATCGCTGCGGTTCGCATGTGGGTTACCTGACGTTCATTGCTGGGACGCGTGATTTTTCATCACTTTCGTTTCAACCGATGCGTCTCTAACACCCTCGCGGGTAAAAGTATACCTGAGATGAAGTGTTCAGCAACGTCATCTTTTCACAAAAGTTACAGAAGTTCGTAATATATAATATCACACATCTGCGTTTTAATCAAGTTAAAAGTTGGGATAAAGTCAATGATTATAAAGGTTTATCCGTAAGTTATATTAGGATATTTTTTATTTAAAAAATAACACTATAATAACATCCTTATCTAACTTTCTGCGATTCGCGCAACTTTTCGCAAGACCTCTCCGATATATATTTCACATCAACCGCGAATGTCTCCCCGAATATTTACACATCCCTTGCAAGTTATGCTGAAAACTGATAAAATGAATCCTACATCGTGTTGCAAAGGCAAATTCGTATGAAATCGTAGCCTGCGACAATACGCAAAAACACGCAGGGTTTTTGATAGGGTATTTCTTCAGATATACGGAAAGGCGCTTTCAACACAGAACCCACCTGACCGAATCGCAAGGTAAGTTTAAAAATCGCGAAAAGGGAGATGACAGAACTATGCCGAAAATGACAGGTGCTAAATTTATTGCCGATACCGTCCACGGATATGGGATTACGCATGTTTTTTTTATGCCGTATATCGGACCGCGGACTTTAATGGAGATGGAAAGTCTTGGAATTAAGCGGGTTCAGACGCACGGTGAGAAAGCAGCGGCGTATATGGCTGACGCTTATGCCCGTGTGAACCGCGCGCCGAGCCTCTGTATGGCACAATCGGTCGGTGCTGTGAACCTCGCCGCGGGACTACAAGATGCCTATCTCGCTTGCGCACCGGTGATTGCGATTACCGGCAAGGAAAACCAAATCAATCAACAACGACATGCTTACCAAGAGGTAGACCACGTCAACCCGTTTTCTGCTGTCACGAAATACAGTGCTTATGTCGCGACCCCGGAGCAGCTGCCCTTCTATCTACGTCAAGCCTTCCGTGCAGCGACGACAGGGACCCCTGGACCTGCACACCTCGATTTCGAAGGCATCGCTGGGACCTCGGTTATCGATCGAGAAGGCGAACTTGAGGTGATCATTGAAGAGGCGTTTACCCAATTACCGCCGTTCCGTCCGGAAGCAGAAGCAGAAAAGGTAACGGATGCTCTCAGTCTCCTCTCCGATGCGGAACGTCCCATCATTATGGCAGGCGGTGGCGTAACGGCGTCGGATGCACGCGCAGAACTTGTCGCAGTGGCGGAGAAACTCTCGATTCCGGTAGCGACTTCGCTGAATGCGAAGGCGATGTTCCCCAGTGACCATCCGTTGGCAGTCGGGACTCCGGGTTCATACTCGCGGGCATGCGCCAATCAAGCAATGTGTGAGGCAGATCTTGTCTTCTTTATCGGAAGTCATACGGGTGGACAGGTAACCAACGGATACAAAATCCCGCCACAAGGCACCCCGATTATACAACTCGACATTAACCCAGATGAACTCGGACGGAATTATCCGATCCAGTTAGGGATGCAGGGAGATGTGCGGAACACACTCCGTCGGATGCTTGACGCGTCAGAAGCTGCGGAGCAGCGGACTGAATGGGTCAGCCGCGTCCAAGAATTGGTGCAAAACTGGAAAGACGATGTCAGTGAGAAGGTGAATTCGGAACGGTTGCCGATGCTACCCGAACGCCTCTGCCGTGAACTGACAGACTATCTCCCGTCAGACGCGATCCTTGTCTCCGACACGGGACATTCAGGTATCTGGACTGGCACGATGATTGACTTCAAACATCCCGATCAGAGTTTCATCCGTTGTTCAGGTTCGTTGGGATGGGGACTCCCCGCGGCGATGGGTGCGAAGTGCGCGCAACCCGATAGACCGGTCATCTGTTTCACAGGGGACGGCGGTATTTGGTATCACATGACGGAACTCGATACAGCGATGAAGTCCGGGATTAATGCTGTTATCGTTGTGAATAATAACCACTCATTGAACCAAGAACAGGGTGGCGTTGAGTCTGTCTATGGTGGACGGACCTCCGGTTCTGATGAACTCTGGCTGTTCCCAGATGCGGACTTTGCGAAAATGGCAGAATCGATGGGATGTCTCGGAATTACGGTCAATAAACCGAGTGAACTCGCGAGTGCGTTGGATCAGGCGCTTGATTCAGGAAGACCGGCAGTCGTGGATGTGAAAACGCATGTGGAAGGGATTGCGCCACGGACGTGGATGCCTTCGTAAAGGTGAATTGTGCGGTCGTGCGAGGAAGATGGTTTCGATTTGTTTCCAACTTGGAACCCCTCGCATAACCCGCTTATCTCGTAACAGTCCCGTAGAAATGTTAGTTAGGAGGTGGATATGTGAATTGCCCCTTCTGTCCACCAAAAGTCAATGACAATGCGATTCTACTTGAGAACGATTTGAGTCTCTTTATCGATCTAAAACATTCAATCCTGCAAGGCTCCGGGATCATAGTGCCCAAAGCCCATCGGGAATCAACTTTCGATCTCACCACAGAAGAAATTATTTCCACATTTTCACTTCTTACCGAGGTTAAAGCATTGCTTGACACCAAATACGACCCTCAAGGCTACAATCTGGGTTGGAACTGCGGTGTGGTAGCTGGGCAAACAGTATTCCACGCGCATTTGCATGTTATTCCGCGCTACGCGTCGGAACCTAATGCAGGTAAGGGAATTCGCTACTGGCTTAAACAGGAGTCCAATCGACGTAGTATCTAACACACTATCATCCTTGACAATGAAAATCTTTTTATCTCGTGGATACTTCTATGTGTTTAGATTGGGATTGGTTAAACTTGCCCTGTCGCCACTCTTTGTAGATGAGAAACGCACCGAGGAGGTACAAATTGACGTATAATATGGATTTTACACGTCCAATTTTTATGGCAATATCCAATTTTCGGAACACTTCCACGCCTCTTACGTCTAAACCTGGCTCCCATTGCACCATATATCCGTCGAGAACCGCGGCGAGCCCTGCATCGAAAATCAGACTCAGTAACCTGAATCCGATGAAGACCGCGGTGATGAATATCACACCTTTTGACCGCGTTCGGAAGCATAAAAACACCAAAAATCCTGCCAGTAGCACGTATGAAATATACGTTAGACCAATAAGAACATTCTCAAACATGCTTGAAGATTCCTGTAAATCCTACATCATTTAGGAAGTGTCTTTAGATTCGCGAAAGACCTCCATGCCAGCGGAGCCGTCTGCGATCCGTCGAATCTGCTTTTCAAAACCGGGCGGTGAGAGCGTCCATGTAATCCAGAGCGGCTCATCGCCTGTGTTGACAAAGCGGTGTTCCACATTGGGTGGAAGATAGATGACTGTCCCGGGTTTCAGATCAGCAACCTCATCACCGACATACGCTTTTCCCTGTCCGCCATAGACAAAAATAATTTCTTCGGATTCGCTATGTGAATGGATGGGAATCTCGCTATTCGGATCAATTTCTTCCAACCCCATAGAAAAGTGTTCGGTGCCAACGGTGTTTGGCTCAATGAGGGTGTACAATGTGCGTGGCGCATCGTCTTCAATTCGGACGACTTCTGCATCCTCTTTGTGATAAATGTATTTCATTTTTCCTCATGGTATGGCGCAAACTCACAGTTTACGCTACAATCTCTCCTGTTACGGCACACGGCGTGTGCCTACTACTTTATTTATGCAAACCAGTAGGAATATAGGCTTGCGTTCCTGATTTGAAACTGGAGTCGGACCTCTTTTCCTTTAAGTGCTTCCAGTGAACGATTAAATTTAACTTTTGTCTCTAATTGATCTCCGACAATCTGCTGAGAGGTGTAATTTTCCAGAGAGGCACCCGTATCATCCGTGACGGAGACGGTAACATACCCTTGACTCGCATCGACGTTGAGGTGTAATTCTCCACTATTGAGTGTCAACGGTTTTGTCAGCATGGATCCCTCGGTTTCACCTGCATCCAGTGAGACGAATCCATCACGTCGTAAGGTCGCCAAGCCGAGCATGGATGTGTGCTTCCGTTCGACCTGCTTGAATTTCCTGCCGGTGTGCGGTCCGTTCACGCCACCGTAGTAGAAATAGATCTGATCGTGGCGTGTGACGAAATTCTGGCTGATTCTCACCATCCCGTCCTCCCAACTGCCGGCTTGTCCGAGCGATAGGAACGTTTGCCGATCCAAGACGCGTTGCCAGTTGATACCGTCGCGGCTCATCGCGAGGGATGTGTCAATCGTGCCGTCAACACCTTCGCGATAGACCCAGATCATGCCGAGATAGATACCTTCGTAGATGTTGATGGGCATGCCGTAAATTTGTGTGCCTTCCTCATCAACGGCGTCGCATTCAAACACGCGTTCCGGTTTGCTGAAGTGGACTGCGTCGGGACTCTCGGCGCGAGCGGTTTTACGTCCGCCTGCTCCGAACCGCCCAAAGACGACGTATTTCTGTATTTTGGGATCCCACACCAAGGATTGGGTTGTGTCGCTACCGAGCGGAATGATGGGATTGGTCTCGCAGTTTGTCCAGTGAACGCCGTCTGGTGAAAAAGACATCCACATCCCGTCTCCGTCCCCATCTCCCCAGATCGTGCGTCCTTCGTGCTGGATGAAGGTGTCAATTCCGCCGTGCTCCCAATAAAAGCCTTTGTAACGACGGGCAGGATCAGTTTCGCCTTCGTCGTAGAGGACAGCCATACCTTCGCAGTTTGTGCGTCCGACATCTACAAGATTATTGGTGGTGCTTCCCTCAAAATCGACTTGGTTTAAGATCGGTTTCTCCCACTGCACGCCGTCGGTTGAGGTGGCATAAGCGAGGAGCGTCACATTACCGAGTGCGTCCCGTTGACGGATTTTTACCATCCCATCGACGTAAGGTCCCGTGAGATACCACATTTTGAACAATGAATCCTGTGGATCGTAGAGGACTGTGCCGTAGAGGGATGCGACGCTCTCCCACGGATGCTCACCACGCAAGACTGGGTTCTTGGGGTGCCGTTGGGGTTGGTGCATTCGGCGATACAACCCTTCGATTCGGGTGACGTGCTGTAGGTCGAGGAAGAGGTGGCGATGTTCCATGTGGCGACTCCTTAGGTATTTCGTATCTTCCGTGGGGATATGTTATCACAGATGTGAAGGAACGTCAATCACAACGGGCGCATTTCATCTACGAACTGACTTATCCGTTAGGTTAAAGCATACGCAACTCTTCAAATAGAGCCAACTGTTGCGGGTAATCCGTTGGGAGTGATCGGATTTCTTGATACCCCTCAAAGAAAACTGTCCCTTCATCTTCACTGAGATGGCGTGAAATCGTCAAAATATCGGAGAGATAATAACCGAACCCGAATTCACGCACGTCAATTGGGCAGGGTTGTCCGTCAGAGATAATGATATTGTGTGGTTCCAAATCCGAGTGAATGGGTCCAAAAACATCACGCCTTTCTCCCTGTTCCGCGGCAAATCGTGAGAAACGCGAAAGGAGCGCGGAAAGTTTTGTAAATTCCTCCGCCGAAGCATCCATGGTATCATTTCCAAGTGTGGCTTCAACTTTCGAGGTAACCCAGTCTGCATCGTATCGGGGACGGGTGAACCAAGGTGGTAGTTCTAAGGTTTGCGATACGGCGTGCATGCGTCCCACCATGATCCCAAGACTCCGAATCAATTCCGGTGTTCTTTCTGATGTAGGGAGTGTATTAAGCGTCTCGCCAGGAATCCAGTTGTATACAGTCGCATAGCGTGCGGGTAGGTCGGTTGGGGAGATAGATTGAATCATTTCCCCGTCACGCCCAGGCACGGGTGAAAGGGTCTTGATTTGTCCATTGTTCCACAGTGCCTTTAACCAATAGATTTCAGATCGAATTTTATGGATAGGCGTTCCAGCCCGATAGATTCTCATCGTGAATCGTGCGTCCGCACTATCTACGAAAAACAACATATTCGCGGTATCAAATCCAGCACCACTAATTCGGAACGAAACGTTCTTCAATGCATACAATGTAACAGCCGTTTTCGCGTACTGCCAATCCGTGGCAAGGTATTGTAAAATCTTTTCGTTATAAACGATCAAAACGCCGTTATCACAAGCCTGTCGTGTTGATCCGGATATAAAGGTTCGTTGTTCATCATGGAGCGAGTCCAAGAAGGCAAGGAGAGTGGGATCAATTTGTGGGTGCGGGTCAGAAATCGCTTCGAGCCAATACCGCCTACATTTATCATGACAGTCGATTCGATAGACGGGCAAGGAAGGATCGCGATACCATTCAGGGGAATTTTCGATAGCGTATTCGACGTGGGTACCGCAAAATGGGCACGACATTTTCTCTGCCATGGCGGTGTTCCTTCCCTCAAGTCCGTTGGTTGAAGCGCGGTTCAGCCAATCTGAAAGTCAGCAAGAATCCAAGTGCAACGAGTACCGAACAGGTGATAAAAACCGGTTCAAAGGCGAATTCCTCGATTAACGCGCCAATCAAGGGCGAAACGAACAAGGGGATCGCCTGAAAAAGACTCATCACGCCGAGATACTGCGGGTGTTTCTCCTGTGGTGCGATTTCAAGGGTGTAGTTTGTGACGATACGAGCCGATACGGGTGTGAATCCGATAAGCGCGAAAATAATCCAGTACCACTCTGCGCCAGAAGGCATTCGACTGATACCGACTGCCAGTAAGGGTGTAAAAGCACTGATTAATATCAGGAGACGCAGGACGAATCGGTTCCCTGAACGGTCTGCGATGTTGCCCATGACACCAGCACCAAGTGCATTGGAGGCATTTTGTGCCACTATTAATGTGACAAAACCGGACGATGCGAGCCCTAAGGTCCGTTTTCCGAAAACCGCGTAGTGCGGAAAAAGGGGCCAGATCGAGTAAAACAGGAGGATAACGAGTGCAAATCGACGAAAATTTCTATCATGTCTCAATAAGAGGAGGGCATCACCGAGAAATTTGAAAAAAGGTGCCGTGCTTTCTGCCTGTGAAGGGAGCTCCCGAAACCAGAAACTGACGAAAGCGGCGATACCGAAGGCACCCGCCGTTACACCAAAGATGGTCGCATAGCGCGGGTTAGTCTCAGAAAGCCAGTGGGGCATGAGGTAGATGGCAACCCCGATCGAAAGTGAACACCCGATGACATTGGAATAGGCGAGGAGCCTGCCCCGTTTTTGGGGACTGATGAGTTTCCCTTGCAGCGTTCCGTTCGCCAGATGATTGCAACCGACCATGAGCCAGTGGATGGTACATAACACAAGAAAAACAGCAACGATGACGTTTGCTGACCAATGGGTTAACCCTAATACCAGGGATAACACACACCAAGGGATGGCAAAACCGAACCCTGTGAGAATAAAGAATCCCTGTTTTTTGGGCATCCTTGCGACACGTTGCGCGACGAGAAATTGGGGGAGACTCTGTCCGATCCGAAGAATGAGGGGTAGCAATCCGCGGATGGTTCCAGACGAGGTATAGATGTCAATAAAGGCTGGAATGACTACAGACTCGGCTTTGAACATCCAACCGAGCCGCATCAGAATTTGGTTTAGCGCAAAGACAAATAGATTGCGTTTTTCATGCGGATAAGACGCTTCCGAAGCGGAATTTGTCTGGTCTGATGCGCTTTTATCCATTGAAAGTCCTATCCGTTGTTACCACGTTGACTCGTTCACGTATTTCAGTATTGGCGTTAAGTCAGTGCGCCTGCTTCAAGCCGCTGCGCCCCATATCTTTCCAAATCTGCTCGCGCCTCCGAGGCTAAGGTCTCTTGCTCGGCGAGTGCTTCTGCGATCCGATGGAATCGCTCAACGTCCCGCAATCCCATGATCGTTAGATTTACACTCTTATGACTGAGCACATAGCGATAGAATTGTTCTGGAGATGGGGCGTCTGAATCTCCAAAAAGCCTGTCATTCCGCGAGGCATTCATGATAACGACCCCGGTATCGTGTTTGTCGGCAGCAGGGAAAACGGTAGCCTCCGGCGTTTTCATCGCACAATTATACCAACAGAGAACGGTATCGAAAAACCCAGTATCAACGGCGTGCTGTATCTCGACCCAATCGTGTCCGGTAACCCCGATGAAGCGGATGAGCCCTTCATCTCGCGCCTTCTGCGCCATCTCCAATGCCCCGCCGGGTGCCAAGGCTTGGTCGCGTTCGGCTTTCGTGTTGAGATGGTGGAGTTGATAGACATCAATGTAATCAACGTCAAGCATCCGTAACGATGTTTCGAGTTCCGCCCGGGCGCCTTTTGCATCGCGCTGCGCGGTTTTCGTTGCGAGAATCAGTCGATCCCGCTGCCCTTTTATGGCGGTTCCAACGACTTTTTCATCCTCGCCATCTCTGTATGCGCGTGCGGTATCCATATAATTGACACCGGCATCAATTGCTTTGCGGTAACCGTCAGCGGATTCACAATACGCGCCGCCGATACCGAGTCGGGTAACTGTTAATCCGGTGCGCCCTAAGACTGTTTTCGGAATCTCATAAGCCATGATGTTTACCTCACGAGTTCACATTCAGAATACGCATCACACGATACATAGCACTCCGCTGGAGTGCGAGAGTTTGGATGTCCACTTTTCTATAGACATGGCACTCCGCTGGAGTGCTGGAGACCCTCTATCACCAAATCTGTGACAGACACACTGTATCGTGGTGGGTGCTTCTAAATCTTTAAATCGAACTCACATGCTTAGGAAAAGTATATGCGACTTTGATGTAAAAGTCAACCGTCTCTCAAAAAGCCAAGGTCATTTATGGTAGATTTTAGAATTAATTAGACATTCAGCCCCGGTGTCCCTTCCCAGTAACGGGTGGGAACCCTGGTTACAAACCGCACCTACCGGGTCGGAAGATCAAAAACGCGAAAAAAACGGAAAACTAAATAGTCCTCTCAAAATGCGGGTGCCATCTCCCACGCTTGAACGGATTGGAAATGTGCCTGTCCACCGCGGCTCACCAACCGCACACCAGTGCTATCGGTTCGCGTGGGATAGACCCGCTGTGTAATGCACTGCCTACCGTTAGCGAATACCTCAACGACAGATTTATCGACATAAACGCGGAGCTGAAGCGTCTCGTTGCCCTTCAACGTAAAGGGGGCACGCTGTGCGTCAACAAACTGTTCCGACTCCGGTAATCTCGCAGTGCCACCGGCGTCCCTGTAGTGTGGATACCGGATGGCTTCGTTTAAGGTGGAACGCCTGATGTCGATTTTTAACGTTCTCTCTGCCGGAACATATAGGATTCCGGTTTGTTCAGACCGATCGGGTGCGCAGAGTACTTGAACGCCGACTTCGGAGGCATCACCTGGGTCAATTTCAACATCCAACTCAAGGCAATTCCCGTGGACATCTTCCACGTCCAACGTATCAGCGTTTAACGTGATATTTTCACGGACTGTCGGGTTCATCCGTAGACATTCCAGTTCTGGGACCGGCTCAATCTGCAAACTCCCATCGGTTGCGAGGGACAGGATACGCGGGAGTGTCATAACGCCTGACCAACCGGAGGCACGTTCCTGTTCAACGCCCTGGATTTCGCGAATCCAATCGAAAAAGATACGACGTCCTTGGGCGTCTAACAGTGAGCGGGGTCCACCGAGCAGCCCACCCGCCCAACTCATGCGTCCATAGTTTTCAGCATAATACCGCTCATTTTCGAATCTGCCGAGGTAATACTGTGTGCCTTGCCAATGGCTACAAAACAGCAACATGTGCTTATCGCCTAACGGATAAAAATCGGGGACCGCACAGTCCTCCTCTGGGTCTGTCCATTCGCGTCGTGATTGATAAAAGGAGCGTACAAATTCCCACGCCGCGAGGTCAGACGACTTAAACAGGGCAGTTCCGTCCCCAGTTTGTCCAGGTATCCTGTTACCGATGAGTGCGTAATAGGTATCCCCTTCCAACCAAGCACACGGGTCAAATACAATATAGTCGCCGTGTCCTTTTTCACCGGGCGCAGGGACTGGAATCACTGGATTCGCTGGATGCTTGTCCCATGTGATGAGTAAATCATCATCACTCGTTGCGATACACGTTCCGTCAGGGACCCCATGATAGATGAACGTTGGCGTTCCCTCTCGACTCACGAGGGCACCGCCGCTAAAGCATCCATCTCGATCGGGTCCATCGAGGTCGGGCGTTAAAGCGATGGGGTGATGCACCCAATGCACCAGATCCACACTCGATGCGTGTCCCCATTGCATCCATTTCCAATAGCCACCTTCGGGGTTGTGTTGATAGAAGATGTGGTATCGTCCCTTCCAGAAGATGGAACCGTTGATATCGTTCATCCAACCGAACGGCGGTGTGAAGTGATAGTTGGGTCGATACGGGTCGTCCGTATACATCGTATCCAATACGCGTGTCGCATGGATAAGTGCTTCTGTCTTTTCAATGGCTGTGTTCATGGTTTTGTTGTTCCTTGTGCCAAATCAGTTGGTGAACCAGAAGGCATAAATTTCTGCATCGAGTATAGAAAAGCGGAGGCGCACGGTTCTGCCGCGAAGTTCAGCGAGGTCGATCTTCCCTTTCCAGCGTATCGGTTCATCAATACTATCAACCATCGCTGGGATACTTTCATCAAAGGTGTATCCTGGAAGAGGATGTCCGTCATCGGCATTGAGGACCTCTACCTTAACTCTGCCGCGCCAAGAATCCACATTAACGCGCAGTTCCGCGCCTTCGACAACGAGCGGTTTGGTCAATACCGAACCCCATTCGATGCCACCCTTGAGCGACACAAAACCGTCAACGCGGAGTTTTGCGAGTGCCATGGCGAGCGTATTGAGGGACTTTCTGTTCATCACGTCCACCAGAGGTTGGTTTCGATGCCGAGCACCGAGATAGTAGAACCACAGTTCATTGTTGCGTCTGATCGGACCGTTGACGACTGAGATTTGGCCTGTATCGTAAGCACTGCCATCCCCTATAGGTGATAGTTCAATAAATGGCGTGCGATTTACGACACGCTCCCACTGCCGTAGATCCCGACTCGAAGCGAGTTCCACGGACTTGCGACTGTCCACATTTTCATACAGTGGTGGATGCTTCCCTGCCCAGTGGTGCATCACAGGGAGCCCCAGATACAGTTCTTCGTAGCGAAACACGGGAAAATTGTAAACGTCGGTCCGCCATTCCTCAGGTCGGTTGTATATCGGGGTGAGATAATCAGGATCCTCAATGAATTTGCGTAACCGTTCCTCCCCGTTCTCCTGATCAATCTGGTCGGCGTGAAAAATGAGTTCCAAGTCGCTCCAGTTTTCAAAGTCTTCACTGGTGCTCAAACAAAAACTGCGTCCATAAGGCGATCGACCATCGGGTCCAGCATGCTTGACGGTCGCGATAAACAGTCCATCCGCCTCGTCATAACCGAAATGTGCCTCGTCTGAACTCGGAACAAGTGGCACATCAAGATAGGTCCAATGGAGGCAGTCTGCGGAGATTGCTGGCGTCAATCCGCCTCCTTTTCCCCATCCCATTCCTTTGTAGCGACGTTGCTCATCTGGATCATGGGGATCGTAGATCGGTCCGAGCGGCACGCCTGTAGGCAAAATATTGTTCTTTTTGCCAATCGGGGTTCCGCGCCACGTGAGGGCATCATAATCGTGAAGTCCTAAAGCGGGCTTCTCCCAGTTCACACCGTCTTCCGAGGTGGCATAGCAGATAAAACTTTTGCCGCCGATCGGGGCACCCGTCACGTCAAGTTTGACCTCTGGGCTGTCCGACTCTGAACTGGCGTAGTAAAGCGTCTTGAAAACCGCTTCATCTGGAACCCACGCCGGGGTTGTCCACATCATAATACCGCAGTTTTCCCAACGATGTTCAGGTCGAAGCACGACGTTTTTATCGAACTTTTGCAGTGGGTGTAGTTTCCGGGCGAGATTGTCGATTGCCTCAACGCTATGGTCATCGATGAATAACGCTTTCATTTGAATACCTCGCATCAAATACTATATCCAACCATCCTCGACCATCAATGTCAACGGCGATTCCATCTCTTCAAGGGGCAGATGAATCCGTCGCCGTTTTCGAGACGATTCATAAATCGCCATGAGGAGTTCGTGGGTCGCATATCCCTGATGACCACTGGAGCGGTGTTCCCGATCCTCTTCAATGGCGGCAATCATGTCACGCACGGGGTTGCTTTCCGCGGGGAGTTCGGGTGTCATCCAAACACCGCCCGATTCTTCGTTCCGTATACGGAGCGGTAGACCACCGGGGGCAGCGAGTTCGAGTTCGCCTTCGGTTCCGTAGCAGTAGATATGATGGTAACCGGGGGCGGTATCGCTCCCCGACTCAATGATCGCCCGAACGTTGTCCTCAAACTTGAAGTAACCGATCGAGAAATCTTCGGAGTGTAGGTCGTATTTGGTCGGTGTGCCGATACGCTCAATCTGACCGATCACCCAAGCGACGGGACGGTCACCATAGACATATCGCATCAGATCAACAGTATGTGTGGCATTGTCCTTCAAGTCGCCCCCGCCACAGACACCGTGAATCCGAAACAGGTCGCCGATAACACCGTCGGCAATCATCTGTCTTGCGGCTTGATAAGGCGCGCTAAACCGTACCTGATGGTCAATTGCCAATTTCACATTGTGCTGTGAACAGGTTTCGAGCATCTCCCGCGCCTGTCCGAGATTCTCCGCCATCGGTTTTTCAGACAGAATCCCTTTGACCCCGAGTTTCGCGACCTCAATTGCCACCGGTGCATGCAGTTTCGGACGGGTGCACACGGAGACCAGATCGATCTCCTCCGTCTCGAGCATCTCGACGTAATCGGTATACTGCTTTTCGACACCGTATTGTTCGCCGTATGCTTTTAGTCCTTCTGGATTAATATCAGCGATCGCAGTCAGAGAAGCCCTCGGTTCGTTCACATACCATCCGGCGTGCATGTGAGAAATCCCACCGCACCCAACTATTGCAACGTTGTAGGTTTTATCCATTATGAACTCCTAAATACAGTCTATCTATTGCGGTATTCGGTAACCGCCTCCAACATAGAACAACTGGCCTGTGAGCCAACGCGCTTGCTCAGAGCAGAGGAAAACCGTGACCTCAGCAACATCTTCAGGTCTACCAACCCTACCCAAGGGTGTAGATTCTGCGATTACTTTCTCATCCTCAGGTAGGATGTAGCCTGTTTGAATCGGTCCAGGTGCGATGACGTTCACCGTGACACCGTATTTTCCCATCTCGCATGCAGCGGAGCGACTATAGGATTCAATTGCGTGTTTACTTGCGGCATAACTGATATTCAAAGGATGGCAATGCGCAGCGTCCGTACTTGTATTTACAATGCGACCCGAGTTAAGTCCATTTTTAAGATATTGTTTTAAATACGCTTGCATCATCAATACGTACGCTCGGGCGTTAATAGCAAAATGCGCGTCAATGCTTGAAGCAGTTGATAGAATAATGCCGCTTCCGTCTGTTGAAGTTTGCTCAGGATCAAATGTCTCCAAGACACAATGCGTGTGATTGTTAATCAAGATGTCAACAGGCCCCAGTTCTTTCTCACATACCTCAAAAAGTTTGGAGATGTTTGTTTCCTCAGCAAGGTCTGCCTCTAAGACGGAGATTGTCATGCCTGCCTCTTCAAATTGGCTGACCAGCTGCCCAATAGGCTTTTGCTGCATGGCTCGGTAGAAGACATCTCCACCTAATCCGATCTCTTCGGCACGCTTTAATTCTCCTTCGCTGTACTGACACGGGGGACGAAAAAATGAAGCAAAAACTTTCACGCCTTGGTTGCCTAACGCTAAAGCGGTTGCCTCACCAATACCGTGATTGGCACCTGTAATCAACGCAACTTTTCCCCTTAATTTCGGATCAATCATTACATCCCTCTACGCCACGAGAAAGGCATTAAAACGCGAGATCTTTTTAAACTACAAGCAGGATAAAACATCATGTAGATTTGAGATCGAGTAGTCGGGTCGCTCGCCCGCTGTTTTCGGTGTCAACGCATCTGGTTTCCGGTCGATGAGAACGCTTGTCATGCCGGCGCGGTTGGCACCAATGATGTCGTTTTTAAGGGTATCGCCGACGAACAGAGCCTCTTTCGGTGAAACGCCAGCACGCTCACAAGCGACTTGGAAGATTTCGATCCCCGGTTTTCTAACACCAATTTCACCCGAAATGGTAAGCGATTGGATCTGTTGGCTGAGTCCAAGGTGTCGGACTTTAGAAAGCTGACTGTCGGTATGGTCATCGTGTGCCCCGTTTGTAACGATACCGAGATGATATCCCCCTAATTCCACAAGGACGGTGACATCGTCGTAAAGCCGTAAACTTGTGAGATAGCGCGAACAGAAAAAGTCGCTTACTTCTTCCATACCCCTATCTATGGGTAGATCCAATTCTTTGAACAAACATTGGAAACGCGAGTCTCTCACGTCTGCCATAGCGCATTTTCCGGCGTTGAGTTGCTTGAAGAGTTCCTGATGGACGGCTTTCCATGCCGCTGTAAGCGCCTCTTCCGAAACATTCGGATACTGCTCGTGTAAAAGCTGAAACATTTCGCTTTGTGCGATGCTCCATGCTGTGTCGGAGTCGCAGAGTGTGCCATCAAGGTCAAAGAAGACTGCTTTAATCACTTACTTCTCTCTTTCATCGTCGCCCTCCAGGAATTCGAGCAGAATTTTCTCGCTGATTGCCTGTGCTGCGCCGTGTCCTTCGTTGCTAACTTTGTAGTGGATCACGCCCCCGTTGAGGTAGCTGAAGATTTCCAGATTCCCATCACTCCTGCTGGGTTTGGACAACTTCTCCCCGTCGTATCCCATCTGCTTCGCCCACAAAAAAATCGACGCTTCGGCATCAACAAAACCCAACGTGCCGTCCTTGGCAGGAATGTATTTTGAAAGACCCCCGTGATAAGGGACCAGATCATCGGTGATGCCTGAGATATTCATGAGACGCTTGCCGGTCATCGGTGTGGCAACACCTTGATAATTGTTGTCAGCACCCTTGGCTTTGAAATTCTTCCCGTCGTGCTGATAGACATTTAACGGGCTGACTGCGCTCACATAATTCCGAAGGTTCGGTAGTTTGCTTTCGATCGCCAATTGGTTCACCAAAGCGGCACCATTTGAATTCCCCATGACGCTGAAATTGTCTGTCTGAATGTTGTCATAAGTGGATAGTTTCTCAACGATCGCTTCAATGAATCCGAGATCGTCTGCTTTGGAATGCTCCGACATGACATTCCAACCCGTTTTGTATCCGTTAGGAAACACCATGACGTATCTTCCCGCCATCGTGGTGTGCCGCTTCATGAATTCATGCATCGCTTCCTTCGCATTTCCACCGTGCCCATGCAAAAAAATGAAAACCGGGAACTTTTGTTGATTTGCGCTCTCAGGAACACTTACATAATACGGACGCTTAAATGCTGTCTCTTGTGACCACGACTGCGTGATATAATACACGCCAGATTTTAGTTGTTCCGCTGCATCCACGAGCGGCGTGCCACCCGCCGTCAAGACAGTGGTTAACATCAACACGAGACTTTTCACTCTATCTTCTCCAATTGAAGCCATTACAATCCGCTAAGCTACCCAAGAAATGTACATGTAAACGAACACAAATAGCATCCCAACACATGCAACAATTTTCATCACGCGGCTTTTCCACCCTGTTTTTGTAAAGTTAAAGGCGATGTGATTGAGGAGCAGCATCAACGCAATCATAAGGTTGAGATTGATGATAGTATTAGAACCAAAACCTGGCCATTTGAGAAATCGAAATGCGTTGAAGGCAAGCAGACAGAGAATGATACCGAGCAAGCCATACTTCCAGAAATGCTTCGGTATAAATCTCCGTACCCGCCCCGTTTTTGCCGCTGCCTTTTCAAAAGACTCAGGTAGGTCGGGATTCATCTCCCGGAGCGTCTGTTGGCGTTCTTGCAGCTTTTCAATTTTCCCCGCAAGTTGCTGCTTCTCAGCGTCGGTTAACTGTCTCATAAAAATTACCGTTCTGTCGATGATTTAAGAGGCATGACAAACCCTAAACACTTTTCATCGCGTTCCATCGGTTCTACAGCGAACCCCATCGCGAGTTTGAGATAATGGTTCTCAGGATGATTTTCACCGCTAACGGAGCGCACCTGGTAGCAGTCGAACAACTTGGCTTGTTTGATGGTGTATTCTTGAAGCGCGGTGCCGATGCCTTGCCGTCGGTATCCGTCTTTCACGCCAAACGCGAGGATTTTCGCCTCTTTTAGCGTTTTTCCGTGTATCTCAATAGGCGGATGGTCGCGGTCGTAGGGACCGATGTCCCACACCACAAACATGAGGAATCCGACGATGGTCCCGTCCTGTTTTGCCGCCAGAAAATAGCGTGAAAACTGCTCAAAATAGGGATTGAACGCCCAGCCGTCTTGGTTTAAGTCCTTGACGAGCGCGACAAATTCCTGCCAATCCGGATGGCCGGGTGTGAGTTCTGCAATAGAAAAACGAGATTGCTTGTTCATTATGCGTTAAGGGAGGTCCTACTTTGAAACTTTTATTGCTCCCCAAGTGAGTGCTAATTTCTGGGTCGGTTCGACGGCAAGCCCTTCTGCTTCAAGATTCTGTTCAACCTCCGCTTGGGTGAGACCGCGGTTATAAAGGCGAAGTTCGTCAAGAAGACCGTGGTAAGGCAGTCCATCCGATTTTCTGGCACCCATCCAAAAGTTCTCTCCATTATGTTTCAGGACACCCTCGAATTTTTTCTCATTATCCACTTCACCATTGATATAAATAATGGCTTCGGACCCGTCGTAAACGCCAGCGATGTGATGCCACTTACCTACATCGGGCTGACCCACACTGTGAAAGGGCCACGTCTCTAAAGCACCGTTCCAGAGATTAAAATCGACCCGAGTTTGGTCGGACCACGCAATCACATAAGAATTATTTCCTGATCTCGATATACCCGCGAAAATCGCCCAACCGGGTTTCTCAGGTTTTATCCACGCCTCCAATGTAATCTGATCGCCAATGTCGGTTAAACTCTTATCCGCACCACAATCCACATGCCCGCCACTAAATTTGAGTGCCTCACCGACTTTACCGTCAACGACCTCAACATTTCCGTCCATGGTTCCATCGTTTGCCCCGACAAGGTCTTCAACCGTTTTCCCTGCGACCGAATCCTTATTGAACGACCAGTAACTCACCAATCCATCGGTAATCGCCTGACGCGCGTGTGCTATGCTTGTCGCCATTACAACAGTCGCCGTGATGGCTATAATAAACTTATGTCTCGGAGTTCTGTTAATCATTTTGTCCTCCGTTTCGGCGTATTGAGCTCTTCGGCAAGATTAAGTTACCTTTTCATAGACATACTACTCCCGTGGGGTAGGAAAATCGACTGACACCTCCCTTTAAACATATAAAATTCGTTAGGTAGCAATTTGGGTTTTAATTAACTTAACCATCGTATTCGACGACGACATCATCACCGTCAATCTTGACAGGGTAAGTCGCCACCCGCAACGTTTCATCGACGAGGCACTGTCCGGTGGCAATGTCAAATGTCCATTGATGCCACGGACAGCGCAATATCTCGCCTAAATTATCGACAGAGAGCGTTGCCCCTTGAATGGAAGGCGGTGCATCGGCGGCGAACCTACCGCTGAGTTCGCCTGTGCATAGGGGTCCCCGTCTATGCGGACAGATGTTACGGATGGCGTAAAATTTACCATCAACATTAAAGACCCCAATGCCCGCCTTCCCTCGGAACGGGACGATGATTTTGCGCTCCCCCGGTGGAATTTCTGATACTTTTCCGACAACAACACGTGCCATTTTTTAATTTTTCCTTGCGGATAAGGAACACGATTTAAGACTTTAAGGGTTTCCGTGTTCGAGCCGCCTGCGCCGTTGTTGCAGGCTTGTGTTTCAAGGCAATGCCGTAGATATCCTTATTTCAGTCGCAACCTCACGGTAAACCTGCTTATAATGGCGTGGAGAGCAGCCCTCGTGCCCAGAATTTAAAAAGCAGGTTTCCAGTTAATTTGCTACTGGATCCTGAGCTCCGTTGGATTCTTTCACATCCAACCGAAGCATATCCAGGGCGTTTTGGGCAAAGATCCGATGGTGTACGTCTTCTGAGAGTTTGGGGAAAACGGTTACCGGATCGTTCCAATCAAAATGTGGGAAGTCTGAGCAGAATATCAGCGTTTCATCCGCGTGGAGCATTTCCAACATCTGGTACATCTGTTCCGGCTTCTCAGGTTCGTGCATCGGCTGTGATCCGACTCGGATGTGCTCACGGAAATACTCACTCGGCAACCGTTTCAGCCACGGTGTCTGGTCACGTATTGCTTTCCAATCGGTATCCAGATGCCACATCACTGGCACTGCCCACATCTGTTGTGCTTCAATGAGCGCGAACTTGAAGTTCGGAAATTTTTCAAAGACCCCTTCGCAGATGAGGGATGTCGCGTGTGTACTGGCGACATAGGGACGACTCATTCGGGATTCTATGTAGTAGGTCGGATGTCCGACCGGCGTGGGTACGTTTCGGGTCGCGCCACCCCCACCCCCGATGTGCGAAATGACAGGCAACCCGTGTTCCTCACACGCTTCCCAGATGGGATGATAGAAGCGGTTCCCAAACGGACGGCTCGATCCCATCGGCACCATAACGGCGACAGTGTCCTTGCGGTGTGCGAGTCTGTTGATCTCCTCCACGGCTTGGGGTGGATCTGATGGAGAGACGAGAATGGCATTAACAACCCGCTCATCCTTCTCAAGCCAATGTTCAATAGTCCAGTCATTAAAAGCCCGACAGAGGGCAGCCCCCCAATCGGGATCAGGGACGCCGGAATACCCATAGAAGACAGGCGGTCCCGTCAGGACGGCGATATCAATATTCCAGACATCAAGGTGCTCATCTTGAAGGAACTCCAATGTGAAGTTGAAATCTCTGGGATCGCCCCCGGAGTTTTTGGGTGTCGATTCGGTGGCTTCTTCAATCCGCCCCCTGAGGTCTACACGATTGCTTCGAACCGGAATATTCGGATACCCGCCGAGATGTAACCCTTGGTCGAGGAGATGCTCCTGATAGAATTTAGATAGGTAGGGCAACAGTTGCGTAGGATGGCGGAAATTGTGGTGCACATCACAATCAACGATAGCGATCCCATCTTTGGGTTTCGCAGTCCAACCGGGTGCGGTAACAGGAGTTGATCCAATCTGACGCATGTAAACGCCTCCTTTTTTATTGGTTGTCGGTTATCGGCTATCAGTTGTCGGTAACAAGAGGTTTTTGTTAAAGGAACACCTCTTAACCGAAAACTGAAAGGTTTTTCGCGGAAAAACCGTACTGATAACCATTAACTAATGACGGTAGGTCTCACCGATTAAGTTATTGGCAGCGCGAACGGGACGGAAAAGGGTCTGCCGTTTGGCAGGCATTTCGGCTAACAACTCCGGGTGCGGATCCCAATCGTGCCACTTGCTATTGACCGTATTGTAGCAACTGAAAATAGCGAGACGATCGTTTTCTTCGTTTGTCCACGTGTGCGTGCTATGGGTCAATGCCTCAGTGAAAAAGAGGAGGGACCCAGCAGGACACTCGTATGTATCCCAAATCAGGGAGTCTTGGCTTCGGATCGTGTCGGGTGCCGTGTAGACGGCTTTATGGCTCGCCGTAATAAACAGGGTGCCGCCCTGCCGATATTTGACGGGATTCAGTTCCCAGACGATGCGTGTTAAGCCGCTATAGCCCCTGCCCGGAATACACCGATAGAGGTGCGAATCGCCGGGGAAACGGAGCATCCCGTTTCCGTTGTGGGGTCCAAAGTTTCCATCCCCTACCGTCCGATAGAACAAACTACACGATTCCATACGGAAGCCGTAACATTCTTGGCTTGACAACGCTGGATGTGCGAGAAACTCGTTGAGAAAACCGATAACATTCGGATGATCGGCGAGCCGTTGCATGGGACCGCCGAGCGGAGAGCGTTCATGCTCTGGGATCGACTCGGGTTCGTGGCGGAGTTTATATCCGAACTCCTGCATCTCAGCGAGTTCATCACCCGACAGCACACCCGGAACCAGAAGCCATCCACGCATGTCAAAGAGGTATTTCTGTTCTTGCGTCGGTGCAACAACAGGGGTTCCATCGGAGGTTGTTTCGGTGAGTTGTGCGTTATCAAGATCGAGTGCTGTTCCGAGGTTTTTATCAACAATAAACGGTTTGGTGTGATTCGTAACTGCTGCCATGAGAAAATCCTCTTGATTATTGGTGGACGGCACGACGGCGCGTGCCTACTACTTTGTACTATGCGGCTTTGGCGCGTTTGAGAGCATCCTCAGAGACACTCAGGGTCTTCGCGACATCTTCATCGGTGTGCGACATGGACATGAACCAGATATGTCCTTCAGGCAGATATAAACCACCCTCCAAGGTTGCTTCGTAGAAGGTCTCATGGAACCGTTTTTGGCGTTCGTCATCGCTGTTGGTACTTAAGCCGAAGTAGGGCATGGGTCCGATACCACCGATGCGGGCATTCTCAATACCGAGGCGTGCGGTCATTTCTCTGTAGCCCTCCAGCAATTTTTGCCCCTGTTTCCACATGAAGGCGACACCATCCTGCGCCTCAAGTTCCTCAATTGTGGCGATTGCGGCGGCAACAAGCGATACCTCACCGTGGAAGGTTGCGGCTACCCAGACATCACTCACCTCATCCATAATCTCTTTTTTTCCGACGACGACAGCCGTCGCGAACCCGTTGGCGAGTGCCTTTCCGAAAACGGACATATCGGGGGTGACCCCGAAATATTCCTGTGCACCGCCCAATGCGTAGCGGAACCCTGTTTTAACTTCGTCAAAAATCATCAAGGCACCGTTGGCATTGACGAGCGCCTTTGCCTCTTCGAGATAACCGTCTTTGGGCAGATCCTGTCCGGAAGGTTCCATAATCAAACAAGCGATTTCGTCAGGGTGTGCTTTAAAGAGGTCAGCAAGTCCTTCAAGATCGTTGAAATCGACGCTAAGTGTAGCGGCAGCAGCCCCCGATAGGTGTCCGCGTGCGTGGCTACACCAATCGTGCCAGCCGTGATACCCGGATCGAATCACTTTTTCTCTACCGGTATATGCGCGAGCGAACTTAATCGCGCCGGTTGTTGCGTCCGATCCACCAACAAAGTAAGCAACCCGATCCGCCGATGGGATAATCTGAACCAACTTTTCGGCGAGTTCTACCTCAAGGGTATGCCCGAAATTATATACATTCCCCCGTTCAATGAGATACTTTGTGACCGTATCAATCACAGTTGGATAGGCGTGTCCAAGGATCATAGGTCCAAATCCCATCAGATAATCGATATAGTCATTTCCATCGGCATCCCAAAAATGCGCGCCTTTCGCGCCTGCAATCATAATAGGTCTGGGGGGGTTGCTCTGTTTATGGGGTTGCCCACCCCCGACCAATGCGGCTTTGGCTCGCTTCTGCCATGCGAGTGATTTTTCAAAACTGCGTCCCATGCTGAAACCTCCAACGTTGGTATGTTGTGCGTTAAGTCCGCTCTAATTCTATCTATTTTAACATAAATATGGATTTGATTGGAGAATTTCTTGAAAATTGTGAAAATCTATGGAATAATAGCGTAACTTACAATTCCTGTAGATAGGGTTACAGCGAGTCTCAATATAGAAAAAGGGGGAAAGATGGCAGTACACCTCTTAAGTGACGCGCAGATGCGGCATTTCATTGTGAACGGTTATGTGACGGTTACAACCGAATTGCCTGCGTCATTCCACGATGCAATCTACGAGAAGACGGTAACGGTTTTTGATAAGGAAGGCAATCCCGGTAATAATATGATACCGCGGATACCAGAAATTCAGCAAATCCTTGACGATCCGAACGTGAGTGGTGCTTTGACAAGTCTGCTCGGCGCGGACTACTACAAGCAGCCACACCGTCATCCGCATTACAATCCGCCGGGTAGCAAAGGGCAGAGAATGCACCAAGATGGCGGGAAACGCTGGTCTCACCATACCCGAAGGCTGCTGGTTTTCTATTACCCACAAGATACACCTATCGAACTCGGTCCAACGGGTGTGGTCCCGATGAGCCACTATTATAGCACGCGTGAAGGCGCGCAGGTCTCACGGGAACAACCGATCATGGGAAAAGCGGGAACGGTTGCTTTCGCAAACTACGACCTATGGCACCGTGCAATGCCTAACAGCAGCGAGAAGAAACGCTACATGATGAAGTTCCTCTATGCCCGGATGTCAGAGCCGCTGGAACCTACTTGGGCAAACAAGGAAACAGAGTGGGCAAATGGAACATCTGTGGGACCGCCTGAACATCAGGAGATGTTTCGACACCTGTGGAACTGGCATCGAGGCACGGAATTCGGGGTTGAAAACCCCTCCCACAACGAGACCTCGAACGGTGAACCGTTGTCAGGTCTCATCAGCGCGCTCAACAGCACATCGGAATCGACAGGATTGCAGGCGGCTTATGAAATGCCCCGATTTGGCGAGAAGGCAGTGCCTGCACTGGTTCGGTGTTTGCAAGATGAATCGGAGATGACACGCCGAAATGCGTGTTATGCGCTCAATGCGGTTGGAATGCCTGCCGTTGATGCCTTGGAGGAGGCGTTGAAAGACTCTCGTGAACATGTGCGGGATAACGCGGCGGAAGCACTCGGCGATTTGGGAAATAAGGCAGAATCTGCGGTGCCTGCGTTGGTGGAAACATTAGCAGCGGATGCGTCAGGTTCTGTGCGGTCGCATACGATAGAGGCGTTAGGAACAACGAGCCAATCGAGTTCCATTGCTGTTCCGGGTCTTGTGAAGGCATTAGCGGATTCGCACGATGGTGCCCGACGCAATGCGGTCTTCGCGCTGGGACGGATTGGTCAGAATGCGGCTGAGGCGGTTGAGGGTTTACAGAACGTGCTGTTCGATGAAAATCGTTATGTCCGCGGGGATGCGGTTCACGCGCTGCATCGTATCGGGACACGAGAGGCGAAGGCTGTGCTCCTTCGTTATCTTGAGACGACGCGCTGGTGTCCGTTGACCTCAAAAGAGAGCACGTTTTAGGTTCGTAGAAATTTAAGGCGCGCTGTATTAGTGCGCCTTCCGTAATCTGATAGAAAAATCTACGTAAAGAATTCCTCGTTATGGGGTCGGACATCCACCTCGAAAGTCCACGCGCTCCGATCCTGCTGCACCAAAGCCCAATAGGTATCGGCAATGGCATCGGGTTCAAGGAGCGGTTCATTCTCCGAGAGTGTATAGCGTTGACGCACCCCCGGTGTATCAATGACCCCGTCAATAATGACATGGGCGACATGTATGCCGTGCGGACCGACTTCGCGAGCGAGTGCAGAGGCTAAACCGCGCGTTGCATATTTGGCACTGCTAAACGCCAACGCGCCCGCCCTACCCCGGACAGCAGAGGTTGCCCCTGTAAAGAGAATGCTTCCGCCGCCTTTCTTGAGCATCCCTGGGACGACCTGCTTTGAACAGAGAAACCCACCAAGGGTGCAGACGCGCCAGGCTCCCTCAAACGCTTCAGGTGTAAGGTCTGCGAAACTCCCCCACGCGGCGTTTGCGGCATGGTTTACCAAGATATCGGGAGCACCGAGTTCCTCTCGAATGCGATCAAAACTCCCTGATACCTGCTCCGCATCCGCAATATCTGTGGGAATAGGGATAACTGTGCGTCCGGATTCTCCCAATCTCGTGGATAGGTTTTTAATGTAGGCGGATGAGCGAGACAGTAATGCTACATCGCAGCCTTCGTTCACAAATTTACGGGCAAGCGCAGCCCCTAAACCGGGACCCACACCCGCGATAACTGCTATTTTTTCCATGTTTTAATTTTTCCTTGCGGATAGGTTTCGTATTGAAAACCTTGATGCTTTTCGTGTGCGAGTTGAAGAAACACCCAAGCAATACACAGAAATACCCAAGCAAAACACCCCTCCAAATGTAAAGCAAAGACAAATTATGCCATTTAAGGAGAACCTAATTTCATTACGGACTTGCGTTTCCGAAC
>JAJEIP010000145.1 GCA_022827885.1 Candidatus Poribacteria bacterium
AATTTGTCCACTCTAACCAGTCTAATAGCCTTGCGTCTCTATGATAATAGCATTAGTGATATCTCTGAAGTGTCTAAGCTAACCCTAATTAACTTGGAGCTCCAGGATAATAGCATTAGTGATATCTCAGCTCTGAACGGTAAAACCAGCCTGCAAACCTTGAATCTCGGTAATAATAAGATTAGTGATATGTCAACGGTGTCCAGTCTAACCAGCCTAATACACTTGGAGCTCTATAATAATAAGATTAGTGATATTTCAGCTCTGGAGAATCTAACCAGCCTCGGCGTTTTGGATCTCGGTGGTAATAGCATTAGTGATATCTCAGCCCTGGCGAATCTAACCGCCCTAACAACCTTGTATATCAGTAGGAATAAGATTAGTGATATTTCGGTCCTGGCGGGTCTAACCAACCTACTATTTTTGAGTCTCAGAAATAATGAGATTACTACAACCGATGCGCTATTGACGCTGACCGGGTTAGACTCTTTGTGGCTCGGAGATAATAGAATTACGGATGTTAATGAGTTCCAGAAGCTGTCAAGCCTCACCAGCCTCTACTTCTTGTCTCTCGATTCTTCTTATACAAACCAACTGTCCATACTCAATGACCCAGAGGCGTTGCGGGCCTTTCTCTATGTGCCACCGCCACCAGCACCCCTGACGGTAACATTCGCGGGCTACCCCGAAGATAGACCGACCGATGAATTTACCCTCACTATCAGATTCTCTGAACCCGTCACCGGTTTTGAAAAAAGGGACATTACCGTAGAGACGGAACTCAAGCGAGGCATCGGCACCGCAACCTTGGCAGCATTGACCCCTATAGGCGGAACGAGGCAGACAAACAGCGAAGGAGAAATAGAGGTATCAGCACAGGCATACGTCGTAAGGATTAAACTGCCCCCCAATGCCAGCGGCACCGTGAAACTCATCGTCCATCCAGGAGCGGCAACCAGCACATCAGGACAAATAGTTCCCACTACAGCGACCGCCTCCGAACCGATTGAGTTTGGGCGCAGAGGTCCGCTCGTGTTCCCTTCACACGTCCCAATGGATAAAGTCATCTTCAACGAGTTTCGAAACGCTGAGGATGACACACATGATTGGGTAGAACTCAAGAACATCAGCAATAAAGAGGTCTCTCTCAAAGAGTGGGAGATTAGCATCGTCGCCGCTGAAGATGAACCCCATTACGTAGACCGCGATATTGTAGCGTTCCCAGATTGGACGCTCCCCGCAGGGGGCATCCTCTTGATCCTCAACACCGATCCGAGTGAGAACGACCTCCTACGCGGGCAGAACCTTGAGAATCCAGATCACAATCCCGAGCTCCGTCCGCTATATCTCATCCGACCCGAGATGAAACTCCCGAAAACGCCGTTTCTGCTAATCCTCCGCAATGCACGCCATAAGAACGGCACCTGGGGAGGCTTTGAAGACCTCGCAGGCGATTATCACAGAGGCAACGTGAACTATCGCACACAGATCTGGCCCCTACGCGATACATGGGTCTATACCGGCACAGAGGCACGGTTCTCACAAGCCGAAGTCTATCAGCGAGTCATGCGACCCAAGGGAGCTATCCCGATGAAACCGATGGCACGCGGCTACCTCCGGGATGCTTGGGTCTTAAGCGACTATCAGTCCGGGTTAGGGTATGATCCGGATGCCTCCCCAGAAACGAGTCTCGGCACCCCGGGATATGCGACTGCGATGATGACAGATGACGTCGGCACGGGTCAGATCAGTTTCAGCGAGGTGATGTTTGCGACAAATGAGAAGGGGTCCCCGGCGCAGTGGATAGAACTCTATAACAACTCCGCCACAGAGATCGTGAATCTCGAAGGCTGGAGGTTGATAATTGAAGTCCGAGACAGTCAACCCGTCCATCGGCATACCACGTTTCATTTCAAGTCGTTAGAGGTGATGCCGAACCAAACCGCGCTTTTGGTGACACGGAATGACCGCAACTCAGAGAACATCCCAGTGCGTCGGATTTACAATGTCCAGCGTCAGAGCCGTAAGGCATTGCTGCTACGCTCAGAGGGTTTTGCGCTGCGGTTGTTCTCACCCGATGGGACGTTAGTAGATATGGCGGGAAATCTTGATGGTAGAGTGGGTGAAGATAAACCGCGGTGGGAGTTGCCGTCGGGGTGGTCGGAGTCGGGTGCGCGTTCGTCGTTAATTCGGCGTTATGAAGAGCGTGTGCCGTGGCAAGGAACAGTGCCACGGAGTTGGGTGCGTGCCGTGGAGACGTCGTTGATTGGTCCGTATACGTATTGGGGACTTGAGACGGACAATGGGACGCCTGGGTATAGGCAGGGGAGTCCGCTGCCGGTGACGTTGTCGAGTTTCCGCGCGGATCTGCGGGAAGGGTCCGTGGTTGTGAACTGGACGACGGCATCGGAGATGGAGAATGCGGGATTCAATATCCTTCGGGGTGAAACGAAGCAAGGTGAATTTGTAAAGGTGAACCCGACGCTGATTCTCGGTGCTGGCACGACAGCCGAGCAGAACACATATACCTACATGGATAGGACTGTGAAATCTACCGTTGCGTATTACTACCAGATAGAAGAGGTCTCGTTATCAGGAAATCGTCGGCATCTTGCGACGGTTTGTATGAGGGGTCATCTATCGGCTGTGGGTAAGTTGCTGGGGACATGGGGTGCGTTGAGAGTGGTGGATTAACCCCGATTCCCGACGCTTATCTTTCGGATTTGGTATCATACTTGTCATTTTGGGCAGTTTTGATGTATAATATATAGAAGAAATAGGATGTCAATCTCCCTTTTGTAACACTGAGAGCCTGTCTGAGAAGTGGGTGAAATAGTCCTCTTTTATCATCTCAACCGATTTTTAGGGCATTTCTCCATAAAATCACAATTTTTAGAGACTTATTTGGGTTTTTCAAACAGGTGCTTAGGGAGGTTACGTCAAAGAATAAATTGGAAAAATGTAGAACACGATTGGAGCAAACATGAGTAACGAAGGTAAGTGCCCAGTGATGCACGATGCTCACGCACGGGGCACGATAGCGAATCAACAGTGGTGGCCGAATCAGTTGAACCTGAAGATGCTCCACCAGAACCCTCCCACAGCCGATCCAATGGGAGAGGATTTCAACTACGCCGAGGCGTTCAAGACACTCGACTTAGAGGCTCTGAAGCAAGACATTTATAAAGTGATGACGACATCGCAGGACTGGTGGCCCGCCGACTACGGTCACTATGGACCCCTCTTCATTCGAATGGCGTGGCACAGTGCAGGCACATACCGTATCGGAGACGGGCGCGGTGGCGGTGCCTCTGGCACGCTCCGTTTTGCACCGCTCAACAGTTGGCCCGACAACGCCAGCCTTGACAAGTCGGTCCGGCTCCTCTGGCCCGTCAAGCAGAAGTACGGCAAGACACTCTCGTGGGGGGATCTGATAATCTTCGCTGGGAACTGCGCCTTGGAGTCGATGGGACTCAAGCCTTTCGGATTCGCTGGCGGACGAGAGGATGTCTGGGAACCCGAAGAGGACATCTATTGGGGATCAGAGACCACATGGCTCGGAGATGAGCGTTACACCGGCGACAGAGAATTGGAGAACCCGCTTGGAGCCGTTCAGATGGGTTTAATCTATGTGAATCCGCAGGGACCCAACGGTAACCCGGATCCCGTCGCTGCAGCGCGAGACATTCGAGAGACGTTCCGGCGCATGGCAATGAACGACGAGGAGACGGTCGCACTCATCGCTGGTGGACACACGTTCGGCAAAACGCATGGTGCTGCGGACGCAGACGAGTATGTCGGACCCGAACCCGAGGGTGCCTCTATTGAGGAACAAGGACTCGGATGGAAAAACAGTTTTGGGAGCGGCAAGGGTGTCCACACGATCACCAGTGGCTTAGAGGGTGCCTGGACCGCCGCGCCGACCCAGTGGGACAATGGCTTCTTTGAGAACCTGTTCAATTACGACTGGGAACTGGTAAAAGGTCCTGGCGGTGCGTGGCAGTGGACTCCGAAAGATGAATCCGCACAAGGCACGGTGCCGGACGCTCACGATCCCTCAAAGAAACACGCGCCGATGATGCTCACGACTGATCTGTCTCTGAAGGCGGATCCAGCCTATGCGGAGATTTCCAAACGCTTCTACGAGAACCCGGCAGAGTTCGCAGACGCGTTTGCGAAGGCGTGGTACAAATTGACCCACCGCGACATGGGACCCCGCACACGGTATCTCGGTTCCTTGGTTCCAGAGGAACCACAGTTGTGGCAAGATCCCGTTCCTGATGTCGATCATGAATTGATTGACGAACAGGACATCGCTGCCCTCAAAGGCAAAATCCTCGAATCAGGACTCTCCATTTCCCAGTTGGTCTCGACGGCTTGGGCGTCTGCGGCAACGTTCCGCGGCACTGACAAGCGTGGTGGAGCCAACGGGGCACGCATTCGCCTCGCACCACAGAAGGATTGGGAGGTTAACAATCCGTCCGAATTGGAGAAGATCCTTCAGACGCTGGAGGCGATTCAAAACGAATTTAACGGATCCCAGTCTGATGGAAAGCAGGTTTCACTCGCTGACCTGATTGTCCTCGCTGGGTGTGCAGCGGTCGAGGCTGCTGCGAAGAATGCCGGTATCGAAGTAGTGGTTCCCTTCGCTCCGGGACGCACGGACGCCTTGCAGGCGCAAACCGATGTGGAGTCGTTTGCTGTGCTGGAACCGACCGCTGACGGATTTCGCAACTACCTCGCGAACGGACACGAGGGAACACCTGAACAGTTGCTCGTGGATCGGGCACAAAAGCTGACGCTCACGGCGCCTGAGATGACGGTTCTCATCGGGGGTTTGCGCGTCCTGGATACGAACGTTTGTGAGTCGGGTTTCGGTATCTTCACCAAGCGACCCGAAACGTTGACGACCGATTTCTTCGTCAACCTGCTTGACATGAACACCGAATGGTTGCCTTCTTCTACATCTGAGAATGTGTTTGAGGGACGTGATCGCTCGACAGGTGAGGTCAAGTGGATGGGTACCCGCGTCGATCTCGTCTTCGGCTCAAGCTCCCAGCTCCGAGCTGTCGCGGAGGTCTACGCGTGTAATGATTCTCAAGAAGCATTTGTCCGGGATTTCGTGGCTGCGTGGAACAAGGTCATGAATCTCGATCGTTTCGACCTTGCCTAACCTCAACAAGGTAGCGCATGACAGTGGGGGCGTGAAACTTTCACGCTCCTACTGTTCTCAATTCACTTCTTCTGTCCTTCCTATTCCGACCGATAATCAATAATAATCAACACCCATTCCCCTTTTCTTGTAGGAGCGATCCCCGAATCGCGACGCTCCCTTGACTTTTCCGTCAGATATGTTATTATTTCCGTATGAAAAACGATAAGAAAACAATCTTTGGGTGGTGCATGTATGACTGCGCGAATTCAGCTTATATCACCACTGTGATCGCCGCCATATTGCCGAATTATTTTGCGAAAGCCATTGTAGGCGAAGCAGGTGTGGATATCCTCGGTATGAATATAAGTGCTACAGCCTTGTGGGGCTATATGTTGGGAACCGCGGCGTTCTGCGTGTTCCTCTTTGCACCCGTGCTTGGAGCGATTGCCGATTTCTCTGCCGCAAAAAAACGGTTTCTTATGGGCTTCGCGTATATGGGCAGTATCTTCGCAACGATGCTCTATTTTTGCGGGTCGGGTGATGTCGGATTGACGATTGCGCTATTTCTCGGTTCTCAAATTTGCTTTGTCGGCGGTAATGTTTTCTACGATGCGTTCTTACCACAGATCGCCTCCGAAGACAAACTGGATTCCGTTTCTGCGAGAGGATATGCGTTCGGATATGTCGGTGGCTCGCTGCAATTTACCATTGCCCTCGTCCTCGTCGCCACGCAAAAGACACCGGAGAGTCAAGCAATGGCAGCACGCATCGGGATGGCGATGACGGGACTCTGGTGGGCAGGTTGGACCCTGTTGACGCTGAAATACCTAAAAGAGCAAAAAACGCCGTATCAACTTCCAGAAGCCTATCGCAACACACCGAAACCTATCGCCTACCTCACCCTCGGCATCCGTCGGACGCTTTCAACAGCGAAACGGGTCGGACGCTTTAAACACCTTACGCTCTTCCTTGTCGCCTATATGATATACAACGACGGGATCCACACCGTTACCAGTATGGCGACAATCTATGGCACTGAAGAATTAGGGCTTTCGACGACGGCACTCATGGTGACGCTCTTGCTGGTACAAGTCGTTGCGATAGGGGGCGCATTGATCTTCAGTCGGCTCGCAAGGCGTATCGGTGCGAGACGCTCTGTGATGTTCGCCTTAGTCTTATGGAGTGGGGTTGTTACGTATGGGTATTTCATTCACACCGCAACGGAGTTCTTTATTCTGGGAATGGTTGTGGGGCTTGTGCTCGGGGGGACACAGGCGTTGAGTCGTTCCTTCTATGGCGCGATGATTCCAGAGCAGGCGAGTGCAGAGTTTTACGGATTCTATTCTGTCTTTAGCAAGTTTTCATCAATTTGGGGACCCGTAACGTTCGGCGTTATCGAACAGATCACCGGCAGTGCACGCCTCGCCATCATTTCATTGATGATTTTCTTTATTACGGGATTGATTCTTTTGGGATTTGTCGATGAAACAAAGGCGAAAGCGGATAAACTGGCGTTTTAGTGGTTCTTCTGTTTTGGATTTTAGGGTAGGTTTGTAGGCGTGCGATTTATTCACTGCCTTGCGGCGAGAGAACGGGCAATGAATTGCCCTACTACGAATCGAAAAAAAGGACGACCCGAAAGTCGTCCCTTTTTTATGTCAGATGTCTGTCGATTAATTCGTCAACTCGAAGATAATCGGGAGTTCGAGTCGCAAACTGTTCCCCTCTTGTCCTTCGGGGAAAGGTGGATAAGGCACTGCGTTTTGGACAGCCGCGATCGCTGCGTTATCCAATGCCGTTGAGCCGGAAGAATCGGTGACGGCTGGATTCCGAATCGTGCCGTCTTTGAAAAGCGTGAACCGAACGGTTGTGCTGGCACCCTCGTCTAAATTTCGGACACGGGGTGGGAACCGTTGCACCTGTTTGATTCGGTCTCGAACCGCCTTTAAGAACTCGTTAAAGGACTGTTTCGCATCCCCTAAGTTGACAGAGGCGAGTTCCAGGTTGCTGGGGTCGTTAAACTCCGTTTGTGCGAGGCTTGTTCCCATATCCATTCTTGTGACGAGGCTTGTGGCTTCAAACTTCGGCACTTCAAATTTCGGCATCGTTGTAACGATATTTGCCTGTTGGCGAGTTGCTCTGAACAGATTTTTACCGATGCCTGCTGTGCTCGGTGCCATGACCGGACGTGTTGAAACATCGTTCGCCAGCAGTGTGAAACGTGCGTTGTCCATTGGGATTTTAGCACTCGTCGTGACAGCCTGCCCTTTGGGTGCCCGGACCTTAGAAAACTTCGGTTTTTGAGGTTTTCGTGCTGCGCGGGGTGGAGTCCGGCGTTTCGGTTGCGGTTTCTCGGCTTCCAAAACGACACTCTCTACTTTATCATGGTGCATCTCCAACACGGTTTTCTGAATAAAGTAGATACCGCCAGCGAGAATCCCGATGACGTGCAGTCCGATGGCGAAACTCCATGCGATCCGGATCGCTTTCCTTTTCCGGTGTTGGGCGGCTTCTCGGTTCTGCCGCTGAACATCGGTAATTGTCCTCATATTTTTCTTCTCCCGTTCCTTTCAGCACCCTATAGGCGTGCTATATCCGTAATTAGTCTTCGTAGCTCAGTAACTTGTATCTATCGTTTTTAAAAACGACCGAGCCGAGAATCTTCAATTCCCGTTTTTCACCAGCGACGTTCTGTAACGTCAAAACGGTTCCACGCAAAAGTTGGAACCCTTCATAAGTCTCTTTGGGTCGGTCGAAGTGGATGTCAACGAACTCCAGATTTACCCCTCCGAAGTGAGCGATCCACTTTTTCATACCGATATTACATTTTTTATTAAGGTTAGACCAAGCGAAATCACCCGGAAAATTGTTCGGTGGACGGCTTGCGGGGAAGGCGGGCCAAATCCAATCGAGGTATTCCTCACGTTGCACACGAAGTCTGTTTAGCTGCTCAATATCTTCCCGGTTCAGTGCGTCAACGACTGCCAGACCGAGTTGGTCTGGCGAGTCGAGACTGTTTTCCCAAACCCGCTTCTCACATCCGACGAAGCTGCTATAAGCGAACAGAACGGTTAAGAGGATGTAAGCTGCGTGAGCGGTGAGCTCGCTAATTCTGCGCACTCGTTGTCCATCCTACGGTCCAATTGTTGCTTGGGCTCACACCCCCGACGAAGTCAACCGGTTCGAAGAACCCGTCAGCCGGAGGATTTGCCGGCGTTACTGCGTTTGCCCCCGCACCGGGTGTGAAATTCGGTGCAGACTTATTGAACGGATCTGCCAAGCCGGGATCGGTTTCTTTGTTATTGTTAGCGGCGGCAAAAGCGGTTTCATCGAATCCATCGTCATCCTTCTCATCGCTGAAATTACCTTTCCCGTTTTGAAAGAAAATGCTGTTCTTTACGACCAGTTTCCCACTATCCGCTTGGGCGTGGGTCGCCTCGTTGTTGATATCGAGTCCGACTTTGTTGAATCCGGTGACGATGAAGTTTGCGAATACACCAGCGGCACCTTCACGAATGAGCATACCGTTATCGCTTTCGGGACCCGCGGGATCACCGACGAGTGTCGCGTTGTAGATCGTCGCGGCGGAACGCGGTTGTGCTTCGTTGTCTTTACTGCTGTTGTCAACTTCGAAGCCGTTATCGGCATCGTCGCCATACTGTTGCACGACGAGGAACTGTGCTTTACCTGTCCAGCCGTCTGTCCAGTCAAAGGAGTCGTCGCGGGCCCCTGTAACCATGACATACTTGAGGTTGACAGTGCCACCGAACATCTCAACGCCGTCATCTTGGTTCATGTGTACTTGGACGTGATCCACGACAGTGCCGGAACCAACGCCTTGGAAAGCGATACCGTTCAGTTCGTTGTCAGGGCTGAATTCGATACCCGCGTATTCGACACGGACGTAGCGGAGTACACCGCTGCTGTCAGCAGGGCTATTTCCACCGAAAGCCCCCGTGTCGCCTTCACCGAAAGTTATGCCTTGGTTCGTGGGCGCGCGACCGTTGATAATCAGACCACCCCACTGACCGCGTGCGCGGGACCCCTCAAAGGCATCACTCGACATAACGATAGGGGCAGATGCTGTGCCTTCTGCCATAATTTTAGAACCCTGGGCGATGATGAGGGTGCCGTTGGTTGCCTGTTCACCGTAAATTTTGACACCCGGCTCAATGGTTAACGTTGCGCCTTCTGCCACAAACACTGCCCCGCGGAGGAGGTAATCGTAAGCCGCAGAAAGTGTTTTATCGGCGTTCAATCTGCCTTCCAGGACGACCACTTGGCGTCCGTCAATGTCGATGATGGTTTCTTCCGCAACTTCTGCTTCTGCTTCGATTCCTGTTTCTTCCTCGTCACTACCGCAACCGACATAAGCGAGTGCGAATCCAACCGTGAAAATGGCCATTAGCAGAAACAGATAGTTTTGATATAAACCCCTTCTTCCTGTAGATACAGGGGCCGACCCAATATTTAACATTAGCTAACTAAGCTCCTTTTTTTATTTTTTGTTGTGTCCAGCCGATCCTATGGATAGACACCGATGGTCGCGACCCAGCGATGCATATCGCCTTTAACTTTAAGTCGCCATTGTAAATTTCTGTCATACTTAAAATAATACCCATGAATTGTTGCAAGAAAGTGACAATGTTATGATTTTTTTCTACTTTTCAGGTTTATTTTCAGATTGCCGATGGCTGATTGCTATACGCTATAAGTTGTAGCTGATCCCAAACGAGAACGATCTACCGAGTTGATACTCAAGATAGGTTGCGTCTCCTATTTTGTAATGGACGTAAGGATCAAGTAGGTTTTTCGCTGAAATGCTGAATTTGAAATAGTTCGCAACCGTCCTACTAAAACTCACATCCAATTGCCCGCGGGGTTGTTCATACACATCCGGCACCCCGTGGTTCCCCACCTCAGAGAGCCTGCGTCCGAAGATGTTATACGCGATTGCACTGGAAATGCCCCAGTTGGGGTCTTCAAAACCGACGGAGACGTTGACGATGTATGGACACTGTCCCTGTAACGGACGTTCGGAAGAGGTCTGAATCCCGACATCCTCCGGCAGGACCACTTGCGAAGAAATCAGTGCTGCGTTTGTGTTAATCGAGAATTGACGCAACGCCTCCGTGAGAACGCCTAAGTTCTGACGCGCTTCTAACTCCAAGCCGTAGTTGTTGGCACCTTCAGCGTTTTCGTAGGTAATCCGAACCTCTGCCTGCGGTTGAACGATCTGCTCAATCGGTTTTTGGAATCGCTTATAGAACGCACTGACCGCCAAAATGCCCCCGATCTGTGGGAAAGTTTCCCAACGGAAATCGAAGTTGTTGATCTGGGTCCGCTCCAAATCTGGATTCCCAAGAATCGTTCTGCCGCCGACAAAATCCGTGAACTCAAAGGGGGCGAGTTCTCGGAAATCCGGACGCGTAATTGTTCGAGAGGCGGCGAGACGTAGATTCATCCGCTCTGTGAGACGATACGTTACGTTTAGACCCGGTAACCAATCAAGTGTTTCCAAATTCGCTTCAATCTCCTTTCGGGAGGCAGCGAAGGGGTCGTAGGTCGTAACCGTTTGATCCGAAGACTCCAATCTGACCCCGGTCATGACCTGCCATTTTGTGGTAATCGGTAGATCAAGCATCAGATAACTTGCGTAGATGTTGTGGTCTGCGAGGTAGTTATCTGTGGCGCGTGTGGACTCTCGCAATTCAAAAACGCGAGGGGCTATGTTTTGGATTTGGAAAAGGGTTTCGGGCGGAGCAGATAGATTGACGGTCGCGTCTACCTGGTCAGCAGGTAGGAATCTAAATCTGCGCACATCAAACGTCCGGGACCTGTCTCGTAAGAGTCCCCCGAATTTGAAGACACCTTGAGTGCCCAGCGGAATTTTCCAGTCAGCACGTGCGTTGTATTCATCGTCCTCAAGATCAAAGAAGAACCTGCTACCGCTATGTGTGACATCGCGGAAAGTGAACGTTCCATCGCCTCTGTCTTCATAGATGTTCTCACGTGTATCGGGTTCATCGCGGGAGGCGCGCGAATAGGTAAGTCGCCACTCCATAGAGACATCGGGCGGTTCTGGACCTTCTTCTGTTGCTTGTAATGCGGGTTCTCCAAAGTTAAAGTCATGCATGCCTGCGACTTGTCCGGAGAAGAGTTGGCGTTCAACGTAGCGGAGCCGTGTGCTGCGCATATCGGTATTTCTGTCGGCGTTGAATCCTTCCCAAGTCCGCGTCTCATCTTCAGCGGTATGCGTGAAAAGCGTTTTGATGCTGAGTAGATGTTCTGGAGAGAAACGAAGGCTCGTATTTAGGACACTTCCCCAATCCACTTCGTTCCCACTGCGTTCAACGTCATACGAGGTTACAGGCGAAAGCGTCTCGTTCAAACCGAGCCGGAAGGCGTTACGAACTTGCGTGCCGTAACTGTGGCTGTTGCCGTAAGAGATGACACCCAGGTAGCCGAACTCTTTGTTTCCAAAAATCTTGTTACTATTCCCGAGGCTGAATTTGTAGCCTTGATTGACGGGAACCTGTCGGCGTTCGGGCGACCAGACGTTGGCGAACGATTGTCCAAACTCCTGAATTTCTGCGGGCGTAAACCCTAATGGGGTAAAACGTCCCCGTTCTCGAATCGGTAGATCGGCTGCCTGGTCTCGGACGATGTTCGGTAGCGCACGCGAGCCGTCGTCGAATCCTAAAAAGTCCAGGCTGCCGCCCGGATACGTCAAGCCGTTTTCACCTGTCGCCTGTGTGTTGAAACCGCTTGACATCGACAGCGACATCGTCAATTCTTCTGGAAAGTCTTTGGTAAACACTTGAACGGAACCCCCAGCGAACCCGCCGGGTTGATCGGGCGAGAAGGTTTTGACTGTCTGGAGACTGGCGAGGAGGCTTGCCGGAAAGATGTCCATCGGCACAACGCGGCGGTTCGGCTCAGGACTCGGAATCTCAACGTTATTAAGGAGGGTATTACTGTAGCGTTCTCCGAGCCCCCGGACGAACACGTAACGTCCGCCGACAATGCTGATGCCTGTCACCCGTTTAATAGCCTCACCGGCAGATGAAGCCGGGAGTCTGCTAATCTCTTCTGTACTGATACTATCTTCAATGCGTGAGCTACGCATCCGTTTCTCGAGAAGCCCGCGTTCACTGGCTTGGCTCAACCGCACCGGTAACTTGATCGCATCGAGTTTTACGACTTGTGGGGTCAGTTTGATGTGAAGGGGAGTGGGTGCCGCTCCTGTGCTCACCTGAAAATCGGTAATGACAAAAGTGTTATAAAACGGCGCGCTTGCATGAATTTTATAAGTGCCACTCGGCAACGCCAGCGAAAATGCCCCTGTTTCATCCGTTTTGACCCGAATCTGTGTGTCCGTGACCCGAATTGATACTTCTGCTATCGGCGTTTCGGTATCATTATCTATGACGGTCCCTGTTATCTTGACGACCGGTTGCGTTTCGTGGTTGTCAGCACTGACTTCTCCGAATACAAGTCCGATACTAAGCACTAAAAGCAACAGGTTCCCGATGCGGAACCGTTCCGTAAAAGGTGGAACTTGCAAGCCCATATTAAAAAATTCTCTCCTTTTGTTCTATTATCCTTACTCCATTGATAAAGAAATTGTAATCTTCAAATGCAACAAAAATGTGTAATTTTTTTGTCAAAAAAAAGAAAAACGCTTTCTGTTTTCACTTGATATTTTCGCCTATAAAGCCTATAATAATTAAGCAGACGTTCTTCGTGTTGTAGGGAAGGTAAAAAATGTTAGCCGAGCTGTTTCGGAAAAGTATCCATTTATCAGGACTTATCCTACCGGTTATCTATCTGTTTTTAGATCGACAGACGATGTTAATCCTCATCGGAGTTTTGGCGGGATTGGCACTTACCGTGGAATTGATGAAATGGCTCTCCGCGAGTTTCGGTGAGTTCTTTTTTAAAATGTTTGCTTTCCTGCTCCGCACGCACGAGCGCAAAGGCGCGGTGACAGGCGCGACCTACTATCTCATCAGTGCTTTCTTGTGCATTTTCTTTTTCGCCAAAACGCTTGCGATCGTTTGCATTTTCTTTATGATATTGGGAGATTTGGCAGCCGCACTGGTCGGGAAGATGTGGGGTAGGACGAAACTGCTGGGCAAAAAGAGTTTAGAAGGCAGTGCTGCGTGTTTCGTTGTTTGTGCTTTGATTGCTTTAGTGACGTTGAATCCTATTATAGGCATCATTGGTGCCTTCGTTGCGACACTGGTGGAGCTTCTTCCCTTCCCGATCGACGACAACCTCACGGTGCCCCTCGTTTCGGGCGCAGTGATGCACTTTCTGATGCAGAATTTTTTCTAACGAGATGAAATTCCAAAGATTGTAGCGCGGAACAATACGCAGAAATACGCAGAAATACGCAGAAATGCCCAAGCAAAGACTCCAAGCAAAAACACGCGTGCGGAACCGACAAGAAAGCATCTTTGACGCAAACTGTCGTATCGCGCGCAAGCAAAGTTAAAAAAATGGCGCACATTAAGCTTGAGAATATTGTAAAACGCTACGGTGATGTCGTAGCGGTCAAGGATTTCAATCTGGAAATTGAGGACAAGGAGTTCGTTGTTTTTCTGGGTCCCTCAGGATGCGGCAAAACTACAACACTCCGTCTCATCGCAGGTTTAGAAAACCCTGAAGAAGGCGATATCTTCATTGATGGGCAGCGTGTCAACGATCTCTCACCCGCCGACCGCGACATCGCCTTTGTCTTCCAATTCTATGCCCTCTACCCACATCTAAGCGTCTATGATAACATCGCTTTTCCCCTCAAAGCCGTGAAGCTCTCGAAATCAGAGATTGATGCGCAAGTGAAACGGGTAGCAGGAATCCTGCAGATATCCGATATACTCCATCGGAAGCCGAGTGTCCTCAGCGGTGGCGAGATGCAACGCGTCGCGCTCGGGCGCGCCATGGTGCGTCAACCGAAGGTATATCTCCTTGATGAACCTATGGCGAATTTAGACGCAAAGATTCGCGTCGATACCCGCGCTGAGATTAAACGACTCCAACACGAAATTGGGGCAACGACCCTCTTTGTAACGCACGATCAGGTCGAAGCCATGTCTCTCGCCGATAGGATTGCTGTTATCCACCAAGGGGTCCTGCAGCAAATTGGCACACCGCATGAAATCTACAACAAGCCGGAAAGCCTCTTTGTGGCGGGATTTATGGGAATGCCCACTATGAATCTCCTTGATGCGGAAACCACCGTGCGGGACGGGGAATCCCTGCTTCGGTTGTGTCACACCGATGTCTATTTTCGACTCTCTCCGGAACGACAGGCGAATACCACTTCGGGCGCGGTAGAAAACGGGTTGGTGTTCGGCATTCGTCCGGAACATATTACAGCGGTAGGTCAGTCGGGTAACGGAACGATTCCTGCGGATGTACATCTCGTTGAACCGCTCGGTCCCGTCAATATCCTTGACATCCGTCTCGGCACACATTCAGAGACCCAAGAACCGATTCTCCTTCGGGTCAGGACGCATCCGACGTTTCAGGTTAAGACTGGGGACACCGTCTTGTTGAATTTTGACGAAGCCGAGATGCATCTCTTTGACCGAGAAACAGAACGGGCTGTTTGGAGAAAATAGTTATCAGTCGTCAGAATCGGGAATCTCCACTCCGTAGGAGTGCTATGTCTATAGAACCGAGCATATGCAGATTATCGCACTCCGTAGGAGTGCTATGTCTATAAATAACTGGTGCCTTGCGTTATAAAAATGAAAATGGAGCAATAAATTAAAAATGAAAATACCGTGTCGTTTAGCGGCTTTTGACTTGGATGGGACACTCCTCAATAGCGAACATGCAGTATCACCGAAAAACCGAGACGCGCTTCGGGAACTCGCCGCAAAAGACATTCTTGTGGTGTTAATTTCTGGGAGGATGCATCGGTCTATCAAACCGATCAGCGATCAGATCGGACTGGAAAACCCGATTATCTCTTACAATGGCGGGATGGTCCAACACGCGACGACAGGTGAGGTGTATCATCATACACCTGTTCCAGCCGACTACGCGATGGCGGTCGTCAATGACTGCGTTGCGCAGAATTTGCATCTCAACTTCTGTTTGAATGACGAACTTTACGTCGCTGAACGCAACGCATGGAGCGACCTCTACGAAGCGCGAACAGGCGTTCCGGCGACACCTGTCGGCGACTTACGTGAGTTAGCCGGAGAAACACCCACAAAGTTACTCATCATTCATACACCCGAAGAATTAAAACCGCTTTTAGACAATTTTCAAACCAATTATGCGGAGAAGCTTTACGTCACGCAGACCCAGGCGGAATATATTGAATTTATGAATCCGGAAGTCGCTAAGGGACGCGCGCTCACAGCCCTCGCCAATCGGTTTAGCATTCCGATGGAGACAGTTGTTGCTTTTGGTGATAGTTACAATGATGAAAGTTTACTCAAGACAGCGGGGTTCGGCATAGCAATGGCAAACGCAGTGCCACCGATCCGTGCATGTGCCGATCATATTACGACGACCAATGACGATGACGGAGTCGCAAAAGCGATTTGGGAATTGATTCTCTGAAGCGTTGGAGTGTGTTCCCTCAAGTTCGCTCTCCAGTCGGGTGACCACTTTGCTGGCGATTATTGTCTCGCATTGACGTCATGAAACTTTTTGTAAGGAATATCCGCAACGAGTACGTAAGAGTTTCCTTCCTGTTTCAAGGACATCGAAACGGAGTTAACGGAAAATTCAAAATACTTTGCCAGAACTTCTGCTAACTCATGATGTAACCTTGTCATAAAGCGGTCATCTACATCAAGTCTATCTTGTGTAATGACAAGTTTTAGGCGCTGCTTGGCGATGCTACTCGACTTCGGTTTGCGCCCAAACAATTGTCTTAGACTGATATTCATCAAGTTTGCGGTTTGGAAACCCACTCTTTTAAGATTGGGAAGAAACCGCCCTCCTTTTTTGCCTTAAAAATGAATGTCGAATATCTTATACGCTTGCTTGGAGTTTATGATAGAAAGACGCTTTATCTATTTCTGAACCAATTGACGATATTGGTGAGCAAGCCTTTCTGCTCTAAGTCAGGTATCGGGATTCGTTGTCCAGTGAGCCGGCGTGCAATGCGCATGTAAGCTTGGGAACCGGGGGAAGCGTCTTCGTATACTAAAGGAATCCCGCGATTCGTAGAAGTAATCACACCCGTGTCTTCAGGAACAATACCGATCAGGTCGATGTTAAGGATATCCAAGACATCTTCTTGGTCCATCATGCTACCGTTCCCCACGAGTTCCGGGGAGAAGCGATTTAGAACAAGGTTGATCGGTTCGATACCGGCATGTTGCAACAACCCAATAATCCGGTCGGCATCCCGAATCGCAGATACGTCCGGTGTCGTGACGACGATGGCTTCATCTGCGCCTGCGGAAGCGTTGCTGAAACCCCGCTCAATGCCTGCGGGCGAGTCAATCAACACGAAATCGTGTTCGGACCGTAACTTGTCACAAATCGTTTTCATCTGTTCTGGTTGGATGTCGTCCTTATTGTTTTTCTGGGACGCTGCCAGTAACGTGAGTCCATCGACGCGTCGGTCTTTCACAAGCGCTTTACTGAGTTCGCATTGCTTTTCGATAACATCCATTGAAGTGTAGACAATCCGACTCTCAAGTCCCATGACGATATCGAGGTTCCGAAGCCCGACATCTGCATCAACAACCACGACGGTTTTACCAAGTAGGGCGAGTGCTGTTCCTAAATTGGCAGTAGAGGTGGTTTTTCCGACGCCTCCTTTTCCTGACGTTACGACGATTACTTTTCCCATAACCCGAAACCTCCTATATTAAAATTTAACAAATTTCTCAATGATAATAACATCTTCTACCCCGACGCGCGCGATTTCTGGATACCCTCGGGGTTTTTGGTTCATAGGTCCGCGATTTATAAAACTCCCAATTTGGAGTTGGACAGGCACTAACTCCATGGCGATGATCACAGCCGAGGGTCTATTATTTAAACCTGCGTGTGCGTTCCCGCGTAACGCGCCAAGCACGACAATATCACCACCCGCTCGGACTTCTCCACCCGAATTGACATCGCCGTAGATAACGAGGCTCCCTTGTGGGAAATCTTCTATCTGTCCCGAACGAATTGTATACGGTATAATCCTTGAAGGATCGGTATCACGAGGCTGCTGCGGGACTGTTCTTTGTGGAAGTGTATGTGTCGTTGGTGCCGCAGCGATAGGGGGCGGTACTTGCTCATCAACAGTGTCAATACCTCGGACCTTCAGATTGTAAGTCTCCTGAAGTTTAGATTTTAAATACGCCATTTCCTCCGGTTTCAAGGTAGGACCCTTCAGATCAATCTGCACGGATGCCCCCCCTAAAGGTTGATTCATCCGCGAGATTTCCTCTTGAATCGCCTCTTCAACTTCTGTAATCGACAGATGGGGCCTGATAATCAGGTGTAAACCATCCCTATAGGCTCTGAGAGCTACATTAGAGTTTGCCATTTTTCTATCTTCTTTAAGACTTAAGCCTGCTACTTTCTTGCCAACTGCGCTAAAACGTAAGGTCCCTCAGGAATCACCGCAATTTGAGCATCTGCGCCGTATCGGGTAAGGAGTTCGTCAATACCTGCCTGCGCGCTTTTCAAAGGATGCACGAACAACTTTACACGTTGATGATACGGAATGCCATCCGTGTAGAAATAGATATCTGCTTTCCTCGCAACCTTCGCTAATTCTTCTAATTGCCACTGATCGATGACGAAATTTGCTGGATTGTAAAGTCCTTGCACGAATGCAGTTAAATCATCGGTTTTGAAAATCAGATCTGTAAACGGCTTGCTACCGATCCCTTCACTGCATGCCGCGACGAGCAGGATACTTCCGCCCTGCTTGACAATCTCAACGGCGGTTAGCAACCCTTTGATCGCTTGATAGAACGTCGCATCTAAAGGGTACCCTGCGCTGGAAACAACAACGGCATCTGCTGCTGTCGGTAACGTAACCTTGGCGTGCTTCTCGACAAACGCCGCCCCGACACGGTGAGACGCAACCATGTCGCCTGCGAAAATACCCGTGATCTGGCGGTGCTTATCAATGGCAACGTTCAGATTAAAGTCAGCGCCAGCCATCAGCGCAATTTCTGTCGCTTCTGTATGGAACGGATTCCCATCCAAAATACCCACAGCCGATTTTGGATGCTCCATCAGTTCGGGACCGTGCATCACCCGCATTGTCTCGATAGAGGCGATGCCTGGACAGATAGCCTTTCGACCGCCAGAGTAACCCGCCATCAGGTGGGGTTCAATCAGACCGGTGATAATTTTCAGATCCGCTTCAAGATAGGTTTTGTCAATATAAACAGGGGTCCCATTCTGTGTTGTGCCTAAATAGGTGTGCGTCTCTATTTTCTGCGAAAAATGGTTGACGATACGGTATCTCTCCATGATCTCGCGTCCAACCATCGTTTCGAGTTCTTCTGCGTTGTTCGGGCGATGGATACCGGTTGCAATGAGGATCGTTATTTTCTCGCTTGGGATACCGGTCTGTTCGAGGGTTTCCAGGAGTGGCGGGAGGATCACTTTATTCGGCACGGGGCGAGTTATGTCAGAGATAACAATACATGCCGACTCGCGCCCTTTTGCGAGTTCAGTCAAAGGAGGTGAGGCAATAGGTTGAGCGAGTGCCTCTCGGACGGCACTATCTTCATCTGGCAGCGGAACGCTTTCCGAGATTTCAAGAACCCCCGCTACATTTTTGTCGGGAATCTCAATCGGTAGTGTTCCGGTCCCATATTTCATTTCGACTTGCATAGTGGAATATCCCTTCAGATTGGCTAAATTGGGTGCGAATACTGGCACGCCACTCGCTCAGTGGAAAAACTAACCCCTGCCTATATTATAACGTTTTTTGATAAAAAATGCAAATTTATTTTTTCATCTTTGTCATGGGTGCCGTGATTGCCGCGTATGTGCGATTTTCGCGCAATTTTTAGCAGGAGCAACACTTGACTTTTTTGAGGCGATATGTTAAAATCTATGGATAACGTGAGTTCCACTTATGGTGCCTTGTGAATAAAATAAATGGAGATTTTAAGATAAATAGAACGGAGTGAGACTGATATGCATCGCATTGAAGTTACCACCAAACCCAATGGTGCGGGACGGAATTGGTTGGAAGTTGGACATTTTGAAACAGATGCACTGGGTCGCAAACAGTGGATTAAAAAGAACGTGCCGCATCAGGAATCAAAGTTAACCGTTGATAGGCAATACTCCGCCCGCGGTGAAACGATTGATTGGATCGTTATTATTCCAGAGAACTATCCGTTCACGCTCGTCAAAGTTAACTATGACCGACTCAATCCCAAGGAGCTTGAAGTGCTCTGGGACCCGGAGGGTAATACACAACCCGAGACTGCCCGTGAAGACAAAATTAAGCGCATCTTTGAACTCGCCGCTGGCAATGATGAACTCACCGAGTTGCTAAAGGAGCTCCTCTAAGCATATCAATAGTTTTGAAGTTGAGAAGTGTGCGAAAGTTGGCAAGTTTAAAGAGACGCGCTTGGGACTTCACAGATTTTAGAACACTTTACAACTTTCTACCAGACACGTAGCCTGCAACAACGGCGCAGGGTTTTTGCTTGGGTGTTTCTGCAGGGCTACGGAGAGGCACTTTATTTATTAAACCTACCTAATCGACCCGCAAGGAAAAATTAAAAATTACCAGCCATATCGTTCGGGTCCCCACGGTTTCGATACCAATTCCTGTTTTGCCATGATTATCGTTTTACTCGGTACATCCTCGTATAGGATGACCCCCGGTCCTACGACGCTATAAGATCCGATACGTTTCCCCGGCATGAGAATCGCATTCACACCCGTCCGACAGTAGTCCCCCATATATGTCGCGTTTGCGCCGTAAGGCGGAACTTCGTAACGTCCTTCCACCCGCATCGGTGTGTCCCCATCATCGAATCGGAGGGTTCCACATACCGTTGCTGCACCGATATCGGTCGCGCATCCGAAAACACCCGACATCTCACAATAGTGATAGAGATAGACCTTATCGAACAGCACGCCCGCCATCTCAGCACCGTGACCGATGATACACCGGTTTCCAATGACAGTGCTGCCGACATCACAGTAATCGCTAATCCTGCACTGATCCCCGACGAAAATATTGCCGTGCAGAATCGCACCGTTTGTGATGTTATTGTTCGCACCTGCGATGAGCGTCCCGTTGATAACGACGCGCGGTCCGATGACGGAGTTTTTCCCCAGCACGACGTGTCCATTAATTTCAGCGGCGTCTGAGATTTTGGCACCCGCTGCGATGTGGTCTTCTGTAACCTGTGCAGCGAGGTAATCCATCAACCGGTTGTTCGCCTCCAGCACATGCCACGGCTTATCGACATCGACAAGAAATCCCTCTGTCTGAACCGCCAACACCTCTCTATCGTCGTCAATCATGAGTTGCATGGATTGTGCGATTTCGGATTCCGGGGGTGGCATGCCACCGACTGGCACCCGTGTAACAATGCCGGGGTTCCTTAAGAGGTAAGAGACTGCTGTCGGGGTGAAGGCGTAGACGCCACAGAGCCGATATGAACCGCCGCGCGGGTGTCCCTCAATACCGGTAAGTCTTGTGACGCTTTTGTTTTCTGTCTCCTGTGTGGCGATACTGCCACAGAGCCAGTCGCTTGCGTCTTCGTTATCGAGCGGTTGCACCAATGCCGCCGCTTCCACAGTGTGGGTGTGAAATTCCCGAATGACGGTGCGGAAGGTGTCGGGTGTGGTGACAATATCCCCGTAAACCACGAGGAAGGGTTCATCTTCGACATGCGCTAATGCGCTCAACACAGCACTCGCAGTGCCGTCAATGGGGTGTTGTGTAACGAAAACAACGTTGGGTATATCGGCGAGGACCCCGCGCACTTGTTGCGCGTAGTGTCCCACGACGACAACGATCCGTTCACATCCGACTTCAAGTAAATTCTCTACGACCCGTCGAACGATGGGGGTATTGGCGACAGGGAGTGTGCATTTCTGTCGAAATTCCCCGTAGGGCCACACCTTACGTCCGAGTCCTGCAGCGAGTACAATCGCCGTTTTTATCTTCATATTAAAGGATTCCTAATTTTCGCCATGCGATATGTTGATTCATAAAGTCCGCTAAAAACGCTGAATCGGGCTGAGCGGTATCCAATCGTTTCTCATAAGGGACAACGCCAATCACGGGAATATCTGTCAATTTCTCGATTTCAACGGGGTTTGTTGCTTCGGCGAGTCCTGCTGCCTCAGGCGTGTGCCTGTTCAGAACGATACCGGCGATCTGGAGTCCGAACCGCTGCGCGAACGCCACAGTCAGGAGTGTATGGTTCAATGTCCCGAGACCTGCCGCTGCGACAATGAGGATCGGCAATCGCAACTGGTGGATGAGATGCGCCACGAGGAAGTCGTCTCGGAGTGGGACGGCGATGCCGCCGACACCTTCCACTACCACGAAGTCGTATTTCTGTTGAAGTGCTGCGAAGGCGGTTTCAATACATGAGAGATCGATCTCTCTGTTTTCGATTCTCGCCGCCACGGACGGTGCCAACGGGTGTCGGAGGTAAATCGGGTTAATCGCAGCGAGTTCATCGTCGACGTGTGCCGCATGCTTGAGGAATTGCGCGTCGGCGGTATCGCCTGAACTGATTGGTTTCATCACCCCGACGTTTGTCCCGGCGTGTTTGAGTGCAGCTGCCAATCCCCCTGTGATGACGGTCTTCCCGATTTCTGTCCCTGTGCCTGTAATAAAGATGCCGTGTGCCATGCTGTTTCTCATTCTAATTGTTACAGTTCGATACTCAACATAAAATCGACAAAGGCTTCTGGATCTTGGCGGCAGTTTTCAAAGAAACCGTTCATATATTCATAGACGATCCGTGTGAGTCGCTGCTGTGCGAAAATACCTTTCTTAGGATTGTCCAATAAACCTTCCATGGTCTTGATTTCGTTCAACAGTCTTTGTCCGGAACCTGGATCGAGTTTAAGGAGCTGCGTTACTTTACCGTGCTTGAGAAATTCTTTATCAATCAGTTTTATGCTTGTAGACATGGGAACCTCCTTTGTCAGGTATGTCAATATACTAACATTTTTGTTAAAGGAAAGGTATAAAAAAAGGGATGGATGTTTTGATTTGATTTTTTCTTCGAATCTGTTATGATCTTAACCCATTCAGGAATAATATTAGAAAGAAAAGAGAACGCATGGCGAATTATCAAGAACTGGCAAATCTGGTCTGGACTGTAGCAGACGATGTGCTCCGCGGCCTCTTCAAACCGCACGAATACGGCGACATCACCCTCCCGTTTCTGGTGCTCCGCCGATTGGACTGTATCTTAGAGGAGGACGGACGAAAAGAGAAAGCCATTGATATCTATAATCAGTTTAAGGACCAAATGTCGGAAGATCAACTTCCGCCGATTATTGTAGGAGCGACAGGCATCAGCTTCTACAATACCTCCCCATACGACCTCTCCCGGCTGGCAGACGACTCACACAACATCCGTCTCAACTTTAGGCACTACCTCGGCGGATTCAGTCAGGACGTGCGCGACATCATCGAAAACTTCAATCTTGACGGGTTTATTGAGCGATTGGACAGAAATAACCGATTGTTCAGTTTTTGCGACAAGTTCACCGAAATCGATCTGCACCCGAATCAAGTCGATAACCACACGATGGGACAGGTCTTTGAGGAACTGCTCCGCCGATTCTCGGAGATGTCCAACGAAACGAGTGGAGAACACTACACGCCGCGCGATGTCGTGTGGTTATTGGTCTCGTTGCTGTTTGCGGAACACCGCGAGGATTTGCGCGGGCAGGGGATTATCCGTAGTATCTTCGATCCGTGTTGCGGGACAGGTGGTATGTTGACGATTGGGAAGGAATACTTCCGCGAACAGATTAATCCGGATGCCGACATTCGGTTGTTGGGTCAGGAACTCAACGCCCAGACATACGCCATCTGTAAGTCGGATATGCTCATCACGGGAGAGGACCCCGACAATATTCGGCTCGGTTCCAGTCTCTCCGATGATCAGTTTCAAGGGGAACGTTTCGACTATATGATTACCAATCCGCCTTTTGGTGTGAGTTGGAAATCCGATGAAGGTGCTGTGAAAGCGGAAGCGCAAACTGCCACCGGTAGGTTCTCAGCGGGGACACCGCGCACCTCTGATGGGGCACTGCTGTTCCTGCAGCATATGCTCTCTAAGATGGAGGACCGCGGAAGCCGGGTTGGCATCGTCTTTAACGGGTCCCCGCTCTTTACGGGGGATGCGGGGAGCGGTGAGAGCGAAATCCGACGCTATATCATCGAAAACGATTGGTTGGAGTGTATTGTTGCTCTGCCTGAAAAGTTGTTTTTCAACACCGGTATCGCCACGTATATCTGGATCTTAACGAACCGAAAATCGGAGGCGCGACGGAGCAAGATTCAACTCATCAATGCCGTTGACTGCCACGACGAGATGAAAAGGAATCTCGGGGACAAGAACGCTTTCATTTCCGATCGTCATATCCGCCACATCGTGAAACTCTACACCGACTTTGATGAGAACGCGCACTCCAAGATCTATCCGAACGCCTTTTTCGGCTACACGAAGGTGACGGTTGAGAGACCTCTGATTGAGAAGCACGAGGTTTTAGGAGAGGAAACGGAGGTTATCGTTCGGGACAAAAAGGGAAATCCGAAGCCGGATACCAAATTGCGAGACCATGAACGCGTTCCCCTCACCGAGGATATTGATGTTTATTACCAACGAGAAGTGAAACCGCATGTCCCTGATAGTTGGATAGACAGGAAGAAGGATAAGGTCGGTTACGAAATCAACTTTAATCGGTATTTTTATCGGTACACGCCACTGCGGTCGCTGAAGGAAATTACGGACGAGTTGTTGAAACTGGAGCGGGAAAGCGAAGGCTTGCTGAATGAGGTGTTGCGGTGTTGACACATATTTTGAGGTTGACACCCGAGCCCAAATATGCTTTACTATTTTAGGACTTACGTAGTTCCTCTTAAAGTCCCCCTGATAAGGGGGATTTAGGGGGTTAAATCACTAAGATAATGCCTTTTTTGCTTAATTTGCGTAGGTCCTGTATTCTAAAAGGAGACCCCCGATGAAAGTGCTTATTTTCTTTTCAATATCTTTTTCTCTGTTCGCGTTGCCGGCACTCGCCGAATTGACAGATGCAGACCTCGACAAAATCCGATTGATTGTCAACGAGTCCGAGAAGCGAGTCAAACAAGATGTCAAAGCAGAGATTGCCAGCACTGAGAAGAACATAAAAGAGTATATTGACCTCAAAATAGACAGCGTTGAAAAACGGTTGTCAACCTACAACTGGGTGCTTTATGTTTTCATGCCTCTGATTGTCGCTGCTATCGGTGTACCTACCGCCGCTGTGAGGCGTTTTCAGAGATGAGGAGATTATAAAATGTGTGTTGAACGTTTAACGATAGCAGAAATGGAACGGAAATACCCAAATGAGTGGTTGTTTATTATAGAACCTGAAATCAGCGAGAATACTGAACTTTTGGGCGGTATAGTTTCTGTTCATAGCAGAGTCCGTGATGACATCTATGATGCCTTAGATGGATTTATGGGAGGAGCAGCAATACACTATACTGGCAAAATGCCTGAAGGTAAATTGTTCTTACTTTAATCACAAAACGTCTGAAAGTCAATTTTAAGCATCGTTTTTCTTCTTTTGTTAAAGGCATGAACCAGCATGTCTATTATTTTTCACACAGCCGCCAATTAGGAGCACGGAACTCGCGTTTCCGTGCTTTTTTCGGTTAAGTTTCCCCGCATGAGAGACTTAACCCACTTTGGTAAAAAATCTAACGCTTTCTCCTATCGTTCAGCGTGACAGGCGTTTTGATTTTTCAAATTTCCTTGACCTTGTGGACAAATTGGAGTACCATAATGCGGGTAATATACAAGACAAATATAGGCGAATAGCCGCAAATTATGCGCGGATGACGTGGATTTTGTTTTCTTTTCTCTGAATCGCGTGTTTACGCGGATTAGACGGATTTCGCGGATGATTGGATCTGTTCTATTACGCGCTAAGGCGTTAGAAGTTGCTTGTTTAACGCTTGATAGGCGATTATATAAGGCGCGGTTGATACAGATAGGGCATTGAGAAAGGAAATTACGAATGAACACGAACCTGAAACATAAAGATATAACGCAAAAGATCATCGGCGCAGCGTTTGAAGTACATAAGTTTTTGGGCAACGGCTTTCAAGAGGTGGTTTATCAACGGGCATTGGCGGTTGAAATGCGGAAAGCAGGGTTGGAGTTTGATAGAGAAATTGAGCAGGATATTTACTACAAAGATTTTCCAAAGCCCATCGGAAAACGTAGAGCAGATTTTGTGGTAGCGCGGAAAGTGTTAGTAGAACTGAAAGCCATCGCTGTCTTGGAAAATGTCCATGAAGTACAGGTATTAAATTATTTGAGAGCATATCGATTAGAAGTCGCCTTATTAATCAATTTCGGTGAGAAAAGTGTAAAATATAAGAGACTGGTTCTCTCACAACGCACTGCTGTTCGTAATTGAAATTGCGTTCATGGGCATTCGTCTGAATCGCGGATTTTCGCGGATTATGCGGATTTCACGGATTGTGGGTCGTGTTCTATGAAGTGCGATTGTAAAGGTTATTTTTTCAAGAGGTTTGAGTATTAAGGTTCCAAATTCTGGATCTGTAATTGGATTGGAAAGTTGAAAGCATAAAAGTTTGGAAGATAGGGAGCACAATGTTTCTTCCAGTCTTTCCGTCCCTCCATACTTCCTCAAAATCTGATATTGATATTCTAAAATTGGTTAATAAAAACCACAGTTCAGACATGAAAGTGAATTTGAGATGAAAGCCAACAAAATCCGCGAAATCCGTCTAATCCGCGAAAATCCGCGATTCAGACAGAATGAGGTATTGAAATAATGAAGCGTTATCCCGAACTGATAAATCAGGCAGTAACGAAAGGGCTTGACCCGAATGTGGAGATGAAACCGTCGGGTGTGGAGTGGATTGGAGAGATACCAGCGCATTGGAAAGTCAAAAGACTCAAACACATTGCGGAGATACTACCAAGTAATGTTGATAAACACATCTATCCAGATGAGATCCAGGTCAGATTATGCAATTATACAGATGTTTATTACAACGATTATATTACGGTTGGTACCGTTTTGCAAAAAGGGAGTTGTAAGGAACGTGAGTTTGCGAAATTTGCCTTGCGGAAAGGTGATGTTATTATTACCAAAGATTCTGAGACTCCAGATGATATTGGTGTTCCAACGTTTGTCAAGGACGATTTAGACGATGTTGTTTGCGGTTATCATTTAACAATGATTAGACCACTTGCTTGCCGTGGGGAGTTCATTTTTAGATTTATTCAA
>JAJEIP010000146.1 GCA_022827885.1 Candidatus Poribacteria bacterium
ACGTCTCCGGGTTGAACGGATTCGGGTAGTTCTGCAACAGGAGACTCTGTTTCGGTGTCCCGATACCATCCAGTGTTACATTCAGCGCGGCATGCCCCAGATTCATAGGCGTTACCGTGAAATTGCGTCTCTCTGAAGCGATGTTTCCGTGTGTGTCGGTCACGGTTAATTCCAACCTGTCACCGAGTTCGACAACGCTACGGTAGCTGAGATCGGCAGTTGCCGCAGCGAAATAATTACCGCGCACCCGGGTTTTCATGACAGCGTTCGTCCGTGTGTTTCGGATTGTGACACGATACCCGTTGAAGTGCTGTGTGCCGCCTAAATATCCACTGACGACGAACGCCCACGTCCGATTGAGAGGCGTTGCAATCGGTGCTGCAGCGACCTGTGCCGGATGCGTCCATTTTGTGCCAGTAAAGACGACAGCGCGAGGTTCTGGTAGATTGGCGATATACCCTTTCGCGCCTTCGATGGGGAATCCGTCGTCGGGTGCGTTCGGTGTCCATCCGACGAACCGTTGGTTCGCGGCATCCAGCATAACAATCGCTGTCGCGCCCGTCTTTACTGCGAGCGAGCGTGCTGTCATCTGGACAGTCGGTTTCAACGGTACAGACAACAGGTTCAAGCCTTTAGAGAGGTGCATGGAGAAGATATTACCCAAATCTTTCCCATTTGATTGTGTTGTCAATCTACCGACGAAGCCGTATCTACGCTTGTCTGGTAGGTCATAAAAACCGATGATACTTCCATCCTGATTCACATTTCGGACGACGGTGTTAACACTGCCTGGGAGCCGCACTTCATAGAGGATACCATCTGGCAGGAGGATATAGGACCGCAGAATATCATTTATAGCTTTCGCTCTGAAGGCGACAACCCCGAAATCGGTGATGGTGTTTACAAATAGGAATTCAAGATTCGGCATTTCTGGAACGTCAATAGTGGTGAAACTGCCGTCGGGATTGCGTATGAACCCGTGAGGCCTTCCATCAGCATCCACGTAGCTGCCGACGACAGCGCCTGCGGCATTGACGAAATCTGCATAAGTTGTGACCGCTCCTGGAAACGCAATTGGCATATCGCCTGAGAAGCCGCGGGTGACACCTGTTTCATTAACAATATTACCGCTCAGTGCCCCTGTTTCATCGCTAATACCGTAGATGTGGGTTTCGGCTGCACCGGGAAAATCGTATTGCGTGAGTTCCCCATTTTCCATGATGACCCCGTGGTAAAGTCCATCTATACCTTTGTAGTGTCCGGCTGCTTTTCCAGCGTTGTCAAGTGCATAGAAATAGGTATTCAGGGAATCTGGAAAATCGTATGTCGTAAACACACCGTCTATCAAGGTGAAACCGATGGTTTTCTCACCGTCAGGGCTCCGGGTATTCCCTGCGTAGTCTCCGAAGTCGTTACTTGCGGTCACCTCGAGAAAATCGACACCCGGCACTTCAATCGTCTCAAAGGTGTAATCAGCGATCGGTATTTGGGCACAAACGTGGGAGACGGCAAATCCCATGAAACAGATAATTAGACATAATAATAAGAGCAGTTTGGTTTTTATGTGGTGCGCCATAGTTATCCCCTTTTAGCATGCGTAGAATTTACACGTTTTTTTAGACTGAAAAGAGTGCCACAGTTACACCAATAGCACAACTGTGACACTTGTAAGCTCCATATAGATGTCCCCTACTTTAGAATGACGAGTCGGCGTGTCTGCTGGAAGGAGGGGGTCGTCAACTGGTAAAAATAGATACCACTCGCAACGCGTTCCCCAATAGCATTCCGTCCATCCCAATACGCCGCGCGCCCTTGACTATTATAGAAGCCTGCGGATTGGAAACCGAGTGAAAGCGTGCGAACCAACTGACCCGTCGTATCATAGATGTATATCGATACAGGACTGTCTTCCGAAAGTTGATACGGAATCCACGTCTCCGGGTTAAACGGATTCGGATAGTTCTGCAACAGGAGATTCTGCTCGGGTCTACCGATGCCATCAAGCCTGACGGACAAAACCGCGTTTGCGAGATGCTCAGGCGTCACTTTGTAAGTAAGGGGTTGTAACTCAGTGTTTCCATTCGGACCGATGACGCGTAACTCAATGACATCCCCGACTTCGACGACACTGCGTCGCGTTAAGTCAGCCGTTGCAGCAGCGAAGTAATCGCCTTGCACTACAGTCGTTAGGATGCTGTTGGTTCTCAGGTTACGGACGATAACTTGGTAACCCTCAAATGCGGGTTTGCCTTTCAAGTTCCCACTCACAACGAATGCCCAAGCTTCCTGGGTAACCCCCCTATCCCCCCTTATCAAGGGGATAATAGCAGAGGGTGCGGCAGGAGCCTCCGTCGTTTCGGTGGGATCCGTCCACGGTGCCCCGATGAAGGCGAAGTTTCGGGTTTCAGGGACATTGACGATATAGCCTTGTCCGCCTTCAATTGGAAAACCGTCATTCGGTGCGTCTGGTGTCCATGCGACGAACTGCTGATTTGGCGCATCGAACGCGATGGCGGTTGTCGCCCCTGTGATTGCGACGAGTGATTTTGCGGTCATCGGTGTTGGTGACGCTAATGGGACAGAAAGCATGTTCAACCCTTTAGAGAGCGTGACGGTATAGGTGTTGTTATAATTTTCTGCCTCCGCTGGTGAGGTGGGTCTGGCGATAAACCCGTGTCTGCGCCCATCGGGTGAGTCATAGTGTCCGACGATAGAACCGTCCTGATTGATATTCCAACCATCCGTGCTAACGCTGCCCGGAACCTCCAAGCTTTGTAACCCGTACTGGAGTGATCCGACAGCAGTGCGCGGGATATCACCCATCAGTCTGGCTCGCACAACAATAATTCCTGCATCGTTGACCCCGGGCACAAAAAAGTATTCAAACAGTGCTGCGTGTGGCAGGTCAAGAGATAGAAATTTGCCATCTGGGTCACGTACATATGGCTTATATACACCTTGGGCATCAATGAAGCTGCCGATGATACTGCCTTCCGAGCTCGCAAAATCGGCATAAGTTGCTGATGCCTCGGGGTACTCAACGATTGTATCGCCTGAGAAGCCACGACGAACCCCAGACGCATCTATAAAACTACCCGTCAGGACACCCGTCGCATCACTGAAACCGTGTATGAACGTTTGAACGGCACCCGGAAAATCATATTGCCGCAACTTGCCATTTTCTAAGATGACCCCGTGATAAAGACCTTCGCTATCCTCGTAGTGTCCGGCGGCTGTTCCATTGTTGCCGAGTGCATAGAAATAGGTATTCTCTGCGCCCGGGAAATCGTAGGTTGTAAAAACGTCATCAATCAGCGTAAAGGCAACCATTTTTTCACCATCGGCACTCGGGACGTTCCCGGCGTAATCCTCAAAGTCACTACTTGCGGTCACTGCTAAGAAGTCAATCCCCGGAACATCAATGGTTTCAAAAGTATAGTTAAGAAAAGTAGGTGTAGCAGCAGGGGGTCCCTCGACGGGTGCAGCGGTGTCGCCTATAGGTCTTGCGATAAACCCGTGTCTGCGTCCATCGGCTGTATCATAGTGTCCGACGACAGAACCGTCCTGATTGATATTATACCCCTCTGTGCTAACGCTGCCCGGAAATTTAAGCTCCTGTATTCTCTCAGGGAATGGACCCACATAAGTGATTGGAGGGGCATCCACCGGTTTGGCCCGCGCAACGACAATCCTTGCATCGTTGATACCGTGGACAAAAAAGTATTCCAGTTTTACTGACGCTTCAAGGTTGAGAGATACAAAATCACCCTCCGCGACACTCACATAAGCATTGTATACACCATCGGCATCTACGTAGCTGCCCACCATACCGCCTTCCGAGTTCACAAAATCGGCATAAGTTGCCACTGCTCCGGGAAATTCAACGATTGTGTCTCCTGAGAAGCCGCGGCGCACCCCAGAAGCGTCTATAAAATTACCCGTTAGTGCCCCGGTTGCGTCACTAATCCCCCAGAGTTCCGTCTCGACAGCACCCGGGAAATCGTATTGCCGCAACTCGCCATTTTCTAAAATGACCCCATGGAATAGACCTTCGCTATCTTCGTAGTGTCCGGCAGCATTCCCATTATTACCGAGTGCATAGAAATAGGTATTCTCTGCGCCCGGGAAATCGTAGGTTGTAAAAACGCCATCAATCAGCGTAAAGGCAATCATCTTGTCCCCATCGGGACTCCGCGTGCTGCCAGCGTAATCCCCAAAATCACTACTGGCACTCAACTGTAAGAACTCTACGCCTGGAACATCAATCGTTTCAAAAGTATAGTTTTCGTTGGCGGATCCAACAACGGGTTCAGTGTTGTTTTGTGCCTCGGTGTTCGCTAAGAAAAAGAAATTAAGGCATAAGAACAACATAAATGTGTAAAGCAAAAAACCGGTTTTAATATGAGTGTGCATAACAAATACTTCCCCTAAAAATAAAAAAAACAATATATCAGATACCAGCCCCAAAGCCATTCAGCGTTCGGTTTCTACCGATTGTTCGCTGGGTGTCGCGAGGCAGAGATCGCTCCTATCGAGATATATGCGTTAGCAATGTAACACAAAGACAGGCTATCTTGGGACGTTCAAAAACACTATAAGAGAGTATGTAATATTTTATCAAAAAAGGCAAGAAAAATTTTAACGGGTCGGTGGATAAAGTTGGGTTTCACTGGACCTCTGAGGTCATACACGTTCATTAGGCTCTGAAGCGTATTTGGATACCACGCCTACCTGTTCTCAGAGGCGTTCAACCCAACCTACGGGATTGAAAGTTGTTTGGCGTCTTACGTCTGTTCCTAAGCGATAAGTGTGGTTAGAAACCACACCTACCACAAAAGGACGTAAGTTCTATAAGGATAGCTCCTACTTATAGTTTGTATCAAATGACCCCATGAGTTATACTCATAGTATGAGTTCATCTAACAGGTAGATGTATTTACATCACCGAGACTCACTTCATGGAGGTCGATATGAACCGTAAGAAGGACACCGCCTATGGTGTCA
>JAJEIP010000045.1 GCA_022827885.1 Candidatus Poribacteria bacterium
AGGACATCTGGTTGATACATCGGGCATTCCCACATTTGTGCCCCACGTGGCACGGAAAATTGCTGAATGAATCCAAGGGCTTTCAAACCTGCTTCACGCGAGGTTTTATTTCTGGTAATTCGAGCATGTTTTAAGAGTAAAAGTGCTGATTCAGCACAGGTACCGAGTGCTGTTTCACCTGCCGTTCCGAGGGAAGCGGTTTTCGCGTCTGTTGGGTGCCACCGCCAACTTCCATCCGACTCTTGTGTAGCAATCCGTTGCTGTATTTCTTCCGCCATGTAAGATAATCCGGCACCGATATTGCCGATGTAAAATGGGAATTCCCATCTTAGAATGTGACACGAACCGCGTGCCGCCAACCCGCCTACTCCGGATTCCGCTATGGTGTTTTTGGCAATTTCTAACACCCGTTCTTTCACGTGTTCATCCTTCGTAGCAAGATAGTCGTACCAAAGTAGCGTGCCGAAACCCGGTTCATTCTGCGGTGCCCAGTCTACACAGTGCCGGGATTTTCGAGTCGCTTCATCCCATGTTGTCTGCATCAACCCGTGCCGCGAAAGTAAAACCTCATCTGCATCGCTACGGGGGGGTGGTAACGGTTCAGGGGCACCGTAAGCATTATTCCAATGCGTCATGGCATCTAAGATAGAAGCATTTCCATCCACGATAATTTCGGTTTTGATGGACACCGGACGCGCCGATGTGAGTGGATACGGGATAGAAGCCTCTGTTTGGTTCTCTCGGACCCATGCTGGCACAGTCGGGACGAATACGCCGAGGGCGTGATTTTTCTGATACTCATGCCAATTGGGCGAAGCGAATACTGCAGAGAGCATCTGATTCTCACCGTCCCAGGTGTCCAGAGGATTCCAGATGATACCGACTATGGATTTCTGCATCTCTACTGCCATGACTGGCACTGTGATTTTATACGGATGCGGAACGAGTCGGTTGTCGAACGGTGGAGCTGCGTCGCGTGTACTTGAGGAACGTTCATCGTTTTCCAAGAACTCGAGTCCAGGAAAAAGTGCTGCTGTTTTCTTCTCGCGATGTCGTCCTTGTCCCGCATAAAGCATCGGACCGCGAAAGGCAAGAAGTTCTCTGTTGCCATCCGTTTGCAACCGATATTCCGTTTTCACCCGCGTCGCACTTTCGCTAAGCGTCCACTGCATCTCATAAGTCCACTTAACGCCATCTACATCTGTATCCGAACCGCTGAGGCGGACAATTGACTCTCCTTGATTGTTTCCAGCAAGTTGATAGTCTGTAGGTGTAAGTTGCGACGTTTGGCGATTTTGTGATGCATCTAAATAGACAACCTCAGAGAGTGCCGGGCAGGTAGCTACCTGCTGGTAGTTACCACCTTTTGCAGCAAAGATTATGCAATACGCAAATCCTCCCTCAATTCCCTTTTTGTCAGAAGTGATGGTCTCTTGCTTGTTTCCATTTTTGGTTGCTGGTATTGCTTCGAGCCCACGGACGAAAACCATACGAAGGTATCTGTTTCCCAACACGACGCTACCATTTTCCGTATAGGTATGCAGTTCTTTCACCACCTTGGCAGCAAGTTTAGGGGGCTCAGGCCGAATCACGACGCTTTCTTGGGCTGTTTGGCGTCCCTCGCCTGCTGAGGTTTGACATTTGAGCGATACGGAAATAGAGACTACAGTCGGATTTGGGAAACGGCGTGCTATCCAAAAGACAGAGACTTCTTCACCCGGTTCAATTTCTTTAATGGTTTGTCTGGGGCGTCCACGCCGTAGTTTCATACCGTTGATAGAGATTCGCGCCGTATCCGCTTTACCGAGTGGCGCGGTGCCGGTATTCCGAAGTGTACATTGCACTTCAAAATCTTCGCCTGCAGTGACAACTGCAGCTGTCGCACCTACGTTCACGATTTCTAATTTCGGTTGTGCCGCGTAAAGCGATATTTTGGCAGGAGACTTTTCGGATTCGTGCGATTCAAGGCATAAATTTGCCACATCGGAAGCCTTCGTTGATGTGGATTGACTGAACTCCCGCAATTGCATCGTGTCATCTTTAAAGTGTAGAATAGCGATTCCACATCGTAGTTCCGGTTCGCTGTCCCTTTTCCCTTTTCGGAGGGACATCTCTTTAAATTTCCGTAACTGTGGTTTACCCCACAAAGCCCACGCGTAGTTACTATTGCCTTCTATATTGCATTCCGTCAGAAATGAGATGACGACCTCTTTACCAGCATAAGACGTGAGTTCGATACTTTCTTCTATCCACTGGCATTCGGTTGATATGGATTCAAAACATCTTTCCGGTGCGGTTTCTAAATCTGTATTAAGAAGATCGAAAATTTCGATGGCGAACTTCACACCTCCGGGCTGTCGCTCCGCGTCGTTAAAAACAACGCCATCCCGTAATCCGGTGGAAAAATGTAGGAAGAGTTTCTCTTTTTCATCAACCTCCGGCAGTGACAGTGTGTAATCGATTTTGGCGGCTTCTATTGGGGTGGGATGTTCAAAGATAGCAGGCTTTGTCACGCCGCCGGAACGATCCATTCCGCTGACGGATGCCTGATCTGTACCGGAGACAGTACTGTGTTCAAACATCTCCACGAAGTCATAAATTTCTTCAATAATGCCGAGCTCTAAGGGTATGGGTTCTTCCTCAACTTCGGGGGCGGTTGCTTCTGTTTCGGTGTCGCTGCCTCCATCTGCTTCCTGCGGTAGCGGCGGGGTTACCTCGCCTTTATCTGCTTCAACGTCAAAAACTGGTGCGTGCTGCGCGACAGCCGCCTCACTTTCTTGTTCAGATATTACACTCTCTGTGGCAGATTCTGTCTCATCTTCGGAAACAGGATCGGTGTCTTCTGATGCCTCAGTTGCTGTCTCATCGGACGGAGCGAGGTTAGCGGTTTCGACGGCAGGTGTTTCTGCTGTGCTGGGTGTGTCGGGAATGTCGTCCGCACTGGCGTGTGCCTCTTCGGCGATAGAGATGGGTAAGACCTCGCTGTCGGGTTGTGTTTCAGGGCTGTCATCATCTTCTATAGCGACAGGGGCCACATCATCTGGAGAAGGGACCTCCTCCGACTCGGACGGCGCGTCAGCGTTTTCGATTTCCGAGGGTTCAGGAACCGGGGTATCGGCGGCATCTGATGCTTCAGGTTCGGCATCGTTTATGGAATTATCGTCAGCTGCGGATTCCAATTCCGTTTGGTGTTCGTCACTCTGCCGTGCATCGGGAACTGATGGGTCGGTCTCTTCCTCCGTATTTCCGATACAAGCGGCTAAAAATTGTTGAAAACTGGCAAGCATCTATTTTTTCTCACTCCATTTCTCTTTCATCTGCTTCATCTCGTCATTGAGCACGAGTTCCACCGAGGGGGTCTGGGCGGATGCTTCAATCTGCCATGCTCCAGATGCGTCCTTCAGCACAGGCTTGCGTTGCGCTACAGGTAGCACACCAAACGGTGTATGCGGTTCAATTTGATACCAGTATGCCACAGAGGAGGTCTCATTGCTAAGATGGTTCCCGTGTCCGTGCTCTATCGTAACCCGGATCTCTTTCTCAAAGCGGATCGGGTTTTCAATGTGATAGACGTAAGAGGTCTGGTAGCCATCGGTGTTGTTTTCGTGGATAGAAGAACCGTTGTGTGCAAAAGCGTTCTGTTGCATGCCCCAAGCTTGATTGAGGTAGTCCTCTGAACCCGTGCCGTGCAGATCTGGGGGCCACTTATAGCCGTCGACCCAGATCATATCATCACCTTCACCCCACCACGTGCCTTGAAAGTTGGTGATTGACAGGTTGCAACCGATGTAGTGTCCTCTGCCTTCGGCGGATAGAATCAGATAATTGGTGTCCCACGCGAGCCGTTCTGCGTTGATAATATTGGCTTCGGGGGTGTTCACAGTAATTTCATGTCCCCACCCGTCACACGGGTTTTCACGATGGAATTGGGCATGGAAATAGGCAATATCATCATCGAGCGGCTCAGGGTACTGCTCATAGTCGATATAGAAGTATTGGCGGTGGGTTGTATCACCTTCGTTGACGAGTTCGATCCGTGCACTGCGGTTAAAGGGCATTTGCAAGTAGCAGTTAAGCGCGCATCCTGTATTGAACGTGTTATTTTGGTGTGTAGAGGTAGAGAACGGAATAGAATCGTAGGAATTAACGATTTCGTTGCCGAGTCCAAAGAAGTCCCCTAACGGACATAAGACACTCGGATGCTCCTCATCGTCCCAAAACATCCGGATCAGTACGTTTCGATACCCATTTGGCTGCGTCATCCAGATGTGATTGATACAGCCGGGTCCTTGAATATCTGCGATAACACAGGTTTCGCCGGGTTCAATATTCCATGCGTCGTTATTTCTGCCTGTTGTGTCCCATGAAGAAGCGCGTAGCGAACGTGCTTTTCTAACGCGCGTCAGCGATGACAATAATCCGTCAACATAGGTCATAATTTCGTTTCCTAATATACATCACGCTGCACTTATGTGCAGCGTTCAAAAAGTTTTTCCTTGCTATACAATTATAGCATATACTGCCAGAAAAGCAACAGAAAAATCCAAACTTAATCTAACTTTCCACGACAGTCTGCATCTTTTCCAAACCAATCCGAGCGACTTCTGCGGGGTTTTGTTCCCAATAACTCGGATTGAACAATTCCAGTGAGATGATCCCTGTATAATCTGCGTCTTTCAGAATAGAGATCATTTCTCTGAGGTCAAGGATACCGTCGCCAGGGTAAACCCTATCAGCATCTGTTTGTTCCGCACGCGCAGGTTCCGCAGGCGCGTCATTGAAATGAAAAACAGCGATTTTATTGCCGGGGATACCTCGCATGTCGTCTATTTCGCCACCGCCACGGTAGATATGGAAAGGATCGAGAACAATCGTGCTATCCGGATGATCTGCCACTTCCATCACTTCCCACGCATGCTTCACTTGATTGACACCATCGACGAAGCCGAGAAATTCCATGGTGGGTTTAACCCCGAATTCGCGTCCGAGTTCAAGCAGTTCTCGATAATTCTCGCCACCTAACTGGAGATCTGCCACTTCACGGGGTGGACTTGAGACGATATAGGTCGATCCGACAGCGGCGGCTTGCGCCATGCGCCGTTTCGCTTCTTCAATCGCCTCCTGATGTTCGGAGCCTGTTGTGTTAAGCCAACCGTGCAAGGCGATAACGGTAGGCACCGAAAGTCCGTGATCGTCGAGTGCTTTTTTAACATCCGTAAGCGAACCGCCCTGTTCCTCGTAAGCGGTTAAATCGTCATTCCATAACTCGATCGCTGAATAGCCGGTTTCGGCAGCGATCTGAATCTTATCCATTAATCCGGCGGGACGGATTGTGCTGGTGTTTAAACCTAATTGAAATTGTGCCATTCTGTTTTTCCTTGGACGGGCAATAATGCACGTCGCATTTGAGCGAGTACGCCGCAGAATTGCCCTACTACGAACCGGATTGATTCATCAAATCTCTAATGAAACGGACATCTATACGCGCAAGGTCAATAACGGTGTCCACAGGCTCTCCACTGTATTCGCTATGGAAACTCACAGGACCTGAAAATTCTATTGTTTGTAGCGTATTGACTGCCGTTTCCCAATCGACAAAGCCTTTTCCCATTCGGACGACGCTGCCGCCGCGCATGCCGGGTGAACGCGCAAGGTCCTTGAAGGCAATAACTGCGAGGTGCGAGCTGACAATATCCAGCGCCATGTCGATCGGTTCCCCGACGATGGACAGATGCCCTGTATCTGAAAAAACGCCGACGTGCTGCGCGTCGAAACCTTTTACGAGGTTCATCACCGCACACGAGTTCAGTCCCATAGAGGTCCCGGAATGGTTATGGATGCATGTTCGCGGTCCATATTGCGCCGAGAGTTTTGCAAACCCGTCCAATTGCTTGCGGATGAAATCGACCTGTGCCCAGTATCCGCCATCCTCTGCGGGTTTCCAGTGCCAGTATCCGAGTTTGATGTTTTCAACGCCTGCTTCACCTGCAGCAGCGTAGACACGACGCGTCTCTTCCTGTGCTGGGTCGAGGAAATCACCCGGTGTTGTGACGAGTGGGATGGATAAGCCTGCAGCGGCGAACTGCTTTGCGGCGGCAGGTAATGCTTCCGTCGCGTTTTCTGGGTTCACGGGATAACCCGGACGAACACACAGATCGGCGCCGCTCACGCCGACCGATTGCAGCGCGGTGATAATCTCTGGAATTTCTAAGCCTTCCAGATGTTTCGTAAACATAATAAATTTCATATTTTTCTAACTATGGCCTCCTGGGCACCGCTCCATTTCATTACGCGGTGGTGCCTGGTTAACCCGCGACTGAAATAAGGATCTGGACGGTTTTAAAGATTTGAGCCACTCTTTTCCATCGGGTTTGTGGTACATCGGCGCGTGCCTACTATTTCACCAATCAACAACAGAGCCGTCATCCGGATGGTATGTCACCGGATTCTGCCAATCGTGGTCGATCTTATCTTCAAGGGCATCTTCATCGAGTTCGATGCCGAGTCCAGGACCCGTGGGCAATTCAACAAATCCATCTTTGAAGACGAAGGGGTTCTTGAGATACCCTTCACCGAGTGTCGTATGCTCCTGCATCAAGAAGTTCGGGATGGAAGCATCCAACTGAATACACGCCGCTAAAGAGATGGGACCGAGCGGATTGTGCGGTGCAATACCCCCGTAGTAGGCTTCCGCCATACCCGCGATGATACGCACTTCGTTGATACCTCCAGCGTGGCAGAGGTCGGGTTGGAGAATAGACGCTGCCTGTTTCTCTAAGATTTCACGGAACCCCCACTTTGTGAACACACGCTCTCCTGTCGCAATCGGAATGTGGGTACTCCGCGCGATTTCAGCGAGGGTGTCCACATTTTGGCACTGAATCGGCTCTTCAATGAACATCGGTTGGTAGGGTTCCAACGCTTTAATCAGAACTTTTGCGGTTTGCGGGCTGACCGCACCGTGGAAGTCAATCGCGAGGTCAACTTCTGTACCTGCGGCTTCGCGCAACGCTGCGAAGTGATCCACGGCTCTGTCGATAAAGGCTTTGTTTTCGATAATACGTGCGGGTCTGCCGCCTGCGGGACCTGTTTTGAATGCAGTGAACCCTTGATCAATCCACTCTTTGATTCCGTCTGGGTCACCCCCACCTTTATAGAGTCTAATACGGTCGCGTGTCGGTCCACCGAAGAGTTGATAGACAGGGACCCCCAGCGATTTCCCCGCGAGATCCCAGAGTGCCTGCTCTACACCGCTCAAGGCACTCGTCAGGATGGGACCCCCGCGATAGAATGCGTGGCGATACATCGCTTGCCAGTGGTGGACAACGCGTCTCGGATCTTGACCGATGAGGTAGGGTGCGAGTTCGTCGACGGCTTGCGCACACGTTTTCGCACGTCCTTCCAGAATAGGCTCGCCGAGTCCGACTAACCCCTCATCCGTATGGATTTTCAGAAAGAGCCAGCGCGGTTGCACCAGAAACGTTTCCAATTTTGTTATCTTCATTTTTTAATTATTCCTTGCGGTTAAATGACGCGGGTTTGGACGTTAGCGTTCCTTTCTTGAATCCGCTCTCCAAATGTAAAGCTAAGACAAATTATGCCATTTAAGGAGAACCTAATTTCATTACGAGCTACGATTTTCTATTTTACGGATGCCTTGAAAGTTAATAGGTGCTTGCCGGCAGCATCTCACTACTTGAAACGGATTGCTTTGTGGGTTTTGATGTTACCTTACCATTTTCCCTGAATTTTGTCAACAATTGCAAAATTCCGTAAGATAATGCGCGCAAGAACTATGGAACCCGATTGACGCAATTTTTGCGACTCCTTAAGCAATTTTTGCATGTGAAGCTACAATTTTTGCGTACCGACGATAAGCAGTATCCTACAAATGTATTCCATTTTCTCAGCGAGAATATTCTATTTTAAGGGGCACAGAAACGTTTCCGATCACTTTGACAAGCTTAGGGGGCCGTGTATTTCGGACGGATCATTCATCAAATAGATGCTTGAAGTTTTAACGGTTTACGGACAAAATATGCGTTTATTTTCTGAATTGGCACGAAACTTGCCACTTTTGTAGCAGAATCTGTATGAAGATTTAAATATGCGCAAGATTGACGCAAACCCTCAGACGTGTTATTATTTTTGCAATACGTTGGTTCGGTGCAGCACGGTTAAAGTCATTTTCCGTGTGTTTTTTGCACAATAACCTTTTTGAGCAAAACACTTCAAATTTAAAAAAGGAGACTTGCACAATGAACCATTCTTATATCTCTTCCCTTGCAATTTTTATCGTCAGTATCATGCTGCTGTTTTCCCTGTCTCTCCAGAGTGCTGCTACGACATTTTCCGGTCGCGTTGTTGATAGAGCAGGGCATCCGATTGCTGGGCTTACGGTGGTCCTCGTTCCCGTTGAGGACGGTCATGGCGCGTGGTTTCCAATTGAAGTGAATGCGTTTGAGTGGCCAGACGATCCGACGGCGTTCCAAACGGAAACCGATGCAGAGGGGCGTTTCACCATTACCGATGCCATTGTCGGTCCCGTGTTATTAGCATTATTTCCGTATCATAAGCCAGAGGCACATATCTTAAAGGTTCAAATCGGCGACATGTTTCTCTATGCACCTGAAGAACCGTGGGGACGCGGCATCGTGTTTTCTGTGGAACCGGGAAAGTCCATTGAGGATGTTGAAGTCACGGTGCAGCGGTTTCTACAACTCCGAGGGACAGTGCTGAAGATGGACGGAAGCCCACTCGTCAATGCACAACGGGTCAAGTTCAGGGTAAAGCAACTCAGTTTAGATGGGGAATACGATGGTAGAACGTCATGGGGCACAGAAACGGATGCCGAAGGGAATTTCGTGCAGTACATTCCCCCGTATGTGGATGGACCTATGTTTTACTTCATGTCTGTCACATGTGGGGCCGGAAGCGCACAATTGGATCCAATTGTGGTTAAACCTGGAGATCTAAGGCATGAGGCGGTCTTTACGTTCGAGACCCCGCTAATCCCTAATATGCCCGGGGACGCTGTCCCTCGTTTCCATGGTGGGCTTGACGCAACAGGCGTATGGATCGTCAATCCCGAAAATGGGCATGCCTACAAAAAGATCCGTTTTAGCGGCGTAGAGGATGCTATCGCTCAAGCAGCGAAAGAAGACGCGCATCTGGTCGCGATTAACGATGCAACAGAGCAGCAATGGTTGGAGCAAGCCTTTTCCCCAATGCGAACTTTGATTGGACTCAACGATGTTGAAGCAGAGGGACAATGGCAGTGGCACACTGGGGAACCCGTCACATATACCAATTGGGCACAGTATGAACCGCAGGATACTGACAACGGTGATGAAGATTACGTCATTATGATGGGTGATAAATGGATAGATATAGGTCCTGGAGACATCCGATGGCGTTTTATTCAGACGGTGCTTTTTGAGAAGGAAAAACCTCCTGTGCAGAAGTGAGCATTGTGCGTTCACAAGGGATGTTTCATGGAGAGAAAACGATGAAATATACAAATTCGAAAAGAAAAATTCTAATCTGTCGAATGATGGTGGCTACGCTTCTCATCAGTTTTGTTTCGGTGGGTGTTGCTCAGGAAGATACGGGGACTGTTACCGGGCGCGTTGTTGATCTGGATGGGAAGCCGGTTGCCGAGTTGCCGATATTTATTGCACCCCTTGATGATGATGGCGATGGAAACATGTCGCCGGTGTTTTTACCGAATGAACACGCGCAGTTGCGTCGGGCGCGCACAGACCGAGAAGGTCAGTTTTCTATAACAGGTGTCCCCTCAGGTCCGGTATACATCGGTGCACTTCCTTATGACATAGATACACGCCTACCCAAGGACTTTGAAAACATTGTAGACGAGTTCACGTCGAAAGATTGGACGGAACTTACACAAAACGATATAGATGCGTTCGTTTCCAGTAACTTCGGTATGGATCCAGAGGACTTTGAACCAGACGTTGAAATTTTGTCCCTCCGTATCCGAGGGATAACCTTATACCCGCGCTATGATTATGATGAAATCGCGTTCGGTCTCAAACCCGGCGCGCTTATAAAGAACGTAGAGGTCACGGTGCAGCCGCGGATGCGAATTCGCGGACGTATCCTTTTCAAGGACGGAACGCCACTTGTCAATACACGCATCGGGCTCTACACTCGCTCTCGTAATGTGGATAATGCTGGTTCCAGCAGCGGCGGTGGTGACGTGTGGGTAGACGCTGACGGATACTTTACCCGCTATATAGATGAAAAAAATGATGCTGCATTCTACACGTTTTCTTTTGAATATCAAAATCTTTCTGTGGAGGCTGACCCGATTCGTCTTGATCCGGGGGACCGATCCGACGGACTGACATTAACCTTTGACAGCGAACCGATTCCGCCCAAACGTCCCACTCAAAAAACGGAAACAGACGAGCCTGAACTATCTCCGCCTACACCAGAACTACCGTCGATACCAGCGTCTTCTTATGACGTGTGGGTCGTCAATCCCGAAAATGGGCACGCCTATAAAAGGGTTCACTGCGAAACTCGCGACGATGCCGTTGCCCAAGCCATTGAGGAGAAAGCACATCTCGTTGTGATTAATAACGAAAAAGAGCAGGCGTGGTTAGAGGCAGTTTTCGGTCATAAATTCTATTGGATAGGACTCAAACGCGTCCCCGCGACAGGCGCGCTTTCTAAACGGACAAAAGAGTGGTGGCAATGGGACAACGATGATCCTATCACCTATGCAAACTGGGTAACCAACGATTTCTTTGCTGAGTCTTTAGATGCCAGTGAAAGGGACTATGTCGTTATGACCCTCCCTGATGGAAAGTGGTATGCGGTGAGTCCTGAAAGTGTTATCTGGCGTATGACAAAGATGGCGATCCTCGAAAAAGATGGATTAGTGTCTACGATAGGGAAGTAGGGTGTCTTTTCACGTTTCAGACGGTTCCGACGCCACGATAGACGGAACCAGCGATAAGGAAGTGTTTCTATTGAAATATGTATTTTTAGGCGGCGCAGGCGAAGTCGGGGCATCGTGTTTGTTAGTATCCGTTGCTGATCGGAACATCCTCATCGATGCGGGGATTCGGGTCAACGCGTCCGGTGAAGCCGCCCTGCCAGACTTCAAGACCCTCAGAGAGATGACATCGACGCTCGATGCGATCTTTATCTCTCATGCCCATGCCGATCACATCGGTGCCCTGCCGTTGGTCCATCAGCTGTTCCCACAAACGCCGATCTATACCACCTTACCCACCCAACGGCTCTCCGGAGTGATGTTAAGCGATGCCGTGCGGGTGCAGGAATTCGGTGCGGAGAAACTCTTTAACCAAGAAGCCGTCGATACTGTCCTCTGGAAGATGGAAACGGTTGAAATGGGGATCTGGCATCCGCTCTGGGATGATTTCCGGTATCAGTTTCACGCTTCCGGACACGTCTTGGGTGCCGTCTCTATCCTCTTAGAGACCCCCGAAGGCAAGCTGCTTTATTCTGGAGATGTCTCGGCATTTAACCAGAACACCATCGACGGCATCAAGGATATTAGTTTTTTTAAACCGGATCTGATGTGGTGTGAGGCGACGTACGGTGCCTCTAATCATCCGTCCCGCAGTGAAGAAGAGAAACGGTTGGCAACATCGGTTGCAGAAGTCATTGAAGGGGGCGGTTCGGTGCTGATCCCATCTTTCGCGCTCGGACGCGCCCAAGAGATCATTTTGATCCTCAAGAAGATGCAAGAGGCGAAAACGATCCCGAAGTTCCCCGTCATCACCGACGGGTTAGTGAATGTGATCTGCTCGATTTATGAGTCGCTCCCGCCGCATCTGGGTACGAAACTTCACAATTACATTCTCAACTCCCGGCAGCCGATTTTCCATACCGCCTCGGTCCGAAAAGCGAAACCGGGTGAACGTGAAAAACTTCTCAATGATGGAAGACCGAAGTGTATTATTGCCTCATCTGGGATGCTAACGGGGGGTGCGTCTGTGTTTTATGCGACAGGACTGGCAGGTAACGAAAAAAACGCCATATTCCTCTCTGGCTACCAAGACGCGGAATCCCCTGGACGTAGACTACAGGAATTGAAATCCGGCGATGAACTCCAGCTCGCGGATAAAACGGTGGAAGTCAAGTGTCGGATCGATCGTTTCGGTTTATCGGCACATTCCGACCAACAACAACTTATGAATATGATCCGCCAGGCTGCTCCGAAGGCACTTGCACTGGTGCATGCTGAACCTGAAGTCGCTGAGGCACTGCGGGAGCGGATCTATAAGGACTACATTATGTATTCGCCTATCAACGGGCAGGTAGAAGATGGAACACAGCGTCCACTCTGGCAACCCCCGGAGAAGAAGGTAAAACCCGAGACACCGCCCCCATTGGACTTTGATATCGCCTTTGGAGAGGCGAATACCTTGCATATCCCTGATGAGATTGCCGATGTCGATCGCTGGAAGGCGTTCATTGAAGGTGAGCATACGGCGCGATTAAAGGGAGATGCGTTGATCATTCGAAAGCGAGAACCGTGAACCCTTCGGCGAAAATGGAATAACTTTTCGCATTCACATCCAGGGACTGTGTAAATAAGCCTTTATATTAGCGAATCTGCTGTTCCGATTCATTATTATTGCAAAAGGAGAATTTACCGTGAAACTTCACAGTTTCAGACAAAATCTTGGATTACTTTTCTCAATAACGACACTTTCCCTTCTGATATCATCACCTATCGTAGCACAGCAAGGGGCGCGGATTTCCGGACGCGTCGTTGACGAACTTGGGAGCCACGTTTCGAATATTTCCGTCGTCGTCCTACCCCACGGTGAGATGGGCGGGCCACCGCAAATTGGATTCTTGCCCTTACAGCAAACATGGACCGATGCAGAGGGACGTTTTTCTCTCACAAACATTGGACAGGAATCGGTTACCTTGATCGTAGGTGATAGAGACAACGAGATGGAGGTGCTTTCTATTGAAATCGGGAAACTGAGCCTTTATCCGATCCGTCACCCACATTTTGGTAAAATTAGGTTTTCACTGGAACCAGGAACCGAAATTGGAAACGTTGTCATTACAGTGAAGTTGGAGACGAAACCGCAGATTCGCGCACGGGTCGTTTTTGCTGACGGAACCTCACTTGCGAATGCTTCGATTTATAGGATCCTGCAATATAAAAACCTTGATGGAAGTCGCAGCGGGAGTTCAAGCGGTGCAGCGGATACCGATGCAGACGGATATTTTGTGGAAGACCTCGATGAAGAAGACGATTTGGGATTCTATGTGCTCGGGGTTGAATATGATGGACTCGTCGCAAAATCCGTTCCGTTCATGCTCTATGAGGGACAACCGCAAGTGCATCTGCTTTTGACGCTCAACGGCAATCTGAGCCCGCTAACGCAACGCATGCCGGATCCCATAGAAATGGGTGCCGCATTGGCGAAGTTCCTCAATCCACAAGCAGTATGGGTGGTGAATCCCGCGAATCGACACGCTTATAAACAAATTGATACTCACGGGATCACGGACGCAATCGCACAAGCGACTGGGGAGAATGCGTATCTTGTCGCGATTAACGATGCCTCGGAAGCCGACTGGATACAGAAAATCTTCGGAAGAAAACAGTTTTGGATTGGACTCAACGATGTCGCCGAGGAGGGACGGTGGATGTGGGACAGCGGCGAACCTGTTACGTATACCAATTGGGATCGGTATAGTGTAGAAGGCGGTAACACCAAGATGAAAGATTACGTCATCGTTGCATTTAGCGGTCAATGGCAGGCGGTTGAAGCAAGAAATCCGCGAACCCGCCGTATCACAAAGGCGATTCTTGAAAAAGCAGCAACGCCTGTCAAAATACCCGCTGCGGACAATTAGCTGGACTCCAAAGGAGAATTGAATATGAGTCGCCTGGATTTCACACGTTTTGTATGCCTCGTCGGAATTGCAGGATTCTGGTTCATCGCAGTAGTCCCGTGTATCGCGCAGGAAGATATGGGATCGCTTTCGGGACGTGTCCTTGATATGGCGGATGAACCGATTGCTGACTTCACGATTGCCCTATCACCCGTTGTAATAGAGGACAGCGGAAGCATGCATAGACCGATGGGACCTCCGCACCCGGGTTTTCTAACCGAAAAGACGGATGAAAACGGGGCATTCACGTTTACCGAAATTAAGCCTGGACCGTTGCAATTTCTGATACCCCCGCAGCAATTCAACTTTCAAGGTGATGATGAAATTGTTTCCACCAAAATCGGAGGTATGACGCTGTATCTGGACAGGCATGTGCCTTTCGGAAGTGTCACGTTCGGACTGCAGCCCGGGGGTGATGTTGAAAATGTCGAGGTTACGGTGCGACCCCGGATGCGGATTCGAGCGAGAGTCGTTTTTAAAGATGGAACCCCTTTAGCCAACGCCTCCATTTCCAGAGAAATCAAAAGTGAGGACGCAGACGGGCGCGGCGAGGGACATTCCAGTGGAGGGGCTACTACGGATGCCGAGGGATACTTTATGCATTATATCCATAGGCATAATGATCCGGCGTTTTATACGGTGTTCGTTAGGTATGAGGGACTCTCCGCAAAGTCGGAGGAGTTCCTGATGGAACCGGGGGCACGTTATGATGACTTGGTCTTGACGCTTGACAGTCAAGTAACACCTAACGCGGAAACTTCTCCAGAGTCCGTCAAGTTGGCCCGACCGCCTATCCCCACAAAATCTGCTACGCCGAAGCCGCGTGTCCCGGTTCGACCGCTGCGGCTGCCAGACAATAAGACGGCATGGGTTGTGAATCCTGAAAATGGACACGCTTATGCAAAAATTCGGTGCAGAAGTCTTCAGGAAGCACGAGACCGAGCCGCCACCGAAGGCGCGTCTCTCGTCGCTATTAACGACGAAGCCGAGCAGAGATGGCTATCTGCTTTCTTTGGAAATTACCTCTATTGGATAGGACTCAGCAATGCCGAAGCAGAAGAGACGTGGGTATGGCATACCGAAGAACCTCTGACCTATACGAACTGGGGACCCGAAAATAGGTTTTTTCGGAGCATCTTCTCGGCAAAAGAAAAAAAAGGCGTTCTCATGACTTTTGTAGATGGAGAATGGCACGCCGTTGGTCCCGGCGACCTTTTCTGGGACAAAACCGGCATGGCGATCCTCGAAAAACTGGATGGGTTTGATGGGCCTTCTGTCGAAGAGAAATAAGAACCGCCTTATGAAAGTAAATTTCCGCAATACGCACAGGCGTGCAATTGGACATCCCCCTTAAACGTTTCACGTTCAGGTGTTAGATATGTCTCGTGATTCGTAACGCAGTTTGTGTTTTCACACGTCCGTGTAGCAGGAGCGATGTCTCGTTCTGGCGGTTGTGTTAAGATGAGTTGTTCGAGTCCCATCAGGCTGGCAATCAATGCCATCCGCACCGGTACTGCGTTCGCGGATTGCTCGAAATACGCCGCACGCGGATCGTCATCTAACTCATAGGCGAGTTCATTGACACGGGGAAGTGGATGCATAATCATTGCATCGGGTTTGGCATGCTTCATAACAGCTGCGTTCAACAGGTAGCTACCCCGGACGTCAGCCGCGTCCATATTCGGCGGGAGCCGTTCCTCCTGAAGTCTGTTGACGTAGATGACATCCAGCCTATCAATCACCTCTGTAATGCTTTCTACCTCAAGTGGTATCTGCCTATGGCACTGTTCCAGTTGGGCGAGCACCCACGGTGGCATTTGTAAGGATTTCGGCGCAATATGAACCAGATTCCCACCAAATCGCGCCACTGAAAGGGCAAAAGAGTGTGCCGCTCGTCCGAACTGAAGATCCCCACAAATACCGACAGTTAATCCCTCTATCTGTGATTTTCGCTGTATAATGGTATACAGGTCCGCAAGTGCCTGTGTTGGGTGTGTATGACTTCCATCACCGCCGTTGATGACTGGGATGTGTGCGTGCTGGGCAATGACGCGCGCTGCACCTGCCCAATTGTGCCGAACGACAATGAGATCGGCGTAGTTTGTTACCATCCGTGCGGTATCGGCAAGTGTCTCTCCTTTGGTAGCGGAAGTTGCTTGTGGATCGGCGAAGCCGAGGGTGCCACCGTTAAGCCGTTCCATCGCACTTTCAAACGAAAGCCGGGTCCGCGTACTCGGTTCATAGAAAAGCGTTGCCAGCAGTTTACTTCGGCAGATGCCTGCCCATGTCTCCAGTTGCGACTGCATGCCTGCGGCGAGTCGAAAGATTTGTTCAATCTCAAAATTCGACAAATCGTCGAGTGTTACCAGATGCCTCATTTTCCTTTTTTAATTTTCCTTGCGGTTCGGTCAGGCGGGTTTGACATTTGATGTGCCAATTCGTATATCCGCCTTCCATTTCATTACAGGCTTGGTTTTTGATCTTAGAAGATCAGTATCGCGGTTTTCAATTGGTATAGGAAGGTGAAAACACCAAGCAAAATACTCCAATACGTCTGTCACGATCTCTCTTATCCTGTAAGTCCTGACTCAGGCAATTGTTGGCGGATCGACTTGCAAACTACCAACCAATTCCTTAATTGACCCTATATCTGCTTCTTTGAGGTAGGCGTGAAGACCTTTCACAACCTCCATCGATGCCTGTGGATTGACGAAGTTGGCTGTCCCGACCGCCACGGCGGATGACCCAGCGATGAAGAATTCCACAGCGTCTGTTGCCGTCATGATGCCCCCCATTCCAACGATCGGAATAGAGACGCTCTTATAAACCTCCCACACCAATCTTAATGCCACCGGCTTTATCGCGGGACCTGAGAGTCCACCTGTCACGTTTGCGAGTTCCGGTTTCCGGGTTTCCGCGTTAATCGCCATGCCGAGGAGCGTGTTGATCGCAGAGAGCGCGTTCGCACCGGCATCCTCAACAGCGCGAGCAATCAGCGTAATATCTGTGACGTTTGGGGAGAGTTTGACCAATATCGGTAGGTGGGTCTTCGCTCGGACTTCTGTGACGAGTTCGTGTGCCAATGTCGCATCGACACCGAAACTCATACCACCACAATCTAAGTTCGGACAGGAGATATTCAGTTCTATACCCGCAACACCATCCGCACTGTTCAGTTTTTCAGTTACGATGAGGTATTCTTCAACCGTTTTGCCACAGACGTTAACAATCACCGGCACATCAAAATCACGCAGATAGGGGAGTTTCTCCGAAATGAAGCCATCTACGCCGACGTTTTGGAGTCCGATCGCATTCAGCATGCCGGACGGGGTTTCCATGATGCGTTGCATCGGGTTGCCGGGCCACGGCACACTCGTAACGCCTTTAACGACCACCGCACCGAGCTGGTTCAGATCCACAAAGTTAACGTATTCACTACCGTAGCCGAATGTGCCAGATGCCGTCATGACAGGATTTCGCATCTGGATTCCGCCGATATTCACATTGAGTGATAAATCTGTTGCGTCCATTGGATATAAATCGAGAGAGGTTTGTAGCTTTAGCGAAAATAGTCGAGAACAGTAGAGAAAAACAATAAAACGCCAACTATAACAACAACTACCCAAGAAGTCGGTATGCGTCGTTGGTACAATTGAGAGGGTAATTTGCCTTTAAAAAGGGTTGAAAGAGCTGGAACAGATAATAGGACGAAGATTGCGACTGCGTCGATAATATTTGCCGATAGAACCTTATCTATTGCCAAGACTATCGCACCTATCACAGCGAGGATACAAACAATATGGTGCCCTTTCATAGGACGCGCTCCTACAGACGATATGTTTTTGAAGTATGTTAAAAATTCACCCTTTCAATTCAGTAGGAAAAGTGTAACACCAATATATTTCAGAAGTCAAGGAAATTTTCGTACGCACTTAGCGAGAGATGTTACCAACTCAGATAGACGACGCGAAAATCGAAAATCAATCCCAGAATGCTAATGATGGATGCAACGATCACGTCCCCGATAACCAAGCCGATGAAAAACGGAATAGAACGTCTATATAAGCGAACACCGCCTGTTGAAAGCAGGATCCGTTTCACAATCCAGCTGATGAGGAGCGGAAACCAGAGTCCTGTGAAAGTCCACCAACTTGAAACCACGTAGCCGACGGGGTGTAGGGGCCACTGAACGAATCGCCATCGCAGGAGCAAAAGACTGACGGCGAAAGCGAATCCACCCGTGGTATAAAGCATGCCGCTGATGCTCGTTTCGCTCGGATTGTAGAGCCATCCCGCCAGCCTGTTGAAAGCGGCGCGGGCATACCACGAACGTGCTTGTTCTAAGCCGACTTCGTAGGAGAGATGCAGGTGTCCCCATGCGGCGGAGAGCGCACCTACAAAAATCGCGATTGCCAATACCCACAGCAGCTGGGTCGGGTTGAAACGGGTTTGATGTGCGAGTTTCAAGCCCTCCAGTTGGTGCGGCATCGGGTGTGCGCGATAGGATAGATGATTCAGCCAGAAAAAGAGCGACATCACCGAGAGATTCCGATTCCCGATGCGCCGTGTACCGAGGGCATCTGTCAGGAGCAAGTCTGGGCCGGCGTTGTAAAGGTCGTGTGCCGGCGGTCCCAATTCGGCACGAATGCGGGTGATCGTTATAGACATTGCAAAATAGAGGACGAAAAATAGACCCGCAAACCAGAGCGACATCCCCGCCTTGAGACAGAATCCCATAATCAAAATAAATCCGACAAGCACGCCGATACCGGCTGTCCTGTAGCGTAACGCCTCACCTTCGTCACTGGTCCTGCCTGTGTAACGTTGGGTTTCACTGCGTTCAACCCAACCTACAATAGTTTGCAGCACTACCTTAACATGGGCGCGTCCCATCCATAATGTCCAGAGGAAGAGGGCTATCCATACACCTCGGATTTGCGCCATTTCCCTCGGAAATCCGATGGCACTTCGCCAACCGAACATCTCACCGACGATCCGTTGGAAGTGCCAAAACAGATGGAAGAACCAGCAAGAAAACCCTAAATCCAGTGGAATCAGGAAACCTACGCCAATCGCAAACGGGAAAAAACTGATACGGAAACCCGGGTTGTTCATCGCGCTCCACGGCTTATCGGGGAGGCGGAAGCCGCGATACAACGGAATTGTAGGGAAAGCAGGATCGATTTGGTGTAAACTATAGAGGAGGTTCAGGAGCGCAGCGATGCATAAGCCAACAACCATCATCCGTTTATTAAAAAATAGATGAGATGTCATTCGCAGCGAGTTTCCTACGTTTGAAGCTGCACGTGTGATTTCGTAAGGCAGTTGTGCGATCGGATAGGTGAGTCGTTCATGTTCCTGCCACTGCTTGCGCAAAAGCACGTTGAGGCAGAGCATTGTCACCCCGATGACCAGGCAGAACCCCACCCATATCAGTGTTGGTAGCAGCCATGCCTCTATGTGTGTCTGAAGATAGAATGTGGATTCGCCTTTGTAGAACCCCTGCAGGACCTCTTGTTTTCCGACGACGAGCCATTCGGGGAGGTGTTGATGGAAGAGGTATGCCCATTCGTTTTCGGTTGTTGCGTACCAGAAACCGTTACCCATCAACGGGACTAGGACTTGTAGCATATCGCGACCTGCGAAAACGGAGGCTTGGCACAGCATCGCATAGATGGTTAACAATTCACTCTGTGTAAACGCCAGTGTGGGGCGTAAACGCCGCAGGACCGCGCTGAATCCGATAAGAACAAGCAACGTAAATAGAACATTAAAGAGTAATGCCAAACTCGTAGGTCGGTTGGAATCCCAGATGTAACTGAGATGTAGAACCCAGTAGCTATTAAAGGGGATGAGAAGGATACCGATCAGCGTTGCGCGTAGCGTAATAGGACTGTTTGATGTTTTAACGATTGAATCCGGGCTGCTGCGTCCGTTGTCCTTGCGGTATTCCAATTGTGAAGAAACCTCTCATAACCTAAAGCAGATGAAGGAGATAACCAGAGATGGTAATGGTGATAATATTTAGTCTCGTTGTTATAATTATGATCTGTGGGGGTGTGCTGCTTGCACGCTTGGCAACGGTTGCCAAATCTAAGAGGTCGTGGATATGGGGATTTTTCATTCTCATCGTGCTTATCTGCGTGCCACTTTTTCTATTGGGTCTCGGCGTGTGGTTTCTCCACTTTCGTGGAATATCGTCGGGACAATTTAGTCCATTTGGTTAATAGCGTGTTGCAAAATCAGAGGTCTTCCGCCGCAGATATTTCTGCTTGGGCAACTGGCGTTTTGCCTGCCAGATACAGAAACCATAGCGTAAGTGCGATTGCAATGAGAATCCACAGGACCCCCCAAACCTCAGTTGGAATACCTGTGATCTCCGAGAGCATTCGGGCATCCGAACGGAGGTTCGATCTGTCCAGAACATCGCTTTTAATGTCAAGAATCGCGTAGAGACAGCTCGTCACACCGATAATACGGAGAACCCAATCGTTGAACGCTTCTGGGAGATAGAAACCGATGGCAACCAGCGCGATGCCAAAACCGATGCCGAACAGATACGTAAACGTGCTCTCCCCGTAGCCGATGGAGATAGCCACCATACCGATGCCGATAAGGATACTAATCACTTTATCGAAGTTAGTTCTCGCTGCCAAGAGTAAGATGAGTCCACCCCACAGCAGACTGCCAAGATACCCCGCGGTCAACGTCAAGAACCGCGAGCCGCCTTGTGTCAGGGCGTGCCCGCCCTGCTGCGGGTTAATCTGAATCTCTACAATGCGACCTCCGGTTGCGACCGCCGCGAGTCCGTGGCTCACTTCATGCATAAAGACGACAAAGATTTTGAGGGGATACACAAACAGGGTATTCCATAAAAACACAATGCCAATGAAAATCAGGAGTAGCGCAATGTAACGTTTAAAAATTGATACCATAGAATCCTTTAAATTGCTTGCTTTTTACGGCAGAATCTGATATAGTATACCATAACATGCTCAAAATATACAATTCTAAAGGTAAGGGACACACTTTCAAAGCGTGCCTGTAAAAATAAATGAATACATTCGGTCATCTTTTTCGGATTACAACCTGGGGCGAATCCCACGGCGGAGCTGTCGGCGTTGTCGTTGACGGGTGTCCACCGCAGATCGACCTGGATATATCCACAATACAATTTGAACTGGATCGGCGGAGACCGGGGCAAAGTCGACTCACGACACCGCGTCAGGAGAGCGATGTCGTTGAGATACTTTCGGGTGTCTTTGAGGGAAAGACGCTCGGAACGCCTATCTCCATGCTGGTGTGGAATAAAGACGCGCGTCCGTCAGCCTACGAACACCTGAAAGACCTTTACAGACCCTCACATGCCGATTTTACATATCAAGAGAAGTACGGTATCCGAAACTGGCAAGGTGGCGGTAGAGCGAGTGCACGGGAAACCATCGGACGTGTCGCGGCGGGAGCAATTGCGAAGCAAGTTTTGCGCGAAATGTCTGGAACTGAAACGCTCGCTTATGTCAAACAGATTCATACCTTGGAAGCCGAAGTCGATGCAGACATGGTGACACTTGAAGAGATAGAAGCGAGTCCTGTCCGGTGTCCCGACCCTATTGTCGGTCCGAAAATGGCGGAACGCATCGATCAGGCGCGACGGGATCTCGACTCCCTGGGGGGTATTATCGAATCGGTTGCGCGTAATGTTCCTGTCGGACTCGGCGAACCGGTGTTCGATAAACTCAAAGCGGATTTGGCGAAAGCAATGATGTCGCTCCCCGCAACGATGGGGTTCCAAATCGGCTCCGGCTTTGGCGGTGTTACGATGACGGGGTCTGAACATAACGATCCGTTTTATCTGGAAAAGGACGACCAAACGGCGCGCATTCGGACGCGGACAAATAATTCCGGCGGCACACAAGGCGGTATTTCAAACGGCGAAAATATTCTGTTCCAAGTCGCTTTCAAACCGACAGCGACAATCGGTAAACCGCAACAGACCGTTGATATGCACGGGAGTGAGGTGACGTTAGAAGCAAGCGGACGACACGATCCCTGTGTTTTAGTGCGAGCCCCCGCTATTGTCGAAGCGATGGCAGCACTTGTTCTCACGGATCATCTACTCCGGCATCGTTCCAGATCTTAATAGCCAAAGGTTTCCAATAGTTCCATAACGATTGATATGGTTGGTATTTTCGCCTATTTTTTATTGGCGAAAACTTACTCTTCTGATGAGGATCAGAATAATGGCTACAGGATCGGAAATCAAAGATATCGTACCTGACGAAGCGTTGGAGGTCTGTGCTCGACAGATAATTGTGGGTTACTTTCATGAGATGCTGTCCTATAAAGAGGGTGCCAAAGAGGGAACTGATATCGGATTTGTCCATGATATGCGTGTCACCTCGCGTCGGTTACGAGCCGCGATGGACAATTTCGCTGACTGTTTTCCAAAGAGACCGTTCAAAAAACATTACAAAAAGGTAAAGGCAATAACCCGAACCATGGGAGCCGTGCGGGATCTGGATGTCCTTATCGTTCGTTTTGAAAACGAATTGGTGAATCTGACAGAAGGAGAGCGGTCGGACATCCGAGAGGTGATTGAGCATCTACAGCGGAAACGGAAAGACGCACGAGAACCGATGCTGATGCTCTTTGAAGAACTCGAAGAAACCGGTTTTGAGACCGAGTTTTTGGAATTTTTTACAGGTTGCCAATCCACCTCACTGAACCGCAAGGTATAATTAAGAAATGGCAAAGGCGCACAAGATCATCGGCGTTGCACCCGAGCGGAGTTATCAGGAGAACGCACGCATCATTCTCCCACAAAGGCTTGAAGAGGTGTATACGTGGGAACCGTTCATTCGAGACGAGACGAAGCGTGAAGAACTCCACAATATGCGAATCTCCATTAAACGCCTCCGGTATACGATGGAACTTTTTCGCGTAGTTTATGGATTACCGACTGCTGACAGTCGGTACGCTGAGTTTCTCGCCGTTATTGTTGATTTACAAGAGATACTCGGTGATATTCACGACGCTGATGTTGTCTTGGAGGTCTTAGCGGATTATACGTCTCAATCCGGAAACCGGAAAGGACAGGTGGATATCCCATCGGGTGTAGCAACGCTCATCGTTCGGACGCAGGAAACCCGCAAAGCGGATTATGAAACGTTTTTGGAAAAGTGGGATCAACTCTCCGCCGCAGGTTTCAAACAGGAATTGTTATCATTTTTACTATCATAGAAAAACCAAACACGCAAGCCCGTAACATTGTCCCGCAGGTCTCTGCTATAGACTTGCGCCAAGAGGGCGGATCTACGCAAGGGCATATTACGTACCAAACCCGCCTCAACGAACCCCAAGGAGGGTTAAAAAATTATGAGTTCTAATGTTATCGGTGTGGATATGGGGGGCACCAAGATTCTGTCTGCTGTCATTGATGCAGAAGGGAATATCTTAGCCACGGCCAAAGTCCCAACGAAAGCGGACAAAGGCGCGTCCGAAGTGATTGATCGGATCGCAGGTTCCGTCCAGAAAGCGATTGACAAATCAGGCGTTGCCGCCGATTCAATTCAAGCGATCGGCATTGGTGCCCCGGGCCCGCTTGACCCCGCAACAGGCGTTGTCATTTTCGCACCGAATCTCGGCTGGCGGGACGTTCCACTGAAGACAGAGTTAGAAACACGCACTGGCTTCCCAACTTTTGTTGACAATGATGTGAACGTCGGAACGCTCGGTGAACACGTGTTTGGTGCGGGGCAAGGTGTTCAGAATGTCGTTGGGATTTTTGTAGGCACGGGTATTGGCGGTGGCATCATTCTAAACGGCGAATTGTTCCATGGCGCGAGTAAGACAGCCGGTGAAATCGGACATATCATCGTCAAAGCGGGCGGACCTCGCTGTGGCTGCGGTACGCGTGGCTGTTTGGAAGCAATCGCCAGCCGCACGGCGATGACCAAGCAATTCCGAAAGGCTATTCTAAAAAAGGGAAAGAAGAGTATAATTTCCGAACTCACCGGCGGTGACCTGAGTGCGATTCGGAGTGGGGTTTTGGCGAAAGCGATCCGCGCAAACGATAAGTTGACCCTCAAAATTTTTAAAAAAGTAACGAAATATCTTGGTATTGGCATTGGTTCCATTGTAAATTTCTTGAATCCGGAGATGATTGTGTTGGGTGGGGGTGTCGTTGAAGCATTGGACGATAAATTCTTGGACGATATCCGTACCGCCGCTGAAAAATACGCGCTGCCCAATACGCTGAGCGGGGTTCAAATTGTACCGGCAAAACTGGGCGATAATTCCGCTATTCTTGGCGCAGCTGCCTTAGCACGACAGCGATCCGAAACGGCGTAGCGAAACTGAGACCCGACGGTATCGTTTTATTAAGTGCGGGGAGGGTAAATCTATGTTAGTTGATGATAACAGAGAAGAACACCGGATGATGATTTTCGGCAACGATAGCCGTCTCGTTCAAGAGCGGTTAATCGTGGAAAAAGATGCAAAGCGGGATGGAATCTTGGCACAGAAGGTTCACGTGGACTCCTATACCGTCACGCTGTATGTGTTGCTGAAGGATTACGGACTTACGCCGGTCTTTCGCATCAAGCCACGCATCCGCTTCCATCGCTCTAACTACGATAACCTCTCTTCGAGTGCACCCCTAAAGTACCGTCTTGATGACATCATCCATTTCGCTGAGTTAAAACGCGGCATTGATTTGACAGAAAAGATTGATGATGTCAAACTTGCGGAAATCCTCGGAGACGCACCTGCCCTCAAGGATGTAACGGGGGACCCAGCGTTGCATCTCGTCTCACAACGCGATGTTTTCCTTCGAAACCCTCCTTTTAAAACCAAAACCAAGGTTTTTGGAAAGAATGAAGATGAAGGTGTAGAAGAAGGGGGGATTCAGATTGGAACGTTCCTTGATGCGCTCAATCAACCGAAACAGACTGAGCAGATTTTCAAACGTTTTGCACGCGGAAAAGAATTTGCCCGTGATTTGCGAGAAGCCTTAGCACCTTATGAAGACTTTGAATTTCAGTTTGGACTCTATTCTCGGTATGAACGGCGAGATTGCATATTAGCGGATGGAGATGCGGAAACCAGCGGGAACTACAGGGCAACATTCGACCCATGGACAGCACTCGGCTATATCCGAACTGCCGGCGACGCGCAGCAATTCCAAATTTTAATGCATGAACGCGGCACCCGATGGGAGCATAAAGTTATGTTGGAGCAGTTGGATGCCCCAACGCTTGAACGCCTTGCTACGGAGATCCCTGGACTCCGTCGTGAGTACCTGATCGGACGCGTTCTGTCGAAAAGCCAGACGGCTCTGACCCGATTGGCTGAACTTCGCCAATCCCAGCTGAATCTTACAACGGATTTACATACCGGATATACGCTCCAGTTAGAAGTACCGGTCACGAAGAAGCGGTTTTCTGTCATAGAACATCGTCGAAAGTTGCGAAGTATTTTTAACGGTGGTGGTGCTTATTGTCTGCATCCGTTGAACGGAGAGTTTGTTGAGAGGCATCATAACATGGCGAAGGGCATCCGAGATGGCATCGTCTGGACGTTGGATTCCGTTGAGTTGTTTACGGGACAACCGCCATTAGATGAGCAAAGTGAAGAGTTTCTGATCATCAAAACGCCGCATCAGAACAAATTCGTAGTCCGCTCTGCTGGGGAACTTCGCGAACGCCTCCCCCAAAACGGGTTTGAAAGGTGTTGGAATGAAGCCGTCGATATCGGTGGGTATACCATCCTCAGTCGAATGACCGGGAGGGTCTATCTCGTGAGTTACGGACGGAGGAATATCGGTAGCATCCGTGAAGGCAACGTTACCCAGGACGATGTTGCGCATTATCTCTCAATTGAATACTTAGGACTGGATCCTAATCGTATTGGAAATTCACGTTTCGGCGTGCCGCTCCATGTTCAGCAGGGTTTCTTTGAAAGAATCTTCAGCAGGCGACCTGTCCCGCCCATCTTTAGCCAGTTGATGCAAACCGAGGCACAGGTCATCGCAGAAATGAAAACCCTCGCTCGGCACTGTAAAGAGAAACTGGAGATTCCATAACATACTCACCCAACTGTAACGGAGAATGAATATACGAAAAGGCAGTTGAAATGCGAATCCCACATTATCTGAACCGCAAGGAATGTTTAAAAAATGGAAAATCGTAGAAAAGTCCTTATCACCGGTGCATCCGGCTATATCGCCGGACGGATGCTCCCCGAATTTCGTCAACGCTACGAACTCGTCCTGTTAGACGTGAAAACCACGAATCGGCAGGGAGAAGAGGTTGAAGGTATTCAAATTGCTGAACTCACTGACCCCAATCGAGACGCATACCGACATCATTTTGAGGGTGTTGATGCAGTCGTCCATTGTGCATTTAAGGGCGGCAGCTTTGAGAATGAACTTGCCAACGTCCAGATGGCATACAACCTTTATCAGACATGTATTGAGACCGATGTCCGGCGCGTCGTCGTCTGTAGTTCCAACCACGCCGCCGACTATTACGAGCGGCTCATCTGGGCAGATAAATGGGATGTGGTAACACCAGAGATGCGTCCGCTCTCCGATAATTTCTACGGATGGGCAAAAGAGGCGTATGAGCACCTCGGCTTTGTCTTTGCGACGGGACACGTTGAGGGTAAGAAATTACAGAACGTCCAATTGCGTATCGGTGGACCGCGCGAGACAGATATGGCGAATTCTTCAGCGGATGATTTGAAGGCGATGCACCGCGGACTCGGCGCGTATTTGAGCATCCGAGATCAGGTCCAACTCTTCGTCAAGAGCATTGAGACGGAGAACATAGAGGACGAAAACGGGATCCCGTTCCAGATCTTCTACGGCATCAGCGACAATTCGCATAAATTCTGGAGTATCGCCAATGCGCGGAAGGTGATAGGCTACGCCCCAGAGGACGACAGCCAACGCCGTTTCGCCGACCGCTTGGCAGAATTGCTAAAGCAGGCGAAAGACAAGTAGTTTCGTCCCTTAAGGATTCCCACAATGCTGAGCTTTACAGCAGAAGAACTCACCGAAATTTGTCTCAACGTCTTCCAGAAATTAAATATCCCAACAGCCGAAGCGGAAGTCGTAACCAAGTCTATGGTGGATGCCAACCGCGTCGGACACGATTCACACGGCGTTATCCACCTCCCGAAGTATGTGCGTGAATTGGAAGACGGGTTAATCCAGCCCGGTGCGCCAACAGAAACCTTGCACGAATCCGCTTCAATCGCCGTCTTAGATGGAAATTGGGGCTTCGGTCCCGTCATTGCGACGCGTGCCGTTGAATTGGCAATCCGGAAAGCGAAGCAGACGGATATCAGCTCGGTTGCTGTTTCACGGTGCAATGAGGTGGGTAGGTTAGGCGGGTACGCCTGCCTCGCCGCAGATGCTGGGATGATCGCAGTGCTCATGGCAAATGATCACGGCGGTGGCACATGTGTCGCACCGCATGGCGGAACTGAAGGCAGACTCTCTACAAATCCGATTGCGTGTGCAGTGCCGATTGAGGGAAAAGATCCGATTGTGCTCGACATGTCCACGAGTGTCGTCGCATCAGGGAAGATTCGGGTCAAACAGCATCGGGACGAAGCACTCCCGCACGGATGGCTCATTGATGCAGCAGGCGAGTCAACCACGAATGCGGACGATTTCTATGATGTACCACCCGCCGCCTTGCTACCCTTCGGTGGAGCGGTTTCAGCGCATAAAGGGTTCGGACTGAGTGTCATCGTTGACCTTCTGTCGGGCGCACTCACAGGAGCAGGCTGTAGTAAAGGAGAAGATGCCCGCGTCGGTAACGGGCTGTTTGTGCTGGTGATGAGCGTTGCCAGTTTTAGGGAGTTTCCCGGGTTCAGTGCGGAGATAGAACGCTTTATCGAATATCTCAAATCGGCAAAACGCGCTGCTGGGGTCGAGGCAATTCGGGTACCGGGTGAACGCGGTTGGGTGACACAACGCAAACGCGAACGGGAGGGCATTCCAATAGATCCCGAGACATGGGCACACATCCAGACCTTAAAGTAGTAGGCACGCTCCGTCGTGCCGTTCACTTATGGTAAGCCTCTATTCAATCAATACCGCTATTCTGCTGTGCCACGGTTAAGGATTCACCTGTCTCTGGATGAAATAGATGCGCTTTCTCCATATCAAAACGAACTGTCAACTGCGCGTTGTCTTGCGGCACGTTAGCAAGATCAGATTGGGCAACGAAACTGTTCTTCTCTGTCCGCAGATATAAAAGAGCATGATTCCCGAGCGGCTCAACCAGTTCTACCTGTGTGCCGACACTGTTGTTCCCGTTTTCACCGATATGAATATCCTCTGGACGAATGCCGAGCGTCACCGAATCCCCTGAAAGTTTTCCGAGTGCCGACTGCAAGCGATCATTCAGTTCCACTTTGAAGGTTTCAAATCTGAGCATCGGAGCACCGCCATTATTCACGATGCCTGTCTCTATAAAGTTCATTGGGGGGGTGCCAATGAATCCACCGACGAATTGGTTTGCGGGTTTATGATAAAGCGTTCCCGGATCGGCAATCTGCTGGATTTTCCCTTCATTGAGCACCACGATCTGATCCCCCATCGTCATCGCTTCGACTTGATCGTGTGTGACGTAGACCATTGTGGCGTTGAGTCGGTCATGCAGCCGACTGATCTCCATCCGCATTTGCACGCGCAGCTTCGCGTCAAGGTTGCTCAACGGCTCATCGAACAGGAAGACTTTGGGATGTCGGACGATCGCTCTACCGACTGCAACGCGTTGGCGTTCACCACCGGAGAGGTGCTTTGGTTTACGGTTCAAGAGGTGTGAGATGCTCAGAATCTCCGCTGCCTCTTTGACACGCGCCTCGATCTCTGCTTTCGGATATTTCCGAAGTTTCAACCCGAATGCCATGTTCTTATACACTGTCATGTGTGGATAAAGCGCATAATTTTGGAAGACCATGGCAATGTCCCGATCTTTGGGCGGAATGTCATTGATCCGTTCATCGTCGATATAGATATCGCCTGCGGTTATCTCTTCCAATCCAGCGATCATCCGCAAGAGTGTCGATTTCCCACATCCCGATGGACCGACAAGCACGGTAAACGACTCATCGGGAATCTGAAAATCTGCCTGTTCAACTGCAAGAACGTCACCGTCGTAAATTTTAGTGACATCTTTTAAAGTAAGGTGTGCCATTGCCTCTCCTTGAAGCCTGTTACTGAGGGGCTACATCCTCTTTTTTCCCCACTGCTCTCGCGAGATTTTCCTGCACCAGGTCTGCGACGGCGTGTTCAAGCGCGTTTCCACGGAGATTCGTTTTGCGAATGATACCCTCACCGTCAATCAGAAACGTAGACGGAATCCCCCGCACCTTATACAGCGTGCTGACCTGACGGCTTTTATCCCAGTAATGAAGCCACTTGAGTTCCTCTTTGTCAATATAAGCCGCAAGCGGTTTCATTGACCGGTCCAGACTGATACCGATAATTTGAAACTTCTGATCTTTATACTTTTTGTAAGCCTTCTTAACGTTCGGTATCTCTGCGATGCAGGGTCCGCACCATGTTGCCCAGAAATCGAGGAGCACGACCTGTCCGCGGTATTCTTCCAATGAGAGTTCTTCACCCTTCACATCCGTCACCTGAAAATCGAGGGCTGGCTTACCGATCCACCCCCTTGGATTCAGGATCGCCCCAGGCGGTTTCGGTAATTCACCCTTCCGTTCAGTTTTATCCTGTTCGAGAATCCTCTTCGCAAACTTCGCCTGTGATCGTGAACCATATTTCGGATGGTCTATCAATTTTTGGTAAGCACTGTCTGCTGCATCGTGATTGCCGAGTGTGTCGTATGCCAATCCCAAATCCAACAGACAGCGTTCAACGTAGCGAGCCTCTGGATATTCCTTGATGACTTTTTCAAAAACCGTGATGCCTTCTTCAACGCGCCCTAACTCAACCAAGGCGTTACCGAGCAGATAATAAACCTCATCCACCCGTTTGTATGCTGGATGTGCCGCAACAAAATCGGAGGATTTCTCAACTAATTTCTCCAAATCTTCCTGTTTCTTCTGATGCTTGAGACGCTTAGAAATCGCCTTAATTTCCTGATATATGTAAGCCGCTTTCCTCGGGGCAGCACTGGCGAGATTCACACAAAAACCTATGAACACGAGACTGCTGAGCACGCATAGAACGTAAGCACAGCGGTTTCCATTTCGGGAGAACATTGCTAATCTCCTCTGTTGTAAAAGTAGTAGGCACACGCCGTGTGCCGTAACCCTTCACGGCACGACGAAGTCAAAGTACTTAATTCGCTAAATTCTCCCGCACGAGTTCAGAGACCGCATTCTCAAGTGCGAAACCACGGAGGTTCACCCTACGAACAATCCCTGCCCCGTCAATCAGAAACGTAGACGGGATTGCGCGCACATTATATAAACTGCTAATTTGACCAGTGCTATCCAAACATTGCCGCCACTCAATGCCTTCTCCATGAATGTATGCGTCAAGCGGTCCCATGGATCTATCTAAGCTGATGCCGATGATTTGGAACTGTTGATCTCTGTGTTTCGCATAAGTTCGCTTAACGTTCGGCATCTCGGCGATACACGGTTGGCACCACGTTGCCCAGAAATCGAGGAGCACAACCTGTCCGCGATACTGTTCCAGGGTCAGTTCCTCACCCCTTATGTCCATCACCCGGAAATCTGGAGCGGGTTGATTTACGAATTGGTTCCGATCCGGGTGTGGATCCGCACCAGATGAACTTGATAACTCACCTGTTCGCTCCGTTTTATCCTGTTCAAGGAGTTGCTGCGCAGTTACAGCATATCTGCCGTTACGGTACTTTGGGTGATTTGCCAATTTTTCGTAGAGGACATCTGCTTGATGGTGCTCGCTGATTTTGTCGTAGGCTAATCCTAATGTTAGCAGACTCGGTTCGACGTATGTAGCAAAAGGATAGTCCCGAATCAGTTCTTCAAGGACCGCAATACCTTCTTCGGTGCGCTGTAGATCAACTAAGATGGAACCCAGAAAATAGTAGACTTCATCTACCCGTCTGTATTTTGGATAGGTCTTGATGAAAGTCCTTAATTTCTCAATCAACGCGTCATAATCAGCCGGTTCGCCACCCTTTGAAAGTTCATTGAGAGCGGTTTTAATTTCGCTATACGCGCCGTTGGCTGAAACCGAATCCGAAATCGTTGCGGTAAGCGTCGAATTCACACAAGAAGCCATCAAGAACAATCCCATCAGCACAATGGCAAGGTGATGCCAGCCTTCATTTATTCTCATAGGTTCGCTTCGCGGAAACATTGTCTGTCTCCTTCAAGTGGATGGGCGTTTATCAAACGGCGTTCCGATAGGAGTATGCCAGTAGCAGTTTGATCTCTTCCGCCTGCACCTGTTGCAAGAAACGGGTTACATCCGAATCGGAATCGCCTTCGGCAGCTTGGCACCAATCAATAAACTGATAAGAATCCCAATTCTCTTCCGCTCCGATAGCCTGTCCGATCTCTGTAAGCGCGTCCGATGGGTTCTCTGTTTCTGCAAACAGTTCGAGTGCCCGTTCACGGAGTGCTGGGAAAATCGGATGTGTCCCGACCCTGCCGAACCAGTACTTGGAGTTGGGGTAATCGGGTTCACGACGGTGCATGATGCCGTGCCAGTAACTACCCGTCTGATCCGCCAATCCTTGTGAGATCGTATGCGATTCATCCAGTGCGTCGTTCCACAGAAGTAAGCCGCTTTTGATGGCTTCAGCGAACGTCGTATTTTTGAACGACGCTCCGTCAAAAAGTTCATCGAGGGACGCCGCTTCCAAAGTATCCGTCAGTGCACTGCTCCATGCCCTCTGTGGCACGAGTGTTGGGAGTGGGTTACCCGTTTCTAATTTTTCGATAACTTCGGCAATTGCTGATGTATATGTTACATCCATAAGAAACTCCTTAGTGTCCAAATGGGTCTAATTTCAAAGTAATTTATCATCTTTCGTCAAATAAATCAAGCGTTTTCAGATTTTTCGCGTTGCTATTTACTCCGAAATATAGTATGATGAAAAGCACGCATTAAGGATGTACGGCATAGATTGGACGGAACATGGGAACTGCCTTTAAAAAAGCCTTCATCGTTTTTATTGGTTTTATTGTCGTTTTGGGAGGCATTTTGATTGGTGTCATTCAGCGCTTCTCCCAATACGGGTCGCTGCCCGAAACGATGCAGATGGTAGACTTCTCTGGAATATTGGTGGCGGTTTTGGGCGCGTGTCTCCTGAGTTTGGTCAGCGTTGCGTTAACCTTTTGGTTGGCGCGGGCATGGATAAACGAGCAACCGAAACTCGGTGAACGGATCATCCGTCTCGCGCTCGCAGTCAGTATCAGTTTTATTGTTGTTTTCGGGGGATTGGCAGGCGGATTGATTGTTCTACGGACTTTATGGACAATCGGCTTTTTTTAACTTGCATTTTTGTTACCGATATGGTATAATTAGTTAATTCATTACGGATGTAGATTTTAAGCACGTATTGGACGTGCTTTTCAGTTGGATTTGCAAGCGGCGCACTGCAGCGCCTTGACTTGGGGGTGTGAAAAATACACTACAAAGGCAGACGTAATCAGAGGACGAAGGAAAGACAGAGTCGTTCCAATTATCAGATTCGAGCCAAAGAGGTTTTGCTGATAGATCACGAGAACAAGCAATTGGGAGTCATGACGCCTCGCGACGCAATGAAACTTGCTGAGGAAGTCGGGTTGGATTTGGTAGAAGTTTCACCGAATGCCAAGCCTCCCGTTTGTAAGATCATGGACTACGGGAAGTATCAGTATGAGAAAAACAAGCGCGCACGCGAGGCTCGGAAAAAGCAATCGAAGGTCGTCCTGAAAGGAATGCAGTTCCGTCCTGATACCGCGGAACACGACTACCAGTTCAAAAAGCGGCATGTCGAAGATTTTTTGAAAAATGGGTGGAAGGTTCGCGCGACCGTGCGGTTCCGAGGCCGCGAGATGCTTCATACCGACCTTGGGAGAGGTTTGCTTTTACGACTTAAAGACGATTTGGAAGAGATTGCCGATGTGGAACAACCGCCACGGATGGAAACCCGCATCATGTCAATGATCCTCGCGCCAAAATCTGTGTAATGTTTTTGTTGTCGCACGCGTGTTTCCGCTTATAATTTTTTGCAGAGCGATCTCCGGGTCACGACCTCTTCTCTTTCTGTCGACGCGACCCCTTTGACGCGATACGTTTATACGCGGTATCGCTCGTGGGAGAGAGAAATCTTTAAAAAAAAACGTACAGGTTCTGAGTTGCGTCGGGAGTCGCCGAATACCATTGTGGAACGAAGTGGAACAATTTAACCATCAACTCGTGCTTTAACATTTTATAACGGCGTCGAGTTGATGGTTAACAGGGGCCATAATTGGAAAAAAGGATATTCTAATGCCGAAAATGAAAACACATAAAGGTGCGGCAAAACGTTTCAAGTTCACGTCGAAAGGCAAAATTCGCCGTAATCGCGCATACGCAGGACACCTGTTTATTTCAAAATCAGCAAAACGCAAACGCAGATTGCGACAGGCAACCCTTGTCGATCCGAGCAACGCGAAACGCTTGAAACGCCTCATTCATCAATAAAAATGAATGCCCGGCATCTATGATAACAACGACACATATCCAGGCAGATTGTAGACCCGATCGCCGATAGCACCGACGGTCGGAATAGGAGTTTTAAATGGCACGAGTAAAAACAGGGAGTGTGCGACGCAAACGCCGTAACCGGATCTTGAAACATTCTAAAGGTTACCGGGGTGGGCGAAACAATCTCAAACGCACGGCTAAAGAAGCGGTAGAGAAGGGATGGAACTATGCCTACGCACACCGACGCGCTCGCAAACGCGATTTCCGACGACTGTGGATCGCGAGAATTAACGCCGCCGCCAGATTGCACGGACTCACCTATAGTCGATTCATACATGGGCTCAAAGTCGCTGGTGTTGAACTCGACCGGAAAGCCCTTGCTGACATCGCCGTGAACGATGAAGCCGGTTTTGGACAACTCGTCACCCTCGCAAAAGGTTAGGTGTAGGTGTGATCCTCTCTTCTTGATAGATGCCTATTACTTTGTCCTGATAAGGAAATTAACCTTTGTAGGACAAAGTGACAGGCATTTTTTGTTGGGTGTCCTGTGTCGGTGTCTTCGTAGCACCAAACCCGTAGCCCGTAACATTGTCCCGCAAGCCCACACGCGGCTTGCGATAGGAGGGCGGCTTTAAGAAAGGCACGTGAAATTTGAGACGCACGTTGTTTAACCGCAAGGAATAATTAAAAAAATGAAAGCGGAATTACAAGCGATTCAAGCCGAGGCACTTGAAGCTTTAAAGGCAGTGAAAACACCAGACGCGCTTGAATCGCTCCGAATCACATATTTTGGGCGCAGAGGAAAACTCACCGATGTCATGAAGGGCATGGGCAAACTTTCCAAAGAGGAGCGGCCGGTAATCGGTAAACTCGCAAATGAGGTGCGCACCACGCTCACAGAAGCGTTTGACGCAGCGACGCAAACACTGCATCGGCAGCAACAGGAACAGCAGCTTGAAGAAGAAGCCGTTGACATCACGCTTCCTGGGCGGAAACCGGCTTACGGGAAGGCACACCCCATCATGCAAACGTTGGAGCGGATTGAGGCAATTTTCTGTCAAATGGGGTTCCAAGTGGTGACGGGACCCGACGTTGAGACCGAGTATTACAACTTCGATGCGCTAAACACGCCTGCGGATCATCCGGCTCGCGATTTGCACGATACTTTTTACCTAACGGACGGACGTCTTTTGAGGACCCATACCTCGCCTGTTCAGGTCCGCGCCATGGAGACCCAAAAACCGCCGATCCGAATTATCGTGCCAGGGAAATGCTATCGAGTAGACTACGATATCTCCCACACCCCGATGTTCCATCACGTGGAAGGTTTGCTTGTGGATACGCGCGCCACTTTTAGCGAACTCAAAGGCGTTCTGACCTCCTTTGCTCGACAAATGTTCGGAGACAAGACGCAGATGCGCTTCCGTCCCCACTTCTTCCCTTTTACAGAGCCGAGTGCGGAGATGGATATCTCCTGTGCCGTCTGTCAAGGAAAAGGGTGTCGGAGTTGTGGCGGCACAGGCTGGGTCGAAATCTTGGGGGCTGGTGCTGTGGATCCTGCTGTATTTGAAGCCGTGGACTACGACCCGGATCAGGTTACAGGATTCGCCTTCGGTATGGGGGTGGAACGGATCGCGAACCTCCAGTTTCGCATCCCGGACATCCGCATGCTCTACGAAAACGATCTTCGGTTCCTACGTCAATTCTAATGTGGGGCATAGATGAAACGCTTTTGTTTTGCAATCGTCATACCCATCCTTATTCTCTACACTAATTCTGCTGTTTCCGAAGTTAACGACGCTGCTCAACAGGTCCTCACCACTATAGAATGGGTCTCAATTCCCGAAGGCACCTTTCTGATGGGGTCAACCCCCGAGGAGACGAAAGCCGCTTACGAAGATGCGAAATTGCGGAGTTCCATGTTGGAGCAACACACTTTCCACGCTGAATTGCCACGACACCCCGTCTACTTGAGCACTTACGAAATATCGCGGTATGAAATCACCAATGCACAATACCGCGCCTTCGTTGAAGCAACAGACCGTCCCACGCCGCGCGGGCACAATGGTGAGGAGACGTGGGCAGATGAAACACTCAACAGCGACACACAGCCCGTTGTCGGCGTGACATGGTTTGATGCACAAGCGTTTTCAGAATGGATCGGCGGAAGTCTACCGACCGAAGCACAGTGGGAACGTGCAGCACGTGGTACAGAGGGACGAACATATCCGTGGGGGAACACACCCCCGAAAGCACGTCAGCATGCCAACTTCGCGCGCCGTTACAATCGTCCGATACCGGTAGGTCAGTTCCCGAAAGGCGAATCTCCGAACGGCATCGCAGACCTTGCCGGAAATGTATGGGAGTGGTGCCTCGATGAATATAGTCCAACTTTTTATCAGCAACATAACGGTGGAACCTCCCAGGATCCACTTAATCTCCGATTCCGAGATGTCCTACGTGCAAGAGTCATTCGGGGCGGCGCGTGGGATGTCGGAAGAGCGTTTCTGCGTTCAAGTCTACGGTTCAAATTCTATCCTTTGGATTCAACACATACAATCGGATTTCGGGTTGTCCGTCCCCGTCCAGGAATAAAAGAATAGCCCGCCCATGACCATGCGCCAACGGAAACACGACGTGCCTCGCCTCCTGTCCCTTATATTACAGACCTGTCTCTTTCTCATACACCCACTGCTCGGTAGTGCTGCGCCCTATTTCCGAGACGTGACCGATGCAATGGAACTTGACTTTCGACACATCAACGGTTTCTCAGCGGAACGCCGACTCGTTGAAACCATGGGTAGCGGAGGCGTGCTCTTTGACTTTGACAATGATGGCGACTTGGATCTCTATCTCGTTCAAGGCAATTCGCTCTTGCCGGCAACAGAATCATCACCCACAAACCGTCTCTATCGAAACGATGCGGGTATTTTTGTTGACATCACGACCGCCGCAAACCTCGGTGATACGGGTTATGGTCTGGGTGCTGTCGCCGCGGATTATAATTCTGACGGGTATCGCGATCTATATGTGACAAACTTAGGCAAAAATGTCCTCTACCGAAACAACGGGGACGGCACATTTACGGATGTAACCGAACACGCACGGGTAGGCTGTCCCTTGTTAAGCGCGAGTGCCGCATTCGCGGACATTGACCGAGATGGTGACTTGGATCTTTACGTGTGTAACTATGTCGAGTACGCCTTGGAGACCGATATTCCGTGTTATTACAAAAACGTTCTGCGTATCTACTGCGGTCCCAATGAATATCACGGCATCGCCGATGTGCTTTACCGAAACAACGGGGACGGCACCTTCACAGACATAACGAAATCTGCAGGGGTCTATGAACCTACGACGCGAGGACTCGGTGTCGTTTTCACAGACGTGAACAACGACGCATGGCTGGACATCTACGTCGCAAACGATATGTCTCCGAATACACTTTTCATCAATCAGGGTAACGGCACTTTTCGAGAAGAGGGTGTGTTTCGCGGCGTTGCCTACAACGGCGACGGCATAGCAAACGGTTCTATGGGCATAGACGCTGGAGACTACGACAACGACGGTGATATTGACCTCTGGGTATCCAATTTTGCCTTGGAGGCGAACTGCCTCATGCAAAACGATGGCGACGGCTATTTCGAGGATGTGACGTTTGACACAAACCTCGCCGATCCTTCTTTCTATGCCCTCGGTTTCGGTACCCGTTTCATCGACTTTGATAACGACGGTTGGTTAGATCTACTCGTCGGGAATGGACATATCTGGGACAACGTGGAACAGATTGACGCGAAACAGAGTTACGCCCAACCTGTCCAGCTATTTCGCAATCAAGGTGGCACTGGGTTCACCGAGATTACCGCCGAAGCAGGGCTGGATGAAACACCTTACGTCGTCCGCGGAATGCTCTTTGGGGATATAGATGCGGATGGTGATGTGGACGTTGTGCTCTGTCAATCGAACCGCCCAACAGTTATTCTCAGCAATGAAATCGGCAGTGAAAATGCATGGTTAACAGTGAGATTGGTGGGAACAGACGGAAATACGGATGCAATCGGCGCGCAGGTTCAGTTAGAAGCAGGCGGTATGACCTTCTTACGGGAGGTGATCTGCGGGGCAAGTTACCTATCGGGTAACGATCTGCGTCTCACCTTTGGATTGGGAGATGCCTCACAACTGAACAACCTCCAGGTCCGATGGCACAACGGAAAGGTGCAGCAGTTAGATAGTAAAGTGCCAATCCGTCAAATTGTTACATTTTCCCAGAATTGACACTTTTCGCTATTAATACTAAAATGGAAGATACGGTAGCATTGGGAGATGGCTATTTTTCTCAAAATCCAAGGTGCGTAGTCTGGAACGTAGTGGAGGGGTTTTTGCTAGGGTATTTCTGCGGATTTCCTCTGGATATACGGAAAGGAACGTAAAATTCCTAACCCACCTGACCGAACCGCAAGGTAAATTAAAAAAATGAAAATTGTTGAAGAAAGAGAAGCGTGGATTCACACGCACTTCATCCTTGATAGTTTCTTTGTCACCGAGCAGGAACGCAGGCAGATCTCTATCAGCATCGAACCGGAACTCATGCATCTCGGACTCCAATACGGTCTGACGTATAACATCGCGCCTTCAAAGCATCGCGCCATCATCGTTCTTGAATGCATACCCTTTGATCCAGTCAAAGCGACAATTAAAGAACTGATTAATGGGGTCATCGAGGATTTTCCGGTCCGACTCCCTGAACAACGGAACGTTGTTACCAACATTACCGTCGCCGACCCAGAAACGGAAACAATCGGTATTAATGGCCGAGTCCCAGCGCAGTGAGTACCTGTGTCCCGACAGTCCCATCGGTGATGTTGAAAATGGATGGGAATTCGTCCCGCCAACCATCATTGGCACTTGGACAAAATTGGCGAGCGTTACCTTCGATAGCCGTTACACTGGGGATCCGCGCAGCGAGTCCGGCGGAATGTAAAAACGACGCACCCGGACACGTCAGATCCTGAACAGCGAGGAACATACCGTATCCTGCGGCGGCTGCACCCATCAGCAGCGCTTGAGACTGTCCTTTGCACGCCTTGAGTGCAACACCAGAATACCCTTGCTCGCGTGCCAGTAGAAAGGTCTCAAAATCGGTCAGTGACTCGTCGATGACCACCGGTTTTATTTCGGCAGCTTTGTGCATCTTATTTTCGGGATGCGCCTTCAGATCCCGGTCTGTCGGTTGCTCGATATAAGCAAGGCGTTGGAAAGCGTTGCCTTCTGCTTCTTGAATCTGACTGAGAAATTCCAATAGATATTCAACATTCTGACAGGTTTCGTTGAAGTCAGCAGAATAGTGCCACGTGTCAACACCGCGTTTTGCTTGTGTTTCGGCGGTGATCTTGTCGATTGCGAGAACGCGTGCGACATCCCACGCCAAGTCGTCGCCGTTCAGTTTAATTTTTAGATGTGTTAGGCCATCGGCAACGATCCATTCAGAGAGCGTTTCTGGGAGCCCGTCATTGAGACGTTCTGGAATATCCGTGTCGGTGAGTGGATCCAGCGCGCCGACGAGATGGTAAAGTGGTATATCCGGTTTCGGTTGGCGCGCCGTGTATTGGTCAAGATATTTACCCGTAAACCGTTCATTCAAAAAATGTGACAGGTCCGCCTCAATGAAGTCTTTGCCCAATCCGTCGTAACTATTGATTCCGTTTGCCTTACCGAACGCATCGTGGAGTGCCGCGTCAATCGGACTTGTCGTAACGACTGTGCAGAGTTTCGGCATCGGCGACGCGAGTTGCATATTATGAGACAACTCATCAGCGAGTTTTAAAAATTCTGGCTCAAGCACTTCTGAGAGTTCAAGCGGGTGTGCACAAAGTGTGCAATTCCGTGTTGTTGCTACCGCCAATTCGGCGAGTTTTTTCATCGCGGCGAGACTTTGGTCAAAAGGCGCGTAGCGCGGTGGAAACGCCCAAACGTTACCGAGTGGCATGGAGCCTTTTCCTTCTGCCTCTTGGTTTCCATCGCGCGTCTGGACCTGTACCCGGACATTAAAGAGGACGCAGTGATCTGTCGGCACGCCACCGAATTTGAGTGGGGTCCGGTATTGGTGTTCTTCAAAATCGTAATGAACGTCAAGGATGCGAATATCTGTCGGTTTTGGCATGGTTCCCTCGTCACAATTGTCTGTTTTCTTTCATGGTAACCGATTTCCTACGGCACGTCAAGCACAAAATCCGCCCGCAACGGTTTCGCGTGGCGTCGAACTTCTTAATCCAAAGTGCGTAGTTCATAATGAAATGGAGAGCGGATATAAGAAAGGCGTGTCAAACTTCAAACCCACACTGTTTAACCACAAGGAAAGTTAAAAATATGGCACACAACGCAAAAGTTCAAAAACTCACTTCGCTTCTCGATAAACATCAAACCTATCGGGACACCTGTCTCAATCTCATCGCTTCGGAGAACACGCCTTCGCCATTGGTGGAAGAACTTTTTGACGAACGGCTGGCACGGCGATATGGAAATTATTCTGGCGTTGACATCTACCAACGGAATTACAAGGGCAACCGCTACATCGCCGAAATAGAGGGGTACACGCAGGAGTTAGCGAAGGAGTTGTTCGGCGCAGCGCACGTCGATTTCCGCCCATTATCAGGGAATATCGCGGGGATTGCGACGACGTTTGCATTGGCGAAGCCGGGCGATACGGCATTAGAGGTTCATAACGGACACCACTATGCCCAAAAACTACTCTCCTCACCCCTCAAGATAGAACTTCAGTCGATTCCGATTCCGTGGGACGGACACCGTTCAAACATCGACCTTGAAGCAACGCTTGAACTCATTGCGAAACACAAACCCAGCATTGTCAATATCGGATCTGGTATATTTCTCTTCCCGCAACCCGTGCGAGAGTTGAAAGATGCAATGCGCCAAGCGAATCCAGATGCCTACCTTATCTACGATGCCTCACACGTCATCGGGCTCATTGCCGGCGGACGATTCCAATCACCGTTTGATGAAGGCGCGGATGTCATTATTTCCAGCACGCATAAAACACTTGCCGGACCACAAGGCGGAATGGTGCTAACAAACGATGCATCCATCGCTGCGCGGGTTGCGAAGGGTGTCTATCCGTTGCTGATGAGCAATCACCACCTGAACCGACTTCCAGCGTTAGCAGGGACGTTTATAGAATGGATGGAATGCGGCGCAGCACAAGCAGATGCGATTGTTACGAATGCGAAGGCACTCGGACAGGCGTTGGCGGAACGTGGTGTTCCGATGCTTGGTGCCGACCTCGGTTTCACGGAGTCGCATACGTTGATACTAATTGTAGATAAGTACGGGGAAGGCGGTGCACTCGCAAACCATTTAGAGGCGTGCCATATTATCGCAGGTGCCGCCGGATTGGCACCGGAAGTCGGCACATCTGGACTGCGGATGGGTGTTCAAGAGGTTACCCGATGGGGCATGACCCCAACGGATGCGCCGGACATCGCGGAATGTATTGTCGCAGCACTCTCCGGTAGGATTCCTGAAGAACTCAGGCCAAAGGTTGCAGAAGTCGCGCGTCGTTTTGACACAATCCAGTTCACCGTTGATTGAAGTGAACCTAAAAGACATATAGACCAAGTAGGACTCGAACCCACTTCACCGCTGGCGAGGTTTCCCAACCTCGCCTTACGATGTCTGAGTATCTCAGTATTTGTATACTTTACCATAAAACGATTGAACCCATCTGCTTTGTAAGACTTACTGTCACTTCTAAAAGTGACCAATTTCCGCTTCAATTTTCCGCATATTATTGCCAATAATTCTACATAAGATTTAATTTTTACTTGACACTTAATAATCTAATAAGGTATAATGGTTAAATGATATTTAGCAAAAACACATATAGAAAAGGGAAATATTCATGAAAAATAAACAAACCTTTATTACAGCCGTACAAGATGGCAACATAGATACAGTTAGGCATTTATTGGTGGTTGATAAGACCCTCTGCGCGCACATTGACGCACCATGGTTCAGTTTCGATGCCCCCGCGATCGTGTTTGCCGCTGCCTCTGGCAACCGTGAGCTCATTGAGGTGCTGCTCGATGCTGGCGCGAACATTGATGTCAAGAGCAGTTGGTGGGCAGGCGGCACTTCAGCATTACACCACACTACCGGTTCCATGCTGAACTACAACAGTGAACTTGCCGACTATCTGATTAAACAAGGCGCAACCATCGACGCGCATGCCGCCGCAGGTTTAGACATGTCCGGGAAACTTACCCAACTGATTCGCGAGGATCCCGAAGTCGTTAACGCACCGGGAAGCGATGGCATGTCTCCACTCCACTTCGCCGCGACCCCTCAAATTGCTGAACTGCTGCTCACACACGGCGCGGATATAAATCTACGCGACCGCGATCACAACGGGACACCAGCACAATGGACAATGAGAAGACGACCTGAGGTGTGTCGCTATCTCCTTGAACAGGGTGCCGAGGCGGATATTGTCCTCTATTGCGCGATCGGTGATGTTGAAAGGGCAAGCGCGGAATTTGAAAAAAATCCCAAACTCCTCAATCTCCGGATTAATGTGAAATCTCCTAAAGGCTATATTGTACCAACGTTGAAATCGTCGGATATTGGCGACGAACAAATAGATGAAGTCCCCGGTGGACATGTCTATGCCTATCAGGTCGGACCTACCATCCCTCTGCTTGAAATGGCTCTTAATTACAATCAGAGCGCAATCGTTGATCTTCTGATTGACGAAGGTTATGAAATCAACTTTCGGGATTGGTATGTGCTTGTTGGACAGGGACCCAAGCGGTTTGATACATTGCTGAAGGCGTTTCTTGCCAAAGGCTGGGACATTAATGCCCGTCGGGAACATCGACATGGAATGTGGGCACCGTTGCATTGGGTGGCGCAACGGGGTCTGACGCATGGGATCCTGTGTCTGTTAGAGAATGGAGCAGATCCGAACATAACTGATGACAAGGGACGCACCCCGCTGCATATCATCGCGCAAAAGGGGGTCGGAAAGAATCAGGTGCAGTTGCTTATAGAACACGGTGGCGATATTAACGCCCGCGATGCCAACGGCGAGACACCACTTGACTACGCACGAAAAGCGAAGAGGAAAATCGTTAATAATTTCTTCACAGAATACGCAAATCGGGCAGAAAAAAATGTTTAATTTTGCCTTGACATCTTTAATTGGGTTAGGATATAATAATTTGTATGGGTTAAGTCAAGACAAACATTGTTTTATTACGGCTATGGCAAGCAAAACCAATTAGGAGGAACACAAAACCATGGAACATCAAACACAAAACTGGGTGAAAGTCGCCGAGTTGTATGAGGTTTCTGAAGGACAACCGAAAGCCGTTCAGATGGGAGAGGGGCGTAGCATTGCCCTCTTTAACGTTGACGGAAAAATTTATGCCACGGATAACCAGTGTCCACACATGGGATATCCACTCACACGCGGAACGGTCCGAAACGGTATTCTAACATGTGATTGGCACCGTCGCAGTTTCGATTTGGAAGGTGGCGGCTGTTTTCATGTTGAATGCGATGATTTGCGCACCTTTCCGGTTGACATCCGCGGTAGTGAGATTTGGATAGAGCCGGGAGATTTGACTTACCGGCGCGCGGAAGAACATAAACAATTGCTACGAGAAGGGCTCCTAAGCGAAGACCGATGGACGATGTCCAAGGCGATTTCACTGCTGCTAAAAGGGGGCGTGCCGGAAGAAGAGGTAATGGGAACAATTCTGGAACACGTCAGTCGCCACATCGCCAGTTCCCACGGAGCAGAAGGTGGAGCGGATGTCTCTCGACTCATCAACGGACTCAGAGTTGGGCGTAGATATACCGGTGCCGATAGACTCATTGCCGTTACGACTGCAGCGTGCGCCGCGGCAGGACCCGCATCAGAACGCCTTGACGTTGTCCCCTTGCCGGAACCTGTCACGTGGGAGAAGATAAGTCGATGGATCCGCAACTTCTCTTATGAAGGGCAATCCGGACGGATTGAGCGATGCCTATTTACAGCGTATCATAAGGGAGACGTAGAGAAGTTGCGTCCATTGCTCTTTGAATGTGCCGTTGAACCTCATTTCATTGACCTACCCCATATTCCGCTTTATGTCAGTTATCTCTCGGAAGTAATTGATGAATTCGGGTGGGAGCGGGCTGCCGAACTCGTATTCTATCTCGGTGCCCAGCTCATTGGACATCGACCCGAAGAACCGGAACGCTACCGCAGAGACGCAATTCAACTCATGCGTCAGGTGCTGCCTACCCTTGAAAATGCTAACTTAGAGCAAACCGTTGAATTTGACGAAGATGCTTTCGTCGAGGCACTCACAAGTGTCAATCTCCAGCGATCGTTCGAGGCGGTGCAAACAGTCTTGACTGACGGTGTAAAGTTAGAAAGACTTATTACAACACTTGTCCTTCTTGCGGCAGATAGGATGGCACACACACCCGTGAATGTAGATGCCGGTTGGGAAAATTTAACCACGGAACTCAACCTCGCCGCATCTTTACGGAGTGCACAACAGATGGGTGGAACCAAGGTTGCAGCGCAAGGGGTTTTCCACAGTGCGTGGCAAATCTTCGCGGATCGCTGGATAAACATTCCTTCGCGACCCCTCAGTCAACCCCTGAGTCAAGAAAAGTTGGATGTTGCGAACGAGGCAGAGGGCATCAAGCATATTGTTGATACGATTGAGACCCTCAACGTCCAAGAAGTGGGAACCCGTGTTCTTGGCTATCTCAACGCTGGTTACTGTGCCGAACGATTGATTGAAGAGATCGGGCATACAGCACTTTGGGATGATACAGGGAGCGAAGTCCTCTCGACACTCCGGACCGTGTTTGAGGAATGGAAGCATGCCGAAGGACATCCCGCGCAGCCCCAACTGTTGGTCGGATTGGCTCGCTATGTCACAGATATACGATCAAACACGGACAATAAATCTGCCGCAACCACCGCAATACGGTTCGCCGAAGGCAGAACGACAATTGAGGTCTTTGAAGAATAAGGTTTTATCAACCTGAATTATTATGACTCGTTACGATAAGAGGAGACGAATACAGTGTTAACAGAGAAAAACAATTTCGTCAAAGTCGCTGCACTGAGTGATGTAGCAGAGGGAAAGCCGCGGGCTGTCAGAGTTGAAGGACATAGCATTGCCCTCTTCCAGCATGAAGGTGCTGTCTACGCAACGGACAACCAATGTCCACACATGGGCTATCCACTCGTGAGGGGACGCGTCAGAAAAGGGGTCTTATCCTGCGATTGGCACGGTTGGAGCTACGACATGGAAGGCGGTGGATGCTTTACGGGCGGTTGTGATGACCTCGCCACATTCCCTGTTGAAGTTCGGAACGGTGATATCTATATAGATGTTGCCAGTGGTGGAAAGAAACGCGACGACGCCCATTTTCTCCTGTTGAAAGAAGGTTTGCTTACCACCGACAACTGGACGCTTTCTAAAGCTATCGCCATTATGTTAGCGAAAGGTGTTTCCGAAGAAGAGACATTGGAACTGATGGTGAAGCACATGGGACGACATATCTCTACAGACAGAGGAGCGTTCGAGGGCGGCAGAAAACTGGCAATGATGATGAACGGGGTAAAGGTCGCACGTATGTATCAACCTGAAGACCGACTCATCCCGTTAATGATGGCTGCCGATGGTGCCTCGGGTAGACTCGGCGACCGACCTGATCGTCAACCGCTCCCGCCTCCAGTTGATTGGCAGAAACTGCAAGACTGGATTCGAGTGTTTACTGCCGATAAAGAATGGGAAGGTATCGAAAAGTGTCTTATCACTGCGCGACGGCTGGGAGGACACGATGAAAAAATCATTCCGTTTTTCTTTGAGTGCGCCGTTGAACCCTTCTTCCTCAACCATTACAGAAATCTCATCGATCTCGCACACTTGGCTGAATTATTAGAGCAATTTGGGTGGGAGTTGGCTGGGGAGTTGGTCTGCAGTTTGGGCGCGAAGATACTTGGACAGGGACGCGGTAGACCTGGTGAACTTCACCGTGAAGCCATGCAGAAACTCGAAGAAATCGATCATATCTTTGATGAACTGCCGCAGGAAACATCAGTCGAGGGTTCCGTTGACTACGACGAAAATAAATTTTCAGCAGCGCTCGTGAGTGGGGATCTCGACGAAGTTTTTGATGCTGTAACGGAAATGCTTACGGCGGGTGTTCCCATTGATACGTTGGCTACGACTATGGTCATGACAGCAGCGGATAGAATGGCACGCACACCCGTGAACATGAGTCCGGGTTGGTGGGATCTGCGAGACGAGATGGAAATCGCATCAACAGTCAGAAAAGTCCTTCGACACGGTGGAACCGAAGTCGCTGCGAAGGCACTCTACCACGCCGCGTGGCGGTTTTTCAACAACCGATGGCTTAACATTCGCCACCAACCCATTACGGAGTCAAGGGCACCTTCAACGGCTGCAGTTCTTGATGAAGACACGGCACTCTCCGAAATTTTAGAGGGTATTGAATCCGTCCGTATCCAGGAAATTGGACGCCGGACCCGCGAGTATCTCAACGCAGGATGTTCCGCGGAGCGACTCATGTCTGAAATGGGGGTATGTATCCTCAAGGATGATAACGGCGACGATCTCCTCAGTTCGATTCGCATGGTATCTGAGGAGTGGAAAACGTGTGAAGCGCATCCTGCCAGAAACCAATTGATCGTTGGATTGGCGCGGTGGGCAACGGATATCCGTAGGAATGCAGGAAACGACTCCGCTGTCCAAACTGCTCACCGTTTCGCTCGCGGTGAAACCGCGACGGAACTCTATGAATAGTACCAATTTAGTGATATAATAGGGTGAGGTTTCTGAGCCTCACCCTATCTATCTTTGGATTATGAAAAATTTGATTATTGCTCTTCTGTTTACTTTGTTATGTGTGTCGGTTCAAGCCGCAACCTTGGAGTTTGCTTCCCAACTCGGTGAGAAGCAACAGCCACGACTCGACAAATTGCTCCCCGACGTCGCGCGACAGATGGCTTTCAGCAGTGATGGGACGAAGTTAATTGCAAGAGGAATGGGCGGCACCGTGGTGGAATGGGATTTCCAGAGCCGACAAAAAAGAGAGATAAGCCACATCCACGTGAAACGGTGGTTCGCTTATTCTATTGGAACCGATCAAATGTTGGCCCGAGACGCTGATGACAATATCACTATCCTTTCGCTGGGAAATGGCGATGACGCACTCTTGACGAATGGTCAGTATGAAATCGGGAGTCTATCTGCGGATAGCACACTTGCAGTGTTGTCAAAGGGGAACAATGAAGTTGAAGTTTGGCAACTCACAAAGCAAGGTTCAAAAACCGTGGAAAATGCCGGATCTGCTCGCAAGTTGAAAGTGCTTCGGACAAGTTTTCCTGTCAGGAACGGTCTGATGCTCTCTGACAACGGTCGGCTCATCGCCGCGGCGGAAGGAACTTACCGAGATGGCGAGGGACATCGAACGGCGATTGAGATTTGGAACGCAACCGATGAACGTCCGATGAGAGTTTTTAACACGGGCGAGATTTTAGGGGTCTGGAACCTACTATTCTCACCCGATGCAACAATGTTAGCCGTTGATACCCAAAAGAACGCCCAATCCGGAATCCGGGTTTGGGAGATTGAAACCGGTAGGCAACGCCTGATGAAGTCCGAATTTGAAGCATATTGGACCCGTGCCCTTGCCTTCTCGCCAACGTCAGACTATCTCGCTTCGGGTGATGAATCGGGGGACCTTCGGGTGTGGGACATTTCTGAAGGCGAATCGGTAATTTGGGAAACCTATCCGACCGGCATTCAAGCGTTGGCTTTCTCGCGAAATGGTGAGTATTTGGCAGTCGCCCTTTGGGATGCTACCATCCAAATTTTGCACTGGAGGGAAGAATAATGAACGATGAGAAAAATTTAGAAAAGGGATCTTACATAGATGCAAAAGGGCGAACGCGTTGGCATCAGAACGATGGGATTGCGCTGAAATTCTTGGAACTTCACACCTTTCTGATTATTGCTGACTATCCAGAAGACCACGCCTCGCGCTATCCATGGCTGGCGAATTATATCTCTCGGTTTCCGGAACCGATGTCGGATCTCATCGTCCAAGGGCGGTTGATAGAGGAGATTCCAGGGGCTGGCGAGGTCGTGGCGAAAATTGTTGAGGAATTTCTGAACACCGGTACGAGTGAGAAATTGGAGGAGTTCGCGGGGGATACACCACGAACGGTTGTGGAACTTGTCCCTATCCCTGGACTGGGTGCCAAAACAATCAAGCGGCTCTACGAGGAAGTCGGTGTGGATAGTCTTGTTTCGCTCCGAGTCGCAATTGACGAAGGCAGACTCAAAGGTTTCCGTGGCATCGGAAAAAAGACATTGGAGAAAATTGAAGCATATCTTGATGAGGTATTATAATCACGACTGAGCCTAATAAAGTTAATATTGTTTAACCACGAGAAAAATTAGAAAAATGGCAAGATCACTTACCGAAATTGACGGAATGAAGGTTTCCCACTGCTTTAGCTTTGGGATGAAATTCCGCTCTCGTGAACACTTTCACGGGTCAATGCGTGAATTTCCACGTGCTTTTGCTTGTGAATTGTGGTATAATGAGAGTATCAAGTTGGCAGGCATAATCAGCGTTACCGCTGGGTAACGTGTCGGTCCCACCCACTGATTAGGGGTTAAAGGAAAACTTGATACTTGATACACCATGAAAACTGAAAAATATGAGTTCTATCATCAGTCGAATATCATACAGATTGGTAATCTACTTGACGACTTGCATGAGGTGCATGTCCACTTGCTTTTATTGCAGAGACGCTATTATCGTATCTATGGAAAGTATGCGGCCTTTGGGCGTATCTGCTCGCATATTACGAAGTTAAAGCGTCGGACAAAACCGCATTGGAATCAACTGCCGAGTCAAGTGCTTCAACAAGTCGCCAAGCGTATCCACCTTGGATATGAAAAGTTCTTTGACTATCTTGATGATAAAAAGAAAGGATTATCTCCGCGTAAAGTCGGCAAGCCAAAGATAAAGCCAAAACACAAGTATAACTCATTGACGTTCACCCAAGCAGGTTATGAGATCAAAGACAATCGTATTCATATTAAGTGCCTGAAGAAGCCATTTACATTTTGGAAACACCGTAAATGGACAGGCAGCATCAAGCGTGTAATTATCAAGCGTGATAATGTAGGCGACTACTATTTATATCTCGTCTGTAAAGATACGAAACCTGCGAAGGAACTCCCACTGACCGGTCATGAGGCAGGGGCAGACTTCGGCATAAAGACGTTTCTAACACTTTCAGACGGTATCAAGATAGAGTCGCCCCAGTTTTTCAAGCAGATGTTAAACGCTATCCGTTCAGCGACCAGGTCCCTTTCCCGCAAGCAAAAAGGTTCAAACGCATGGTATCGTGCGAAGCGACACCTCGCTCGTCTCTATAAGAAGATCGCTCAAAGAAGACGGGATTGGTTCTTCAAGTTAGCCCTTCGGCTTGTGCGTAGATACGATAGGATTGCTATAGAGACGCTGAATCTTGAAGGTATGAAACGCCTGTGGGGACGAAAAATCTCTGATATAGCCTTCGGTGAGTTCTCATTGATCCTCCACTGGACGTGTGCGAAATATGGTAAAACGCTCTTGAGAGCAGGACGTTGGGAAGCGACAACAAAACCTTGCTCGGATTGTGGCACCCACACCGAAAATCTTTCTCTTTCAGATAGACAGTGGACGTGTCTCGAGTGTGGTTCATCCCACGACAGAGACATCAACGCTGCGCGAAACATATTGCGGGTTGGGGTACCCTGGACCTAAGCCAGATAAAGCCGATCTGATTCGGAATAAGACCCCGCGGGTGGAGCGACAATAAGCCGGTGGACGCTTGAGCGAAAACCGCAGTCGCTATGAAACCGAAGCCCACGCCTTTAGGCGTTGGGTGGTATCACAGTTACGAAGACGATGGTAAGACGGTGTGGCTAATTGTAACGTACAAAAAAGGCGGAAGCCGCGCCAAATCGGATGAATACCCACTCGGTGTCTGTGATGTGTGCGGCGGAGGCAGGCGTTTAGCGTGGGGCGGTACCTGTCCGAGGTGCGGTAACGAACTGGATCCTCTTGATAGTTGTCAATAATGCTTGTAGTATGCAAAGGAAACGTAACAACCTCAAACGCCTACCGATAACTGACAACTGAAGACTGATAACTGTTAATAAAAGGAGACTAAAATGATGAGAGTTATAAATGCTTTGATTGCGATAACGGTTCTCTTTATTGCAGGAATATGGGTTCAGGAAAGCACAGCGAAAATCGATCCAGAAACCCTTATGGGAATGTGGCTCTTTGATCACGGAAAAGGGAATGTGGTTAAAGATTCCTCACCTAACGGAAACGACGGGGAAATTGTTGACGCGAAACGGGTTGAAGGAAAAGAAGGCATGGGAATCGAATTTGATGGCAGTAATCATGTGGTCATTCCGGCAAGCAAAACCACGGATGACTTCCTCGATGGATTTACGTATCTGCTCTGGGCAAAACCGCTGCGTAACCCTTCCGGTCCGCACGTTCGACTCATAGAAAGGGATTGGCATAACCCGAACATTCTTATCGGTCCGACCGACTTTTATGGCAGTTTCCTTAAAGGCGGAATAGATAGTAGTCAAGTCCGCGGCGGCACCTGGGAGATGGACGAGTGGAGTTTCGTCGCTTTAACACACGACGGTAAAACACTTATCCTCTATGTCGATGGCGAGGCGGTCGCCGATTTAGGGGTCGGGAAACCGGATTTCAGTCAGCAGCACGATGGCGGTTCAATCTGGTTAACCCGTTGGAAAGGTGGAGCGGGGTGGGATTTCGCTGGGGTCCTTGACGAAGTTGCTATCTTTAATACGGCTCTCGGTGAAGATGACCTGAATACCATCATGGAAAAAGGACTTGAGAAAGCACTATCCGTTTCTCCAGTTGATAGATTAACAACAACCTGGGGAGACATCAGGAGAATAGCAGTCAGCGGTCAGTAGTCAGTAAAACTTTGTGGCAGGAACGGTTCTCGTTTAAGTTGCACACGCTTTTTACTGATGGCTGATTGCTCTTAAAACCGCAAGGAAAATTAGAAAAATGGCAAAATCACTTACAGATGGTGAAATGGTTAATGGCAAGAAGCACGGGTATTGGGTTACCTATTACGCCAATGGATTTAAGCGGAGCGAAGGTCGCTATATTGCTGGGAAAAAGGAAGGACTTTGGATTCAGTACTACAAGAACGGCAACAAGACGAGTGAAGCCACCTTCCGCGATGGCAAGAACGAAGGCGAGTATATGTGCTATTACGAGAACGGGAACCGCAAATGGGGCGGTCCTTATCGAGAACACGATGGCAGCTCCGCCGATGGCAGAAAAGAAGGCGTCTGGCTCTGCTATGAAGAGGACGGCGAGACGGTGTGGCGTATCATCACCTACAAGAAAGGCGGTGCGCGTGCGAAACCCGATGAATATCCGCTCGGTACCTGTGATGTTTGTGGCGAAGGCAGACGCTCAACATGGGGCGATACCTGTCCACAATGCGGCACGGAGATTTCTGACTAATCCTCAAAAATTCTTTCGACTGTAATTGAACTTTGTCACGAAAAGTTGAGCCAATGTGTCTAATTTAACTCAACAGGAGGGTCAATTATGAACCAGATTCCAAGTATTGGTTTTCAAATACTCGCCCCCAGCGAAGGCGTTGCAGATGGTTCACTCAATGGATTATGGTTTAAAGTAAAGTCGGATCCCGTCCCAACTGACGATCTTGTCGTCGGCTTGAAAGTATGCACATCCGACGGAAACGTTAAACAGTCTGGTGTGATCGTGATTTCAAAAGGGGAAAGCCATTCCTCAGAATTTTTTTTCAAAACAGTGGTAGATGAACAAGATGTATCGCTGGAGATTGAACCCTATGATTCTCTCACCAAATTAGAGTTTCCGATCCTTACGAATGAGGGTTACGTTATAGAGGCAGGCTATGAGTTTCCAGCGTATAAGTTAGGAAACTTGTCAAAAATAGTCCCTTATCAGAAGAACAAGCCCCATCAATGCTTATGGACGGATGAGAATCGCTGAAACTGGTAGAAGATAAAGATGATAATATCCCAGGAACAGATACTTCCGATTAATGGTGTTCAACTTTGGACAGCCGTTGAAGGCGAAGGAACACCGACGGTGCTCTGCCATGGAGGTCCAGGTGGCTATGATTATCTTGCCCCTGTCGCCGATATGATTTCTGATGTGTGCAAAGTTGTCCGGTATGACCAGCGTGGAAGTGGACGGTCACAAGCAGTAGGTCCTTACGATGTATCCACATTTGTTGAGGATTTAGAGGAATTGAGAGAACATTTCAACTTTGAACGTTGGGTTGTCGGGGGACACTCATGGGGAGCGTGCCTTGCTTTAGCCTACGCAGTTAGATTCCCAGCTCGGACAATGGCTGTTCTTCACATCGCAGGCACAGGAATAGATGACCGATGGCACGATGAATATCGCGAAAATCGGGTAAACGCTCTAAGTGAATCAGAGCGTGAGGAGTATCAACAGCTGCAGGCACAAAGAGAATATGCTACAGATACTGAATGGGACCGGATACGAGACCGGCTCCGTTTTTTAAGTAGTAAGACAGATGTTTTCGATCCAAAGCGGGTGAGCGATCTGCCCAGTTTTGATGCGTACCCTGTGAGTTATAAGGCGAACGAAAAAGTAGGAACGGACTGGAACGATTACACCAAAGATTCAAAATTCCGGCAATCCGTTTACAATCTCTCGATGCCAGTCTTTTTCCTTCATGGAGCTTGTGATCCGCGTCCGAGTCACTTCATAGAGACACTCGCCTCCAAACTATCTCGTAGTACCTTCACATTGATTACGGAGTCAGGACACTATCCTTGGGTAGAAAAACCCGACGAAGTAAAAGCATCGGTTAGACGATTTATTTGCAATCAGATACCCTAACGTGGATTCAATAATATGGATCTGATTCGCTACGTGCTAAAGTCGAGTTCGTTAATTTATTTCGCATTTTTTGCTGGGGTAGCAGCTTAGAATGGGCGGCTTCATTGCATCGCCAGAAGACTTCACCTACGCGCTTACGGTTTCACTGCAGGATTATCTTCACAAATCCAATGGTCCTTTAAAAGATACCACCAACAGATTCTAATTCTCACCTACGATTTTAGTCCACCCCTGAATTCAACTTGAACATTTTATGATGAATTTTATTCACCCTCTTCGGTTTAAAGATTTAATCTAAAATCTTTCGCTGGCGATATATCTGAGGGTGGTGCATAAATAAAGTTGTGAAGTATCAGGATAATGGGTATGCTTTAATGAAATCACCCATATAAGGCATACCCAATGTATTATCCTGACGCAAAAGAGTATATCACATTTG
>JAJEIP010000093.1 GCA_022827885.1 Candidatus Poribacteria bacterium
AGGCACAACAAGATTACGCCAGTCAAGCGAACTACGATTATCTGCTCCGCCTGGTCCCAGATGCGTCAATCTGCAGGATTCACATCAAAACCGGCGATACACAGATGGTTACTGTCGCAGATCTTCTATAAATATTTCTTCGCACTTTATAGAAGAAGGAGAATTTACGATGAAAACGGAATCACAACGGACGCTGAAACTACTTTTACCGAAAGGGAGTCTACAGGGGGATACGCTTGAAATGTTTCAGCGTGCCGGTTATGAACTCAACGGCTATACCGAAACGGATAGGTCTTATCGCGCGACCTTTCGTAACGACAACGAATTTCAAATCAAGATTTCACGTCCCCAAGAGATACCGGTCTATGTCGGCATGGATGACTTCTACGATGTAGGAATTACCGGTCAAGATTGGGTGGAAGAAACTGACGCAGATGTTGAGGAAATCTTGCCTCTGGAATACGGGCATATTGATATTATCCTTGCGGTGCGTGAAGAACGAGGCGATATCAACACATTCGACGAGTTGGTGAATTTCTCAGATAGAGACATCCGAATATCTACCGAATATTTGAACATCGCCGAGAAATATATCCTTGAAAAGACGGAAAATAGGATCGCGCCTACGATTCTAACACCATGGAAGCGACTAAACACACTTGGCAGTTACCAATCACCGATCACACTCATGCTGTCCTTTGGTGCCACTGAGGGGAAACCCCCGGAAGAGGCGGATGCCATCATCGACAATTCGACGACATCGCGGCGCACGCTCAAGGCGAATGAACTTAAGGTGATCGAACTGTTGCGAGAATCCGAATCCACTCTCATTGCGAATCCGAAGGCACTCCGCGATTCGTGGAAACATGAGAAGATTGAAGAACTGAAGCAGACCTTGCGGAAAGGTTTGCGCAGACGGCGGAGTCAGGCACTCCCCGGACACATATAAACCTTAGGTTGGAAGGGAAGACCCTTTGAAGGAGGAAAACGCATGGCAACCTTTATTAGACCGCGTGTTCCGCGCGGGATGCGAGACATTTTGCCTGAGCAGATGATTCGTAGACAGTATGTTATAGATGTGATTCGGGACGTGTTTGAGGAATTTGGATTTGAACCCCTGCAAACACCTGCGCTTGAATTGTCTGAAGTGCTCACGGGCAAATACGGACCGGATGCTGAGAAACTCATTTATCAGGCAGGACACGTTGGTGGAAAGGAGGACATCTCCCTTCGCTACGACCTGTCAGTACCGCTTTGCCGGGTGGTTGCGATGCATCCGCAACTTCCGAAACCGTTTAAGCGATACCAAATCGATCCTGTCTGGCGCGCGGAACGCCCACAAAAAGGACGTTATCGTCAATTTTTCCAATGCGATGCGGATACCATAGGCACCGAAAGTATGCTCGCCGATGCTGAAAATGTAAATCTCATCTATCAAGTGCTAACTCGACTCGGTTTTGAACAATTCAAGGTTAATATCAACAACCGAAAATTAATCACCGGCATCGGACAATTCGCTGGTGTGCCTGAAGAACAACTCGGCGGACTCTATAGATCCATTGATAAGTTGGACAAAATTGGGCTTTCGGGGGTCAAGGACGAGTTAGCGGAAAATCAGATTCCAGAACCTGTCATTGAAAAATTGCTCGCGCTGCTGCAGATTGAAGGCGATCCAGCGACGGTGCTGAATGCACTCAATGAACAACTCGGGGATTCTGAGATAGCAGGAGAGGGTATCGCGGAGTTAGAAGAGCTGAATAGCTATCTCGCAACGCTTGGAGTGCCGGACATATTCTATAGGATGAACGTTTCAATGGTGCGCGGCTTAGAATACTACACCGGTCCGATCTATGAAACCGTTGTAGAGGAACCGAAAATTGGGAGCATCACTGGTGGGGGCAGATACGATGAACTCATCGGAAGTTTCAGTAAGCAGGGGTACCCAGCAACTGGGACCAGTTTTGGCATTGAGCGGATTATTGACGTGATGGAAGAATTTGATATGTTCCCCACGACTGTGGGCAAAACGGTGACACAGGTGTTAGTCACTGTTTTCGATACTGAACTCGCTCAAGAATCCCTGAAATTGGCGACGCTTCTGCGCCAAAATGGTATCCGGACAGAGGTCTACAGTCGCCCAACGCGTCTCAGCACGCAGATAAAATATGCGGATACAAAAGGTATCCCGTATGCTGTCATCCTTGGCTCTGACGAATTAGAGACAGGCAGCGTGGCGATTCGGAACCTCGCAAGCAGAGAGCAGCAGGTCGTTCCTCGGGAAACACTTGTCGGACACATCCAAGGATGGATAGACGGCTAAAACAATTATTCACTCGAATGTTCCAAATAGCAATAGGAACGTTAGGGAAACATGAAGCAAATTTATCAACGTCCCAATTTCACTCGCTATATTGTCCTTCTTTGTTGTATTGTTCAAGCAGTGCAACTGACAATCGCCGGGTGTAGCCACACAAAACCGTATTACCATCCCGATATACCCGATAACGCGAAACGTGAGAGCAAAACGGAAGGCACTCTCCGCTACCGTCTTTTGTTGCTGGGGGATGGTGGACTTCCGGAACCGGATGAGCCTGTCCTGAAAACGCTCAGCGAATGGGCAGAGAAGGATGCGGCACGCACAAGCGTTATCTTTTTAGGCGACAATATGTATCCTGAAGGGATGACGGAACGGAGAAAACATGAAGCCGCATCTCGACTTATCCCACAACTTGCTGTTGCCAAAACTGCTGGTGCCCATGGACTCTTCATCCCCGGAAACCATGATTGGGCGAGTGGAAGGGCAGAAGGACTTAGGGCAGTCCTTGCACAAGAAAAGTTTATCAACGATGCCCTTGCTGGTGAATCAAATTTTCTGCCATCCGGTGGTTCACCGGGTCCTGTTGCCGTTGAACTCCCGAAAACCGATCCAGTTCTGCGCCTTATCGTACTGGACACGCAGTGGTGGCTCCATCAGCATGAAAAACCGAAAAAAGCATCTGAAAAGGTGATAGAAGAGCTCGTCGCACTCTTAGATACGGAACTACCGGTTATCGTTGTCGGACATCATCCATTGGAAACGTATGGTGAACATGGCGGGGTCTACGACTGGAAGGTACACCTCTTTCCTGTCAGAGCTATGAATGAGTGGTTCTGGATCCCGATACCGATAGTCGGTTCCATGTATCCTTATGCGCGATGGCACCTCCTTAGATCCGATCAAGACATGAGTGGCACACGCAACAAAACTATGGTCGCGGAACTAAACCGAGCATTTGCCATGCGAAAATTGCCGCCCCAAGGTCCACCGCTTTTAATTTACGCTGCCGGACATGAACATTCCCTGCAGGTTTTGAAAGGGGAGGTTACCGATTATCTTCTCGTAAGTGGTGCAGCAGCGAGCCGAAAAGTGAAGGCAGTGAGGTCTGGGGACAATACCCTGTTCGCACATCAACATACCGGTTTCATGGCGATAGATTTTCTCAACGATGGGAAAGTGTTATTGCAAGTCGTTGAACCTGAAGGGAAAGGTGTTCTCTTTCATCAATGGCTGACTTTTTAGGATTTTATCGATCAGCAGTAGGTTGTTGGTGTTCAGGTCGGGAATCGGAGGGAATCGCGAGCGCAGTTTGCTCCTACAGCAAATGGGGTCTTAAACTGTAGCCGCGGTCTGGAAAAAATCCTTTCGAGAATGCCCTACAAGCCCCTTGAAAAAGATGCCCCGCTATGGTAACCCTACCCGTAAAATGCAGGGGTGTTGTGGCAGATTTATCTGTAACGTCTTAGGTGACTTCAAAATATATTCTTGCAATGCAATAGGCAGGACAAAAACGTGTCCTGCCTACTTTTCGTCCTTTTCCGCTTTACAATGCTAATTCTCTGATTTTCGGTTCTGGCGGGCGTATCTTAAAAATTCTACATTTCGTAGATACGGTTCCGCCTCCTCTAATTCAAAACGCATCTCCTGTAAATCTCCAGCAATCCGATTTAAATCCGAATCCACTCGACGGTAAGTCTGTTCGGCGCTGTTTGGATCGTATCCAGATGTTCTCAGGTAATACGATGTTCCCAACCAGACACAGACAAGTGTAGTGATTGTTGTTGTCCCCATAATGATTACCACAATAGCGGTAAGGGCTGCTGTCAATTTGAAAATAAAGAAGAATGCCAGAACGAGAAAAATCAGTAGTAATACTAACATGTCTGTTCTCCTCCTTTATTCACTTGCACCCTTGGCGATTTTGATGAGTCGTTTCACTTCCTGTTTCAGGGCATCCATTTCTTGTTGAACGTTGCTGACTTTCTGCTGTAACATTTCTATCTCGCGTTGTGACGCTCCGTTCCTTAAGCCCTTTTTCTTTGCCGCGTAGGAAATTCCCATCCAGACACATCCAAGTGTTGTTATTGTAATACTTCCAAATATAATAGCGATAACCAGAACGACTTCTCCCATGTCAAACCCTCCGACTTTTTATGGTAGATTTACATTCGGCTCGGTGATGTTAAGAAACCCCACCTACCGGGAGCAGGACACCCTCCGCTTCGGGCCCGTCCATTGATATGTAAACTTATTTCTATAATCCACCAGAATAAAATGTTGTCTTATAGTATTGAGTCGGTGGCACACGAAAAAGATAGTAAAAAAATAGTCAACCAATTAAATTAAACGAATTTTGATGCTGTTTCTTCATTTGGCAATTGAAAATGTTGTTCTGTATCGTTGTTTTGGAGCACGCGAGCGACATCATAACCTCTCCGGAGCAATTCGATTAAAAGCACGTCATCCGAGGCTTCATTTACCGAACCTAACGTTTTCGTACTTTTGTTAGATTCGGAATGAATTGACATCGCTTCCGAGGCATCTCGCACGTTTGCATAGTTTACGCCTAAGTACCGCTGGGTTGTTACGACGCTTTTATGCCCTAACATTTCTTGGACAGCATAAATATCGTTCGTGTGTTCATAGAGACGCTGCGCGTAAGACTTCCGCAGGGAATGTGTACCGAGTTTTCCGTTGAGTCCCGCCGTCTCAAACGCGTCCTTTAGTGCATCGTGCGCCGCTATTCTCGACATCGCTTTCAAACCTTGACCCTTCCGGGACGGGAACAATGGACGGGTCGGATCGGCATTTCCATAGAGTTCAAGCTGCCAAGCGATAAGATCCGCTATTGCCTGCTGGCCATCTGTGTTTACAGGCACGGCTCTGGATACCTCGCCGCCCTTTACAATGTTTCGATCAAACAGCAAATCAGAGACCGGTTTGCGGTTCTGCCATACATCATTCACTTTCAGAGCAATCAGTTCGCTGATCCGTCCACCGACAGAGACACCAAGCATAAACAAGCTCCTGTTCCGAATAGCAAACGTCCCGTCAAAAGCCGCTGATACCTTACGGATTTCGGCGTTATCTAAAGGTCTTGTACCTTTCATAAAAAACTCCCTGCTTCTATGCGTGTATAGTATTTAAAACGGCATCATATTCTATCGGTTTCTAAGTTTTGTGTTGTCGGAAACGATCTGCACTATCTCGGGGTGGTACAAAGTTCACACACTAATTGCTCCAGAATACCGGACTCATTTTGTTCGCTTGTTTTTAATTGGATATCCACGATAAGGGTTTTCTCAATCGCAACGACTAATTCCTCAGCAGTGAAAGCGTGGAGTGTCTGAAAAACTTTGTAGGCGACATACGGGTTCTGCTTCAGAATGTTATGCGTGGCTGCCTTCGGTAAAAAACTCCCGACTTCTTCAACAAGGGGTTGAAAGATGTTCTTCGTAAACACCGAGAATGACATCCGACTTCGGAAGGGTCTAATCTCTTTCCTGTCCGCGATGAACTTTGCTTGGAGGGCAAATCGGAATTGACGTGTGATCGTGGAATTAACCAAAATAGGTTCTTGTCCGCTTGCTAACACCTCGTGGAGGCTTTTCAGTGCCTGTCCGATTGATCGCCTTCCAATTGCATCGGTGAGGTCGAAAATACTGTCAAATGTGTTTTGTGTCACGATGTTCTGGATATCGTTCTCGTCAATTTGGCGCTTGTCACCCACGAAATCGACGATCTTGTTGATCGCTTCGGCAATTGTATACATATCACCCCCCGTGCGAGTCCTGAGTTGCGTGAAAGCGCGGGGGGTAATATGTTTATTAAATTCACTGAACTTTTCTGAGACTTTTTTATAGAGTGGGTCACGGTTCAACGATGGACCGGCTTCCACTGGATCAAAGGACCTATAGCGTCCTACACTCTCAATCGCTTTCATGAGTCGGTTGCGTTGGTTCACGGGTCCACGCACTATAAAGATCAGAACACTGTTTTTCGGTAGATCGGCTTGCAGCCATTCAAGAAGTAAGTCAATGTCATCACTGGTGCCGATTTCAGGGATATGCATATCCAGTTGTTGGGCGATTCCCGGCAAACGTTGTAAGAAACCGCGCTCTTCATCGGTTAATTTTGTCCCTAACTCATCAGTGAGGGCTTCAACCGCATTTGCGAAGTCAAAATGCTGTTCGGCGATTTGCTGAGGACTCACTTCTAAGAGTTTTGCCATTGTAGAGATAGATTTTTGTGGATTTGTAATTTCAATTTTGAACGCATTTCGGAGGAGCGTTGTTGGTGTTGTGCGTTGTTGGATTTTAAAAAAGGGAGCGTCACGAACGACAACTACTCGCCATTTTGACATGACTGGGTAGAGGTCAACTTGACTGAGAATTTCTCGAATTGTTATATCAGTGCCATCAAGAAAGGTGAGGTTAAAATCACGTGTTTCAGGGGAAAGCAGGTGATCGAGCATCTGTTTGAGGGTTCCTTCAATGAGGAAACTTTCCTCACCACAGAGAAGATATACCGGTAGGACTTTGTTCGCTTGGATCTCGCGAAGGATGTTCGGTGCAGGTTTTGTAGGTTTCTGTTTCATTGGGGCAAACTGCCGCCAGTTGGAATCGCTCAGGTTGCGTTGTCACTGGCGGTTTCCTTCTGCGTGCCTGTGGTAGCAAACGCAGAGAAGCGTTTCGTTGAATTCGATGCGCCACACTTCGGACATTTTGGCGAAGATTTCGGAGTTGTGCTGAAATCACTGGCGCGTTGAAGAATCTCAAATTCAGTTGTACAATCATTGCAGTGGTATTCAAAAATGGGCATTGTTTTCCCTTTATTTAAGCTGTGGTAGGTCGGATGATGAGCTTTATTTTTGTGCCTTTGGGTGGGATCACATCAGTATTCACACGATACGTTCGATCATCGGTGCCAGTAGGTAAGGGGTGGTTGAAAATCGAATCTGGGTCACGGTAGACGGCAATAATGTTGTGAAAGAGCTGGGCAGTGAGTTGATTGTTTTTCAGCCGTCCACCTGTGAAGACCCAGGGCGTTTCCTGCATCGGCTGTTCCGTAAAGGCATTCCATACTAACTCGCGCGCACGGCGCGAGATAACTTCTGTGCCTTGATTCCATTCAACCCAGATGTCAACGGGTGCGCCTGTCGGTTTTCTCGGATCGCCTTCAACCGTGAGATTCATACCGGGCATAAAATCTAAAACGCCGAGGGCTGTCAGTATGTAAATCGGTTCTGCATCAACGATTAAAATGCTTTCATGTGTTTTGCCGAGTTTACCACAGGCAAAGAATTCAATATTGGCATCTCCACTGACAATGTTAATTTCACCCGGCACCGTTACCTCACGTTTACTGGTATCAAAAATAACGTTGCCGAGTTGATACGTATTTTCGCTAATTTGCTTCGGTTTTGCCAATTGAACGTCCGCAGCTGCAGTGGATTGTGGAAACACAGTGAGTTTTTCCGAAGCACTATTATCGTTGTTGTCTGCATCCGAGAAGGCGATACGTGCCACAAACTCTATCTGACCTTCTGTTGCCGGTACCCAATCGGTAGAAATGACGGTCTCTGTGAGTTTAGAAGTCCACAGGACTTCGGTGTTAGCAACCTTTTCACCATCAACATAAAACTCAACGTTAAGAATATCGTCAAGAGGGGTTCCCGTATTCTGAAGGGTAGCACTCAGTCGGACGGCTTCACCAACGCGTGGCGTAGGTGGTGAAAATCGGAGGCTTCGTGGAACAATCCCGATGTTTGGTTCTGTTGGACCTACCAGGGCATGACTTAAGGTCATCACTGTGAAGCAGGTCGATAAAAAATCGCTCTCAGATCCGCGCCATCTCCCATCAGATTCCTGTTGGGCAACCATCATCCGTGAGATTTCATCGTACCAGTTGTAACCCGCGAGTGTGTCTAAAGTTGGGGGAATATCACAGAACCGCTGCAGCGAAAGTAAATAGTAATAAAGCCATGAGTTAGAACCGGGGTTACGGGTTAAGGACCAATGCTTTTTAACCCACGCAATACCTTTCTGAATCTGCGGATCGTCAACCGGAACACCACACGCCCGCAGCGCCCACAATCCTGTTGCAGTCATACTTCCATAGACACCTATTGCCCACGGGGAACCGTCATCAACCAAATTGTAGAGCCATCCACCCGTTTCAGTTTGGTTCCGCCGAATCCATTGTTGGGCACGTACCCAAGTGTCAGGAGGAATATCAATCCCCCACTGCTTTGCAGCATAGAGGGCATAGATAACCATGTTCATGTGCGCGCCATCGGCACTATAACCGTATCCCCAACCGCCATCGTCGCGCTCGTCTGTGAATTCACTACCACTGACAGGCAGCTGCTTTTTGACTAACTGATTCACAGCAAACTGAACACGCTCTCTGTAAGCGACATCTTGTGTCGCAACTAAAGCCGGAATAACCACCGCGAACTGGTAAACAGCGAATTCGTTCCAGTTCTGCTCTAAGAGGAATTCTAAGCCTTTTTGGACGGGTGGATGCGAAACCGTATGTCCTGTTGCGAATAACGTTTGTAGCGCTAACGCTGTTTCTTGTGTTTGATCCTCGCCAAAATTCCAAGATTTGCCTGGGATAAAGTTTTCAGCAAGACCTTTTAGGCTCGCTCCGCAGGTGATACAGATTAAGATAAGTTGGTTTTCAGTTCCACACTGCAAACAGGTTCGGCTATGTCTGCCTTGTTGTGCTTCTATCCAAGCAATACCTTTCGTTATCGCGTTCTGGATCTGTTCAGGGGGGACGGGTGGGAACATGCGCGACGCAGCGATGATTGCGGCATGGGTGAGGTTATTTCCTGTGTCTGTTTCTTCGATGTGTTTTGCACCGGGCGGGTTGATGACGGCATAGATTTCGGTCTTACCGGGAGGCGGTTGCCACTGTGTTTTTACGCGCTTGCTCTGCCCCGGTTTTAACTCCAGGATCACATCCTTACAGAGTATTTGAAGCGGTTGCGTCGCTGGATCCGCCTCGTAAAGGTCAACAACCAGATCCTGGTTCATCGTTTGTGTGCCGTCCCCTACATTCTTCACCTCAACTGAGATAGTAATCTCTTCTCCTTCAACCGGGGTTGGATTGGAAAAGGAGATACTATCAGCATCAACACGGAAGTCTGGTAGTTGCGCGAATCCACTCGTGCTAAGGGAGGCAATAACACATATTCCGATTGACAATTTTAACAGTAGATTTCGGAAACTGACGTGCTGCGTCAAACGAAGATACCTAATCATGATGAACCTCACATCTATCAAGGAAGTTTTATGATTCCGACGAGTGCCACAACCATATTTTGATTTATCGCTCAACCAGCCGAACGTGGCAACGCGATTCCTACCGGTCCTATATTAGTTTCCTGCCCAGAACCCAACGGAAACTGAAGAAGGCTGTGGGATCGGATTTTTGAACAACGCCTGTCCGCTTGATGTCCATTTGCTAATTTCGCCTTGAAATGTCTCTCCGAGTAGATCCGCTATCCAGATACCCCCATCTGTAGGTGAAACACTGATTGCGACGATTGCCATTCCCGCAAGAAATTCAGCTCTCTTGCCCCCATCTGGTCCCAAGTTCATTAACATTGATTGTTGTGAGACGACCCAGACACTTCCATCGGTGACATTGATACGCGGGGACGTAGGATTCGGAATATCAGTGATTTCTACCAGCTTCTGTCCGCTCGCTGAAACCCGCATCAGAACGCTATGTTGGCTGTCGGCGATCCAAGCATTTCCTTCGTAGTCAACGGTTACACCTTTGGGCTCACCCATCGGTGGCGCGTCTGCGACTTTGTTTCCTGCAGCATCGTAGCGTGCGATAGGACCTCTTGCGTTTGTTATCCATGCTGAACCGTCCTTAGGATTTACTGCTACTGCGGGTTCATGGGCGGGTATTACAGCGACAACTTGGGCGCCATCACCGGATACTTTTTTAACAGCATCAAGTCCTGCGATCCATGCCGAACCATCGGCGGGGTTAATGGCGATCTGGTTCGGACGGTTAATATCGGAAATCTCTTTAAAATCGCCGGTGTTTGGATTATAACGATAGACGGTGTTTGCTGCTGAGACTGCGATCCAAACGACGCCATCTGCTGGGTTCACCTCGGCGGCGGTTGCTTGCGGTAGATTCGGAATAACCTGCGGATCGGCGTTTCCATCGGCATATAATTTATAAACTGTATCTCCTTTACTGACGACCCAACACTCTCCATTATATTGTCCGTAGCTGATAGTAACGCATAGAAGCGACAACGCCATTGCCCAAAACATCTTTTTCATCATTTATATCTCCTGATTTACTGTATGCGCTTTGTAAGCGCGCAATCTGTGGTTTAAGAGCGCGCTATAAGCGACGCCTTCATTTTTTTAATCTTAACATAGTTTCCGTTAATTTTGCAAGGATTTTTAATTATACCTTGCGGTTCGATTGGATCAATTGGATAAACAACGTTAACCGACGTATATCCGGCCTCCACTCCGTTACAGGCTACGTTTTTGATTCTTTAAGTTATCATTTTCATTTTTTCTTGCTCTTTTTCAGAAAGTCGTGTATACTAAATAGAGAGTATTTGAACGAACGGTCAATTGGATACGTTTAAAGACTTATATCACTTTTTGGAAGAGAAAAATGGAATTTATTTTACTGAACAAAAAGAGAACTGTGATCCCTCTGATTTGGCTACTCATTTATCTTGCAACTGTGCCGATGCAGTTGTCCAATTATGTTTTGTGTATCGGTTCAGACGGGCATGTCGAATTTGAAGTCGCAGTCAACGGACGATGCACTGACACACACAATCTCAACGAAAAGCGCACAGAGATTGCGGTTACTGCAGAGACCGCCGAAGATAATCACTGCGGCTCGTGCCTCGATCTCGCGATCTTTGTCTCTTTAGACACTGAGCTGTATCTTGCTCCAGCTCAAGATACGTTAATACATCCGCCTGCTTCGGTAACTACACTCACAGCATACCGAATAAGCGGTTCCACGCTTCTAACACATACCCCTCTTCTGGATACTCCATCAGTTATAGCCCCTACGCTCATATCCCTTCGGACAACGACGCTCCTCATTTAAACCGTACCCTATTCTATTTACTGTAACTTTTATCGCCCCTCGTGCGACTGAGAGTTAAGTATGAATCCCTACTGATTTGTGCGTATTTTAATCCTGTGCCCATTATTGCAGGCGCACAGTTATATTTAGCAGGTTTTGTTCGGGTAGCGGATAAACTTGAACAGAGTTGTTATATTCAAAAAATCATTTATTTTTCATGGAGGTGAGCATTGCGTACGCAACTTACATTCAACCCCATCTTCGTGATAGGCACACTTTGTCTGTTAGCATTAAGTACGTGGCAAATGCCGTCCGCCTTTTCAAGTGACGGAGGACAGGTTTCGCTGGAGATCGCACTCCAGACGGCAATGCGCGAAAATCCAGAACTCAACGCGATCCGTCAAAAACTTAAAGTTGCCCGCGCTCGAATTGAGGGCATCGCGATGTTTAGTAACCCCGAATTGGAAACCGAATTTGCTGGAGGAAGGGATGGCACTCAGGGACTCGAACTCACCCAATCGTTTCAACTCGGTGGACAGCGAGGACATCAAAGGCGAATTGCGAAAATCCATCTCGAAAAGGTAAACGTTGAACTTGCCGAAGCGTCTCGTTTGCTTACGAAATCGGTGAAAGTAGCTTTCTATGAGTTGACCCTTGTCCAAGAAAAACTTAAGTTAGCGAAAGAGGTTATTGAACACACCAAACGGATGTATGATATTGCTCAGTTTCGGTTTGAAACTGGCGATATTTCGGTAACGCAGGCAAATTTAGCAAATATTCAACGCCAATCGGCACTGCGTGAGGCAGTAAAGTTAGAAGGGGCATTACAGTTGGCACAACTTGAACTGAATGCCTTGATGGGCACCCCACTTGAAACGGAGCATACCGCTATCGGTGGTTTTCCAGATTCTTCAATAACAAGTTTTGAAAATCCACAAGTTGCGTCCAAAATATCACCAGATGCCTTTTCAGAGTTAACACCAGAAGCCTTGAGGACACACGCGATCGCACGTCGTAACGACTTAAGATCCGTTCAATTAGATGCGGAGTTGACTGAAAGTGAACTCCGACTCGCAAAAGCAGCGAACATTCCCGACTTGAGTGTAGGTGCACTTGCCCAACGCAACAGGGAGGAGAACACGCTCGGTGTGAAATTGACAATCCCACTGCCATTTTTTGATCGGAATCGTGCTGAGATTAATGCGGCAAAAGCACAACAGCAGGTCGACACCATCGAAATCAGCAGCCAAGAGCGAAAAATTAGCCGAGAGGTGATGGCAGCATACCTTTCCCTCAAGACTGCGCAAAAAACGCTCAAGTTTTATGAAGGCGATTCCGTGAAATTGCTCAATGAAAATCTTAAACTAACGCGGACTGCCTACGAATTGGGGGAGGTAAAACTCTTAGAGGTTATTTTGATGCAGAACGAATTTGTCGAAATGCGGTTTGCTTACCTTGAAGCACTTACGGCATACTACAAAGCACTGGCGCAACTTGAGGCTACCATAGACACACCTATCAGCGGTCAGCCCTCAGTCGGAATAAAGGAGAAATTATAATGTCACGTTTTTCATTCCCATTCAATCTCAAGCTACCCGTTCTTGAATCCCGTAGAGGTAGTCTGTTTATAAGGGAGCGATGCTCATTAAAACTGGCTATATTTGGTATTCTGATAGTAGGCTGGATGTTGCCACCCCTGATACCTACATCGATTTGGGCTGAAAGCGAAAATAATGAGAATGCTGCGCATACGCATGGTCAAGCAAATACAGTAACGCTCACCGATAAAGCAAAAGCGAATATCGGTTTGAGAACTGCTGAAGTTGATGTCCGAGCAATTGAGACGATTGTACACGTTCACGGCAATGTAATGGCTCACCCCGAATACCAAGCAGTCGTTACACCCCGAATCAGCGGTATTGTGAAACGTATCCATTTCGGTGTCGGTGAATTTGTCGAAAAAGGCGATTTGCTACTTGAAATGGAAAGTCTTGACTTGCAAATGGCGCAGATCGAAATGATAGAAGCGGTAGCCCAAAAGAAGTCATTAGACGCAAAATTGACGAGACTGACAGAGGTCTTCGCCAAGCAAATTCGGCGGGAACTGCAAACCCGTCAAATCGACTACTTGCAATCGCTTTCCGAACTCCAAGAGTTACAGACAGCAATTGAAAAACGCAAAGTGCTTGCTATAACCAAGATTATCTCGGCTTTGGAACAGATGCGGTTTAGATTGGTTCAAGCAGATGTTGAACTCCGATTGATAGAGACGACTCTTAAGAGAACCGAGGTACTTACGGAAAAGCGTATTTCCGCACAGAAGGAACTCATTGCACAAGAGGCAGCATACAGAAAGGGACAGAATGAACTGGCAGATGCAAAACGTCAATTCCAAATCCTCGCGGTCAGTGAACAGACACTGGAAAAGATCCTTCATGGCAGTCGGAAGACCGAGATCCTCTCACTACTGGATGCTGACGAATTAGACACAAAAGCCTTACTGGAAAAATACGCAACGCTGAGTGGTGAAGGGACAGCGTTGGTTGATGCAGAAGCGACATACAAAATCGCTGCTATCAAGGTCGCAGCTAACAAACAACGCGCCTTGGCTGCCGGTCTCACTGAAATGCTTCTTGAAAACTTGACGAAAACCAAGTCTATTGTTTCCTTCATCGATTTCTCCACCGATGAACTCATTGAAAATTACCTTGCTTTCGTGGAGAGTTCAGAGGCGCTCGAGGGAGTGCTCCAATTGGAAGACGCACTTCGAAGCGCGAATATCACTTTGAACAAGGTCCAGCAGAAACTTCAGGTGTCCGGATTGACGCTTGCTGATATAGATAAGATTGTTCAAACTGGACAACCCTTTCCAATATTCCATGTTACAGCCCCCGCCTCCGGGCAGATCATTGAGCAACATGTAACTCTCGGTACAACGGTTGAAAAAAATAACATGCTTTTCTCAATACTCGACACTGACCGGGTCTGGGTTGAAGGTGAGGTCCATGAGGATGCACTTGTCCGCCTTCAGGACAAGTGGCAGATAGGAAGCCAGGTACGCATGCGCGTCGCTGCGTATCCAGAAACAACTTTTACAGGAAGAATATCACATATTTCAAGCATTATGAACCCCGAGGAGCGGACCGTTCATTTTTGGGCGGAATTCAGCAATCCCACGCGTAAACTCAGGCCCGGGATGTTTGCTGAACAGGTAATTGTCTTGGAAAAAGGAGCCGAGGTCTTGAGTGTTCCGCTGAACGCTGTGGTTGAAGACAAAGGGAGCTGGTTTGTTTTTGTCGAATTCGGAGAGACCTACACGAAGCAGGAAGTTGTAGTGGGTGCCAGAGATGACCAATATGTCGAAATTAAAGAGGGTTTGTTTCCAGAGGAGTATATCGTTGTGCAGGGGCAATATCAGTTATTGAGAGCGACAGCGGATGTCTCGGAAGTGATGGGCGACCATGGGCATCCGCATTAGGGTATTTAACGGAGGAAGATTAAAAAATGTGGTCCAAAATCACTGAGATTTCTCTCAAAAATAGACTCCTGACGCTTGCTGGTATGGTTGCGGTCGTTATCGTTGGATTCAGGATGTTTCAGTCAGCACCGATTGACGTTTATCCTGACATCAATCCGCCGCGTATTACCATACTTGCTGAGGCTCACGGCTGGTCGCCTGAAGAGATGGAAACCTTGGTTACATTGCCTATTGAGAGTTCGATGAACGGCGCACCTTATGTTACACGAGTCCGGTCTTCCTCGGCGATCGGTTTGTCGCTTGTTTTTGTTGAATTTGACTGGGGAACGGATGTATTTCTCGCGCGACAAATGGTCTCTGAGCGGCTTCAACTAATCGCACCGAATTTACAGGAGGATGTTGATGCCCCAATTATCTTGCCGACTTCCTCTCTCTTGGGTGAGGTCATCGAATACGCCCTCGTCGATGAAACGGGGGAATTTGACGAGATGGAAATGCGCGACCTCGCAGATTGGGTGATCCGCTACCAGCTGCAATCACAAGGCGGTATCGCCAATGTGATTAACATCGGTGGCTACATAAAACAATTCCAAGTCTTCGTCGATCCGGAGCGGTTGATAAGCTATAATCTTTCTCTTGAGGACGTTGCCGCTGCGCTTGAGAAGAGCAATGAGAACTCCGCAGGCGGCTTCCTCATCAAGAATGCACACGAATTGATGATTCGAGGATTAGGTCGGATTTCTTCGGTGCCTGACATTGAAAACGTCGTCGTTAATGTGCGAAAACACGGCAAGCCAATTCTTGTTAAGGATGTTGCCTCGGTGAAAATCGGCTCGCTTCCAGAAATCCGTCGTGGCGCCGGAAGTCATAATGGAAAAGAAACCGTCTTAGGCAAGGTGGTCAAGCAACCGGGCATCAATACCCTGGATCTGAGTGCCAAAGTGGTTTCCGTATTGGAATCTCTGGAGCAGTCCATGCCTGAGGGGGTAAAGATTAAAGTTGAATACGCCCAAGCGGACCTCATTCGGCGTGCTGTTGACACGGTTAAAGATGCCCTGCGCGATGGTGCGATTCTGGTCGTTATTGTTTTGGCTATCTTTCTTTTCAACTTTCGCACTGCCCTGATTACTTTGACTGCGATCCCGTTGTCTCTCATTATAGCCGTTATCGCGCTTCTTTCTCAGGGTGGAACACTCAACGTCATGACGCTTGCGGGTTTAGCGATTGCGGTCGGAATGGTGGTTGACGACGCGATTGTTTACGTCGAAAACATTTTCCGGCGCTTACAAGAATATTTTCGACTTCGTTGGACGGGAGCGGAACCTGAGGAAACGCCAGCGGAGGTTGTCGCACGAGCGAGTGAAGAAATTCGAGCATCAATTGTTTTTGCGACATTGATTATTATTCTCGTTTTTGTGCCGCTGTTCAGTCTCAGTGGTATGGAGGGCAGAATGTTCCGTCCACTCGGATGGGCTGTTGTTATTTCGATGGCAGCATCGCTACTCGTTGCACTCACAGTGGTGCCCGTGTTAAGTGACTTGCTATTGACGCGTTTCCGAAGGACGCGTCCTTCGGATGGTTCTGAGTCGGAACCCCCTCCGGCAAAAGAGAGTCCCGTGGTTGTATGGATTAAACGTGCCTATCGTCCCATACTCGGCTGGGTTATGCGATTGCGTTGGGGTGTTGTGGCATTGGCATTACTGCTGGTGGTATTGACGGTGGCAGCGATACCGCGTTTGGGACGTGAATTCTTGCCGGTCATGGACGAAGCCACGTTTGTTATCAGTGTCTTCTCACCACCCGGTACCTCGTTGGGAGAATCAACACGTATCGGCAGAGAAATGGAAATAACGCTCCTAACGATTCCAGAAGTAACAAGCGTGAGTAGTCGCACCGGACGCGCAGAGGCAGATGAACATGCCCACGACGTAAACACACATGAGATTCTTGTGAACTTTATCCCGCCCGATGAACGCGAGAAAACACGAGCAGACCTCCTCTCCGAAATCCGTGAATTGTTATCTCCTGAAAATTTTCCAGGTGTATTGGTATCCGTCGGTCAACCGATTCAACATCGCCTTGATTACCTTTTGTCAGGGGTTAATGCACAGGTAGCTCTGAAATTGTTCGGAACAGATCTCGACACACTCCGGGCAAAGGCGGAGGAAATTCGGACCGTCATGTCAGAAATTGATGGGGTGGCGGATTTACAGGTGGAACAGCAGGCACAGGTGGAGCAACTTCAGATCCGGGTCAAACGCCTTGAAGCAGCACGCTACGGCTTAAGCGTCGAAGACGTGACGCATTTTACGGAAACCGCATTCAAAGGAGAATCAGTCAGTCAGGTTATCCAAGGCCAACGCCAATATGCCCTCTTAATTCGAGTAGATCCGACGCTCGTCAACACAGCTGAAGCCATTAAAAGTTTAAAAATCCGAACATCATCAGGCGCGTTCGTCCCGCTAAAACAGGTTGCCGATATTGACTTCGGTTATGGACCGAATACCATCAATCGTGAGAACGTTTCTCGGCGTATTGTCATCCAGTGTAACGTCCAAGACCGGGATCTCGGCAACTTTATCACAGAAGTTCAGCAACAAATTGACGAACATGTTGACTTGCCTGAAGCGTATTTTCTATCCTATGGGGGGCAATTTGAAAGTCAACAAGCAGCACAAAAAAGGATTCTAATCCAGACGGGTTTTGTCCTCATTGGCGTCTGTGTTCTGCTGTTTCTGGCGATGGGTTCATTTCGGCTTTCGTTGTTGGTGATGCTAAATCTACCCTTGGCGTTAATCGGAGGTGTTGTCAGTATTTTCCTTACCGGCGGCGTGTTGAGTATTCCGTCGATGGTGGGTTTCATTCTGTTATTCGGTATTGCTGTCCGAAATGGAATTATTTTGGTGACACACATCAATACACTGCGATCAGAAGGCATGCCGCTCTATGATGCTGTGATGAAGGGTGCCGAGGAACGCATCAGTCCGGTGTTAATGACGGCTCTAACGACAGGATTGGGGATGCTGCCGCTCGCACTTGCGCAGGGTTCCGGAGCAGAACTTCAGAAACCACTCGCAATTGTTATCAGCGGCGGAATGATAACTGCGACGTTCTTGACGCTGATCGTCTTGCCAGTGTTATACTACATTGTCGAATTAAGCTGGTTAGCGAGTTTTGAACGTAAAACCGTGTAAACTCTCTTGTGGTGTTCATCGTTATAAACCCTCAAATGAAGGGATTCGTTATATTGACTCGACACTATAGAAATCATCATAAACTTTTTTTGAAACTTTTTTCTTTCAATGGTGTCTAATAAGTATAAGCAAGAAAAACTTACGAATAAGGAGAAACAGAATGAAACGCGCACATTTCTATTGCCTGACCTTTGTGGTGGTCCTTCTGTTTGTTGGAATCAGTATGGTAAGTATGGCTGAAGTGGCTGTCTTAAAGTTGGAAATTTCCGATGTCGTCAGCAATGCTGATGCGCGGCAAATTCGGCGGCTACTGGAACCTTGGGCGGATCCAGAGGACATCACATTCCATACACCCGTTGACAAAAACGGGAGAAAACGGCTTTTCACGACACGTGTGGAAGTCAAACCGAGACAAGGACCTTCTAAATACAGCGAAACACGGACGTTTGACATCTATGACATCATGCGTCAACTGAACGATTCACGTTTCCGAGGGCGGCATGGCATTGGACACTCCCGCGTTCTTAAGACGGAAGCTACCATTCGCGGGGACCTGTTTGCACATCCCGGCTTCGCCCGAAGTTATCTCCGAAACGTTCCGGCATGGCGACGGTGGCGACCTGACACCTCCAATATCCATCATGCCATGACTGCGGGACATGAAGAACAGAAGTTCGTCTTCAGTGCGAATCCTGAATTTGATCAGCTACGGATAGATACGGCGAACAACAATAAACCCGTTGAAGTAAACGGGATAATCGCAGGATTTGACGGTCCCTATCCGATCATATCGGTTCGCAAATACGAGGTAGGCTATCATCTCAAGACGAAGGCATCTGAAGCCGAAACAGCGGGGCAACCGACTTACGACTATCTTGAAAAATAAAGGAACGATCCTTAATTCGGCTTCCTGTCTATGACTGGTAACCGCCTGTATTGAAAAGCACAACGCGTTCGGAGTCTTCAATCATTCCGTTCGTGACGAGTTGTTTGAGTGCCGCGACAGTTGCAGCGCCTTCGGGACAGGTCAAAAGTCCTTCGGTTGTAGGAAGTAGCTGCATTGCCTCACGGATTGCATCGTCTGTGACGGCAATCGCGGCACCGTTGCTTTCACGAATTGCCTCTAAAATGAGGAAATCGCCGATTGCTTGTGGTACCCGCAAACCGCTTGCAACGGTATGCGCGTCACGCCACGGGGTTGCTTCCGTAGCCCCATCTTCCCATGCCTTCACAATCGGGGCGCATCCTGTTGACTGGACAGAGATGAACCGCGGTCTTTTCTTCCCGATCCAACCGATCGCTTCTAATTCTGCGAAACCTTTCCACATCCCAACAATACCTGTGCCACCGCCGGTAGGATAGATGATAACATCCGGCAATTCCCATCCGAACTGCTCGGCGAGTTCAAACCCCATCGTTTTTTTGCCCTCCACGCGATAGGGTTCTTTAAGCGTTGACACATCAAACCAACCTTCCTCTTCCTTCCGTTCTGCGACAATTCTACCTGCGTCGTTAATTAAACCGTCAATCAGTGTGACATTTGCACCAGCGAGTTGGCACGTCTCTTTATTGAAGGGAGGTGTATCCTGTGGCATAAAGATGTGTGCTGATATACCTGCGGCAGCGGCGTAAACTGAGAGGGCAGTCGCGGCGTTGCCAGCGGAAGGGATCGCCAATTGCGTTAATCCGAGTGCCTTTGCCTTAGAGACTGCCATTGCCAAACCGCGCGCCTTGAAGCTTCCAGTGGGCAATCGAGATTCGTCTTTCACCCACACGTCTGTAAGTCCAAACGTTGCTCCCAACCGCTTTGTATGGACGAGGGGGGTCATCGTTTCCCCAAGCGTTACGATGTCTGCAGGATTAGATATAGGGAGGAGTTCCGAATAACGCCAGAGTGAAGCAGGTCTCGACTGGAGCGTATCGCGTGTCCATGTTTCTGCGACCTGTTCAAGGGCGTAGCGGGCAAGGAGCGGTTTTCCACAGGTGGTACAGACGTTCTGTGGTACCAGAGGGTCATAAGCTTCGTTACACTTACTACATTCCAGTATTTCTAATTTTCCTTGCGGTTCGGTGAGGTGGGTTCGAGTTTTCATGTCCCTTTCCGTAGACTCGCCCGGCGCGATGCTTGGGCTTACGCGCCTGAAGACTGTGGCTTAGGTGTGCGAAAGCAGTTTGAGAAGGATCGCTTTCATGCTATGGAGGCGGTTATCGGATTGTTCAAAGATAATTGAGCGTTCATCGTTGACGAGATCGCCCGAAATTTCATATCCGTGGTGTGCGGGGAGACAGTGCATAACCCGGCACTTGTGCGTCTTCAGCAGTTCAGCATTCAATTGATACGGCATCATCTTTTCTAACCGACGTTTCCGTTCTTTGGCAAAAGCCGGATCCGTGAAGAACTCCATGTCCACCCATGTATCTGTGTAGACGATATCGCTTTCGGCAATTATTTTCTCCAATGAACTCTCCACCGCCTCGGCGTCGGTATCGAGCGTTTTATAGAGACCTTTGCGAGAGGCTTCTTCCCAGAGTTCTTTGTCTACGGCAGCAGGATTCACCTCTGGTGCGACGACTGTGACTTCCATGCCTACCTTCGTACCGGCAGCAATCAGCGAATTACAGACGTTGTTATGCACACCGATAAAGCACAATTTGACCCCTTCCAGTCTACCGATATGCTCCTGTATCGTCATCAGATCGCCGAGTGCCTGTGTTGGATGGTATTTGTCACAACAGCCGTTAATTACGGGGACAGTTGCAGCGGCTGCCGCCTCAACGAGTTCCGAGTGTTTCAAGAAACGGGCTAAGATAATGTCAACATACCCGGAGAGGACACGCATTTCGTCGCCAAGGTCGGCTAACGCAAAGTTTGTGGTGCGCCAATCGAGGTAATGGGCATGCCCCCCGAGTTGCGTTATACCGATTTCACCGGCGCAGCGCGTTCGCGTGGAGGTTTTTTGGAAAAGCAGACAGAGGCTCTTCCCACCTACAGCGTGTCTGTATTTTTCGGGATGGTTTTTGATCTGCAGACTGTTTTCGACTGTTTCAAGAACGTCTGTTTCTGACCATGCGTTTAGTGTAATTAGGTGCATGATTACCTCCACAATAGGGCACTTAGAAATCTGTGGATGACTTCTATTTTTTTTAGAAATCATAGAAAAATTGTGTATTGCCTTGAATTACGCTTGGTAAAAAATAAGAAAGCATAATTATATCCAATTTTCTGATGAATGTCAAATCTTTTCTCGACTAATTACATCCGATCCCACGGAATTTCAACATTTAATTCGTCGGCGAGTCGTTCAATTTCTTGCACTGGTTCTTTGTGGAGCGGAATTCCATTTGCGAGACGTTCTTGCGTCAATTCCCACTCAATCTCGCCGGGGAGTGTGACGCGCGTAAATCCACTGCGCGGCGTGGCTTGACGGGTCATCCGAATCTGTCGGTCAATTTCAGTCTTGAATTCAACGATAGGGGTGAAACTGGCGATGTTAATCGCGAAGAAAAAGTGTGAGGATACGCGTTTCTCACGTGGTGCATCTCCAGGCTGATAATGTTTGTTGATACCCATTAGCCCACCGCTTAAGGGACCACACAACACATCCATTACAATCGCAAGCGCAGAGCCTTTCGGACCTGCGGCAGGTAAGATCGCGGCAACCTTACTTGGATCATCGGTCTCATTACCGTCCGCGTCCAGTCCCCATCCTAACGGGATCTTTTCTTGGTATAGTCTTGCGGTTCCGATCCGTCCAGCGGCGGCAGCACCACACGCCATATCCAATACGATCGGTGGCTCTTCGCCAGCAGGAATGGCAAAGGAGAGCGCATTATTCCCGATCGAAGTGCTTCTCGCGCCGAAGACAGCGACGTTCACACCGAGTCCGTTCGTGGTCGCGAAACCGATCATATCGTGTTCCGCGGCTCGCATCGCATGGCTGGAAGCAGCCCCAAAGTGATTGCTGTTCCGAACAATCGCCACGCCAATCGAAGCGGATTTCGCCTTTTCGATGGCGAGATTCATTGCCCGAACACCAACGAGATGTCCCAACCCTCGGTCGCCATCTAACAAAACGGAAGCAGCATTGTCTTCAAGTGTTTGAAGTGCCGGTGTAGGATTTATATCACCGTTGATGATGCCTCGGACGTAACGCGGCACGGCACGCGTCGCGTGCGAATGAACGCCCCGCAGATCCATCAGGACTTGCATTTCTGCGACGGTATCAGCATCCGATTCGGCAACGCCTACTTTTTGGTAAAGTTGGCTACAGACGGTTTGTAACGCGCCTGCGTTCACAATTGTTTCTTGTTCGTGTCGGTTCATGGCTGTAGATGCTCCTATAGTATTTTCAACACATTTGGATGCGTTGGGTTAGAAGGACACGTGGACAGTCGCTGAGAACCTTTGCTATTTCTAACACCGTCATTTTAGCAGAATTGACCTTAAAGCGCAAATTCTGTTTAGAATTTATCATCGTGGATTTTTATTTGCGGTTATGTCTCATACTAAGGTATAATTACTGTATATTCACGTAAACGCATAATCAAACGCAAACGTTGTTACAATAACACAAAACCTCATTTCCACAGTGCAGGAAACATACTCATGATTTCGATTAATTATGCCTCACCTTGTTTCTGTCTGATCTTCGTGCTACTGCTCGTTGCACTTGCTGCCAACGCGGGTGAAACGGACCCTTCCGATTTTTCACAAAATGGTGCTATCTTCTTGGAAGAGTACTGTTTTAGTTGTCACACCGGTGACCAGCCTGCCGCCGAACTTTCCTTGGATTCATTCACGGACAATCGCTCTTTAATAGAGAACAGGAATATCTGGGATCGGATTCTGGACATGCTAACGACGGGTCAGATGCCTCCATCGGACAGTGATTGGATTCCACCGATAGAAACGTCAGAAGCGTTTATTGCCCACATTGAAGCAATCTTTGAACATGCCGATCGCATGGCTAAGCCGGATCCTGGACGCGTAACGGTGCGTCGCCTCAATAAGGTCGAATACAAAAATACCGTCCGAGATCTATTGGGTGTTGATTTCAATCCAACCGAGAATTTTCCTGCTGATGATGTCGGACACGGGTTTGATAATATCGGTGATGTGCTCACGATGTCACCACTGCTAATGGAGCGCTACCTTGAAGCCGCCGAGGCAATCGCCACACGTGTTATCCTATTGGATCCGCCACCACCATCGAAACGATACCAGGGCGGTAGTCGCCTGGAGCCGCGTCACGACGATGTCCCTGACGAACGTTACCGACTGCTCGATCCGACCGCCACAGAAGCGTGGAAATCCGGTCCTTTTACAACAGGGGTGACATATTTCAAGATAGCTCCCGATACGGAAATCGTCTACCGCGCAACGCTTTACGCCGAAACGGACAGCGATACTCCCGTGGAAGTCGTTCTATTCATTCAGGGTGAGAAATTGGAAGAACTGACCCCACCGGAGAAACTCGCACGCTTAGTCGGCGTAGATCCGACGGCAGACAATAACATCAAGGTTTTGAAGGCTTTTGAGATTACCGCACGCGAGGAAGAAAAAAGACAGACAATTGAATTCTTTATTACCAGTATTCCGAACATAGAAAAAGTCGGCATTGCGATGCTGAAACCAAGAGAAGGTGAACCCAACGCGAAACTCCAGATTCGCACACTCTGGGCAGAGGGACCTTTAGAGACCAGACCCGATTCTCATTTTGAAATTCTGGCGTGTACACCTGATATCTCCCAAACAGAACAGACCCGTGAAGTGCTAACGCGTTTACTTCGGCGCGGCTATCGTCGTCCACCCACCGCAAGCGAAGTGGAGCAACTCGCCCAATTTGTAGCATCCGTCCAAGCGGAGGGTGCGTCGTGGGAAGCAGGCATTCAAGCGGCGATTAAAGTCATTCTCTGTTCACCCAAATTCCTATTTCGATTGGAGTTAGACGACCGTCCGCAGGGTCCAGAACCGTATCCGATCGATGCGTTTCAACTCGCGTCACGGCTCTCCTACTTCCTGTGGAGCAGTATGCCCGATGACGAACTCCTTGAACTTGCTGAGAGAAAACAACTCACTGCCAATCTGGAGTCGCAAGTTAAACGGATGTTGGCAGACCCGAAAGCATCCGAATTAGGGCGTAATTTCGGCACCCAATGGCTTCAAATCCAACGACTGACAACCGTTGCCCCTGATCTCGAGAAATTTCCGACCTTCACTGCCAGTTTGCGCTTGGCTATGCTAAAAGAGACCGAGCTTTTTGTTGAATCGATCTTTCGCGAAGACAGGAGTCTGCTCGATCTGATTGATGCTGACTATACCTTCCTTAATCAACCTATAGCGAACCATTATGGGATCGTAGATACACAAGGAAACTGGTGGGGACACGAGAACCCTGTACCGGGGGGTGAAAAGATTAAAGGGAGGTCCTTCCGTCGCGTCAAGTTACAGGGAACCTCACGCGGTGGAATACTTAGCCATGCCAGCGTTCTGACGGTTACCTCTAATCCAACGCGAACCTCTCCCGTCAAAAGAGGTCGCTGGGTGTTGGAGCAGATACTCGGGACACCCCCACCACCGCCGCCACCGGATGTCCCAGAATTGGAAGAAGAAGGTGAGGTGGTTCATGGGCGTACACTGCGTGAACGTCTCGAACAACACCGGGCGGATCCCGCGTGTGCTAACTGCCACGCGAAAATGGATCCCATCGGGTTCGCTCTCGAAAACTTCAATGCAATCGGCGCGTTTCGGTGGAAAGATGGCGAATTGGATATTGACACAACGGCGGAATTGCCCGATGGAACAGTGCTACAACACGGCATAATAGACCTGAAACAGGTTGTCAAAGACAGAAAGCAGCTATTCCTACGCTGTTTGACAGAGAAAATGTTAACCTATGCTTTAGGCAGAGGATTGGAATACTATGACCGATCGACCGTTGATAGGATCGTGGCACAACTTGAAGCCGGAGGTTATAGGAGCTCTATAATGATTACGGGGATCGTCAAGAGTGATCCATTCCGATTGCGCCGTGGAACGAAGGACAATTTATGATCCGAATTTTTTTCGTTTTCCTTTCATTCATCATAATTCTCCAGTCAAGTTGTGCTACGTCCTCCTATTATGAAATACCAAGTAACAATCCGATGTCACAGTTGGAGGAAAAATATTCCGTTTACTTAGATGCGACATGGACGACAAAGCACGCTCACGCGCTTTTAAAGGTCTTTGAATCCATATCCCCAAATTTGAATCTACAATTTTCCAGATGGCGTATAACTGACGATGGCTTAGAAAATGATATTAAAATTGAATCTAAGGATAAGTTAAAATTCGTTACGATTAGTAGAGATGTTTTTCCAGTTGAAGAATCTCAAGAGGTCGTGTCACCGGGCAAGCAACTATATTATGCCGTCGTTCAATACGTAACAGAGAATGGAACAAACAGAGCCGTCATAGAATTAATATTGCAAAAAAGGTATGGTATATATGTACCCTCTTATGATTCATTACCCGATGAAACGAAAAATAAAACAACAAAACGCTACTCGGATTTTGAAAATCATGATCTGATGCTCATTATATCAGTATTTGAAGAATTCCCTCAGGCATTACATAAAATACCTCGATTGAAGTATATAGTTCGCAGAGTCGATAACGAAGATGATGAAAACAGAGGCGTGAGTCATGCCCTGACAAGTCGTGGATACATAGAGTTTGCTGAATCCATTTTCACTCGCCGTAATTTTCGTGAATTTATTATTACGCGTCGCATAATTGCCCACGAAAAGGCGCATTTTTTATGGGCTTATGTTTTTGATAGAGAACTTAAATTGGATTGGGCGAAACTTGGGGGATGGTATAGGGAAGGAACAAGTGAGTCAGGTTGGTCAACAACTAAAGATCGATCGGCGTTTGTATCAGACTACGCTTCTGAAAAAAATCCAAATGAGGATATGGCGGAAAGTATTGCGAATTATCTGTTATCTCCGCATAAACTCCGTTCCTGTTGTCCTGAGAAATATGAATTTATTCACAATCGGATTATGCTTCTGTATCTTGAACGCTGGGGCACGTCTGATTTTATGTAAATCTGGGAGAGGCTTATGAGCACATCAAAACAATTTTCACGTCGAACATTTTTACGGGGTTTGGGAGTCGGGGCCGCTTTACCTTGGTTGGAAACGGTGGGATCCCTGGCGGCTTGGGCAGACACATCCATAGATGGAAAAGCGATTACGCGTTATCCCGATCCAGCGGTTGAAGTCATTGACCCACGTTTCGCGAAATACAAAATCGGAAATGCTGTCGTAGAACGACTCTGGACGGGATCGCGCTGGGCAGAAGGACCCGTCTGGTTTGGTGACGGAGGCTACCTCCTTTGGAGTGATATTCCAAACAACTGTATTCTGAAATGGCAGGAAGCCACGGGCATGGTGAGCGTTTATCGCAAACCTGCTAACTACACCAATGGACATACGCGCGATCGGCAAGGTCGGCTTATCAGTTGTGAACACGGCACACGACGTGTCACACGCACCGAATATGACGGAACGATTACCGTCCTCATAGACAACTTCGAGGGCAAACGTTTCAATGCCCCCAACGATGCTGTTGTCCATCCTGATGGACATATCTGGTTTACCGATCCGGGATACGGTATCCTTTCCCATTATGAAGGACATAAAGCGGAATTTGAATTGCCGACTTGCGTTTATCGCCTGAATCCTGACACTGGCGAAGCGGTCGTTGTAACGGAAGAAATCGAAAGACCGAACGGCATCTGTTTCTCACCTGATTACAATAAACTTTACGTTGCGGATACCGGTCCACCGAAAAATATTGTTGTCCATGATGTCGTCGACGGTGAACGGTTGGCGAACAAACAGGTATTCGCGGATATGGCACCCGGTGCTGCTGACGGACTTCGGTGCGATACCGATGGAAATCTGTGGGCAGGCACAGGCTGGGTCGGCGAAGGCTACGACGGTGTGCATATCTTCTCGCCAGACGGAACACTTATCGGGAAGATCCATCTTCCCGAAATTTGTGCAAACATCTGTTTCGGGGGCGTGAAACGCAACAGGCTTTTTATGGCAGGTAGCCAGTCTCTCTATTCGGTTTATGTCAATGCGCAAGGAGTGCCATATTTTTAGCCACCAGCAGTCGATGGGCGCGTCTAAATCAGGGTTTTCAGGAGGATCCCATAAACACTTGACAAGGGAAAAAAGATAGGGTATAATTGTGTTATAGGCGTTCTGAAACGAGAAATCACATAGTAACAGTAGAGATTTTTCCAAGTTTCCTACTACCTTAACTATGGAGAGTTGACGAAGGAATAATTATGAACACTTCAAAACAACTTTCACGTCGAACATTTTTACGCGGTTTAGGTGTCAGTATTGCTCTGCCGTGGCTGGAGGTCATGGGACCGCTTACCTCGTGGGCAAACGCTCCCGCGAGTGGCATAGCACACCAGACAGCTCCGAATCGGATGGCGTTCCTTTATGTGCCAAACGGAAAGATCATGGAGGAGTGGACCCCGAAGCAGATCGGAACTAACTATGAACTCACGGATATCCTGAAACCTTTGGAAAATGTGAAAGACAAGATGTTAGTGCTTAGTGGTCTAACGGCTGATAAGGCCCGTGCGAACGGGGACGGCGGTGGTGATCACGCCCGTGCGATGGCTGCTTTCCTTACAGGCGCGCAGCCCCGTAAAACGGATGGTGCTGACATTCAGGCGGGTGTTTCTGTTGACCAGGCCGCGGCATCGCATATCGGTAACCGGACCCGAATGCCTTCGCTTGAACTCGGGATCGATCCTGGAAGAAGGGCGGGGAATTGCGATTCTGGCTATAGCTGCGTCTATTCATCGACACTCTCATGGCGTTCTGCGACGCAACCGCTTCCCAAAGAGGTAAATCCGAAACTCGCTTTTGAACGGTTGTTCTCCTCTCTGCCCGACACACAACGAGAGGCACGCGATCAACAGCGAAAAAGTATCCTCGATTTTGTAAGACAGGACTCGAAGGATATACTCCGTCACGTCAGTGGAAACGACGTCCGGAAACTCGATGAGTACTTCTCTTCTATCCGTGACATTGAAATAAGAATCGCATCGGCTGAAAAGTTCCCACCCGTCGAAAGCCCAGACTATACCGTGCCGGAGGAAATCCCAGCAGACTATCAAGAGCATCTACGTTTGATGATGGATCTTATGGTACTCGCATTTCAGGCGGATATAACCCGTGTTACAACCTTCGTCCTCGCAAATGAAGGAAGCAACAAACCCTATCCGTTTGTCGATGTTTCAGAGGGACACCACTATCTGTCCCATCACGGTGGTGATGAAGAAAAGATAGAAAAAATCAAGCGCATTGATATCTTCCATTCTCAACAGTTGGCATACTTCTTGGAAAAACTCAGTGCCACGCCTGAAGGGGAGGGTTCACTCTTGGATCATTCAATGATTCTGTACGGGAGTGGAAACGCTGACGGCAACCGACACAGCCATCACGACCTCCCGATTATACTTGCTGGCGGCGGTTGCGGCACGATTAAGACAGGTCGTCATATCCGCTATCCGAAAGAGACGCCGTTGAACAATCTCTGGCTATCTATGCTCAATCGGATGGATGTCGACCTTGCCCAATTAGGCGATAGCACTGGCAGTTTACACGGACTCTCTTAGGTTAAAAATGTAGGCGCGCTCTGCAAGCGCGCCGCTTTCCAACTCCCTATAATCCTCTCTCAGCAATCCGCATCAGTTCCTCATCATCCAAGTCAAGGTCTACGTCCTCGGAGAACGGCTGTGGGACCTTATACGGGGTCTTTGCGTATACCTCAACAACGTTCTCATCGGGATCGTAGAAGTAAATCGCCAAAGAGATTCCGTGATTAACTACACTCCGAATCCTGACCCCTTCCGACTTCAGAAGTCCGTAGAACCGCTTTAAATCCGTGATATCCTCAACAATAAACGACACCTGTTGAACGACCTTTGCTCCCACTGGGGCATCCCTACCCGGACACAAGGCGAGCTCATGGTGTTCCGATTCTGGCTGTGCGCTCAGAAAAATAATATGTCCTTCCGGATGCGCGTCGGTAACGGTGAGACCGAGAATACGGGTATAGAAGTCCTGAGACTTTTGGACATCGGTACAGTAAAGTCCGACGTGACCGAGTTCCTTAACGGCTAACATTTTTCACCCTCCTCTGGTATTGAAATCAGTGCTCTCAGTTTAGCACGAAACTGGAGAATAGATCAAGGTGTTTCAGTCTTTAGCATAGAACCCTGTGGTGTTCTCTGAATTAATATTACTATTAGTAATATTAAACGATGGACCTCAATTGATCCTCCTACCAACATTTTCTCAGTAACACATTTGAATAATAGGGAGAAATTCCGCCGAAGTTATCTGGCATTCTGTTGTAAAACAACGGATACGCTTTGATTCAATATCTACGGTAAAAATTCGCAGTATAAAACCCATGAACCCAGTCCTTATATGGGTTTCAAGCGAAATATCATTACTTTGGAAAAATATATTTTGATAATGGGTTTCATTATCAAAATATGCAATCGCTATTTAGAAGGTTTTTTGGGCGGTGGGTTGTCGAATCAAAACCGATAAGACAAGCAGCAGGAGATCGGTTACCAATCTTTAAACGGAAATATGCGCGTTTCTGTCGCCATCCCGTAGAAACTCCATAAACTCCCCGCGACGAACTCACCGAGAATTAAACCGAGGAAGAAGGGGACTGCCTTTCGATGCAACTGCAAGCCGCCCTGTTTGATAATCAGCCATTTTGCGGTCGTGCTAATCACGAGTGAGATCCAAAGCCAGTTCATACACCAATCCGCTGCCCCTGAGACAGCGTAACCAACGGCATGGAAGGGCCACCAAAAGAAACGCATCCGTAAAAACATCAAGAGAAACGTGAATCCCATACCGATACCCATCGCGCTCACTTCAGGGACATTCGGTCCCATCGGGAAATTGAGTTGTTGTTGCAACCGATTAAAGGGATGACGTGCAAAACCGCCAGCCGCCCCGAAATGATATACATCGTGGAGATATGCCCAGAAAGAACCGATCGAACCGACAAGGGCAGCAAGGAGCATCACCCACACCAAGGGTTTCGGATTAAACCGAGCACGTGAAGCGAGTTGGAACCCTTCTAACTGATGTGGCATTGGATGACTGCGGTGCGCACGATTAAAGAAAAATAGGAAAGAGAGTGCTGTCAGGTTCGGACCTCCCATGCCCCGCGAACCCAGAATCGCCGGTAAGGCGTAATCAGGACCCATGAAATGGAGATCGTGTGCAGGGGCACCCGATTCTACCCGCATGCGTGTGATCCCTGTTGACAACGCGAAATACATCGCAAAGAAGGCAATACCCAGCGATATACTGATGCCTATCTTCACTGAAAACCCTATGAGGTAGATACACCCCAACACAATACCTATAACGGCAGTCCGATAACGCATCGGTTCAACGGATTCATCAAGACTTGAACGTCCTGTGGTTATCTGTTTGAAGACTTCAGCGAGGTATTTGCGGCTTGCCCATATCGCGAAAATCGCAAGCCCAAGATACGCACCCAGTGATTGCTGCCGGTCATAAGGAAACCCGGGTAACCCTCGAACCCCGATGATGGCACCAGCGACTCGCTGCATTTTGCGAAACAGGTAGAAGAACCAGCAAGAGAACGATAAATCCAGAGGCATAAAGAACCCGAGTCCGATGACGAACGGGTAGATAGAAAACGGGGTCCAACCGATGGCATTCCACGGCTTGTCCGTGAAAAATTGGCTGATATTCCGAAACCGAACGCCAATGATCGGAATGGTCGGGAAGAGGTAACTGAACCCGTTAATGAGGTTCAGCAACGAGACGAGGATAAACGCTGTCCAGAAGGGCTTACTTCTGAAGAAATTTCTACCGCTGTCGCGCGTCATTTCTAAGGGCAGCTGGATGATAGGGTAGGCAAGTTTTTCACGTTCAGTCCACTGCTTCCGAAGCACAACGTTGATGCAGAGCATCACAAACACAAGCACGACGATGAAACTCGTCCACCACAAGGTCGGACCGAGCCATGCTTGTAGCACTTCTGCGCGATAGAGCGTGGTTTGCCCTTCGTAAAATCCTTCTAAAATCCCTTTATCTTGGACTGTTCCCCACGTCGGCATGTATCGGTATAAGAGTTCTCGCCATTCGTTTTCGGGGGTATCGAACCAGAAAACGTGTCCGATCATCGGAATGAGCACTTGTGTATGGTCGTGTGAAGCGATCGCACTCGCCATGCAAAGCATCACATAGATAACAAGCAGTTCGCCATGTGTCAATGCCCACTGTCGATTTATCCGGCGTATCAGTAGATTGAGGAGGGTGATCGTAAATACGAAGAAGACTGCGTTGAAAAATAGGGACATCGTTGTCGGAAACAGCCCCCACCAGACCATCTCCGTGTACATAATCCAATAGCAGTTGACCGGAATAAGGATGAGGGATAATATAACCGATTTGAAGGTGACCCCGCGGGTTAAAGCCGAAGGCATGTAACGCTCCTGTAGTTTTCGCAATCTTTCATAGGTGTGCCTATTCTGTAATAGTTTGGAGCATCCGCACAATGTCGAGATGCCCTCTCGATTCTGCTAACGTTAGTGCTGTGTCGCCTTGTCTATTTTTCAGGGTGGCATCAGCGCGGTTTTTAAGCAGAAGCTCAACAATCTCCGAATGCCCGCGCCACGCCGCATACATCAACGCTGTTTCACCGGTCCGGTTTTGGGCATTGATAACGGCACCTTTCGTCAGCAACCCTTTGACAATCTCCAAATTTCCTGTCTTGTGGATAATAAAGATGAGCGGTGTATTGCCGTTGGGGTCTGTGAGGTCCACGTCTGCCCCATTTTCGATGAGGAACATCACCACATCTCCGTATCCGTTTTCGGCGGCGATGTGTAACGGTGTCCTACCGAGTGCATCTTTTATGTTCATATCCGCGCTTGTGTCGTGCAGATTCTGAGTATCCCCTGTCCACGCAGCTATGAAGAGTTTATCTTCGGGGGTGTCTGAAAATTCAAAAATAACGTGTTCCCGATTTATGGGAAGATTCTTATAGACTTGCACGACACCACTCTGCCACCGCACCTCAAGCCTATCAATAACGGTGTGTGCCCCTAATCCGAAGTGGAGTCGACCGTCGTGGCTGGACAGGTAACTTGCGGCTCGATTGATTTCCTGAACTTGTGTGTGTCCGCCTGCTGTCAAGGTAACGCGCGTTCCTACTGCGTCCCTACTGCTGATAACCCCAAGGGTTTTAATCCGAACCCAGTTGTGTTGTGTTCCGGTCTCGTTTCGTAATAGGGTCGCGGGACCGTTAGACTGTGTGACGAGCATATCTACATCACCGTCGTTATCATAGTCCCCAAAAAGTGCACCGCGGCTTACCGCAGCACTTTGAAAATAGGCACCCGCACTCGCGGATACCTCTTGAAATGTGCCATCTCCTTGATTACGGAAAATCTGATCTCGTTGGCGATAGGTCAAAATATCGTGTGTGTCTTCAATATTGTCGATGATATGTCCATTCCCGATAAATATATCTCGCCAGCCATCGTTATCGGTATCAAGGAAGCCTGTGCCGAAACCGACGAACAGGTAACTCTCTTTACCGAGATGTGCCTCATAAATGACATCCGTAAACGTCCCATCCCCGTTGTTACGGTAAAGCGCATTGGTTTCATAGGAGAGGTTCGTAACGAAAATATCGAACCATCCGTCGCCGTTGTAATCGTCAGCAGCAACCCCCATTCCTGCTTGCGCAACGCCGTTGAAGCTGTAAGCACATCCAGCCAGCAGCGAAATTTCACTGAACGTTCCATCTCCATTGTTATAAAAAAAATCGTTTCGGGTATCGTCGTTTGCGACATAAAGGTCTGGAGCACCATCGTTATTGAAGTCGGCTGAGACGACCCCTAACCCTTTTCCGTGAAACAAGCCACCAATACCCCCAACACCGGTTTCCTGACTGACATCCGTAAAAGTTCCGTCGCCATTATTGCGATAGAGTGTATCGGGCGCGCCTTCATACAGGGAAGGATGACAATAGGTTTGAACGCCGTCTTCCCCGCATGGACGGTACGGAACATCCGTTGTGTAGACAAGATAGTTCACAACAAACAAATCGAGGTATCCGTCCCGATTATAGTCCAGAAAGCACGCGCTGCTACTCCACGCTGGATCACCGACGCCCGCGTGAGCCGTGACATCTGTAAAAGTGCTATCACCGTTGTTACGGTAGAGTCGGTTGGCACCAAAATTGGTCACGTAAAGGTCTACATCGCCATCGTTGTCATAATCGGCGCAAGTCGTGCCTTGTCCGTAGTTGCCACGGTTGCCTACACCTGCAGTCGCTGTAATGTCAGTAAAAGTTCCATCTCCGTTGTTACGATAGAGCGCGCTCAGGGCATCATCTGTTGTGGACGATTCCTTCCAATAACCGCTGTTCACAAGGTAGATGTCTAAATACGCGTCATTGTCAGCATCGAAGAAGGCTCCACCCGCACCAAGGGTTTCGGGCAGATGATATGCCCCTTCCGCACCATTGATGTGCTTAAAATTGATACCTGCCGCCGCAGTCACATCAACGAATTGAATCGCGGCAGATAACGGCGAGAGTGGAACGCATATAAGGATGCCTATGAGGAGAACGATGCTTTTACTTTTCATAATCTTTGGCGAGTCGGAAGCCGATGAAACTGGTTCCAATCGCGGGGTATTGCCCAATTCGTGTGGAACACCGCGCTAACTTTTCCCTGTTCAACCACGACCCACCTCTCACAACGCGGCGACTCCCGACTGCCGGTCCTTTTGGATTTCCATCAGGACTCTGGCGGTAATAGGTTTCGGAATACCAGTCAGCCACCCATTCCCAGACGTTGCCCGCCATGTCGTGTGCGCCGTAAGGACTTACCCCTGTAGGATAGGCACTAACGGGTTTTGGATGTGCCTTTGATTGCTTCCATGTATTGGCGTGGACGGTTGTTCCGTTTATGCGTTGTGTGAAGGTATTCCCCCAAGGCCATCGTCTGACGTTTGTCCCGCGTGCTGCTTTTTCCCATTCCGCTTCGGTGGGTAGTCGCATGCCGCGCCACGTCGCGTAGGCGACAGCGGAATGCCATGAGACCCCTATGACGGGATGATTCGGTTTCGTTTCTGCGATGCGGGGCCATGTCCCAAATTCACCCTCATAACTGATCGGGGTGTGCTCACTACCGATACCGCCATTTTCAAGCCAAAACGGGTGGTATTCCGCGTTGGTTACCTCTGTTTTACCGATGTAATAGGCATCCAGATAGATTTTATGCGCAGGTGCTTCATTTGGTAGATCGTCATCGCTACCCATAGTGAAATGCCCCGCGGGGATGAGACACATTTCGGGTTCAGTCCACGCGTAGGGTGAAAACGCCAAGAGGGTATAAAGTAAACCGAGAATGTATACTTCTCGGCTTGCAAGGCGTGCCGAAAATTTGCTATTGAGAAGTGGATTTTGACGTGAGACGTTCATATTCTTGATAGGTTTTCTCGGCTTCTGCGTGTGCGCCAGCGAGTTCGTAAGCTTTAGAGAGGTTCAGGTAAAAGCGCGGTTCTGAAGGCTTTAAATGAATGGCTGTTTGATAGTGCTCTATCGCTTCGGGATACTGTTTTAACATCAAATACGCACCGGCAAGGCTGTTGCGGTAAGTGGCAACGTCCGGTTTCCGCTGAATTGCTTTCTGGTACATCGCCACCGCCTGCTTATAGTTCTGCTCCTGAAAGTGAATATATCCGAGTGCTTCATAGCCGCGCGTCTCTTGCGGCACGAGCGCGACGTAACGTTCCAAAGATTGCGTTGCCTCCGTCCAGAGTTGACGTTTTAGTTGGATTCTACCGAGTCGGTACCACGGCTCGGCAGCGGTAGGATTCAGCTGCACAAATCGTTTGAGATGGGTTAATTGTTCTTCCTCAATAGATAGCACCTCAAAACGCTGTAAATTCCGCTGTGCGACTTCTGTTTCCCCAATACGACGATACGCAGTACCTAAAGAAAAATGTGCCTTTGCGTGGAACGGATCGATGTCAATGAGTGCTTTGAAGGTCTCAATAGCGGATTGCCATGCTTCCTGTTGAAGAAAGGCATTACCGAGCGTGTAGTGTGCCGTCAGCGAAGTTGGATCGAGTTTAAGTGCGTGTTGCAGTTCACGAACGGCGGCATCGGTGAGATTATCACGGAAATAGGCGATTCCTAATAGGGTCCGTAGGCGTGCATGATTCGCATCCATCTCGACTGCTTTCTGTAGGACGCGTGTCGCTTGTGCGGTGTCCCCTAAGTGAACGAGCAGCACATCCCCCAGTTCATAATACGCCTCGATATAATTTTCATCTGCGATTGTCGCCTGTTGAAACGCTTCAGCTGCGGCGGGGGTCTCCTCGGCACCTTTATATATCAATCCCAAAACGCAGTGAGCATCTGCCAAGGAGGCATCCAGTGTGACGGCTTTCTCTAAAGCGGTTCTCGCTTTTTCCTGATCTCCGTGAGCGAGGGCGCGTAATCCAGCGTCATATAACCGTGCCGCTTCGGGATGGTATCTCGGTGCTGCAAGGGTAGGTGGTGTCAGGAACAGTAGGAGAAGCGCGAAAACGCGTTTGAATGGGATCATAGGTTCAACGGAATAGTAGGGGTTAGGAGACCTAACCCCTACACTCTAAATTACATTATTGCGACTTAATGTCTGCCCACGTTGTTGTTAGCCGTCCCAGCGGGGTGACAGGCGTTAAACCGAGCACCGAACCGAGCCCGTCGTTCATTATGTTCTGGATATCGGCTTGTTCGAGTGGCACATTGAAAATGCCGATCTCGTCCATCAATCCCAACGCTTGTCTTTGCGTAGGTGTTCCTCCCAGATGGACATCAACGCCTGCAACACCGAAAACACCTGTTGTATCCTGATCAACGTCAACTTCACCATCAATGTAGAGGACTTTCTTCGCACCGTCGTAGGTGAAGGCGAGGTGATGCCACTGATCGTCATTGACTGCGGTCGGTCCAAAGAGCCACCGCGGGTTCAGTTCTCGGCTACCGACTTCGACTTTCCCTTGGTTTCCACTTCTACCCGGACCGAAGACGTTCAGAATATTGTTCCAATTGGTCGTAAAGGCGATGACCATGTGATCGTCTGCACAACATCCACCGTGCGGATCGCCTTTTCGTTGGATTTTTACCCATGCGACACCGGTGAAGGCTTCAGCGGTGCTGTCCAAACTCTCTGAATTTGCGACATTGACGTAGTCATCATCGCCGTCGAGGCTAAGTGCTTTTCCCCATTTGCCGCCATCGGTAACCTCTGCGCCGTTTATAAGCTCACCATCGTTTCCGTAGCTGCTGGAATCGCTAACATCGCCATCGTCGAAGAGCCAGACCCCGACAGCCGTCTCACTGTCGACTGCGGCGAAGCTCGGCAGTGGGATGAACACCAATCCCAGGACTGCCAAAACGCATAGGATTGCCCAATTTTTTGCCATTTTACAAATCTCCTTTGAAAAATGTGAGTGGATTGCCTAAACAAACCGTTGATGCATCAATTTTTCGCTATTTTATCATAAGGTGCGCGTAATGTCAAGTAGAATCTATTTTCCTTTTTTATTGATTCTATGGATTGAAATTCGTTATAATTTTAGAATGAGAAGATGAACAACCCCTAAGTCAGCGGCGACTCCGAAACTGGAGCGGCATTTCGTATCCGAAAACGACCGACTTTCGGAAAGGAGAAAACGATGGAAGGTAAGATTCTGCCTTGGCATCTCCCCCTAACAGATTGGTTACTGGGAGCAACGGTTCTGTTCGCAACCACTGGCACCGTCATCCTCTGTCGATTCTTGTTGCGTCGGTGGAAAGCGTGGCGGATTCAAAAGTTTCTTGATCAACGCGCAGCACTCGCATCTCCGGGCGCGCAGAAGTTTACGGCATACGATAAGCAGCTGCTTACGAAAAGGATTCGGCAATCGGGAAACGAGCGTTTGGAGAAAAGTTTCGCCTTCCAAGGGAATGCCGATCTTTACGTCGCTATTGGGCTTTTCGGATTGGCGATGATTGCTTTGGTCTTGTTAGCCCTCGCCAATGGCTTCCATAAGCATGGACTTCCATAAATACAGATGTGATAGCACCCACACGCTAAAGCGTGGGGCTTATGTTTGACACACTTATACTTCAATATCTCAACAAACTGGTAGAAGGCAAGGTCGGAGACCTTACGTCCCCAAAGCCGCTTCATGCCATCAAGGTTCAAGGTTTCAATCGCAATCGTATCAAAACGCTTACAAAGTTCTGTCGCAAGTTGCCAATGAAAGTCTGTGCGTTGGTTTGTGATTTTACGATACAGACGGGCTATTGCCCGAACACACCGCCACCAAGCCCCAGAACCTTTTTGTTTACGACTCAGTTCTTTGTTGAGGCTACGAAGTTTATTCAAGGACTGTTTCAAAGGTTGTGGGTGCTGTTTCTTCTCACCCGTGCTAAAGGTCAAGTACGCGTCTTTCATGCCGAAGTCTGCTCCAACGCTCTTACCTGTTGTCGGCAGACGTTTCATGTCCGTGGAGTCCGTGGTGATACAAAGCCAATAGTCACCGCAGTTATCACGCTTTATCGTGATATACCTAATAGAACCGTGCCACTGACGGTGTTTATGGAAAGTGTAAGGTATCTTTCTAAAAGACCAAAGTTTTTTAGAAGCATTCCACTCTCTAAAAGTAAGTGTGATCCGATTGTTTTTCACGTCCCATCCCGCTTGTCCGGGAAAGGTGATAGACTTGAACTTATGCCGTTTTTTGATGTTTGGTCTACCCCCAAGTTTCTTGAAAAAACGATCATATGCTTTATCAATACGCCGCAATTCTTCTTGAATCGCTTGGCTCGGCAAGGCGTTCCAATTTTACGACAAACCCAACGCCTGCCTACATCCCGCAAGCTAAAGCATGGGGTCTTGGCGGGAAGATTGATAACCGGCGCGGTGGACTTTGGTTCACCGCTTTTTTGTCACTCCTAATCGAATCCGTGATAGAATAGCAAATGATTGATAAGACAAATTAATTGTTAATTGTCTACCTACGTATCATACATTTAACGCCACGTGTCGTCACGAATGCTTGGTTCACGACGCTTTCACCCAATAAAAGTGAGGTTTGGCAAATGAAGATCGTAATAGCGGATTTAATACTGGCGTGTGTTGGTTTAATTGTCCTGAGTCTAATGTTTACTGGTATGAGCAGTGCCGAATTTGATCTGAAAACCGTTGCCGGGATGTGGCTCTTTGATGAAGGTAAGGGGAACACAGCGGCGGATTCCTCTGAAAATGGGAATGATGGGAAATTTGAAAACGATCCAAAATGGACGAATGACGGTAAGTTCGGATCCGCGTTGGAATTCGATGGAAACGAGAGTAAGGGACATGTCGTTGTCGGGGATTTAGGCTTAGATGGAGAGGTTACACTGGTTCTGTGGGCAAATCCGAAGGATGCCGCCAATGATGATCGGTTGATATCGAATATCAGTGGACCGACAAATCCGGCTTTCACAACTCGGTACCAAGGTGAAACAGTTGAAATCTGGAGTAGCGCATGGAAACCCGTCATCCCAGAATTTGATGACAATAAATGGGGACACTATGCGTTTGTCTTTGATGGTGAGGGAAATGTAACGGGCTATTACAACGGCACAGAAGGTGAGACTGTTGCCGATTCCTATACGTTCACGGAGATCGGTATTGGTGCGAATTTTTTGGATCAATGGGGACAATACTTTTCCGGTCTCTTTGACGAGATCGCGTTTTTCAGTGTTGCGCTCACTGAAGATGACATCAAAGTCATCATGACAAAAGGACTGAAATCCGCTCTGGCGGTTTACCCTGCTGGGAAATTAACCACCACATGGGGCAACATAAAAGTCAGTCCGTAGGGATCAAACTAACGGGAAAACAAAATAATCTTAATCGCGAAAGATACGGAGCGAACACATGGAATATCACGCATTCATTACCCTTTTTGTAATAGCGGCATTGGTCTTAGCGAGTGAACTAAGTAGTGTAACAGCGGGTGAAATCGAGGGATTGGTCGGTCATTGGGATTTTGACGACGGAACCGGAACCGATCTTTCTGGAAACGGGAACCACGCTGTACTTGGTAGCGCAAAGATTTATTCACTCGGTGAGGGGCGTGCGTGTATCGAAACGATGCCCAAAACCGAACCGATGCAGATCCCAGTGCCTGAGAACGCTCCGCTTGTAATGTCGCGTGGCACCATCTGTTTCTGGCTAAATACAATATCGGATCGGTCCAACATTCTCAGATATAACAACGATGCTATTGAATTGAACACCTATCGTGGCTGTTTTCAAGTGCGTTTCCGGGGTGAACAGGATTTTGAATACTGGGAAGGGATTCTCGACTACGACTGGCCCCAATACGACATGCGTGAATGGGCGTTCTATCCGCATGTAAAAGCCACCATTGGCGATTCCGAATGGCATCTGTTCGCGGTTGCTTATGACGACGAAGCGAAGCAAATCGTAGGGTGGCGTGATGGCGAGCAGATTGCCACGGTTGACTTGTCAACGGTGGATACGGAACCGCTGCGCCGTGAAGGTTTAACGGAGATTCACACGGGTGAAGGCTTTGTCGGCTTTCTTGACGATCTGCGTATTTACGATAAGCCACTCACCGACGCTGAAATCCGTCGGATTTACGACGAGACCAAAGCCATCTATGCGGGACGACGGGATACGAATCCGGCTGAAAGCAGGCAGAACACTTACCAGTACCAAGAAATAGACAGGACACTCTACAAGGCGTGGCTACAATTCAATCCGCTTGATACAGAACAACACAATCAGGATTTATTCAGAACCATCGTCGCTGAGGGAGCGAATTCAACCATCCAGACGGCTGCTTCTGAATTGGCACAGGCGGCGGAATCCATGTTCAATTTTAATCCCTCCGTTTCGGAGACTGCCACTGGACCGAGGATCATTCTCGGGACAGCCGAAACCTCCAACTGGATCCGTGATCGTGCAGAAGACCTTCAACTCGATAAAATCGAAGCAGATGGGTTCGTCATCAAGGCGCTGGAAGATGCGGTTGTGGTTGCGGGCGGAATACCCGCAGGGGTGGTTTTTGGTGCCTTCGACCTGCTGCGCCGCATCCAGATTGGACAGGATCTGCGCACACTCGATGTCTTGGAAAATCCACAGGTGCCGATCCGTATGGTATCACACTGGTCATATTTCCGAGGACTTTTCGGCGACAGATGGCGCGGGGGTGGCAGAGACGATTCGATCTTCAGTTGGGAAGAGTTGCGTACGGGTGATACGAAACGCATCCGAGATTGGGTACGTATGTTGGCATCGTGTGGTTGGAATGCGCTCTGTCCGAGTGAGATTAACTGGCATTACCGCAACAACTTTTTAGATCATCTCGATGCGGTCGAAAAACTCGCCGACATCTGCCGAGACTACGGCATCAAACTCTATTGGAGTCCGAGTTATCTCTTGGCACTCGACCCAAAAACCGCCGATACCCTCTATGCCCGTGTGCCTGACTTCGGTGGCTACATGATGAAACTCGGTTCAGAGAAACAGAACGGTGATCCACGTCCGCCAATGACGAACCGGATTGCGGATACGCTGAAACCGTATGGCGGAAAGGTGCTCGTGCGGGCATTCGTCTACGGTAACTTGCGATATACACCTGAACCCTATCGGAACTTGATCCCTTACGATCTGTTTGCCCACGAAGACGGCAATTTCCGAGACAACGTTATTATCGTTCCGAAAGGCAGCCCTATGGATTGGGATCTGTGGGCACCGATCCCCGCACTTGATGGTGCGATTCAGAAAAACCTCTATGGCAGCGAACTCGTCATTGATAAGAGTTGGCCCGTCTCTTGGGTCAAAAAGTGGAAATGGTGGTTTGAACAGGATACCTATCGCAATGGTCCGGGGAGCCTTAACAAATTCAGTGTGGATTGCATCATGGGGGTGTCAATGATATCGCCGTCACCGGCATGGACAGAATGCCCACTGAACGCCGTGAACTATTACGGACTGGGTCGGCTCTCTTGGAACCCAAATTTGACAGTAGATGAAATTTACAGGGAATGGATTCAGCAGACATTTGGCGATGATCCAGATATACTTCAAAGGGTTAAGACTATCCTAATGATGCTTGAAGAGGTGACACGTAAGTCCTACAACTATCGGGGTTACCGCGGTATATGGTTTGATTCCTCCGACCCCGGTATGACAGAGAACAAGACCCCCTATGTCGTCAACAGGGAAGGGATAGGTGTTACAACCCCGGCGTTGCGTGAACGCGTGTTAGCGCAGTATGCCCCAGGACTTCAAAAGATATATGGGGATCCGTTGCGTGCGGAAGCACATCTCGCTGCTTTTCACTTCACGGAACACGATCGGCGACTTTCTATCGGCAGGACCCTCATCCAAGACATCTACGCCAACATGGAAGAGGCGGTCGAGATGGCGATACAGGCATCTGAACTCTGGAAAACGCTTGAAGACAAGATTGACCCACATAGATATGAATACACATTGAAAACCCTGGTGGACTATGCCGAATCCGTGCGCAGCATGACCCTTAAGAAATGGGTGACGAACCTTGAGAAATATACGAGCAGAAAACGCGAGGAAACCCTCGCGGAACTAACAGCGGAAGCACTTGCGAAAGTTGGCACATACAACGTGAAGCATTTCGGTGCCGTTGCCGATGGCACATCAAACGATGCGGACGCGATTAACAAAGCCATTACCGATTGCCACGCCACTGGGGGCGGAACGGTCTTCGTACCTTCGGGTGTCTACGCGACGGGTTCTATCTACTTGAAAAGCAACGTTACGTTCGCAGTTGATGAGGGTGCTGTCCTTAAGTTTTCTTTCCCTAACGCAGATGTCGCACTGCTTGTCGGATCGGAATTGGAAAGCGTGAAAATATACGGTCCCGGAACCCTTGATGGCGCGGGCAACACGTGTATCGCATTAAAACGCACTAAAAACGTGGAAATCCGAAACCTGAATGTCTATAGAGGCGGTAATACCGCAATTCTATCTGAAAATTGTGACGGAACGCTTATTGACAACGTGAACATTCGAACGGATAACGATGGGCTTACGCTTTCTGAATCTCACAACGTAACGGTTACCGACTGCCGTATCGACGCGGTACACCGCGAGTATGGGAGACATGTCGGGGGTGGTGAAGCAATCAAAGTCAGCGGTGAAGAACACTCGTCCAGAAACATCACCGTTCAAGATTGCTTTTTTGCAAACGAATAGGCGAGGTTAGGAAACCTCGCCTACCAGGGAGTTGTGTAAGTCCTAATTAATCATCGTCGCGTTCACTCAGCAATTCTCCGCGAGCGAGACGCTCTGCGTTTTCGGTAGACCACAAGATATTTTTCATCAGTTTCTGTGCCGTGATGTAACGGGTCGCTGCCAATAGATGCATCCGCTGTTCTTCAACATCTACCGACAACTCGTAATGTCGGAACGCCACTTCCAGCACCTGGAACATGTGCAGTTCTGCGTCTTCGCGAAGAAGGATGTGTGAGAGTGCCTGCTTCAACGGCTCAATCTCATGCCCTTCCTCCAGATATTGGTTCACCAGAATTTCTGCCTCATAGACCTTCTGGAAATCCGCAAACTCTTGTAGCCGCTCCAGCATCTTATCAACAGAGTCATAGGTTTCATCAAGCCGCTGTCCCTGCCTCGGTATACGAGCGGCAGGCATGTTTAACCAACGCAGATATGCCAAGAAAACAACACCGTGAAAAATACCACGCAGTAAATGGGCACTCGGTGCGTAATCAAAGGCGTGGTACAGGGCGTGTGCATAGGAGTAAATGTTCGCCACATCGTGCCAATCGCCTTCGTTTTTGAGATGAAAACGAGCCGTCCGAATCGCCGAAGCGTAGGTCATTGCGCGGCAGATGTCTCGTGGATTCACACCGGCACGCAGTTTTTCTTCCACCACAACGACAATTGGCTCGAAATCGTCACCGAGGAGTGTCTGTGTAAACGCCGAAATATCGAGTTCGGCTGTGTTGGCTTGGTTGTCCTTCCAGATACTGTCAAGTCGTTCAAAGACGGGTTCTAACACAGGCACGGCATCTGCCCAGCGTGAGGTTTCCTCATGACGAGTTCGACTCACGAGATCAACAACAATCGGGCGTAAGATTTCGTGTGCGCCTTCCCATTCGACATAATCCAACGCCTCGAACATCTTGTTGGCGAAATCGAGGGCGTGTCCGTCGCCTGTAAAGTAGAAATCGGTCGCGGCGGTGAAGACGAAATCAGCGAGTACCGATTTATCGTAGCCGCGGTCATTCAGCGTCAACAGGATCCGCTCGGCTGCCCCTGAGTGCCGTTTATCCACAAAGTAGCGGAACCACCGCTTGAGCGTTTCGAGGTCGTGTTCCTCACTCATTGCGGGAAACGGGGCACGATAGGGACGGGAACTCCCTGTCGTTCGACGGCTAATCTGACTTAAGCCGTGGACGAGAAACAGGTTGTGGTCGTTTGAGTCTACATCGTCCCACAAGTTCGCAGCCAAAGTGAGGATAGCGACACCGGACGACCATCCCTCGCTACTTTTATGGGCGCCGTAGTGGAGGCCCTGATGAATGATTTCGTTCGGTGCTGCGCCAGCGTCTCGCAGCGCGGTGACGGCTTTCGCGATAAAGAAGGTGCTGCGGTCTTTGAGCCCTCGTTCGAGTGCCCGTTTGCCACGGTCAATGACGCGTCGTTTTGCCGCTTCTCGTTCACCTTTTGCCAATCCAACATACAGATAACCGTCATCACGGAGTTCAACGGGAAAGGCTTTCAAATCATCGCCAAACGCCTGAAAACAACCCCCTGATTTGAGGTCGAATTCCCAGTGATGCCAATGACAAATCAGGACACCGTCTCGGATGCTGCCTTTGGACATAGGATACCCCATGTGTGGGCACCGGTTATCAACGGCGTAAAATTGATCTTCGTATTTGAAAACAGCCAGGTGCGTGCCGTTGACATGGAACGGCTTGCCTTCGAAGTCTTGAAACTCGTCAGGGCGACAGAGTTGATGGTAGTCGAGATCGGTGTGATCTACCATCTCTACAGGCACGGGTTCAAAGTGGATAGAACCGGCACCGGCTTCTTCGGGGGTAAAGGTTGAAGTACGCACAATTCTCCTCCTGACACTTAGTGTTCAATTCAAGCAGATTCGGTGTAAAACTTTTCTTTTTTTATTTCATTCTAACTATAATTATAGCATCTATCAATTTTTAAAGCAAGTATGGCAGAGGCATTCACTATGAAAATTACAGAAATCGAAGTTCACGAGATCACGCTTGAATACCAAGATTTTCTCGCCTATCAACTCAATCACTACTACGGTCCGATCCGGCGGACTGTATATGTTGTCTACACGGACACAGGCTTGGAAGGGCTGGGTGAGAGTGGGAGACGCGAGCCTCAAGATGTTATCGATCAGTATATCGGGACGAATCCGTTTGATTGGGTAGGAGATGAGACCTCGCTTGGACTCGGCACGGCGATGTATGACTTGATGGGGAAGGCAGCAGGCGTGCCGGTGTATAAATTATTCGGACAGAAGTATCGTTCGTGGGTGCCTGTGGGCTGTTGGACGGTTTCGACCGACCCCGCGCGCATGGCAGAGACCGTTGCTACATACGCGGCACAGGGGTACACATGGATGAAATATCACCTCTCCCCCTTCGAGAATGTCCTCGACCAGACCGAGGCGATGGAAGCCGTCGCACCGGAGGGATTCAAGATCCACTACGACTTCACGATGGGCGGGACAGATGACCACATCCCTGAATTGGTTGATGCCTTGTCTCAATATCGCATCGCGGGTTGCTTTGAAGATCCGTTGCCTGGTGAAGACCTGCAGGGTTACGCAGAACTCCGTCAACGCTCGCGACTGCCGATTGTACTCCACCATTTTCCGATGGGCGCAACATACGAGGTGTTCATGAGACCGGCAGACATTTACATGCTCGGACACGCGAAAATCGGTGATGCGATCCGGCGCGCAGGACTTTTCGCGGCAAATGGGTGTCCGTTCATGCTTCAGAATGTCGGTGGAAATATTACGCGTGCGATGACCACTCACATGATGGCGGCGTTTCCAACGGCGACCTTCCATTTTCATTCGGATACTGAGACGTGGAAAACAGATGTGGTCAACGAGGATTTAACCCCGATTAACGGATTTGTGCGTGTTCCTGAATCTCCTGGACTCGGTGTAACGCTGGATCGTGATGAATTAGAGCGTCTAAAGTCTTTAAAATTGCCGGAACAGGAGCGGTGGATTCTCAAATCTCAATTCAAAAACGGGACGCGGATGTATAACATCGCGGATCCAAGGAATTCGCTTTTCATGGTGCGTCCGGATCGGAGCCGTCTGATTCCGATGGGTTACACCGCCCCTATTTCTACGACGTATTGGGACGACGATGGTAGTGCTGAATACCAAGAGACCTTCGCGCGTATTGAACGGGAAGGCGTGGTTTTGGAGAGGAATGTGTAGGAATACACTTTTTTAGTAATATGCACCCTTTTCGCCGATAAATGTGTCTTTAAGTTACAAGACATCGAAAAATTATAAAGCAAGGAGGATGATAGTGCAAAATTTCTTTTCCAAGACCTTTGTTTGTATGCTCACGCTGGGGCTGTTGTGTGTAAACGTTTCCCCGCTTTTCGCGGAAGCACCAACAACGCCCAAAATCCTGTTCACCTCTGGGGTAGTTGACAATTACGAAGTCTTCATCATGAATCCGGATGGTAGCGAACAGATAAACCTAACACAACACGGCGCAAACGATTTGCAAGCCGTTTGGTCACCGACTGGCGAAAAGATTCTCTTCGTCTCCGATCGTAGTAGAGGTATCCGAGACCTGTATATGATGAACCCAGATGGATCCAATGTCCGACGCGTCTTCAGGAAAAAAACAGAAACTTGGAGAACAGACCCGACTTGGTCGCCGGATGGCAAACAGTTTGCTTACCGACATACAAATTGGAATAATGGGACGATTGATATCTACATAGCGACCTTCGGTGAACAAGATGTAGAACTACTCGTTGATAACGGTAGTAGCCCAGTATGGTCGCCAGATGGGACGGAAATTGCCTATACTGCTTATCCCGTCCCCGGATGGGGAGAAGTCAGTCGGATTACACTTATTGACGTCCATACACGAAAACGAAAATTTATCCTACCCAAGAAAGCGATGTCTTGGCAACATGGTCCATCTTGGTCCACTACTGGTGCCAAACTCGTTTTTTCTTGGAACAAGCATCCGTTCCCACCGGACTTCAACCCGCGGGTTGATCGCGCGCCTCTCGCATGGAAAAATAAACAAACCATCTATAGTATCAACCGAGACGGCACCGGACTCAAACAACTCGTCGATGAGGCGGGCAATTACGCACAAATTCCCAAGTTATCACCAAATGGCAATGAACTCCTCTATACACAGGAAATTATGGGACGATTCCAAATTTTCAAAATCGATCTAAACAGTGGCGTTCAAACACAGATGACACATACTGAGTGGAATCTCGGGGGAGATTGGTTTGATCCGGCGTATGCGTTGCCCGTTTCACCTCAGCCGGAGTTGCTAACGACAATGTGGGGAGAAGTGAAAAAGAAGTAAAGTTAGCAAATTCGCGAGCAAAGCTCGCTCCTACAGGAAACGTGTGTACTACAGCAAATCGAAGGTTTGTCCGCCTTCTGTCTGCCAGTTAGTGAGATCGTTCAACGGAATTGTCCGTAATCCGACTTGAGCGTTTCCTGTGTAAAAGACGTATCCGATTCCATCTTTGATGAACATACGGGGCCAGCCGACCCACTCGCAGTCGAATTGGTCGGCGTTGATGCCGAGACCGGGCAGTGCCGGGTTTCTTGGATAGTATTCCCAGTCGATGAAGTTTTTTGAAC
>JAJEIP010000120.1 GCA_022827885.1 Candidatus Poribacteria bacterium
TTTTAGAATTACTTGGACATTCTCAAACAGTGTGAATGCCGCCAACGGACATTCACATTGGCCCAGGAGACCAACAGCCTCTGCTACAAAAATGATCATGTATTTTTAGGATTTACCATAAATGCCCCTACTTTAGCATCAATTGATAGATGATAGGCGGTTCATCCATTTCTCTCTACGAAACTCGTTCATCGGTGAATCGGTTTGACTTGAGCTCATATCTCGGTAGCGTTCCGAGTGGGACCGATTTCACGACGGCGCGCAAACCTAACTCGTCTCGGATCGCAGCGGCGACGGCAGTAGCGGTTTCAGCAGGATTTGGGTGTGTAGATTCAATCTGGATTTCGAGTTCGTCGAGCGTGCCTGTTCCGTAGATGCGTGCGGCGAACTCGCGGACATCCGAAAACTTGAGGATGATGTTTTCGAGTGTCGCAGGATACACGTTTAGACCGCGAATGATAACCGCTTTGTCCAATCGTCCGATAACGCCGCCATCAAGAACACGACTCGCCTGACCGCATTCGCACGGTGCTGATTTAAGCTTGACGTAGTCTCCCGTCCGGTAACGGATGACGGGCATGCCGACGCGTCCTAAATTTGTTATGACTAACTCGCCCGCGTCTGCAGGGTTTCCGGTTTCTGGATCGAGGACTTCACAGATAAACTCGTCTTCGTTGAGATGGACACCCGCCTGCGGTTCACACATAACGCCCCATGCCCCGACTTCCGTTGCGCCGGCATGATCGTAGGCACGCGCCCCCCAACGGCTCTCAATGCGGTGTTTCGTAGCCGGTAGACTCGCTCCGGGTTCACCAGCATGGATTGTCACCCGAATTGAAGTTTCTTCAGGTAGATTAATACCATCCTGTTCTGCGACTTCAGCGAGCCGCAACGCATACGTCGGTGTGGCAATTAGGACCGTCACATCGTTGCTGAGAATCGCACGTATCCGCTGGTCGGACGTCATACCTCCATTGGGAATCGTGAGCGCACCCAATTGCTGCGCCCCGTGATAGGCACTCCAGAAACCGATAAAGGGACCGAACGAAAAGGCGATCATGAGTCGGTCGGCTGAAGTTACGCCGGCAGCGCGATAGATTTCGCCCCAACATTTTCCCCACCAATCCCACGATTCCGCTGTATCTAACCATCGCAGGGGTGAACCTGTTGTGCCTGAGGTTCGGTGGAGACAGGTATACTGCTCCAAGGGAAAGGTGAGATTCGTGCCGTAAGGGGGATGCGATACTTGATCGGTGCTGAGCTCTTCCTTGGTGGTAAACGGGAGTTGCCGGTAGTCTGTGAACGATTGGATATCGTTTTGATGCGTGACCCCGGCTTCGGTGAGTTTTTGCTTGTAGAAAGCGTTTGTTTCTAACACCAGAGCAAGCATCTCACGGAGGCGATGTAATTGCGTTTGTGTATCCATGTATTAGGTATATCGCGTGTTCTGGTATTCAGGGGCATAGAATGCCGGGAGCAGGCTATCGACTTGGAGCAATCCGCGTTGCGTCAGTTGAATCTCGTCCGATGCAGCGTTGACACGTAACATGCCGTCGTTTTGCAGTTTCGCGAAGGGTTCGGCAAAAGTATCGAGGATGTCCGCGTCGAACTTCGCCTTGAAATAGGAAGGTCTGATCTTTCCGAGTTTGAGTTGCAGGATCATCTCTCGCGTTAACCGCTCTGATTCCGTGGGTTTCAGGGCTCGGTAAACTGGAATCCTATCTTCCGCAAGATGACTGAGGTAGTCGCCCCATGAAGGAGCATTTTGGAAATGAATCCCGCTGAGGTGCGAGAAAGAAGCAACACCTGTGCCTATCATATCGCTCCCCTGCCACACGGCATCGCGATAGACAAACTGGCAGTGTTTATCTCTCTTTAGCACTGTATACGCGCTGGATTGTGCGTAACCGGCTTGCTCAAACTGCTCAAAGGCGTATTGGTGCCATTCGCGCTTCAGTTTCCAGTCTGCGACCGGGAGTGTATCGCCGCCGAGGATGTCTTTAGAGTAAACGGTGTTGAACGGCAATTCCAACTGATAGACGGTGACACTATCCGGGTCAAGTTCAATAGTCTTTTGGACGGTTTCTCGCCAACTCTCCCACGTTTCACCGATCATACCTGAGATGAGGTCGATGTTGACCTGATCGAACGCCAACGTCTTTATCCACGGGACGATGCGATATACCTCTTTGGAGAGATGTGCCCTCCCGTTTTCAGCGAGGATCTCGTCGTTCAGGTTCTCAACGCCGAGGCTCAATCGGGTTACACCGATCCCTTTGATCGCCTCTACTTTCTTTTCTGTCAAGGTACCCGGTTCACATTCAAAAGCGACCTCTTCAGCGGCATCCCACGGCATTACCCGTTTTACCCGATCAACGAGAGCCGTCAGGTGTTTGACGCTGATATAGGAAGGGGTCCCGCCACCGAAATAGACGAATTTCAGGGGTCTGTCAGCAATTGCGGGTTGTGCACTGTAAAGTTCCACCTCTTTCGCGAGGGCGTTCAGATACGTGTCGATTTCTGAACTGTTTTTATCGGTATAGACCCGGAAATAGCAGAATTTGCACCGCTTGCGACAGAACGGGATATGGAGGTAAAGCCCCAGCGTGGCATCTGGACGTGGGTGTTCACTGAGGGCGCGTTCCACTTCTGGTACATCGGACTCGCCCCATACGGAATACGGCGGGTAGTTGGAGACGAAGACGCTCCCTACGGTTGTATCTTTTGAGTCTATGCCTGCTGTCGCAGGTTCCGGTTTTGTTTCAGGCATTATTGATGTTCCTTTATTAAATCTGCGATAGATATGATAGGACGTATCAGGTTCCTCTGATTTTTAGTCAAACTCACGATTGAATAAGTTCGCAATATTATAACACGAAACGGCAAACCGTGCCAATCTACGTTGACCCAAAGCAGTAGAGGATCCCGTCCTCGGTCCCGATGTAGATTCTACCCTCGGAGACGCTGGGTGAGGCGACAATAGCGGAACCCGTTGCGAATTCCCATACCGATTCACCCGTCGTAATATCTAAAGCGATAAACACCCCACGGGTTGTCCCCACAAAGGCGCGTCTCCCGGCAATGACGGCAGAAGACTCGATACGGGATTTAGCGGTATAGGTCCATAGCGACTCACCCGTCGCCTGTGAGAGTGCATGTACCATCTTATCGCGTCCTCCGATGATAACGCTGTCTTCCGTGAGGGCGGCGGAAGCAAAGAATGGAAATCTGCGTTTCGGATGCCGATACCGCCAGGCAATCTCCCCAGTATCTAACGCAACCCCCAATATTTCAGTGCCATACGTGCCACAATAGACGCGGTCTTGTGAAATTGCCGGACTCGCCCCGACATACGCCCCGAGATCTATCTGTTGCGTCTGCGTGCCGTCGTCAATATTGATAACGCGGAGATAACTGTCGCATCCGGTAACAATTGCAAAGTTGTCTGCCTTACCAGAATCGTTTGAGACTTGCGTCCAGACCCCAGGCGTGCCGTGGACGTAGCCTTCCGTCTCCAATTTCCAGACCAGTTCTCCATTCTCCCGGTTCAAACAGTAGAGGAATCCGTCATACGATCCGAACAGCACGCGGTTATCAACGATATTTGCCGATGAGATGATTTCGCCTTCCGTCGTGAACTGCCATTGCGTCTCTTGGGTGTTAATGTCCACTGCATGAAAAACCCCATCCCCATCCCCGAAATAGACGACGCCATTGTGAACAGAGGGTGAGGCTTTGATGGCTCCCTCTACCTGATGCGTCCACTTCTGTTCGCCGGTTTGCGCGTCAAGTGCGTAGAGGCTTCCATCTAACGCACCAACATAGACCGTGCCATCGACGACTGCGGCGGTGGATTCGATCATATCGCCTGCCTGAAAAGTCCAAAGCAATTGGGGATTTTCGGGGAGTTCGGAATCTGCGACACCGGTGAGTTGTGGGTTACCCCGGAAACTTGCCCAGTCGCCAAAAGATACGTGTGATGCGAAGAGCAATAGGAAAATTAGAAAAGTAGCAGGCACACGCCGTTGCGCCGTCGCTTTTGACTTTTTAAGATATGTCCGATTCCGCTTATCCATTTGTGTTTTAATAAATCTGTTCATAAAGTCTCATAAAATCTCTAATGTTGAGGGAACGCGGGTTGAACTGTGCCGTCCACTGTGTTGCCGCTTCCTTTGCCACCGTCGGTATGTCAGTCGTTCCTATCGCGTATTGGATAGGATACTCCCGGAGCCTATTCGGCAAATTGCCAACCTGTTTTAGGGTTGTAATTCTGTCCGCTAAGTCTCCATCAGGATACAGTTCACGATAGGCACCTCCTGCGACAGCACTATTGAATCGGATGACGTGCGGTAACATCAACGCGACGGCGACACCGTGGACAACCCCATACCTTGCCGTCAGGGGGTTAGCACAAGCATGTGCGGCACCCAGCATCGAGTTTTCAATCGCAAGTCCGGCGAGGTAAGCACCGAACAGCATCTTACTTCGGGCTGTAGCATTTTCAGGTTCAAGGCATGCCGCAAAGTGCGTGTTTAGCAAATCCCAGGCGTATCGTGCGAACATCTGAGACATCGGGGTGTGTCGGGTGGAAACGAAACTTTCGATCGCATGGGCAATGGCATCTATACCTGTTACTGCTGCCACGGATCTGGGCAAGGTTTCCGTGAGTGTCGCATCCAAAATTACAGTCCCGAACCGTGCTTTTTTATCGCCACACGCCATCTTGACGTGTGTATCCGCCTGTGCGATGAGTGCATAGGACTGTGCCTCGCTGCCGGTGCCGATCGTGGTCGGGATACCGATAGAGGGGAGCATCGGTTGTGTTGCCTTGTTTGTGCCCCAGTAGTCCTCCATCTTTCCGCCGTTTGTGAGCAGGAAGTTTACGCCTTTCGCACAATCCATTGAACTGCCGCCGCCGAGTCCGATGATGAGATCTATCGGCGCGTTGGTCTTGGCGACTGCAAGCGCAGCGTCAACGTCTTCTGTCGTCGGGTTGGGTGTCGTATCCGCAAAAACGTAAGCGGCGATCCTTTCGCTTTGCAGTGCTGAGACGGCTCTCGCGAGGATACCAGCCTTTTCAATGCCGGCATCTGTCACGAGAAGGACACGGCTACCCCCGCGTTCGCGGGTCAGTTCACCGAGTCTCTCGATTGTGTTATTACCGAAAATGACCTGTTGGTTCAGTTCGCAGTCGAAAGTTTCCATCACTGAAATCCGATAGAATATAGCGCATTCGTAGATTCTATTTCTTCGCTGGCGAGGTTTCCTAACCTCGCCTTTTTCTAAGGCTTACCAGCAGAGAATCGTATTGTATAAATCCTTTATCGTAAAGCCCGAAAATATCTGAACATCCCCCGGTAGGTGCGGTTTCTAACCGCACCGATCATCGTGTAAAAGTAATTATGGACTTCCCTATAACAGGATACCAGATTCTTCGGGACAAAATCAAGGGAAAGGTGAATTGTCTCAGTAACGAGGTTTTATGAGGGGTAAGAGGTGGTTGGATGGTATTGGCGTTAATTGTCTGAATCGCGGATTACATGGATTGCGCAGATTTCGCGGGTTGAAACCTGTAACACCAGATAATCCGCTAAGATGGGCGTTTTCATTATACTATTATGCCTACAGTGGCGTCAGCATTGCGGCAATGTCTTCTGGTGGATTAACATCCGAGATCTGTTTAAATTTGGCGATGTTTTTCCTTCTATATTGTAATGCGCTAATGCTGTCTTTTCCTATGACTTTAGCAACAGTTAGGTCTAACCTCGCTTTTTCCCATTGTTGCCTCAGTGACCATACCACACCACGGTTGTAATATGCCTCGGCATAATCGGATTTAAGTTGGATTGCTTTATTCAAGTCTTTAATAGCATACTCCATTTCATCTTTGACGAGGTAGGTAAGACCGCGATTATTATATACCTCAGCAAAGTCTGGTTTGAGTTGTATTGCCTTGTTATAGTCTTTAATGGCAAAGTCAACTTCACCTTTGGCATAATAAGCGTAACCGCGACCGCCATAAGCATTGGCAAATTCCGGCTTGAGGTCTATCGCTGTGCTAAAGTCTTTGATGGCGAGATTGGATTTGTCTTGTTTGTTGTAAACCACGCCGCGATTGTTATACGCCTCGGCGTAATCGGATCGCAATTCAATCGCTTTTGTGTAGTCTTCAATAGCACGCTCAAATTCACCTCTGTGCTCATAAGCTACACCCCGATTACAATAAGCTTCGGCGCGATCAGGGTTCAGATGAATCGCCTTGTTATAGTCTTTGATAGCGAGACTCGTTATGCCTTTCCTAATATAAGCGTTACCGCGATTATTGTAGGCAGGCGCAAAGTTTGGTAAGAATTCAATTGCCTTGCTCGTGTCTTCAAGGGTCTTGTCAGCATTGCCTTTATCCCGGTAAGCAATACCGCGGTTGTTGTATGCCTTCGCAAAGTCGGGTCTCAGTTCTATCGCTGTATTAAAGTCTTGGATAGCGAGGTCAACCTCATTCATTCGGTGGTAGGTTAAACCACGTCCATTGTAGGCATCGGCGAGGTTTGGTTTAATTTGTATCGCTTTGTTAAAGTCTTGAATGGCACACTTAAATTCACCCTTTTTGCTATAGGCGATTCCGCGATCACAATACGCGTCAGCATTATCAGGTCTGAGTGCAATCAGTTTATTATAATCTTTGATGGCAGATTTGAAATCACCTTTGATGCGGTAAACGTAGCCACGTATACTATAGACGGGCGCGTAATCTGGCTTCAGTTCAATCGCCTTGTTGTAGTCTTCAATGGCCCCGTCGTACTTTCTCGCGAACAACCTCTGGTCCCCACGTCGTGAATATTTGAAAAAAAGTTTATCTCTGTCGGTTAATTTATTGTTCATAGTAGTGTCTCTCAGTAGCCGATGACTCATCTCAATTATATAACTCAGGGGTGAGTTTGTCAATCTTAATTTGAAACGGGCTGAATCGTAAATTTTCACAGGTGGTACGGATAACGGACCTTAAAATCCGCATAATCTGTGCAATCCGTGTAATCCGAGATTCAGACGATTTATTGCGGGATTGATAAAAATGGATTTCGGTAGGTGGGTTTCTTTAGCGTTAAATGGAGAGGGCGCACAGGTCATCGGTATGCCAGCGGACGGTGCGATCATCAATTTTCTCGGCACCCCGTTGCAGGTACCCGTCAATTGATTTGCCTTCAAGCACTCGAACTTCAAACGTATACGGGGGATCAATTCTCAGCGGGGCAATCTTAGTGATATTTTGGCAAGCCGCCGCAGCAACCGCGCGGATCAATGCTCGCGACCGTTGGGGTGATAGATGCAACGCAAGTTCCTGTCCGAGTCCCTGTTTGGTCTCAACACCATAAATATCGGGTATCAATTCTTTCGCTTCTGCTACGGCTTTATCGTCACCAGAGATAAAAACCGTTGGGACGTTGAAAGTGCCCGCGAGCACTGCACGACAGCCGAATTCTCCGATCTCTTTTCCGTTGAGCTTGTAGTATTCAATGGACAACGAGGAATACGTATGACTCAACGGGGCGTTTGGCGTGCCTGCCATGGCGTGCTGCCCTAAGAAAAAGAGGGCATCGTAGGTCTCGTCAAGATAGTAAGGCGGACGAATCGGACCCCGCGCAATTAACTTCGCCTGCGGATGGAATTCAAGCACATCAATTCCGCCAGTCCCGTGCCCGTCCCAGACCACGATTTCCGCGCCTGCATCCACATCAAGAATGCCATCAACAGCAGCGTTTAACTCCTGCGTCAGTAACCGCATGGCGGTTTCTTTCTGGGGACCCTCTTCACGGGTTTGACTGAAGCGGGATACCATCGCCACCCCTTCTAAGTCGGTTAAAATGTAAATCTTCATGATCGTTGGAATCCTACCAAACTATGAGACAGTCCACGTTTCGCCGTCGTTGAGGAGTGCTTCGAGGTTGCCTTCGCCCATCCGTTCTTTTGCGGTGCGGATCTGGCTCGTCATCAGGTCCTCGTAACACGGGTGCCTGATACTGCGGAAAATACCGATGGGATCCGGCAAGTCAAGCGTATCGCTCATCCGTGCGAGGAAATTCGCCAAGGTGGTGTCCTCGGCATACTGGTCGTGGACGATGAGGTCCTCGGTAGAGTATTCCCCGTTTGCGGTTTTCACGACTTCGGGTTGGAAACCGTTCAGTCGGATACCCTTATCGCGTTCGGCACCGAAGACAAGAGGTTCATTGTGTTCCAAGATGACCGTGTTATCAGCCTTTGTATCTTTTTCCGTGTATTGGAAGAAGGCACCGTCGTTAAACACGTTGCAGTTTTGGTAGATTTCGATAAACGAAGTGCCTTTGTGTTCAAACGCGGATTTGATAATGGCTCGGAGGTGATTTGGATCTCTATCGAGCGAGCGCGCCACGAATGTAGCACCGGAAGCCAATGCGAGACTAATCGGATTAAAGGGGGTATCTACCGAACCGAGAGGCGTGGATTTCGTCTGTTTCCCTTGCTCGGATGTCGGTGAGTATTGCCCCTTCGTCAGTCCGTAGATGCGGTTGTTAAAGAGCAAAACGTTAACGTCGAAATTGCGGCGCATCAGGTGGATGAAATGGTTACCACCGATTGAGAGTGCATCCCCATCCCCTGTGATGACCCATACAGAGAGGTCGGGATTCGCCATTTTTACACCGGAGGCGATCGTTGGCGCTCTGCCGTGAATCGTATGGAATCCGTAGGTGTTCATATAATATGGAAATCGACTCGAACATCCGATGCCGGAGATAAAGACAATGTTCTCTTTGGGGATGCCGAGTTCCGGCATAATACGTTGTGTCTGCGCGAGGATGGAGTAATCACCACAACCCGGGCACCATCGGACATCTTGGTCGGATTCAAAATCCTTTTTAGAGAGGGTGGGTGCCCCAGCGGGGATGCGTGAGGATCTTTTTCTTCTCATGGTTTGTTTACCGTCTTTTTTCGTAAACCCTATAGGCAGGATTTCCAACCCAACCAGTAGGGGGCGGGTATTGTGGGCGTTAGGACCTAAGCGCGCCCTATTTCTTCAAGTATTTCGTCTATTTTCGATGCCAACTCAAAAACATGGAAGGGTTGCCCTTGCACCTTGTTAAAACCGATTGCATCAATAAGATAGGTGCTACGAATGAGCTGAAGGAGTTGGCCGCTGTTTTGTTCAGGGATTAAAATCTTTTTGAATCTCTGTAGAATGTCGCCTAAATCTTTAGGAAACGGATTGAGATGTCGGAGATGAACGTGTGCGATTGGCAATCCGTCGGCGACACAGTTCTCTGCTGTCGTTCGGATTGCGCCGTAGGTGCCGCCCCATCCAAGGAGCAGGATGTCACCCTCTGGTGCCCCGAACACCTCTGTTGGGGGTAACGCATCGGCGATGCGTGCGACCTTTTCTGCTCGGATTTCCACCATTCTTTGGTGGTTTTCGGCATCGTAACTGACGTGTCCCGTCACATCTGATTTCTCTAACCCCCCGATGCGGTGCTCTAAACCAGCCGTCCCGGGTTTCGCCCAGGGCCGCGCAAGCGTTTCCGGATCGCGTAGATACGGTTCAAACCCGTTACGGGTATCCGCGCTCCCTGCGAAATCGGGTCTAATTTCAGGGAGTTCGGAAAGTTGGGGAATCTTCCACGGTTCAGCCCCCATGGCGATGTAGAGATCGGAGAGAAAAATCACGGGTGTCCTGTATTTCACAGCGATACGACATGCCTCGTAGACCGTCTCAAAGCAGTCGAACGGACGTGAGGGCGCAATAATAGGCAACGGAGATTCACCGTTCCGACCGTAGAACATCTGCAAGAGATCCGACTGTTCCGTCTTTGTCGGCATCCCTGTTGAGGGACCCGCCCGCTGGATGTTACATACCACGAGTGGGAGTTCGGCAATCATCGCGAGGTTAATCGCTTCCGCTTTGAGTGCAAGCCCTGGACCGCTACTTCCGGTGACACCGAGTGCGCCACTAAATGCGGCCCCGATTGCGACCCCGACAGCGGCAATTTCATCTTCCATCTGCATCGTAACGACACCAAAATTCCGGTATTGTGCGAGTCCGTGGAGAATGTCACTTGCGGGTGTTATCGGATAGCTGCCGTAAACGAGGGGTAGACCGGATTGATACGACGCTGCAACAAGTCCAAGCACGGTTGCCATGTTCCCTTCGATATTTCGATAGGTCCCGGGTTCAAAGTCAGCAGGCTTCACATCGTAGGAGACAGCAAACTGCTCAGTCGCTTCGCAATAGGTATTCCCGGCACGAAGTGCGAGAATGTTGGATTCTATGTACTGAGGTCTTTTCGCGAACTTCGCCTTGATCCACTTCATCGTGTATTCCATCGGACGATTGTAGAGCCAGAGGATCATACCGAGCGCGAAAAAGTTTTTACATCTGTCGATTTCTGGGACGCTTAATTGTGTCGCTTCGAGTGCTTTTCGAGTGAGTTGTGTTAATTCGACACGGAAAACTTGGTATTTCGTGAGTTTATCGTCTTCGAGCGGATCCTCTTCATATCCTGCGAGTCGTAAATTGCGGCGGGCGAAATTGTCGGTATTTACAATCAGAATGCCGTTGGGTTTGAGTTTATTGAGGTGTACCTTTAAAGCGGCAGGGTTCATCGCGACGAGGACATCGCAAAGGTCTCCGGGGGTGTGAATTTGTTCGCTTGAGAAATGGAGTTGAAACCCTGACACCCCTGCTATTGATCCGGCAGGTGCTCGGATTTCAGCGGGATAATCGGGGAGCGTGGCGACATCATTCCCAATAAGGGCAGTGGTTTCAGTCATTTGTGTGCCAATGGTCTGCGACCCATCGCCGGAGTCGCCAGCAAATAGGATTGTCGCTTCCTCGATTTGCTCAACTGGTTTGCGCATCACAATTGTCCTTTGTTATAATAAGTGCATGTTTGGCAACCGCACCTAAGAAATATGAAAAATTTTGAGGTATTTAGGCACCCTCTCGGGCTTTAAAAGCATCTCGAACCGGTTTCGGGGGTAGTGTTAAGACTTCCTGGAGAAACTCCTCAACGAGATAGGACATTAAGTCACGAATGGATACCATCCCAATCGGACGATTTTCCGTATCAACAATAGGGACGTGTCGGTAACCGCCTCGTGCCATGTAGAGGAGGGCGGTGTTCAGCGTATCTTCCGGCTGTGCCGTCTGCGGATCTGCGATCATGAATTCCGTAACGTTAATGTCGTCCAAGTCTCCAACTTGTTTATTGAGAATTTTGTTGAGTACGTCTCGTTCACTAAATATTCCGCGGAGATAATTGTTCTCAACAACAGGTGCTGCGCCGATTTCGTTAGCGAGGAGTAGATCAATCGCCTCATTTGTGCTGGAACCGATGTCAATCTTAATGATCGGACGCATCAGATCCTTTAGCGAAACCTGAATCTCTGGCACTCTCCATGCTTTCAATGCAGCGTCTTCGTCCATCTGCTCTAATTCTTCATCAATTGCCAAGTCGTATAGCATGGTTACGCCTCCTACTCCTGATTTTCTATAAATATAGCGATATGTTCTAAGATATCGCGGGTTGAAATTATGCCGATGGGGTATGCCTCTCCCTGGTCGTCCCAAACACAGAGGGGGAGATGCCGGAAGTGCCCGAGATGCATCAAGTTGAGTGCGAAGGCAATTGGGTCACTGGCGCGTAATGTCTCTGGGTCCGCTGTCATCACCTGTTCGACCTTAAATTCCGCGGGTGCAGCGCGTTGTCCACTCACATGCTGGAGCAGATCCCGTTCAGTGATGATTCCGATTAATTGTTCATCTTCATCAACAACGAGAACACACCCGGTTCCTCTCTCTTGCATCATATCAATGACGACAGAAACAGGGGATCCGACTTGCACGGTGGTGGGTTGCTTGTAATTGAGTGTGCTGATCGGCAAAGACAGCGTTCTTGTGTCCATCGTAACTATTCCTTTAGTATAACGTCAGAAAACAGATTTGGGTTTCCTATTGTCTTCCTTAATATAAGGATACCATATTTTTCGCCGATTTGCAAAAAAATCTTCGGCGAAGAACTTCGATTGAATTCTATCCTCGCGGGTTGTTTGGCAGTAGACGCTTGGCTATCAGCACCCAACGTGCAGGCATCCGAATTCCGCTATCTCTTCCACAGATATTTATACGGCGAGTGTCATCGAGCGAGAGGACCGTGAACCCCACCCAGGGACGACAATCGTCCATCTCCCTGCGGGTCCACCTGCTACCATAAGCATCAGATCCTCCGCTGCGTATTGCTTTGTGGTGTCAGCAATGTACTGTCGGATGTCGGCTCTGTTGAACCCGTCCTCCGAGATTGTCTTTGCGTGCTCAACGCCAATGACAAGGATGGTTTCACCGGCAGTGTTACCGGGGGCGGCGATGTTAGCCGCGATTGTGTTGAGGATACCTTCTGCGGTGTTATTACCGTGGTCGTTGACGGTTTGGGGACCGGCCCCCGCGAAGATGGTAACAGTGCTATCGTCCGCTTGGAAACCGCGTTCAACATGCAATGGGTCCCAAGGGCTTTCTTCCTCTTTTTCGGCGATACAACAGGTATATTTTCCAGCGTGTCCGAATGCCGATCTATCCAGCTCGCCGGGCAATCCACCCCCGATGTTGGTGCAGATAAGTCGTAACGTGCGACCGATTGTTGCGTTCGCTCGCCACCCTTGCCCAAAGAGGTTGAATCCGTCGTTAATTTCTAACTGCTTTCGGATAGGTCCGTTCACAACAAGCATCGGTGAGACGTGGGATGTCGTGACTTGAATGCCGTGGAGATTAAACTGCTCAGACGTCATCGCCTCCACTGCGGTGAGAAGCAGCGGTAAATATTCGGGTTTGCATCCAGCCATGACGGCGTTAATCGCGACCTTTTCGACGGTCGCTCTGCCCCATTTTGGTGGGACAGCTGCGATGAGTTCATCCGGATCACGGTCTGTTCCGCTGAGCATGCGTTCGACGCGTTCAGGGGTCGGTGGAACGACGGGAAGCCCATCCGTCCATCCGTTCTGATAGCAAACCTCAATGAGGTCCTCGGTTTCATCAATTTCTAACGCCGTAGACTGCCATTCTTGTGCCATACGTGTTTCCTTTCTGAACATTTAGGACTTACGCAGAGATGTGATAAATCACATCACTACAAACAGATACCTCGCAAATGTATGTTTTTCAAAGGGAGTTAGGTTCGTAGTCGCGCAATTTATTGTGCAGTGCGTAAGTCGGGACATTATCATTTTTCGGTGTCAAAACCCAATGCTTTAGCTTTGGGATGTAGACACCGCCTTCGTTAATTAGACAAAAACGTTTCTAAAAAAAGATTTGCTTTTGAACCAAAATTGTGGTATAAGTAACGTAGCATAGTTGGCAGAGAATGTCACCCGCGCTGCAAGGTGCGGTCTCTGCCAGAACCAAGTGACATTGGTATAAACTATGCGGAACGTATAAACTATGCGAAACACCACACATAAACTCTTTTATGATAAAAAATTGCGTCACTTGCATGACGACTGTAATATATGCGGTGCTGTAAAAAACCATTTTGTTGCACTCTGCATGCGATATTTCAGGCGTTATGGTAAAGGACTTTCGTATAAAAAAATGTCCGCACACCTGACGAAACTTAAAAAACTTCCAAAATATCGGCATTGGAATATCCCTTACTCGTGGAGTCTCCAAAATGTATTAAAGCGTTTATCACAGTCATTTAAAGAAATGAAAACGCTTGGCAGGGGACACCCGCAGTTTAAGTCATGTAAAAAACATAAGGGCATGACCTATAATGGCACACAAGCCCCAATAAAAATGGTGTTGGATAAACAGAAAAATGAGAGAAATCACCCAACATATAAAATCCGCCTGAATGGGCGTTGGTATCTTTTCGCATTACACCGCCCTATAGAAGGCGATATTAAGAGAGTTCAAGTTCACAGGGACGCACTCGGTGATTTTTATATCACGCTCACTGAAGACTACAGCGAAATCAAATATGAACCCAAGACAGGTAAAGCTGAAGGGTTTGATTTTGGAATTAAAGATTTCCTGACTGGTAGTGACGGACACCGCGAGGCATCCCCTATGTTTTACAAACAGAATTCAGATAAGTTGAAATCTGCACAACAGGCACATTCCGGTAAGGTTAAGGGTTCTAATAATCGGGAGCGCGAACGCAAGAACGTTGCACGTATTCATAAAAAAACTGCGAATCAAAGAGCAGACCACCATTGGAAGTTGGCAATAAAATTGTGTCGCAAGTTTGATATTATGTTTTTTGAAGACCTTAACCTTCGTGGCATGAAAGCACTCTTTGGTAAACAGGTTTCCGACCTCGCCTTCGGGGAGTTTATGCGAAAACTGAAACACCAAAGCCACAAGCGAATTCGTGCTGTGCTAAAAATTAATAGGTGGACACCCACTTCTAAATCCTGTTGTGTTTGTGGACATGAAAATCAAAACCTTTCACTATCAGACAGAGAATGGACGTGTCCAAGTTGCAATACACACCTTGACCGCGATCATAACGCTGCTTTAAACATTCTAAAGGAAGGGGTAGCTTCCTATAGGTTAGGAGTTGTAAGACCAATCGTCCTATTTAATAGGGTTGTCGGCTACTCTGTTGAGGCGACCAGTCCGCTTCTGAATTCTACAAATGCTTCTGTTTAACTTTTACAGAAGCCCAAGTCTTTAGGCTTGGGTCTATCACTATATTAGCACGGATTTTATAACTTGGCAAGAGGCTCTTTGTCCTTGTAGGCGGGAACTCCGATTCCCGACTTTTTTAAAATACATCAGGAGTAAAAATGACATCTGTTACCCTTCAGGGAATTATGGCGGCGCGTCGCGTCGTATCACGATTTTTAAAACCCACACCTTTGGTTCACTATCCAGAACTGTCCGAGCGACTCGGATTTCAGGCGTATATTAAGCACGAAAATCATCATCCAACGGGTAGTTTTAAAGTGCGAGGCGGCATCAATTTCATGCACCATCTCCCAAAAACACAGCGTGAAAAAGGCGTGCTTACGGCGACACGCGGGAATCATGGACAATCTATCGCCTATGCGGCGGCACAGTCGGGTGTTAAGGCGACTGTTGTTGTGCCACACGGGAATAACCCTGAGAAAAACAGCGCGATGCGAGCCTTTGGCGCGGAACTCATTGAACACGGTGCCGATTTTGACGAAGCACTTGCGCTCTGCGAAACACTTCAAGCGGAACGCGGGCTTTACTACGTTCATCCGTGCATGGAGCCTGCCCTCTTCCACGGTGTCGGCACTTATTCACTTGAGATTTTTGAGAGTCTCCCAGACGTAGACGCAATCATCGTCCCTATTGGGGGTGGAAGCGGTTGCTGTGGGGCCATCACAGTCTCCAAAGCGATAAACCCGGCTGTCAAGGTCATCGGTGTGCAAGCGGAAAATGCCCCCGCTATCTACCGTTCATGGAAGACAGGACAACGGGTAGAGACGGATTCTTGCGACACCATCGCAGATGGAATTGCGACCCGTGCGCCGTTCTCGTTGCCGTTGTCCATCATCAAAAAGGGCATTCACGACATTGTGCTGCTCAGTGAGGCAGAACTTGAGGAAGGCATCCGTTTGGCGTTGCGGTGGACGCACAACTTGGCGGAAGGCGCAGGCGCGTCTCCGATAGCAGCAGCGCATAAACTTACGGATACGTTGGCGGGGAAACGCGTGGTAATGGTGATGAGCGGCGCGAATCTGGACACGGAAACCCTCAAGAAAGTGCTCTCCTACCAGTTATGAATCACGTAGACAGGGGCAGATCCGTCAGCCAATTGAACGATTGCCGATGTCGCGCCTGCTATGAACTCATTGCGAAGGGCATTTGTTAAATCGGGATGGACATGTAGCGATGCCAAGTCCCAACGTAGATTTTCGCTTTTTTCGACGATGACGTTGGACGCTTCAGCGATAAGAGAGACGCGTTGCAGCCCGTTGTTTTTTCGGGTTAAACGCACTGATGATAGGACGTAGTGGATTGTTTGTCTCGGATCCCGCATTTCGGCTGTGTAAGATTCACCCGTGGCGGTGCGGTAATGTCCAAAACGCATCAGTTTGAGGTTGCCAAGGAACTGGTCTGTTTCATATTCCCCTGGACGCGGTAAACCGCCGTAGATAACAATATGTCGACAGTTGAACTGTTCCAAGGCATAGTCTACGGCGAGTTGTCCGTCGGTGTAATCTTTATCCGTTTTTCCCACCCATTCCTGAACGACATGTTTCGCTTTGGTTGCGGTTCCGGTGCTCGAATCCATGTCTCCGATGAGGACATCTGGCACGATGGCAGCGTCTGAGTGCTGGTTGAGTTCGTCAAATATACGGATGCCGCCGTCCGCACAGATGCATGGGAATCCGTTTGCCACTGCCGTTTCGATCTCGTGACGGTAAAAATCGAGATAGCGTGTGTCGTAATAGCCGTTGAGGAAAATAAGTGCTATTTCCATTTTTTTATTCCGCCGCCATAACAATATTGTATGACGGAAGCAGTTGGGCCGGATGGTAAGAGCGTTTGACCCGTTTGAGATTTTCTAACCCTGAATCATCCATCGCGTTAATCCACTTGTAGGAATCCATCAATTCCTTACAGAATTCTCGGTAGATGAACTGCGCCAGCCCCTTTATGCCGAGGTCTGTAATCTCAAATAATATACAGAATGTGTCCGCATTCAGTGGATATCCGAAGGTATAGCCTTTGATTTCCCCGATGATGTAGACGACTCTACCAATGAGGCCAAGTGCCTCCACATGTGAGATACCGATCCGATGTGCCAACTGGGAATCGTCAAGCATGGCATTGTAGATGCAGTCATCGTATTTTTTCGAGCGTGTCTCACGCCATGTGTCGTAGAGAGCGAGACACTCAGCCTGATCCTCGATCCGATACGGATGCAGTTTTGCTGAAGGATACTGTGCGACAAAGACATTGCATGAATGGCGTTGTTGTTTGTAGCGATTGCCACGCAGTCCCGCGAGTGCCTCTGTCTCATAGAGGTATTCGGTCTCCTTCAAGGTGGCGCGGAATCCATCCTTTTCAAAAAAAGTGAGCCGCGCGTGTGGCACATTTTCGATTCGGGCGATGTGTGGATTCGGATTTGATTCTAACATAAATTGATATGCAGTGCGGATAACATTTCGGTACGTGCGATTTTCAGGAGTGCACGGCATCGGTAGAATCGGCATAAAATAGTCTTCACCCTGTTTTGCGAAGATGCATAGGTGTTCCGTCAGCAGCGTCCAATAAAACTGGAAATGCTCTTTCCACACGTAGAGTGGCGCGAAGGCGTAGTTGGAAAGACGCGGGTCAGTCTGACGGGCGTATTCGTCAAAAATTGACTTGTCATTAAGGGTTAGCGGTTGGAGTCGCATCTGTCAATTGCGCTAAGGTGTGGACAATTTTCACGGTGTCTTGGTAATCACCGATCAAACTCCAGTTGGTGATTATCTGTGCCGTGACCGCTTCGGATTCGACGTAATTGATGACGTGGCGGATATGCTTCTGAAAGGCTTCCGTTTCGAGGTGTGCTTCGCCAAAAGGACAGAGGGTATCTACGCCGAGCACAACCGCGTTGCCATCTTCGCTGTGCATGAGTGCGAACGGATAGAGTTGGCAGTCAAGCGGACGGATCGGATAGATGGTGCAGTGGCTCGTCTCGGGTTCAAAAAACGGACAGATATAGAAATCTTTGTGCGGTTTTAACTGAATCTGCGCGCTTTTTCCGTCTGTCTGTGGACGGAACAGTGCGGGATCGGCGCCGTGTGCAATGGCTTTTGCCGTCTCGATTTCGGTGAAGATGGGCGCAAGGGGACTGTCTGCTTCTAAAAATCGGCAGCAGACATCACACGAGAAACAGACATCGCTGGGGATGATTTGGTAGAGGGTGGTGTTTGCTGGATTCGGTGTGTCCATTTATGAACCCAAAATCTTTCCTATTTCATCAATGACGATATGAATTTCCGCTTCGGTTAACCCCGGATGGAGGGGTAGACTCACGACGCGTTCAAACGCTGCCTCAGCGCACGGGAAATCGCCGACACGGTAGCCGTATTGCTCTTGATAAAACTCGAAGAGGTGTAGCGGGATGTAGTGGACACTGCATTCGATGTTTGCCTCGCCCAAGGCTCTGATAAATCCGTCGCGTTCACCAGGTGGGAGTTGGATAATGTAGAGATGCCACGAATGTTCGTTCGGATTCTCCGGTGCGACGGGTGTGTTGATGTGCGGAAGATTTGCGAGTTCCTTTTGATAAATCTGCGCGAGATCTCGACGGCGTTCATGTTGTTTGTTGAGTTTCATGAGTTGGCACAACCCCATTGCGGCTTGGATATCGGTCATGTTATATTTATACCCTTCAGTCGCGATGTCGTACCGCCAGATGTCGCGCTGTGACTGACGCGCCCAAGCGTCCTTGTCGATTCCGTGGAGCCGCATCGTGTGGAGCGGTTTGGCGAAGGCATCGTTATTCGTGGTAATCATACCACCTTCCCCTGTCGTCAGATTTTTGTTCGCATAAAAACTAAACGCTGACAGGTCACCGATACTGCCGATGTATTCCCCTTTGTATTCGGTCGGGATAGCGTGGGCAGCGTCGTCGATAAGGACGAGATTGTGATTTCGGCAGATGTCCCGTAGCGCGTCCATGTCGCACGGGAGACCGGCGAAATGGACAGGCATTAGTGCCTTCGTGCGCGCGGTGATCGCCTGTTCAATTTTGGTTATGTCGATGTTCAATGTATTCGGATCGATGTCTACAAAGACCGGTTTTGCCCCGACATATCGGATGGCTTCAGCAGTGGCGGTGAAGGTGTAAGGGGTCGTGATGACTTCGTCGCCGTTCCCGATTCCGGTTACAACGAGACTCAGATGTAGCGCGTGGGTGCAGGAGCTGACAGCAATGGCGTGCTTGACCCCGAGGTATTCGGCGAAGGCGCGTTCAAATTCGCGCACTCTGGTCCCTGTGCTGATCCATTTGGAGGCGAGGACTTGGCTAACGGCTTCGATTTCGGTATCATCAATCCAAGGTCTGCTAAACGGTATAAAAGGATTTTTTGCCATTTTTTAATTTTTCCTTGCGGCTCGGTGAAGTTTGTCTGGAGTTTCAGGATCGTCTCCGTATACCTGAAAAAATACGCAGAAATACGCAGAAATGCCCAAGCAAAAACCCCTCCACTTCGTTTCAGGCTTCGCGCCTTTCAATTTTCTTTGGTATGTTGCAAAATCTGGATCATTGCCTCAAGGGCAAGGGTGTAACTGTGCGTTCCGAAACCGCCAATGACACCGACCGCAACCGCCGATATGTAGGAATGATGCCGAAATTCTTCGCGGGCGTAGATGTTAGAGAGGTGAATCTCTATGACGGGGCGTGCGACGGTAGAGAGTGCGTCTCGGATGGCGACACTGGTATGTGTGTAAGCAGCGGGATTAATCAGGATACCATCTGCCCAGTCGATGTGGTCTCCGATGATAGAGACGAGTTCGCCTTCGTGGTTAGATTGAAAGATTTTGAGGGTAATCGCGTGTGGCGATGCGGCTGCTTGGCGGTCAAGTGTATTGTTAATATCCGATAGCGTTTGATGTCCGTAGATCTCCGGTTGACGTTTCCCTAAGAGGTGTAAATTGGGTCCGTGGAGGACAAGAATATTCATGCGCGTGTTCCTTTTTCCTTGAAGTAATGCCTTTCCCGAAAGAGTATACAACGGATTGGGAAAATTTTCAAAGTTTTTTCGTGGTTTTTGGGTTTGTTGTATTTTAGTTAGGAGGTAAGGAAGAGGATGAAGCGAGTTTGTCTGTTCTGGAGAAAGTTGGGTTTCGCGATGCTCAACCCAACCTACGGCACTACGGTGCGGTTAGAAACCGCACCTACCTGTAACATGGCATTTATGGGACATATTTTGGACGCAGATGCCGTCATGCATCAATGGCGTGGCCGAATTTTTGGCGGTATTCGTCGTGAACCATCTGCTCATACCCCGTCGTTTCCGTTATCGGGAGGTCGATGGGCATCATGCCCGTCCGTGAGGATTCGTATAGCGCGATACACATCTCCACATCTTTCCTGCCGCCGACCCCGTATTCCGGTGGCTCGCCTGTGAGTGCCGCCCTCGCTATTGTCATAATCTCCTCAGCAGTTCCGACATTCCAATCGTCGATTGCATACGTTCTGAAAGGATTTTCATACACAATCTGTGGGTCGGTATGCACAACGATTCTGGAAAGGACATCTACGCCATCGACGTGATGCCGTTCCGTTTCGATCGGGATATCTTTCATTTCACCGTTCTCCATGACCCGAAGCGGAAAATCAGCCGTCCAGAAATCAACGTCTGTTATCACACCCTTCGTTCCCATAATCTGCCTGTACTTAATCGTCTCTTCTCCGACCCGAGAGGTCTCATAAACACCAACGGCACCGCTCTCAAACTCAATGAGTGCGTGCCCCCAATCTTCGTAAACGTCGTTGTTCGGACTCGGCGCGAATTGCTTCGTGATGCCGGTGATTTTCTTCGGTTCACTTTGGGCATAACATCGGAGTTGGGACATCCGATGGACTCCCATATCAATACAAACACCGGAGTGGGACGTAAATGTGGAGATAGGCGATTCTATGCCGCGCGGCTTTCCCACACCCTGCACAAACGGTCTACGCCCAAAAGGTTCAATGAAGTGTACGCGCGCAATGTCACCCAGCACCCCCTCCTGAATGAGTTTAATGATGATTCGATCCCCGGGCATCCGAAAATAATTCTCGGCGACCTCAAAATGGACCCCGTTTTTCTCGCAACTGTCTATGATTACATCGCAGCAGGTGAGGGTGGGTGCCATCGGCTTTTCAACGATCGGATGCATCTTGTGTTCAGCGGCGATCTTCGCGATTGTATGGTGTTCATAATCACCGGTACTGATGTCTACAACATCGATATCGCTGTGTTTTTCCAGCATCTGTTCGACATCTGTATAGTAAGGGAGCCCGTATTCTTCACCCGCTGCGCGAGCGGTATCTTCATCAATATCGCACACGGCTATGTAATCCAAATCCCCTCTTTTCGTCAACTCAGCGATTGTCGGCAGATGCCAACGTTTCGCGACCCAACCACAACCCACGGATGCAATCTTGGCTTTCCGCATTCCTTGTCTCCTTCACTCTCAATAATATTACTGAGATGGTTGTATTTTCTCAGTCAATTCCTCGTCAACGGTGATTGCCAGATGCCCTTGGGGTCCGACCATCTTATTCACCATAATCGACTCAAGCTCTTTATGCTCAAGGGCAGTCAATTCTTCCGCCAAGGGACTGTTGATAAAGTCTTTATAGGGACGACTTGTATCCATAAACGGCATGATGTACATCGGAATAACCGCTTGCAACATCGCCGCTCGCTTATGTGACGTGCGATTCACGCCGGCGCGATGCCAAATCCGAGAATCATAAACGATATAACTCCCCGGTGGCGCCTCAACCACATCGGCATCCGGTCCGGTGTATGGCAGCCCTTTGGACTCGCGGTGCCCGTCCTCTCTGGAGGTGTTTCCGTTTACCCACTCGACGGGTGGACCTTGACCGAATGTGTGGGACCCGAGTTTGAAACAGGTTGCTCCGTTTTCCTTGCGGAATTCCGAGACGCAGAGGTTTCGCTGGACCCCCATGACCAAACCCTCGACCTTGTGAATCGGTATTCGGTTGACAACTTCACTGCCGGCGATACCCCAGAGATAGGGAAAATCTGAGTGCCACCCTTGAACTTTCCGTCTGCCATCGTCTGGTGGGAGTATAGCAAAACCCGGTGAGTGTCCGAGACGTATTTCCTGCGTCTGCATATACTCACGCATCAACCACAAAGAGACGGGTTCCGTCGCAATCTTAGCGACCGCTGCAGTTTCATTCAGCGGTGGAATACGCCGTTCGTAGGTGCCTTCTTCCCAGCGACCCGTGCAGCTCACCTTCTCCAACTCCTCAACAACATCAGGGGCGATAATGGAAGGTAGGCAGGCCCATCCGTTTTGCTTGAACGATTTTAGGTATTCGGATGGCAGGTGTGCGGGCCCGTGTCCAGCAGAGAACACGGCACTTTCGGCACCCACGCTGCCGTCACTGGCGAGTGAATCCCCGTTATGACGAAGGTAGCACCCCTTCTCAGCCTCAGCGGGTTCCGCTTCAAGTTGGAGTCCTGTGGCGACGTGACGGTAGGCAGCGATGCCTTCGACCTGCTCCCATATCGCCTGATCGTCGGTGTAATCAAAAGTTGCGAGTTCGTTCGTGTCGGACACGCCGAGAAAATCCCCATCGGCGTTCCGAAGCAGTGTAAAGTGCGCCGACGGCTTTTCAACCCGGACAACGCGTTCCTGAAAAATATCGTCTTTCACCATCGGTTTAGCTCCTGAATAGTTGTAAGATTCTACGTTTGCCTTATGTCTAATGAACAACGCCTACCTCTGCGAGCCACGCCTCCAGTAGCTGCATGTTGCCGAGCGTATCGTCCCAAGACATCGCCGGTGCTTGCCGGTCTGCGATGTGATTGGCGACTGTATCCGCCTCATAAGTGAAGAGGTCCCGATCAACATCAACCGTAATTTCTTCCTGACGCTGATGCGCGTCAACGATAATTTTTGTTGACGGGAAAGTTGTATCCAGTGGCAACGGCTCTCGTGCGTGGCGACAGAGCGATGAGGGTAACCAAGGGCTTGGAATCGTAATTGAGCCTTCTGTGCCGTAGATAAAGACGCTACTCCCAACGCTGCATTCAACGGCAGCGATTATCTCCCCAATGATACCGTTTTCAAACTTCAGTGTCGCTGCTGCGATGTGGTCAACCCCTGTGGGACCGACTTTGCCGTTCCCTTTTATTTCAACGGGGTTCAGGAATAGCTTATTTTCAGCGGCACCCGCCATTTTGCGAGTCATTGAAGCCGTATAGCACCCGATGTCAAGGATACCGCCGCCCCCCATTTCACGGTTGAAAATTCGGCTTTGCGGGTTAAAATTCGACCGATAACTGAAAGTTGATCGGATGACACGGACCTCGCCGATTGTCCCGTCCTGTATCAGTTCGACCACCTTCGCGACCTGTGGATGGCAACGATACATAAAGGCTTCCATGAGAAACACATCGTTTGCGCGTGCTGCGTCTACCATCGCAGCGGCTTCGGCGTGGTTCATGCTGATCGGTTTCTCGATGAGGAGATGTTTCCCCGCTTCGGCACACTTTATAGCCCATTCCGCATGAAGTGGATGGATCGTGGCAATATAGACAGCGTCAACATCGTCGTCCGTTAACAAGCCATCGTAGTCATTATATTGGCGAGGAATGTTGTAATCCTTAGTGAGTCTGTCTATCTTGGATTGCGTGCGACTTGCAACGGCAAGGATCTGCCCGGAGTCCGTAAAACGCATCCCGTTGCAGAAGACATAAGCGATGCCGCCTGCCCCCATAACGCCCCAGTTTAACATATTTTGTTTCCTCCTATTAACTGTTTCGACCCTTTGCTGCTTCAGCGCGTTTGCTTGAGAGCGGGTGCATAATACCGGCACCGGGGGGCCAGACCCCTGGATCTGCTTTGATCCACTCACACAATTTCTGAGCGTGGGGGGTCAAGGTTTCCCAAATTTCGTGGGGCATAATCCTACTGAACCCGCGTTGTGAGCGCCACGGTGCGGCGTATTCAACGTTTGGGAGTGCGCGAATTTCTCTTGAGAGGTTCGGGGTTGCCCCGTGCCATGCGCGGTTATCTCGGAACACACCGGAGCCAGCCGTTCCGCCGACGAGTGTCGAGTGTTTCATCCAATCGGGTTCATCGCCCGGCGGTGGTGGATTCTGCTGCAGTGTATGCGTCCCCGGAATCTGACGGATCGGACCGTTTTCCCATGTCAGATCACACATGATGAAGTTAATGGTTACGGTCGGCGGTGTCATCTCCATTATCATCTTTTGTGAGGGGACATCAAGGTTTCCGTTGTCGTCCCGCTGGAGTTGGGCACCGACTAATTCGGCTTGCCGAATGCGTGCTTCGGAAAGGTGCTGTGGGTCCCTACCATCGGGATGTAGGTGTTGATACTCTACTGCACCCGGGAGGCAGAGATCGCCGCCTGAACCCCAGACGCGATAATCTGAAGAACCGAAGATTTCTGTAACGATAGGGGTCGTTGTCGGCAGATCTATCATACTTGCCCAAGCGGGATGGTGCAACATCTGTCTTGAAGCGGAAGAGGTGCCGTAGCTATAGCGGTGTGGCAGCCGTCCTGTTTCGGTTGTATATTTTCTGTTTCCCGGTCCCGGTATGGAGAGGATGTCGCGCAGTGCTTCGGCGCATCCGGCTCTCCAGCGAGCGAGTTGTTCAGCGTTGAGGAGGTCTTTGACGACAACGAAACCGTCGCGATGGAAGATTCGAGCAATTTTCTTGGTTTCGTGAGGTTCGCAGATTTCAAGTCCGCGAATACCGTTGTGTTCGCGTAACTTTTCGCGGAGTGCTTCGACCTCTGGATCGTCATAAACACGGCGTTTAGGTGAGGTGGGGTCTGCTACACCGAACCCTCTTTCACCGGGGAAGAGATTTCCTTCTGCGTCAACGGTTTCATTGATGGGTGTATTCTCATCCCACCCGACCCGTGTTTCTCCGTAGACTTCCATCTCTTCCAGTTCTGCGGTGAAGGTCCGTCCATTGTTACTCATTATGGTTCTCCTTACTCCCACCTGATGCCAGCGATGGGAAAATATTGTTTTTTCGAGGTAAGCAACGCATATAGATACGACTCTAAAATTGGATATAAATGTATCACAATTGTGTTTTTTTAGCAAGACGGGATAATTTACACAATGAGAAGCATGTTTTCGTAAAATAGGTAGGTGCGGTTCCTAACCACATCATAGAGGTCAATTTAAGGGAAGAATTTCCTGTAGGTTGGGTTGAACGGTATTGGTAGCAAACGCCCGGGTGCTAAAATACATTACATCTGACACACTCACATTGACATCCACAAACATAGTGAAACCCAACATCTTGCTTTCTCAGCGCCCACAAACATGTCGGTAGGTTCCGTTGGGTTTCGCTATCCGCTTGATTGCTATGACGGCGTAGGGTACTGAAATGTGCTTGGGGTGTGCATATTGCCTTTCCGAGTTCCGCTCAACCCAACCTACGACACGCATCAACGAGTGCTGGGAAGCTAATAAACATCAGCATCTCAGCTATCCTATGGTCATATGATACTATTTCAGGATAAGCATCTTTCGCAAGGATGAAATACCCGCTGCTTGTAATTGATAGAAGTAGATACCGCTGGCGACACACTCCCCTAAAGCATTGCGTCCATCCCAATACGCCGCACGACTCCGACTCGTGTAAAAACCTGGGACTTGATGTCCTAACACCAACTGCCGAACGACGACACCGCGCCCATCGTAAATCGTAATCTGCACATCGCTTGCCTTCGCTAACTGATACGGTATCCACGTTTCTGGGTTGAATGGGTTCGGATAGTTGGCGAGGAGTTGCGTCTCAGTCGGACGAATGGATGCCAAAAGGCTTTGGAAGAAGGCGATGGCGTGTGCGTATTTCATTGAGCCATCGCTTTCGGCGCGCAAGATGTCAATCTGCATCGCAAGCTGGCCAGGATCCAAAGCGGTTACTGTCTCTCCGAATGATGGTGCAGCTGCAGCGACGGGATCGTCAAGGTCTTCAATGACAAGGAGCACGTCTGCTATGTCGACGGTGCCGTCGGCATTGACATCAAAGTTCGGGTTCGCTGGTGGACTTTCGCCGAGGGCGGTTATGACCAAAAGCAGATCGGTTTTGTTCACTTTCTTATCCTGATTGACATCAGCAGCTGGGACTTCAGTAGGCTCTGCGGGGGGTGCAGGCGTATCTGTTGGGACGGGAGGTGTTGCTGAAATGCCAAGAACGATGTTGCTTGGGGACGCTAAACTTGTGACGACAGGCTGGTCTCCTGAGCCATCAAGATTTCTCCGATGGATTTCGCCAGACGGAATTGTCAGATAGAGTGAATTACGCACAGTATCAACAGCGATGCTGGTAGGCGCGATTGACAACGTTTCGAGGACTTCACGATTAAAGCCATTGAGATCGGCGCGTTGGAGCTCCCCTTTATTCTCTCGTGTTCCGTTTGTCCAATAGAGTTTGCCATTGATAACGGCAAGAGGCACCGGTTCTGTCAAGTTATTGATGACATATTGGACGCTTGAACCGTCGAGGTTCGCTCGCCGGATACGCCTAAATCCTTCCGTTGTCTCTATCCAATACACTTTGCCATCCGCTACATCCAAGGTGAGATGCCTTGGCGCATTTAAATCTGTAATAAGGTTGGATTGGAAGTTTGAGCCATCAAGGTTCATCCGTTGGATTTTCCCCCAACCGTTTGCCAAGTAGAGTTTCCCATTTGCAGCGTCAAGCGCGATACTATGAGGGACGCTTGTGAGATTCTTGACGAGTTTCACATTTGTTCCATCCAGGTTCGCGCCTCTAATCCTACCCGTTCTATCGCCTGTTTTTTCTGTCCAATAGAGTTTTCCGCCCATCATATCAACAGCGAGACTCGTCGCATTTTTGACAGTGGGGACAAGGTTTTCCACTTCATCACCGATGAGACGGTGAAGGGTACCGGTCGTTGCACCTACCCAATAAATTGGTGGACGTTGTGCCGCTTCGAGGTGAACAACTGGGGATAACGGAGGTATCTCAATATCCAAGTCCAAATTGGAATTCCGATTATGGAGTGTGCGGAGCGGAGACATATCCTGAATTGGATTTCCTCTGAGAGTTAACTCCTCTAATTGGGTCAAATTTGCAAGGGGTGTAACATTCCTAATTTGGTTATGCTCAAGATGCAAAACCTTTAACTGGGTCAAATTTGCCAATGGAGTAATATCGCTAATGTTACTGTTCCACAAATGTAAGTGCGTTAAGTGGTTCATATTGGCGACCAAGGTAACATTGCCGCTAATGTCATTATCCCATAGAGCCAATCTCCTTAAGTCAGTCAAGTTCGCAAGAGGTGCAAAGTCAGAAATCGGGTTAGCAGCGATATATAAGAGTGTTAATTGCGTCAAATTTGCCAATGGACTGATGTCGCGTACCTTGTTAACCTCTAATATCAATTCCTTCAGTCTTTTCAAATTAGCGAGTGGGCGGATATCCGTAATCTGATTCTTTCTAAGTTCCAAGAACTCCAATCGCGTCGCATGTTCCAACCCAGTAAGGTTCTTTATCTGACCCTCCTTAGCGTCAAGTCTCGTTAGTCTCTGCATCGCTTGTTGGGTGATAGGTGCGTTTGTCCCTAAACCCAATGCTTTCCGCACAGCTGCTGCTAACTTCGCATCTGGGATTGACACAACATCTTCGGCAGGAACTGGTAGTGGTTCGGCGGGCGGCGGTGCAACGGCAGGTTCTGGCGGAACGGCAGACGGAGCAATTGTTATGAGAAGTGGTTCTTCTACCACTATATTGAATGTTCCCCGAGTGGTCGTGACAGTCCCTGCCATACGGATTGTACCCGTACCAACACCAACAGCTTCGACGGTGAAATCACGAAAAATCATCAGCAAGGATCTTGGGGTTACCTCCGATACGGTGAATGTAAATGGACCCGTGCGAGCGTCCTCTGTCTCAAGTTCCACATAAGACTCACGGGAAAGCCGTCTCCATTGAATAATTTCATGAGGAAGGGAGTAAGTTATTTTGCACCCAATAATCGTATCTGGAATGTCGCCGACTAAATCCGTTACGGCGGTAGTTATACCGGCATAGTATACCAGAGTATCTCCGACTTTCGCGGGGTCCGGATTGGTGGTCTGTCCGCCTGTGAAACCGTAATACGTTATAACGCTCGCAGCGGTCGCGGTGAAAGGGATACAAAGTATCATTAGGGCTGTAATGCAGATTAAGGTCATTTTCAAATTCTTCTTCATAACTTATTTTTTCCTTTCCAGTGAATTGTGGAAATATGAGGATTTTTGTTAAATAATCCATGTTATTCATGTTCCATCCAGTTTCAATTTTTAGGATGGCTTCTATGGTAAGGCGCAATGAATTGCGCTACTACGAACCTAATTGATTTTCAGGTTCAAATTTGTGCTTCAATTTGTGCTTCTATAGATTACCGAAATATTTTATGAAACTTCATAAAGTTTGCGCTACGAAACTTCTGTAGATAAGGCACCACCTGGGATAAAAAACGGTGTCTGGCTACCTAAATCTTGCCCGTAGCCACTCGCGTCCAGTGATAATAAGACTTATTTTATTATTTTTAACGCAAGTTGCTATCTACATTTCTAACCAAGAAAGGTTTGCACACTCTCTATTTTCACATACGTTAATAGGATATAGTACCCCAATTTCATTTTCTGTCAAATTTTAAATCGCTATGACTTCAATATTAATCAGGGTTAGTCGTTAGTTATATTAGGTCATTATTTTTCTATTAAAAATAACAAAATAATAATGTCCTAATCAGGAAAATCGCAATACGTCCTAAACGAATCTATTTGAAAATAATTCTGAAATTTGGTATGATACTTGTACTCTATCTTCAGCATACGCCTTGGTGTAATTCACAGACGACTATGAAAATCATGCACACCGCCGATTGGCACATCGGTCAACGACTCCATGAACGCTCCCGACTTGATGAACACGCACAATTCTTGGAGTGGCTCCTTGAAACGATTCAGGAACGTAAGGTCGATCTCCTCCTCGTTTCCGGCGATATTTTTGATACGTCCCTTCCGTCAGCAGAAGCAACGAACCTCTATTATCGGTTTCTCTACCGCCTTTTCGATGAAACTGGTGCTTATGCGGTAATCACCGCAGGTAATCATGATTCCGCCCGACATCTGGAAGCCCCACGAGAATTTCTGAAGATGGGAAGGATTCACGTCGTCGGTCTGGCAGCCGAGGCATCCGAATGTGTATTCTCCTTCCCACCCGACGACCCACGGGTTACAGTTGCCGCTGTTCCCTACCTTGCCGAGACAGAACTCCCCCATGTCTCTTATGAGACGGAGATAGAAAAGAGCGAACGGTATCGAGAACGCCTCAAATCGTTCTATGCCGATTGTGTTGCTGCCATGCCAGCGAAACTCCCTAAAATTCTGATGGGACATCTCTTCGTTCAAGGTGGGAAAACAAGCGATTCCGAGCGGAATGTCCAGATTGGCGGAGCGACCGCTACACACGCTAACGATTTTCCAGACGGTGTAGATTATGTTGCGCTTGGGCACCTCCATAGACCGCAAGCCATCAAAGGTGCGGCTTATCCGATCCGGTACTCAGGCTCACCAATTCCGCTACGTTTCAACGAGACGGATTATCGCAAAGCCGTCTATTTGCTGGCGTTATCCGATGATGGGACGCTGGCGTTAGATGAAACAATTGAGGTGCCTGTTTTCAAGGAACTGTGTACTGTTGAAGGTGATGAGAATTCCATCCTTTGGGAAGCAGGAACGGGGACATGGGATGGCAAATACATTCAAGTGAAACTAAAATTAAACCAACCAACCGTTGGTATCGGTGATAAAATTCGTCAAGCCTTCAACGATCGCGGTGGTGAGGTGCTAAGCGTTGAAGTTGAACCGCCAGAGACAACACCTGGATCTCAAATTTCCGTTGAGGATATGAAGCGTCCCGAAGAAATCTTTGAACAATTTTACAAGACAAAATTCGATGGTGAACTCCCCGATGAAACCTTAGCACAGACATTCAGTGAATTGCTCCAGATGGTTGAGGAGACGCGATGAAAATATGTAAATTAAAACTTAAGAACCTAAACAGTTTTCGGGAAGTAGTTGAACTCGATTTTGAAAAGTCACCATTAGATGAGGCATCTCTCGTGGCGATTACCGGTCCGACAGGCGCAGGGAAGACGACGTTATTAGATGCAATTTGCGTCGCACTCTACGGGAAAACCCCGCGTTTGACCGGACAAGGCAGCCAAAATCCGAAGCACCTTATCAGTCATGGCGAAAAAGAAGGGTTCGCTGAAGTCCATTTTGTCGCAAACAATACCCATTATATCGCCACGTGGTCTGTTAAACAGGGGAGTTCTCCAAAAGGACAGTTGCTGTATGCGGAGGATGGAAAATTAATCAGTGATAAACTGTCAAGCCGCGGTAAATCTCTCGGTTCGAGCCAAAACACGGTAAGCGAAGAAGTTGCAACGATCTTGGGACTTGATTTTGATGCTTTCAGGCGCTCCGTTATGTTGGCACAAGGGGAGTTTGCAGCGTTTTTAAAGGCGGGTGACGAAGAAAGACGGCGAATTCTGGAGGCGACTGCCGGGATCGGTATCTATGATGAACTAAAAAAGGTGTTAAATGAGAAGATTAGCGAGGTTGAGGGAGCGAATACCGATGTCCTTGACAAATTGAACAAAATCCCGGAAGCCTCTCACGAGCAACTCACGGAAGCCGAGACAGAATTTGATAATTTACACGCGGAAGCCAAGGCGTTAGGGAAACAAAGCCAGCAAATTCAGCAGAAGAAAGATCGGGAAACGAAACGCAAAGAGGACTACGAGAAATTTCAGGCTTCAGAAAAGCGTCAGGAAGCACTTTTAGACGAGCAGACCGAGATTGATACGCGCCGTGCCGAAAAGGAAAACGCCGAGCGTGCCGAGCGTCTTCGTCCTGAAAAACAAGCGTTTGATACCGCAACATTGGAACTCGAAAACGCAGATAAAGCCCTCTGTGCAGCAACGACTCAGAAAACGGAAGCAAAAAATCAGGCTGAAACCAACCAAGCCGATTTTGATAAAAAGGAGGCGGCATATCAGACTGCATCTGCTGACCGGGATCGGAAGGTAAAACTTTACAATACTGCAAAATCAGAGGTGCAACAGGCATCGACTCAATTTGCTGAAGCGAATAAACGGATGCCTCAACTGGTGGATATGGATAACCAGATGAATACCTTGAAAAACAAATTAGCCGACCAGGAGACAGAGCAAACCCAATTGCAAAAGCAGATCGACGAGACTCAAATTTTCTTAGACGCGAATCCACTGCCATTAGACCGACAACAACGCCTTACGCGGGCAACCGGTTTTCTGGCACAACTCGATTCGCAAACAGATCAGTTGGAAACCGCCTCGACGAGCAAAGGACAGCAGGAAAACAAAGTATCGTCGTTAAAACGTAAAATCAAAAAGTTATCTGATACTCACACTAACCTCTTTTCCGAGAAAGCAGATGCAGAGACTACGTTAGAAGCAGCTTCTACTCAATTGAACGCGTTGCTCGAAACTGGCACTCAAGACGAATGGAATACCCGAAAACAGCAAGCAACCAAAGCGCAGCCTATTGCACAGAAATATGAGGCGACGATAGATAACTTAGCAGATTCTGAAAACCGTTTGCGCGAATTAAATCATGAAAAGGCAGCCTTAGATACTGCTCTTGATCAGATTGAAACCGAATTAGACCGACATACAGAGGCGCATCAGCTTGCAGTAGAAGCGGTCCAACACTGCGAAGATGAACTAAAGTCGCTGATGTGGGCGAATCCGATCAATGAATTTCGACAGCATCTTCACACCGGAGAACCCTGTTTGGTGTGTGGAGCGACGGAACATCCGTTCGCTGATGCCGTGGAACCTGAAGGCGAGGAACTGCTACAAGACGCTGAGAACGCTTTAGTGGATGCGAAAACAGACGCAGATAAGGCACACGCGCGACTACAGGCTTTGCAGAAAAAGCATATCCAAACTGAACAGAATAAACGCAACACGACTGAACAAATTGAGAATTGTAAGACGGAAATAACAGCACTCCGAGACAACGAGAAGGCACAGTTTCTCGCGGAGTGGCAGGAAATCTACCCCGATATTGAGATTTCATCTGACTGGACAGCCGAGCAGATTACAGAGGCGGACACTGCTATTGCTGACATTGTAGAAGCCGAGCAAGCACACACCCAGGCATCACACGCTTGTGAAACGGCAGCGCAATTACTTGAAAGCTGTGAAAGCAGCATTGAGAGCGAGAGTCAATCTTTGAACGAAGCGAAAGACCAATTACAGGATGTCAATAATAATGTTGAAGATTTGAAAGTTGTCGTTGCAGACATTGAAACCAGTTTATGGGATTTATTGCCCAAGATATTTCACTGCGCTACACCGAAAGAGGCTAAAGATCTATTCGAGAATAAGATAAAGGAAGTTGAGGCGCGTGAAAACGAACTTAATACCGCTGATACACAACACCAGGTGCTTGAAACTAATATAGCAGCGACCCAAAGCAACCTTGAAGACCTGAAAGATCGCTGTGAGACATTGCAAGCCGAAGTAGACGAGTATCAGCGCGAAGGAGAGACGCTTTTAGAGATCGTTCGTGACAGAACTGATGGATTGGAAACCGAAGATGAGATTAACGCCGCCATTGACGCCTTAGAGACCGAGGTGAAGAAAAAAGAAAATGCGCGGGCCGAAGCTGATCAGCAATTACAGAAGAACCGAGATATATTAATCAAAAATCAGACTGCCCACAAGGGTTGCGAAGATCGGTATAAAGAATGCGGGGAAAAGTTTGAAATAGCACATGATGCTTACTTTGTGAAGTTAAGTGAGGCAGGATTCGACTCACCAGAAGCACACGACAACGCCTTCCGAGATGATGACCAGATACAAGATTTAACCAATCAAATTGATACTCACGAAGGCGAAAAGCAGCAGCTTGAGGTAGAGATCACCAAGTTGCGAACCCGATTTGAGGAAACGCCGTTCGATCCAAAAGCATTGGGACGAATTGAAGTTCAAGTAGAAGAAATTGGAGAGCAACTTCAAGCAGCACAGCAGGAAGTTGGTGCGCAACAGCAGAGAATTGACAACTTAAAAGATGCCCTTGAAAAACGGGAGGCTCTCAGTAGTGAAATCGCTGCAGCGGAATCAGAATTGATGCGTTGGAAAAGGCTACGGGAGATAATCCCTGCTAACGACTTACGCGATTTTGCTTTGGAGATTATGTTCAGGCAAATGGGGAATTTAGCGAACGACCAGTTGCGTTACCTCACCTCTGAACGTTACCAACTTAAAGTTGAGGGGATCGGTGATTTGACTGTTATCGACCGATGGAACGCCAACGAGGAACGTCCTGTTGAAACCCTCTCTGGCGGGGAATCGTTCCTGACGAGCCTTGCTTTGGCACTCGCACTTGCGGATCTGAGCCGCGGACGCGCACAACTCAATTCGCTGTTTCTTGACGAAGGATTCGGTACCCTCGATACCGAGACACTTGACGTTGCTATCGCTGCCTTGGAAGGACTCCGCATGCAAGGACGGAGCATCTTTCTCATCAGCCACATTCAGGAGTTAACGAGACGTTTGCCTGTCAAAATCAACGTTAGAAAACGGGGGAACGGCAGTTCATCTATTGATATTCGAGGTTAATCTAACAAAATTGGAGGCTTACATGCGATTTGGTTTTATGTCGTCTGTGTGTCCGCCGTTAACACTGGCAGAACTCATTGACAAAGCGAAACACTACAATTACAAACACTTAGAACTCCGCGTAGAGTGGGATCACGGGCACGGCGTGGAGTTGGATTCCACACCGCAGCAGCTACAGGAAGCACGCCACCGTTTTACCGACAGCGGTATTGAACTCTCCTGTATCGCGACTGGGGTACGATTCATAGATCCCGACGCGCAAAAACGCGCCGAACAGGTGGAGTTGCTCAAACGGTATATAGATTTGTCCGAAACGATGGGCGCCAAGAATATTCGGATTTTCGGGGATCGGGTGCCAGAAACCCCTGTTGAGGTGTCTCAGACTTTGGATTGGGAAGCGGAAGGCATTCGTGCTTGCGACGGCTTAGCAGGCGATGCAGGCGTTGCGCTCTGTTTGGAGACACACGGCAATCTCATCGCGAGTTACGTAACGGAGACTTTACATCGAGCGGAAGCACAGCACACCTTTGCGAATTGGCACGCTGCACATCATGTTCGACACGGGGAACCCGTCAATGTAGCTTATGTACATCTGCGTGGCAAGGTGCGGCATGCCCATGTCAACTTCGGCGACAGTGGTCCCTTACCGGACACGGAAAAAGATTCGCTTACCCTGCTCTCACAGGACGGATACGATGGATTTGTCTCCATAGAGGTTATTAATCCCCCGGATTCAGATGCAGTGCTGCAACGGCATATAGAACTCTACAACGCTTTGTAAGCACCTTGCAAGCAGTTTGTTAGGAATAAAGTGTTGCCGTTAGATTGCGTCTGCCACCGCTGTTTCGGAATTCGCACAGGTATATCCCCTGCCAGATCCCTAAATTCAGACGGTGGTTAGTAATCGGGACAGAGACAGTGAAACCGACGAGCGAAGCTTTGATATGTGCCGGCATATCGTCATCGCCTTCGATTGTGTGTTTGTAGAAGGGTTCGCGTTCCTTGACGAGCCGATCGAAACTATTGGCGAAATCTTCACGGACGGTCGGATCGTCGTTTTCGTTGATAGTCAATCCCGCAGAAGTGTGCTTGATGAACAGGTGCAGGATACCTTCTTTCGGCAATTCACCGAGCGATTTCATAATTTCATCTGTAACGAGGTGGAAACCGCGCCGGTATTCGGGTAAGGTTATTTCAATCTGTTGTATCAATTTTTAATGTGCTCCAAGTTTACTGATGAATCTGGATGTATTATACCCAAATTGCTATTGCTGATGGTTGACTGTTATAAATATAAGGAGTTTTTATGGATATTATCTGTGCTTCTATCTGTTATCGCGGCTACGCCGAAGATGAGGTCGCCGCAACTTTGGAATACGCACCACAGATCGGCTACCGATTGATGGAAATTCACGGACCGCTCATCTGGAGCGTTGACGCTGCCCACGCGTTCGATATAGACGCTATGAAGGCAAAGATCGACGCATCCGGCATGAAATGTGCGGGTCTCTATCCGCCCGGATGGGGTGGACAGGACAGCACCGATGTTGACGCACGCGCAGGTGCAATCGCGAGATGTGTTAAAATCGCTGAAGGACTCGGTGCGACCCATCTAACAACGAGTGGGGCACAACGCAGAACAGACCCCGGTGCCTTGGATAGAGTCGCCGCCTGTGTCCGCGAGGTGTTGCAACGCATGCCAGCAGAGAGTCAAATCAAGTTGACGCTTGAACCGCATCACGGCAATGTGCTTGAACAACCCGAGGATTTCCAAACGCTTTTAGATGCGATTCCCGACGAACGTGTCGGTGTTTGCATAGATACTGGACATTTCCATTCGTCAGGTGTCGATACGCTCGCCGCGATTCGTCAATTCGGTTCCCGTATCTATGCCGTGCATCTCAAGGACCATCTCGGCACCGTATCCGTCGGCATTGGGCGCGGTGAACTCAAGCTCAAACAGATTATCGAAACGCTCCAAGAGGTCGGCTACCAAGGCGATCTGACGCTGGAGTTGGAAGTTGAAGATCCAGAGAATCTACCGCGTTATACCGAGGAAGCCTATCTCTATCTCAGCGGGATGCTCGGTTTGGCACTATAACTCCCACGTTTCAATGAAATCCGCAACACCGAAATTATCAGGCATTTCATTGAAATAGTAATGCATCGGACCGGATTGGAAACCAGGTAGATACAGCTCTTCGTCGGTTTTAAGAAGTGCGTCAAGGGGCTTAAAACGTTCCCATAACGCAGCTGCCTCCTCTTTCGTGAATAGTGCAGCAAAGGGGGGTCCCCAATTGAGGGTAATGGCGTGGAACCCCTTGCCGCGATTCCGAAGGTCATCCGGGATTTCTGGAAGTTCATAGCCGTGTTCGAGTGCCACGAAGCAGGCGGCTTTGCACAAAAAAACGGTTGAGAGCATCTTCCCCTTTTCACCTCTGCCCGGGTGTAGATTGTCGAGTGCTGTGTGGTAGGCAGTAGCATCCTTTTCTATAGCAGCTCGGAGCGCATTTTCAGTCCACCCTTGCATTTGAGTGCTACGCGCATTCCACCGATCAAACATCTCTCGGATTTCCGGTGAGAGGTAATCTATGTAGTCGAACGCTTGATAATGCGTATGGTTTGCAAACCCGCCGTGAATCGTGCGGCGCATCTTCCGACTGTAGTTGCTTCCCCAGTGTAAGATCGGCAAGACGTAAACGACACCATCACCCGCATTGAGATGCGTCTGAACGGCATTCGGGAGTGGCACTTTCGGATTTGCCAACAGCAGTTCATTTTCTGCTTCGGTGTTCACCCGTAGATGACTACCGGGTAGCACCCACAGCACGTTATCGTCGTAGAGTGAGAGATTCCACTGAACGTAGCGCGGTCCCGTCTCCACAATATCGTCAATGTAGCCTTGTAATGGTGCCGTATCGATAGGGTGGTGATCGCGATGCCACGCAGCGGGTCCACAGTCTTTGACAGGGCTGCACATGAGCATCATCTCAGTAACCCCGGCATCCTCCTCACCGAGCAATTCACTGCTGACCCCTTGTGTGTTTTCGTGTGCCCAAATTTCGACAGCACTTGCCGTTTTTTCATCGACAAGTCCTGCGAGTGGACCCCGTCCGAGGTGTAAACGCGGTTGTGGAGAGCTCTCCCAAACGCCGCCCGGTGGTTCGTTCGGTCCGCGTTCTCGCGCCCATATCTCTCGCTGGCGTGATACCATTAATTCATAACTTTCCCGAAGCGCGTCCAGTTCTTCCGGCGGAATCACCTCTCGGAGAACGAGATACCCTTCTTCCATGAATTGGGTCCGATTCACTTGCATAATTGTCTCCATCGGTGAAGGCTTTCCTGTAAGAGCGAGTTGCGCTCGTGATTCTTAACCAAAAACGCAGCCTGCAACATCGGCGCAGGCGGATATACGGAAAGGCACGTTATCCTTTAGAACCTGCCTGACCGAACCGCAAGGTAAGCTTAAAAATTACCCGCGTCCGACATAGAGTTGACCGATCGGCAGGACAGTTGCTTCCAGCATATTGATATTCGGTGGCAGCGTCGCCATGAGAACAGCCGCTTGCGCGAGATCATCAACGTCCATCATCGGTTCCATAGGTGCCTGTGGACGGCTCTGATGTCGCTCTACATAGGTATTGCCGGGTTGCAAGCAACTCGCTGTGATACCAAAGGGTCTACCCTCAAGTGCAGTCACCTGTGTCAAGCCAAAAATCCCGAATTTGCTCGCACTGTAAGGTGCTGTCCGGGGACGGACGCGATGCGCAGAGATACTCCCGACGTTGATGATACGTCCCCCTTCGCCTTGCGCTTTCATAATTGCGAACGCCTCGCGTGAGCAGATAAACGGCGCACGGAGATTCACATTAATAACCCAATCCCAATCCTCCGTTGCGAGTTCACCGATGGGACCTCCATTGAATGCTCCAGCGTTATTTACGAGGATATCCAAACGCCCGTATTCCTCCATCGACTTTTCAAAAAGTGCTTTGATCTGTGCCTCGTCCGTTACATCGGTCGGGACAGTCAACACTTTTGTGCCGTTTGCGCGAAATTCGTTAGCGGTTTCTTCAAGGAGGTCGGCATCCCTTGCGGCGATTGTGAGCGTCGCCCCCTCAGCGGCAAGCCCCCTCGCAATCCCTCTTCCGATACCTCGGTTTCCACCCGTTACAATCGCAAATTTTCCATCTAATTGTCCCATAATTCAATCTCCTTTTCCTTACTGTTTATGAAAATAGTTCTGTCAATAGTGCTTCTGTTCTGACGGCTTCCACTGTTTCGCCTGCGAGTCGCATCGCTGAGATGTGAGCGTGTAAGAACGCCAAATCTGCAGCCGTATCTATATCATACCAGGGTGGTAAGAGTCCTAAGGTTACCTTTAGCGAGCGGACACGTGCCACTGTTTGCTGAAAGACATCTGCCGTGCTCCATGCGATTTCCTGAAAAATAAATGGGACGGTCGTCGCTATGTTCGTTACCGAAAAGCCGATGAGATAATAGCCACCGTCTGTGCTCGGTCCGATGGTGATGTCCTGTGAATCGAGCAGTGTGAATGCTTTTGAGACATAAGCAATCGGGAGTGTCGGACTGTCGGACCCGACGAGTAAAATCTTTGTATATCCCTGTTCAATTGCCCACTGTGTTGCCGAGGCGAGCCGTTCTCCGAGGTCAGCTCCCATTTGTGGGATGTAAATGGCATCGTCCCCGATAAGCACTTGTAAATCGGATTGTGCCCCTGCCGGTGTATAGGCGATGATACGGTCCACCTCGGGAAGTTTGGCGAGTGTGTCACACCCATCTGTGAGAAACGCCGTATACACTGTCGCCGCTTGTTCCGGTGAGAGGGGTGGGACGAGCCGCGTCTTGACCTGATTCGGCACCGGATTCTTAGCAAAAACAATGATACATGTCTTCACCGGTAAAATTCCTTATTTTTCTCGTGAGTGGCGCGAGACTCTGTTTTACAGATGCAATGCTTGACGGAGGCGCGCCCAGAAACCACCAATGTTATGCTTTTGTGGTGGAGATTCTGGTTGTTCTTTGACTCTGATGTGAAGATCCACCACATTTTCAAAGGCTTCCTGCAGTTCTGCATCGGTATCCCCGTGAAAACCTATAATATCATCACCAGGATCAACAACGTGGCCCACAAAACACTCATCTTCGTCACTGTAGATAATTTCCGCTGTATACCCTCTATATGTCATTGTTTTCATGGTGTTATTTTTATCTTTTCCAGAAAATTACGTGCACGCTTAATTTGATACCACTTTGCCTTAACCTTACCATATACCGGTTGGCGTGTCAACTTAAAAAATCCGGTTCACCCGTAGGTCTTAATACCAGACCCGATAGACAGGTATCCCAAAAACCGCACCCACTAAACTCCAAAACGTTCCCATCAGAAAGTCGCCCAGAACCACGCCGACAAAGAATGGAGCAGCCTTCCGATAGATGCGTAACCCCCCGAATTTGAGGAGGACCGCCTTGATGATCCAACCCACACAGATCGCGCTCCAGACCCAAACCATTCCTGCGGATAAACCGAGTGCATAACCCGTTGGATGGAAGGGAAACCAGATGAACTGTCTTCTCAGGAACATCAATCCCAACGTGAACAGCGAGGCGAACGCAGTGAAACTCAATCCCGTGCTATCTGTCGCGTGTGATTGTTGTAACCACGGGAGTAGCATCCGTTCAAAGGTCTCAAGACCGATGCCAATAATATATCCCTCAGTTCGCACTGCGCCGTGTTGATAGATGAGGTGCAAATATGCCCAGAAAGAGACAGGTATAGCAACCAATAGGGCGACTATCATAGCGATCGCCATCTTTTTCTGGGAAACCGGGGCGCGTTCGGCGATTTTGAACCCTTCTAACTGACTCGGCATTGGGTGCGAGACGTTGTCGCGAACATACGGATATAAGAAAGAGAAAAGCGTCAAATTCGCCGCGCCCGTCCGTCGTGTGCCTAAAACCGAGACGATCATCAGTGGTGGATGCGTCCAAATGACTTCATGATACGGCACACCGACCGCCGCCCGCGCGTATGTTATCGCGATAGACATGAGGAAATAGAGGCATAGGAAGGCGAGGAGAATTCCAACGGACATGCCCGCCTGTTGAAAAATAATAACGAGAATCGTCGTGCCTACCAAGATGCCGAGGAGTGCGGTGCGGTAGTGAAACGGTTCATTACTGGAGGGTGCCGCACTGTTTCCAAGAGGCTTCAAAGCCGTCGTAAATACTGCTTTGAGGTGCTTACGGCTTGTCCATAGGATGAGAATCCCAAGCGTCAACCAAGCACCGATGCCCTGTTGATTGTAATAAGGAAACCCTTGCAGCGATTTCCAGCCGCCGATACTCCCTACAATCAACTGAAATTTTGTAAACAGAAAAAAGAACCAGACCGAAAACGAGAGTTCCAGTGGCACGAAGAACGTCAATGCGATGACCCAAGGGTAAAAGAAGAGCGGTAACCATCCAATCGCGTTCCAAGGTTTCGTGGTAAAGATTTTCGTCCCGAAATCGGGTATTTTAAGTGGCACACCCGGCACAAACGGATAGAGAAAGTGGAGTCCATTGAGGAGTTCTATCACGGCACAGATACTAAACCCAAGCCACAGCAATCTTCTCGAAAAAAAGCGTGGCGTGGTCATCTCTATGGGAAGCTGGGCAATCGGATAACTCAGGCGTTCCCGTTCGCTCCATTGCAACCGCTGGATGCTGTTGAAACACAGTAAAATAAAGAAGAGAATAAACGTGACAAACGACCAAAGCAACACAGGACCTATCCATGCGAACAGGTGTCTCGGCGTGTAGAGGGTCGAGTTCCCTTCAAAGAAACCCGTGAGCGCCCCTTTATCTTGAACCGTGAACCACGGCGGGATATACCGATGGAAAAGCGTTGCGTATTCGTTTTCAAAAGTAGCGAACCAGAACGGATGCGCGAGGATTCCGAGAATGAAATCCATCGGGTTGTGTCCGGAGACGACACACAGCATGACCAGCATCTGGTAGACCAAGAGGAGTTGGGCGCGGTTCAAAGCGAATTGTGGGCGGATCCGCTTCAGCAGCGTATTGATTAACAGGAGAAAAAAGAGGTTGACGATTGGGGCGATAAACAGGGAGGCATAAGCGGGATTCAGGGAGTGGTGGATACCGCTGACGAAGGCGATCCAATATGCGTTGAGAAGGATCAGAGCCACCCCGATGGTGAGCGGCGGAAGGAGCGAGGTTGATTCGGTTCCGATTGACGATGCTGAGGGCATTTTCATTTAATTTTCGAGAATCGCGCGTAAACTCTCTTGTATTTCTTCAATCCCAAATCGGTCTAATAAGTCTTCCAATATCTCCTCAAGGTTAAATGATTCCATTATCCCAAGAAGTGCTTCCATTTTTCGTAAGACCCTATGGAATGTTTCCTCAGGTACCTGACAAATAAACGTTGCTCTTCTCTGCCGCCAGTCCATGCTCTTTGCTTGATCCGCGAGTACAACTCCTTCTATTTCTAATCCTGCTGGAATCTCGACTTCAAACGGGTTATCCCTTCTTGTACTCGTAATTGGACAGAGGAACGCCAAATTCATTGCAGTGCTGTTATAAATCTGTGAAGAGATAACAAGAGCAGGGCGACGTTTCTGAATCTCATTTCCTTTTTGCGGATCAAAGTCAATCCATACAACATCGCCAGCCTCTGGAATGTATTCCAACATAGATTATTCAACTCCTACCAGATTTCGTTTCCAACTGCGGAGCCGGTGGAGGTCTCACTATGTGCGTTTTCTTCTGTAACTTGGGCTACGAGGTCAGCTAACTTCAGACGAGGCAGCTTCGCTGTGCGGCGCACTTTGGCATGTTGATGCGGTTTACTATTTGTCTCTTTGACATCCTCTTTATCACCACATTTTCCCGAGATTGGAGGAACATCAAGCTGCGTAAGGGCTTTCTCGGAAGAACCTGTTTTTTCTTTCATGGTGTATCTCCTTTTTAGACTGCATTTGAAAAAGTATACTACATTTTATGGATGAAATCAATGCGTTGTTATTTTCTAAGAATCCGCGAAATCTGTGTAATCCACGAAAATCCGTGATTCAGACAATTGACGAAATTTTCACACATTTTACCGATCCTCAATCATCTCACGAGTGGCGGGTCTCTCTGGTGCTACCGGTTCCGGACGCTGACTCAGCCACCACGCAAAAACGACGACGAGACACGCAAGCACAATCGCACTCAGCGCCATCGGGACACCTGTGGATGCGCCGTCACTGACATCGATCTGGTATTTCGCGACGACTGCTGATGCCACAGCAATGACCGCCAACACGAGGTTCACCTGCCACGGAATCTGAAAAAGCACTGCAATGAGCGAAATCACAGCGACAGTGAGACTCAATTGGGCAAACGGATGGTAAGGGATCGCATCGACCTCGTCAGCGTCAGTTGCGGCACTGGCGCGATGTGGAAGCGGCGGCGCGCCCTCTTGATACGTCATCTCGATGAGACGGATGAATTCGGCGAGAAGTTTTCCGTCTTGGATCCACTCGAAGAGATCGGGGTATTCGTGGCGGAGAAGTATCACGAACTCTTGACGTTGCGCACTAAAATCCGTGAACTCTTCCCAATCGTTCTCTGGGACGATGACGTAGGGTTCAGGACCGACACGGAGTTCGTATCCCTGTCCTGCCATATAGACGACACTGCCGATGCCTTCACGTTCGGCAAAGACGATCTCTGTCGAATTCCCGGAATCCCTCTGTTGACTTCTGTCTTCCTGAACGACAGTCATATCGCGTTGCTTGAGCGCTTCCGCTGCTTCTTCAGCGTGCGTCGCCATTTCGTTGTCCGTGACGGCTACCCCGATGCGGCTTACCAGTTCCATCGCTTCCACTTCGTGTTGCGGTTCAACGAGGAGAGCGGTTTGGCGTTCCTCTCTTAATTCAATCGGACGGCATCGGATCTGTTGCGCGCTCAAAGTGGCTTGGATGAGTTTCACTTCCCATTCATCGTTGGTGCGGTGGATCTCGACCCACTCAGGGGTGCTACCGATCCCCTCACCGAACAGTTGAGACACCTGTCTCACTTGCCCTTGACTCGATTGTGAACCCTGTGGTGGACTCACTGTCTTTTCTCTCATTATAAATAACTCCTCTGTCTGTGTAGCGGAAACATGCAATCGTGTTTATCCTACGGCCAACAGTTCAGCGTAAACAGCTTCCGTCAACGCCGTGTTCTTTTCGCTATTAAACAACTGCTCAGCGCGGTTGCGAGCGGCTGCCCCCATTGTCTGCAATCGTTTTTGATCCGTTGCAAGGGTTGCAATAGCCTCCGCAATCGCCGAGGCATCTTCAGGTGGCACTAAAATCCCTGTTTCGGGGGTAACGAGTTCTTTACTGCCACCGAGTGGCGTGGCAATGACGGGTGTGCCGACCGCCATTGCTTCAATGATAGTGCGCGGGCATGCCTCCGGGATAATAGATGGCACCAACATAACGTCGAGCAGGCTTGTAACCACCCGCGTATCCGACAAAAACCCAGTAAAGATGACCGAATCTTCAACGCCTAAATCTATGACCTCCTGTTTGAGTTCGTTCATATAGTCAATATCCTTTTGGAAGTAAGGACCGCCAACGATCAACAGTTTGCTGTCTATTTTTCCTTTGAGTTCCGCGATCGCTCTGACTAAAAAATGGATACCTTTCTCCGGCGTAATTCGAGTCACGACCCCCGTAACGGTGGAGGGATCGGAGGTATTGGGAAAGAGTTCCGATCGGAGGGTTTCCACCTCTTCCGCGGATGCTTGAAAAGCATCTAAGTTGACCCCGTTATAGATTAACGTCTGTTTCGCCGTAGGCGCGAAATTCCAGCGAGTTGCCTCCGAAACGAGTATCACACGGTGCAAAAATCTTTCGCAAATCCGATCCAGAATGCCGTAGGAAGTCGCGTAGCGTTTGTGCATCAGGATCGGGATACGGTTTATCCGCGCAACGATGCCGCCGAGAAGTGCTACCGAAAGCGAGTTCGCATGAATGAGGTCGATCGCACACCGTTTTACTGTTTGATGGAGTTGAAGGATCACCCCAAGTTGCCGGAAGTCGTCAAGTAGATCGCGGAGGGTAAATCGTTGGACCTTATCGGTTTTGTTATGTGCCGCGGGTAGAGACAGTGGAACGACACTTGCCTCCGTCTTTTCTACCTCGGCTGCGAACGGGCTATCACCGAGGCATCCGACATACGGCGTAAAGCGATCCGTATCTAATAGATTGAGCAGGAGTAGGAGACTGCGTTGTCCGCCGCCGATGCCCGAACCGCTATCGAGATATAGGATGTTGGATTTCGATGTGTCGGATGTTTTCATCTTCAGGGATTTGTGATATTGGCTCACGGGTTTCACTGCCGTGTGAGACGTTTGTGTCTTCAAGCGTTATACGTATCTGTATACAGGTAGCAGGCAGTGCATCTGTCATCCGTTCTGCCCACTCAATGATGCAAATTCCATCGCCTTCCATATATTCGCTGAGTCCGAGTTCGGCGATCTCCGCGCTGTTTTCGAGACGGTACAGATCGATGTGGTAGATCGGGAGTGTCCCCTTATACTCGTTAATCAGGATATAGGAGGGGCTATTCACAACCTCGCCTGGAGCGATACCGATCCCGCGCGCAATGCCTTGCGTCAAACAGGTTTTACCTGTGCCGAGGTCGCCGATGAGTGCGATGACATCTCCTTGCTTGAGCGTTTTGCCTAACCTTTCACCGAGCACTTGCGTTTCTACTGGGTTTTCTGTTTTAAATGTTTCGTTTCTATTGTCCATTTTTTTAATTTACCTTGCGGTTCGATATTGACGTGCCAGCAGCACACCGCAAAATGTCCTCTTGTGTCAGATTCTCGTTGATAAATTCACCCGTGATCCTGCCCGCATGTAACACTATGACGCGATCGCTCATACCGAGGATTTCTGGAAGTTCGGAGGATACAAACACGATCGCGACACCTTCCTGCGCAAGTTTTGCCATCAGCGTGTGAATTTCTGCCTTCGCACCGACATCAATCCCGCGTGTCGGTTCATCAAGAAATAACACCTTCGGATGCGTCATCAACCATTTGCCGAGAACGACTTTCTGTTGATTGCCGCCGCTGAGATGGTTCACAGGCACCTCAAGCGAAGTTGTCTTAATCTGAAGGGAATCTACGTAGTGTTCGCTTTTTTCAAATGCCGTGTTGTCATTAATTATCCCGTGTGATGTGATGTCTGACGATGGACCAAGACTCGCAAGCGTCATGTTGCGGACGACATCTACGTCTAAAAGGAGTCCGTAGCGTTTCCGATCCTCACTGACGAGCGCTATGCCGTGCTGTATCGCCTCGCGTGGGGCGTGAATTTTAACAGGGACACCCTCTATGAGGATTTCTCCACACCATCTCCCCTCGTAAACACCGAAAATCGTGCTAATCAATTCTGTCCGTCCCGCGCCCATTAAACCTGCGATGCCGAGGATTTCCCCGGGTCGCACCTCAAAATTGATGTTTTCAAGTTGCGGGGGTTCCGATGGGTAGGTGCTTAGGTTTTCCACCCGGAGTGCTATGTCGTCTCGGTTTGACCCGTTTTCATCAATAGCGGCAGTTCGTCGTCTTGGAAACAGAGCGGTCAACTCGCGTCCGACCATCTGTGAGATGAGCACCTCTTCGGTGCATTCAGAGGATTTAATGGAGTGCGTTGCGACTGTTTTGCCGTCCCGCAGCACTGTCACCCGGTCAGCGATTTGAAAAATCTCCTTGAGTTTATGGGTGATATAGATACAGGCGACACCCTTTTCTCGAAGTTGCGTCAGAATCTCGCGAAGGATGTCTACTTCGCTTTCCGTCAAGGCAGCCGTTGGCTCGTCCAGCACGAGTAACAATGCACTGCTCGACGATTCGCTGTTGGTTTGTAAGCTGCGCCGCTGTTGAATATGGGCTTGCAAGCTGCGCCCTAAAGCCTTCGCGATTTCTACGAGTTGTTGTTGTCCGATACCGAGTTCATGGACGGGTTTATCCAGTGGAATCGCCAATCCAAACTGCGAAAGGAGTTCGCCTGCCTCGTGATAGAGACGATGCTTGTTAATGGTTCCGAATCGGCACGGTTCCTTACCGAGATAGATATTCTCAGCGACCGTCATCTCTGGAATAAGTGCCAGTTCTTGATGGATGATAGCGATGCCCGCACGTTCTGCGTCGCGCACGGTATGGAACTGTTGCTCGTTTCCGCTGATATGCAATTCCCCTTCGTAAGTCCCGTAGGGGTAAACACCCCCGAGAATCTTAATCAATGTCGATTTGCCCGCGCCGTTTTCTCCACACAGCGCATGAATTTCACCCGGACGCACCTCGAAAGAGACATCGTCTAAGGCACGCACGCCGGGGAAGTCTTTGGTAATTGATTGCATGTGGAGAAGTGGGGCTGTCACTGTTCAGCAATGCTCCGATGCTCGATTTATTTTTATTATAGCAGAATTTGCAGTGGCGGTCAAGTTTATGGCGTGAGGTTTTTTGAGCGAATTAAGTGTATTTTACATTTAATTTGACGTATTAAAGCGGAGTCGTTATAATTCTTAAATTAAGCGGTAGCCTACAACAGTACGCAGAAATACCCAAGCAAAACACGCAAGCAGATATAAAGAAGGTGCGTCAAACATTCAAACTTACGTTATTCTCCCGCAAGATATAATTAAAAAACATGAAACTATTTACAACTTTATGTGCGTGTTTTGCCATCGCTATCTTTGGAGGATGTGCGAGATTTCATCCGAAAACCCACACCGTCGAACTTGGTGCCCTCACCGATATTGTCAACGATGTTGAAGTAAACGGCATCCACTCAAAATATAAGGGACAGAAGGTTACGATTACCGCAGCTGGCAGAATTTATCCGAGTGCTGATGGTGATCCACCAAAGTTAGAATTGTTTACACATCACAATACAGTCCGTTTTTTCATCACCGACCCGGACGCTAAGTTTCTGCGTCACTATTATTCAAATTATATGGAGAGCGATCTTGGACACATTCGCGGACATACAACTTACACCTTCACACTGCTGATAAAGGACATTTCCGAAAACACAACCACAAACAAAGACCGCTTCTTCACTATCTGGTCTGATGTCCCTGAACACACAGCGAAAGCGGATATCGAAGTTATCAACACGACGCTTGAACAGATTGTGGCGGCGGGTCAGAGGTATGTCGGGAAAACAGTGCGTCTTCACAATGAGACCGTTTCACTTAAGAGACTCAATGAACTGCTGGGCATCAGAGATGATGTAGACCCTGAATTGGTAAAAAATTACGCAGGCGCAATGACGCTTGACACAAATAATAGAAATGTGACGTTTTGGATTATTGATGATATGGCAGGGGATGGGCTTTTTCCTTCTAAACTGCAAAAATACGTTAATCATCAGATGTATACATTCACACTCTACGTTGAAAGCATCGTAACAGATGGAATACAGGTCGAGATTACGACAGGCATTGCTGATGATTAACGAAGGCGCGTTTTTTCTTTGATATATATCTAAAGATATGTTATACTAATTATATATTTAGAAATCGGAGGATTATGATGGCTGAAGAAAAAAAGGACGAAATGGTACCCGTTACCGCTGAATATGAAGTCGTCGATCAGGTGGATGATCAGGCGATTATTGAGTTGATGACTGGACAGACAATCCAAGATTACGTCTATTCCTTTAAACAGGGGGGACGGACTGTTGAAGGGTTGACCTTAGCCGGTATTAACGAAGCCGCAAATCGCCGGGGCGGTATCCAGATTGAAGAGATCGATTACGAGGAACGCGAGCACTCTTGGATTGCTACTGCCAAAGCGGTCGATACAATCACGGGTTCGTCTCGTTACGGTGCCTATGAGCAACTGAAGATGGCTGGCGGCCGCGCCGATCCGTTCGCTTTCACCAAAGCGATTCATAAAGCGCAACGCAACGCAATTAAACAGTTGATCCCCGTGCCGGTTATCCGCGAGGTTCTGAATTTCTACCTGAACCGAAAAACAGGGGGCGGCAATACGACGCAACGACCGCAGTTACAACAGGGTGGTGGAAATATTGCGAACGCCCAAAAAGCGGCTTTCGCTATCGCGAACAATCTGGCGGGACCTCTTGAAGGGAAAGGCATCGGTAAGGCAGATCTCTGGAACTACATCAAACGTAAATATGGTGTGGAATCTCGGAACGATATGACCGAGATGCAGTGGACGCAGCTTTCTGCTGAATTGAAAGCCGCGGAAACCTCGCCACAGTTGTTAAATGAACTCTGTGAGCGTGTAAAGCAATTAACAACCGCTGCGCAGGAGAGTGAAGTCCCTGAACCGGAGGAATCCGCGAATCAAGAGACCGCATCTCCCGATGGCGCACCGACAGAAAATACACAAGCCCAAGAATCACCGTTTTAGTTTATTGGTTATAAGCCCCGCTGTTAGTAGGGTTTTGAACCATACCAACAGCGGAGCGTCTTTATTTCGGCACGATTTTTGTTGACCTCGTAGCAAAGTTCTTGTAGAATAGCAACATTGCGGTTCTGTTCATGCGAAAGACGATTGTTCAAAAGCGAGGTAATTATGCAGGGGCGTCGGTTATCTATCCCGCACATTGTCGTGATTGCGCTTTTGGTGATACATATCTTGCCGACCTGGCTATTCAAGTATACCGGGACCCAAGATGGACCCGCCCATGTCCACAACGCTCACGTCTTAAAAGTATATCACAATCACGAAAATTACATCCTACGGGAAGTTTATGAACGCAACCCGACGCTTTTTCCGAATTGGACCTCCCATGCCTTCATGGCAGCACTCATGTATATTTTTCCGCCCCTCGTATGCGAGAAGATATTCTTTAGTCTCTGCATAGGACTCCTCCCGCTTTCTCTCCTGTATCTCCTCAACGGTATTCAAAAAAGCAAGACGCTTTTCTGCCTCGTCGGTTTCAGTTTTGCCTATAATTATTTGCTGCACATGGGATTCTATAACTTCGCCTTGAGCGTATCACTCTTTTTCTTCGCGCTCGGTTGTTGGTGGCGATGTGCGGATAAACTCAGTTCAAGAGCCTTTGTCACGGTCTATGTATGGCTCACAGTCGTTTACCTCACACACTTTCAATCCTATGCCCTGCTTACAGTGTCAATAACATTCTTAGGCGTATTCCTCTATGTTTATGAAGCCTTAGAATCTCAGCGTGTGCGCTGGATTGGGCAGCTAAAATCCATCTTGCTCTTTTTAGGGACTATGCTCCCCGCTTATGTTATCCTACTGACCTACTATCTCGTGAAACGGGAAGGCGGTGGTTTCCATAGGAGTTTTGAGGGGTTGATGAAGTATTTTCTCTCTATCGGTTCGATTGTCTCCTTTCGGGATACCCACACGCTCATAGGCAATCTTCTCCTCATCGTGCTGGGGATCGCCTTTCTGCTCACCGTCATCGACAGAATCCGCAAAGTCTACGCGCGCCGTGCCGCGTCGACCTCGGAAAACATGGGATATGGAGGCATCACCTCCATCGTGGCTCGGACAGACGCGTTTTTACTGATTGCACTGATACTCACGTTCCTCTATTTCAAATCCCCGTGGAGTTTACGCTCTGGTGGCATGTGGATCAGCGACCGGATACATATCTACATTCTACTTGCACTCCTTCCATTCTTTAGTTTCAACCTTCATAGGTTCGTTGACTACGCCTTTAGTGGTGTCCTGATTGTTTTAGCGCTATGGCATCTCGGCTATTACGTTCAAACTTACTATCTGTTGGACAGAGATGCCCAAGCGGCACTTTCATCAGCGGAGATGATAGAACCGCACACGGTCCTTGCGAGTCGTCCGGGTTCATGGGGCGGCACGCCTGATTCGGCGAAATGGGATTTCAAATACATTCTCCCCTTTGAGCATATAGAGGGGTATCTGGCGTTGGAGAACGGTGTCGCCTATCTTCAGAACTATGAACCCAACACCGATCACTTTCCATTGCGCTACAAAAACAAGGAGGTGCCTATAGACTATGTGCTCGTCTGGCGCACAGAGTATGATAACGTTGAAGATCTCGCCCAAGATTATGAAGTCATCCATTCAACTAACTTTAATCGGCTTTACCGGCGTAAGAGAGTCGCACCGGATGCCCAATTGTGGGACGACACGACAACGATCACATTCGATCTGCAACCGATAGATGGAGAGGGAGTTCCAGCACACATCCCTATATCCAAGGACACGCCTTATACAGATGGGCTTTACGGTTGGATATCGAAATCTGTTCAGGATGAATTTAAAACCGGTGGTGGTGGTTTTGAACTCAAATATTGGCACACTGAAGACACGAAATCTGCACGGGATATACGCGAGGTCTTGGCGGTCGGTGAACCGAATCTTCCTTTGTATCAAGATAGGCTTTGGGGTGAAGAAGATGGTGTTTTCAGAATAGCACTCCCCAATGGCACGTATGAGATAAGCTGCTATTTCCACGCGGGCGTTGTGGCACCCGTGGATATTAACCTCATTGCGAATGATGAGAAGAAATTCCAAAAACTGCGTCTTGATTCAGCAGATGAATCTGCGGAAATGCGATACACTGTTACGATCACTGATGAGCGTCTAACCCAAGTAATTTATACTCGAAAGAAACGTTGGGTGTGGAACGGGTTTACGATTACACGGCTTTCAAAAGGAGAGGAACAATGAAAGTTAATGTGAATTGGCTATACGTGATTCTTGTAGGGATGTTACTTGCCCCAGGGACGATGGGTTATGCTGAAATAGATTTAGGCACTTTGGCAGGCGCGTGGCTTTTTGATGAAGGTAAAGGCAAGACGGTAAAAGATCATTCGGGGAACGGCAATGATGGAACAATCGAGGGGGACCCAGAATGGGTAGATAGTGATCTCGGTCCAGCCCTCAAATTTGATGGTAAGGACGACTATCTTGAGATTCCGCACAGTGATACCGTCAACGTTGGAGAAAATGATTTTACCTTAGTGGCATGGTTGAATCCGGCTTTACCTGGCGATGGAAAAGGTATCATTTCCAAAGGGGCGTGGTGCTGGAATGGCGGCTGGATTCTCGATATTGGGGACACGGGTCCTGGTGCGATCCGCTTAGAGACCTCAGCAAACGGATCAGATAACGGAAGTATTATCAGTCCCGCAGGAACGATGGAGGTTGACACGTGGCAGTTTGTCGCTGCAGTCGTTACACGCGATGCCGACTCCTTTATCTACAGGAACGGCGAGGAAGTTGCTGTGAAGGTCATCAAGGGAAATGACTTGACACAGGAGGCGTATCCGCTGCTCATGGGGTGTCTGTTAGAGTGTAATAAACTCCCCGGCGGCTTTTTTGCGGTTTCGATTACGCACGTCGCCCTTTTTAACGGTATTGCGCTTACCTTTGAAGAGACAGAGATGATTCGGGAACAGGGACTGGCTACAATATTGTCAGTTTCTCCCAAAGCCAAGCTCGCTACCACGTGGGCAAACTTAAGAGGATGTAGGCAAAACACTTGTCTTACTTAACAATTGCGCAGATACTCTCGGCTCCGTAAGGCATCTTGCAGAGAATGCGCAGTCGGTGTGTTTTCAAGGAGTAGATCGCCGGTATAGTCTTGCGTTTTCAAGCGTTCGGCAATGGCTCGAAAGTCGACAAAGCCGTCCCCGACTTCTGAGAGCACACCCTCTTCCGTTTTCTGTTTGAAATGGACCGAGGTGAGATCCGTCATTTTAACAGCACCCCAGAATTCGTCAGGAGGGTTCACCGTTGTCCCGTCAGCCCGGTATGTGTTTGTTTCGTCGTAAGTCAGCTTGGCACCGCCCGCGACGGCTAACTTCAAGGTCAATGTAGCGGTTTGTCGGGCGTTCTCCACGGCAAAAACCATCGGAAAATCCGGTAAAAGGGTATCATATCGCTTCAGGTTGGCAATAGCAGCGGATGCGTCAATGTCTCCTTCGGTGTCGAGATCGACGAGTCGGAGCCGCGGTTGTGCCGGGCAGAGGAGGTATGCCAACTTCTTTGCCTTAACAATCTGCTGTGTGTCCGCTTCACCGTCTTTTGGAGATGAGAGCCAAGGATGGGACATGGCATAACTCAAGGTAAGTCCAGATGCTTTTTCAATGAACGCCGCAATCTCTGCGAAGAGTGTGGCATGTTTCGTTTCGTAGGGTTGTTTTCCCCAGACGGCATCACAGATAGTTTTGTATTCCGCATCCGTGTAGTCAGCCATTGCGGATTCGAGCTGCTCAATAAGTTTCCCAAATTCAGAGTTGCGCAGGTAATCACCTTCGCGAACCTCCATATCCTTAAATCCGTTCGCGCCGAATTCTACCATGAGTTCATCGAAGCGTGCACCGCTTTCCATCTCTGCAGACCAGATATTAGTTACGATTCCGAGTTTTTCAAACATTTTGACATCCTTCACTTGTTCGGGTATGATATACAACAAAGATTATAGCATATTTTCAAGGAGTTTCAAGAAGACTATGGCACAAAATGGACGATTTACTGATGAACTCAGGCGCACTGCTGCCCCGATTTGGGAGGCGGATCTTAAGCATCCCTTCGTTCGCGGCATCGCTGATGGGAGTCTGCCGACAGAGAAATTCCAGTTCTACCTAATTCAGGATTACCTGTTCCTATTGGACTATAGCCGTGTATTTGCACACGGTGTTATCAAGGCACACGATGAAGCGACGATGGCGATGTTTGCAGAACTGCTCAATTCAACACTGAACACCGAGATGGATTTGCATCGCGGGTATTGTGCGAAATTCGGTATCTCTGCCGCTGAGATGGAAGCCGCGCCGATGGCTCCCACGACACATGCTTATACCCGGCATCTCCTTGATGTCGCACAGGTCGGGACTTTAGCGGATATCGTTGCCGGTGTTCTACCGTGTCAGTGGGGTTACGCCGAGATCGGGACAACGCTTGCTGCACAAGGCGGTTCGCCGGAACCTCTCTATCAGGAATGGATTGAGATGTACGCCTCTCCCGAATTCCTATCGCTGGGTGAATCGTTGCGCGGGCTTCTCAACAATCTCACAGCGGAGCATAGCGCCTCTCAGAAAGAACGGATTAAAAACTACTTCTTGTTGAGTAGTCGTTATGAGTACCTCTTTTGGGAGATGGCTTACACACAGGAAGCATGGAAAATTTAGCCGTACCTGTTTACAGAGGCAGCGCGATAGAGAAGACACTGCCTTGTCCAAGGGTGCTTTCCAGCCATATTCTTCCGTTGTGGGAGAGGACAATATGTTTAGCGATTGCCAACCCTAATCCAGTGCCACCCATTTCTCGGGCACGTCCTTCGTCAACCCGGTAAAACCTTTCAAACACGCGGGATTGTGATTCCATCGGGATACCGATACCTGTATCTTCTACACGCAGGAGGATCTCTTCCGAGCCTATTTCCGCGCCTTCAGCCCCTTCACTTGAACGGATCTTTGCTGAAACGGTAATCGCTCCACCGTCGGGTGTATATTTGATAGCATTGTCAATCAGGTTCACAAAGATCTGCATGAAAAGTTGTCGGTCTACATTAACCCTCGGGAACTTTTCTGGGACCTCCCATTTTAAGACCAGCCCTGATTCCTCTAATAGCAGCTCAAACACGTCTAAAATCGGTGCGTGGAAGGTATTGAGGTCGCAAGGCGAGCGTTTCAATTCTACCTCACCCAACTCCAGCCGAGAGAGCTCCAACAGATCTGAGACTAAACCTGTAAGTCGAGCGGAATGATTGAGAATTTTCACGATGAACTGTTCGCCTGTCTTCGTCCGAACGGAATTCTCACCGAGTAGGGTTTCGGCGTAACCTCGGATTGTTGTGAGTGGCGTTCGAAGTTCGTGTGAAACGTTTGCCACGAAGTCCGCTCGAATCCGCTCTAATTGCCGTTCCTTCGTGACATCGTGGATGACGATGACGTATTCTTGACCTGCAGAAACGGGAACGACCGTGACCTCTGCCTCCGGTTCTCTGAGGTTACCGAGTTGGATTTCTGCGAACGCGATGGTTTCTGTCTGTTCCGCCTTTTTCAGGAGTGCTTGTAGTTCTGGAATCCGATTGATTTCAATCAAGGCTTTTCCGATATAATCGTCAGGGAGCTCCAGCATAGAGATAGCCGTTGGGTTGGCATACGTAATCTCAGACGCACCGTTCACGAGTAATACACCTTCCCCCATGTTTTTCAGAATGGTTTCGGAACGCCGGTGTTCTTCAGAGATTGTGTCAATCTGTTCCTGTATCCTGTCTGCCATCAGGTTAAAGTTATTCGAAAGTTGTCCGAGTTCGTTGCTTGAATCCACAGGAACACGAGAGTTGATGTTACCCGCAGCAAGCGACTGGGTCACCTGGGTCAATTTCTCAATCGGTTTTGTGATTGCACCCGTGCTAAAAACGCTAAATACGATTACGAGAATGAGTCCTGCTACACTCGCAATGAGCGCCATCTGTCGGAGCTTATCAATTGCCGTATTGACGGCTGCCATCGGGAGCGCGACGCGGCAGATGCCAATCAAAGTTCCTGAAGTTTCTGAACCCGTATTGCTATGTATTGGGAGGGCAAAGTAACGGAATTCTGTCTGTGTTGTATTGCTGTAGCGGTCTCGAATACCGCTACCTTTCTTGATCGCATCTTGGACCTCTGGACGCGTGAGGTGGTTGTCCATTTCACGGAGTGCCTGGCCATCCCGTTCGGTATCACCCCAAACAACACCCGCCAAGTCGATGAAGGTCACACGGGCATTGTTAGCCTTTCCGAGTCTATCGACGAGTGGATCTATGAGGTCGTAGGTAAAGTTATCCTTGGCAGGGAGTTTTTCGATGAGAAATTCCCGAGTTAATGTCGCCTGGACTTCCAATTCGCTGGTGATGTAACTGCTCATCGAGTCCTTGAGCATCGTAGCAAGATAGAAATACATCGCGAGCAATACCAAAAGCACAATGCCTATATACCTGAATGTCAGTTGGGTCCGGATGTTCATTAGGGTTCCCTGTTAGCGGGATAGCAAAATGATTGGGTTTGATAGTATCATAGCACGGTTTCGGCATAATTTGCAAACGGAAACGTGTCCTCTTGACATCTAAATCGGATTCTGCTATACTGAGATCTTAAGTCATATACATACTCCGATACTGTGTTCCTCGCAAACCCTATCAGTGAGACAGACAGCAATTACGCTCTATAGGAGGGATTCATGAATATTCGATTCGAAGGTATTTTTTCTCCGACAATAACGCCACTTGATGAGAAAGAACGCGTTGATGAACTTGGATTTAATAACCAACTCAATCGTTTGATTGACAGCGATATCCACGGCATCTATCTATTGGGAACTTCTGGCGAATTTACGACCTTGACGAATACAGAGCGCGAACGCGCGATGGACATCGCCGTCAAAGCGATCGGGGGTCGGGTCCCGATTATCTGTGGTGTGATGGACACAAGCACGCAGCGCGTTATTCAAAACATTAAAATTGCCGAACAATTCGGTGTTGACGCGGTTGCTGCGACACCGGGTTACTACTATCCATCGACCGACGATGCGGATCTCATCGAATTCTATTACGATGTTGCCGCAAGCACGGAACTCCCTGTTTTCATTTACAACATCCCTTCAACTGTCAAAACAGCGATTAAACCGTATGTCGTTGCCCAACTCGCGGAGACGTGTGAGAACATCGTTGGAATTAAGGACAGTTCCGGCGATTGGACGAACTGCCTCAACCTCTTGGATCGGCTCGGAGACCGTCCGGATTTCTCCATCATGCTCGGCTCGCATACTGCGTTGGGGGCAGCCTTACTGTTCGGGGCAGACGGCGGTGTCGTCTCGATTTCAAACGTCGCTCCGAAGGAATCTGTCGCACTCTATAATGCCGCAAAGGCACGCGACATCAATGAAACCCACCGGTTACAGAAGCTGTTACTTCGACTCAGCAAAATGTATACGTATGGACAGGGTGTTAGCGGTATGAAAGCGTGTCTGGAGATTTTGGGAGTCTGTCAGGCATATACAACCGGACCCTTGCTGCCCGTTAGCGACTTTGCGAAGGACGAACTCCAACAACTATTATCGGAAGCAGGGATTACGAAATGAACGAGTTTTTCAGGACCGCAGGGTAAAATTAAAATATGATTGAGATACAGCCGATTCGCAACCCTATTGATACCACCATAGAGGTCCCCGGTTCTAAAAGTTACACCAATCGGGCGTTATTAGTCGCAGCGTTGGCACGCGGCCCCTCAACCATAACCGGTGCGCTCTTCAGCGATGATACGCATTATATGTGTAATGCGCTGCAAAAACTCGGCGTCGAGATTCACGCGGATGAGAAGCAGGCGAGGTTTGATGTGCATGGAAATGGCGGCGACATTCCGGTTTCGAGTGCCGACCTCTATATCGGGAACTCAGGGACCACCTCACGTTCGCTGACCGCCTATGTCTCGTTAGGTCGTGGGAAATTCGTCATTGATGGCGATGCACCGATGCGACACGGCCGCCCGATTGCCGATTTACTGGATGCCCTGACGCAAATTGGGGTTTCGGCACGCTCGCAATTTGACAATGGACATCTGCCTGTCATTATTGAGGCAAACGGATTGGAGGGTGGAAAGACCCGACTCGATGTCTCTAAGAGCAGTCAATTCTTGACGGCGTTGCTACTCATTGCCCCCTATGCTAAAAATAGCGTAGAGATTCAAGTCGTCGGAGAACGCGAGATGCCCTATATTGACATTACACTCGCAGTCATGGCGGCGTTTGGTGTCGAGGTTGTCAGCAAAGGCTATAGGTATTTTCGGATTGAAGAGGGACAGCGGTATCAGCCGCGTATCTATACCGTTGAGCCTGATGCTTCCAACGCCTCCTATTTCTTCGCGGCGGCTGCGCTTACTGGCGGACGGGTCACCGTCCAACATCTGTCTTTAGACTCCATGCAAGGCGATATTCAGTTTGTCCGTATTTTGGAAGAGATGGGGTGTCAGGTTACTGTTTCCGACAGTGGGATTACCCTGACAGGTCCACGCCAATTGAAGGGTGTCGATGTGGATATGCGGACGATTTCGGATACTTCCCTAACCCTCGCCGCAATTGCGCCGTTCGCGGATAGCAAAGTGACTATCCGAAACATTGAACACACCCGTTGGCAAGAAACCGATCGGATTCATGCGATGGTGACGGAGTTACGGAAATTAGGCGTGCCTGTGATTGAGCATCAAGATGGACTCGAAATTTCGCCTTCACCTGTTACCCCTGCAGCGATTGATACGTATGAAGACCATCGGATGGCAATGGCGTTTGCACTCGTCGGTTTAAAGACAAACGGGATTCGAATTAACGACCCAGAGTGTGTCAGCAAGACGTTCCCTAATTATTTTGAGGTGCTGGAACAATTATACGTCTGAAAATATCGTTTTGGTTTTCTCAAGAGATGGGCGATTCGTAAAATTTATGGTATACTTAAAGGAAAATATGCCAAGATTGCTTTGATTCATAAGGAGTGGTGGGAGGAAAATGTATGCAAACGCTAAACGTAGCGAATGAGCTGGGCAGCGCAAATACCGCACCAAAAGAGACTCAGTCGCATCAGCAACCTGTTTCCTCTAAACAAAGCTTCAAGAGGAAAGTTGTCGATCCCTATCTTCACTGCCGGTTTGCCCACGGTCATCATACTGAAGACATGCCGAAACAAGCACATCCGCATCTCACCGAGGCAGAAACATACAACGATCGCGGTATCGTCTACAGCGAAAATGACGAACACGACCGCTCGACGGCGTGCTTTGACAAAGCACTTGAACTGCAACCGGATTATATCAATGCCCATTACAACCGCGGCCTGGCTTATATGAGAAAAGGCGAGGTGGACAAGGGCCTCGCTGATTATAGTGGTGCAATCCAGTTTAAACGTAATGATGCGGAAGCCTATAACAATCGCGGCATCGCTTATCAGAAGAAAGGTGAAATCATCTATGCTGTCCAGGATTATAGCACAGCAATCGGCTTGAATCCAGAACTCGCTGAACCCTACGCCAATCGCGGGAGTCTCTATCTCAGCAGGTTAGATATTCACCGTGCGGTTTATGATTGTACAAAGGCACTCAGACTGAATCCGGACGCAGGTGTGGCTTACGGAACTTGCGGTGTGGCTTGGTTACATTACGGTCACTGGAAGAAAGCGAAAGCCGATTTCACCGTTGCCACTATTCTGGGTGTCGATGTCAGCGCGCTGTTTCATCACTTCTATGAGAGTCCCCACGCCTTTGTGCAGAAAACGAAGATTCAGATACCGGCGGATGTCGCGGACATGCTGGCTCCCCAAGCAGAACTCCCTGAATTTGAGGACGGAGCACGCCTGAAGTTAGCCTTGGAGGCTTATGACAACGAAGAACTCAGCATAGGTCTGTCTGCCCGATTTGCAGGTATGTCCCGCGAAGAGTTCGTCTATACGATGGGTAAATACGGGCTCTCTCCTATTCGTCTCACCGCCGAAGAGCTCCGAAAGGACGTTGAGAGTGCCAGAAAAGCCAGTCATCAGTAATACGAGTCCACTCGTAGGTCTTTGGGCACTTAATCTTTTCCCATTGTTGCGGTAACTCTACACCGAGGTGTTAATTCCGGAGGCAGTTCGAGATGAGTTTTTCGCGACCGAACGCCAAACTCGCGAGGCAGCACTCAAAAGCGCGCCGTGGATTAGAACCGTCCCTTTGCATAACCCAGAGAATATAACGACACATGCGGAAATCGATCTCGGTGAAGCCGCGGTTTTCGTCCTTGCCGAAGAGCGCGAAGCACGTCTCGTGATTCTTGATGATCGGGATGCCCGACGGTACGCCGAACGAATCGGAGTGCCCTTTACTGGCACGGTTGGTCTTTTGCTGGAAGCAAAGGAAAGAGGATTTATTGACGCAGTCACACCCCTTTTAGACGTATTGTTGGAGAATGGGGTACGTCTGAGCCCATCGCTCATCAGCGATGCATTGCAGCAAGCCGGAGAAATGCCTTAGTGGATTAGCAAAACGTTCCCTGATTGTTTTGAAGTATTTGAGGCGTTGTCCGTTTGAGTTAGCGAGCCGCCTATTGGGATGGACGGAATGCAGCAGGCGAACCTGTTTCGAGTGGCGTTTACTTTTTACAATTCGTCGTGGGAGACTTTGTCGCAACACAACGAGGGGTGATAGTGGAATAGGAACTGCTAATCGAACCGAAGTCTTTCCCGGAATTCGCCCAGAAGTGCCATCCCGCCACCGTAAAACAGCACTGCCGACGGAATCAGCACCCAGATAGAAAACGATCCCTTCAACTGCGTTAAACCAACACCCATCAGTGCCGAGAGAACAATTGCTTTCAAAAGCGTGCGGAAGACAAGACGGGTTTCCCGCAATTTGATGATGTGCCTTGAAATATAACCGATTCCAAAAATCAGTAGGTATCCCTCACTGATAACCATGGCGATTGCGGCACCTGTATGGCTGAAACGCGGGATAAGGTATAAATTCAAACAGATATTCAGGAGTGCCGTTGTCCCCATCAGGACTGAGAAAGCGCGGCGTTTGTCTGTCGCCCGTAAGACTGCCAACACTGCTGTCGTTATGAAAATGAGTCCACCCGCCCAACTGAGCCATTGGAGTGCTGCTGATATTTTGACGACTTCGTTCGGTGTGTAGGTCGGAAATAACACCGCCGTAATTTCGGGAGATAACGTTGACAATCCGACCGCCAATGGAAATCCGCTCAGCACCATCCACCGCATACCCAACGAATATGCCCCCGGAAATCTCCCTTTTTCGCGTTCCCAGGCGCGGGAGAGAACAGGGAACATCGCACCCATCATGAACGCGCACGGCAGAATCGTGAAAGCGTTGACAATCGTATACGCCAAACCGTACCATGTGTTGGCATCCACCCCTTCTACACTTAATTTTGACAGCATAATCGCATCAACGCGAAAATAGAGCAGATTGAAGAGGTTACCGATTGCAAAGGGGAGTGCCTGCTGCATCAGCACTCTCACGATCTCTCGACTCGGTTGGAAACGGAGTTGCGTGAAGCGGAATCGGGTGAATCCGACGCTCAATATCAGGTTAATACAACTCGCTGCGAGCATCACTTGACAGACCTGGACGAGTCCATAGCCTCGTAGAATCGCACCGCCACCGATAATCAGAAACGCACCCCGTTCGGCTATTACAGTGAAAGCCTCATATTTCATCTCCTCGTGGGCGCGAAAGACGCAACGATACAATTGTGCCAAGGAATTGACAATCTCTGCCAATCCGAGGAAAACTATCATCTTTACGATTATCGGGGGATAGAGATATATCCCGCTGACAATCATAATGCTGTATGCGACAATTGAGAGAATGATGCGAACAATGAGGGCGTTGCCGAGGTAGTGTGGGGTCTGTTGCAGGTGCAACGTCATCTCTCGGATGAGTGGATTTTGGAGTCCCAATTCCGTCAGAATCGCAATAAGGTTCGTTAGCGCAATCGCAACAAAATAGCCACCGAGTTCACTTTCAGTGAAATAACGCGGCATGAGCCAGATCGTTATCACGAGTGAGCCGAGGCGACCGATAAGATGCGCAGTAAAAAGAGAGGACGTGTTTTTAAAGATACGGTTCATCTAATTGTGGCACTTCACCTGATACTATTTCTCATTGCAAGTTCTTCAATAGGATTTTAAAGAAAAAACCGAATTGTAGCATAAACTTTTAGTTTGTGCAATCTTGTTCCCGTTCCGATTGTAAGGGATTTACATACGATATTGCTGCTCAGTATAATCCGACTCTAACGTAGTTCGGCACCAAAGTCCAATAACTATCGCTCTCTCCGTGCTGCAGCCGTTGTGCCCCAAGGTGTGCAATCGTTGCTCCCCGTGGAACGTTGAAAATGGGATGGGCGAAGTTTGCGCGCGCACCGAGCCTTTCTCGGACAGCATCCCCGTATGTCAGGAGTCCGTCTCCTACAAAATTGAGAGTGCCATTTGCGGGGACATCCGTATCGAGTTGATCGAGGAACGCATCGATGGGTAAACAGAGGTCTTCGCTGAGGCGTTTCCATTCGGTCCCACCGTGGAAAACAGTGCCATAAATTTCGCTCCGTCGAGCGTCGAGAAGTGGGCAGATAACCCCGTTTGTCGAGCGGAGGTTATACGCAATCGCCTCCAAGGTCGAGATACCAACAATCGGTGTGTCGAGCGCATAACAAACGGATTTAATCGTGGCGACACCGATACGGATGCCGGTGAACGATCCGGGTCCAATACCGACAGCACATCCGTCCAAAGCCTCTACCGTGATATTCCCCCATTTCAAGACGCTATCAATTGCGGGCATAAGTCTCGATGAGTGTGCTTGGACGATATTAAGTGTATGCTCCGCGACTAAATTATCGCCATCCATTAAGGCAATACTTCCGATAGGCGTTGAGGTGTCAATACCTAAAATTTTCATTCAAACAAATTCAACCAGTAATTGTGAGCCAGACTCTTCGTCTTGTTCACGTTCTCATAGAAGTCCCGAAGGGTTTCAAAACCCTTCGAGACTCACTCAATAATTCGTATTCAAATGACTATTCCGTCTTCAGCCATGCCCATGTCGTCGCGAGTTTACCGTGTGCTTCCACATCAAGCGTGTCGGGTAACAATTTTTTGATCTCTGCGTCACTGAGGACGGAGGCGTAGATTCGTGAATCCTCAATATGAGCGTCGAGATCGCCAGGACCTCCACCTAAACCCCCATGACGTTTCCCCCAAATTGCCTCTGCATCCTCGTTATCAAAGGTCACGAATTGACCAAAGGTATAATCGCCAATTTTGTCACCGTTCCGGTATATCTGTACACGCGCCGTGCCACCATCATCTGTGTACGAGATCGCCATCATAATTAGCTCACCCGTTTTCTTTTCCTCGAATCCGGGTTTCGGGTCTTGGGTGCGGTGAAACCAGCCACTGCCTGCCATCCAACGATGATGCTGACGTTCCCCAAAGACGATTGCGTCGAATGTGGGGTCGGAGAGACGGTCAATGGTTAATATTGAGCCTGCCTGTACATCAAGGTTATCCATGATAGCCCACGACACCAAGGTCTTTTCTCCGATGTCCGCTCCATCATACCCACTTGCGATTGCCCACTTGCCAAGGTCAACATTTAATTGACCGTCCTCAATTGTAGCACCCATGAGTTGAATGTCGGCAAAGTTACCCGTAAGATCTTCCAGTTCAACACCTTTCTCAAATGTCCAGTGTCCAACAAGGGTTTCCGCCTTTTCTGACTGTCCCAATGCTGGCAATGATAAGTTGAATAGAAGTATGCCAGCACATACCCAGGTGCAATAGCGTTCCAGGTACTTCATGGTTATCTCCTCCATTGTTGTTAATTTGGGTTGAGATTTTCCAGAAACCGCTGAAATTCAAATGTAATGTTTGCCATTATACCCCGTATGCGGACCGGCACGGACTTGAAAGCGGAAATCCGCGGCACCGTGCGCATCCGCTAACAGAACGTTCGGACCCAGTATATCACGTCCGGGGAAAAAATGTCATGTTTTTTGTGTTGGATAGACTTAATTCAGACGCGAGAGCAGTTTTTGGAGGTGTTGTATGTTTCGCTCGACTGCCGTGGCATCCGGAGGTGCGTCCGCGAGTTGGAGATACGTCTCGAAGGCGGCGATACCTTCACCATACGCATGGTTTTTGTAGTGTAAGTAACCGAGCAGCCGATAATCCGCAGCGGCGTTCGGAAGCAGCCACGTGATGCGTTCAGCCGCTGTAAGGGCTTTGTCGTAGTTTTCAAGGAGCGTGTAGGCGCGCGTCAGATTCCGCAAAATGCGGGCAAGGATCTCTTTATCTGTCGCTTCAGTTAACATACTCGATGCCAGCGGCACCGATTCACCGTGGGTTTCGTGGAGTTTCGTCCGGAGCGCGTCTTCGCACATAAAAGACCCGTTTTCAAATACATCGAGTAGGATGTCCAAATGTTCACGTTGGTATCTGACCAGAAAATGCCCCGGAAAATTTACGCCAACGAGGGGTAACCCAGCACGTCTGCCAACTTCGATATAGACAACGCCTAACGTAATCGGAATCCCCGTCCTTTTATCAAGGACAAAGTTCAGGAAGTTGTTGCCCAGTGCGTAGTAGTTTTCCGTATTTCCTGTGAACCCTTTTTCCTGAAAGAGGTATCGATTCAGTTCGGTGATGTGCTGTTCAGGTAGCGCTGTCTCTTGGATCCGTTCCCGAACCGCATCCGCCATCTCATCAAGTTGGGAGAGGTAATTCTCAATATTGAGTTCGCGGTACTCGCTTTGGGCAATAAGCAGGGCACCTGTTGCGAGTTCAACCTCGTTACTATCAAGGTTCGCGAAAGAGAAAAATGGATCTGTTTGCGGTTTTTTGGTCATTTTTCCGAAAAAAAGCAAATTTTTTTGCATTCCCTGAGAATATATGATATAATTAAAGTTAAAGTAATCTTTATGTGGGGGATTAGCTCAGCTGGGAGAGCGCTTGCATGGCATGCAAGAGGTCACCAGTTCAAGTCTGGTATCCTCCACTTTTTTATTGCACCTACTGTTCTGGCGGCGGTTTAGGTGTGGTATCTGTGTTCTTGTGGGTTTGGGTCTTTTTGGTTCGGCGCGGAACACCGTTATCCAACACCCCCATCAGTGTTAAATGGAGTTGTGCGCGAGTCGGCAATATCTGAACCAATTCTTCCTCAACCTTCTCAATCCGTTCTTGCATTTCCTTCCGTTTCGCTCGAAATGCGTCTAAGGTCTCCTGAATCTCTATATCTTCTACGAGCGAATCCTTTGCGAGTCGATTTAAGGTCTTCAAATCGTTGATTGCCTGAATGTCCTTTTGACGTTTCAGGTTCCACAATGCCTCAAGTTGGGCTTTCTGTGTTTCTGTTACACCGAGATCTCCCAAGGTAGTGCCTTCCCTGCTTTCCTCATTGTTATCCTTCTGCGCCCATGCGATAACGCCAAAAAGCGCAACACATATCAGAATCACCAAGATATGCTTCCCAGAGGAGATACGTGATTCTTGGTTTCGTCTCCCTTTAGCGTTTTGCATAAGTTTTCACCTCTAACGTTGATATAAAACCCGGTTTGAATGCTCTTAATATCTATAGTAACATGCAAAACAGCGGATGTCAAGGAGAAACGATAGAAGCAGTGGCAGCGTTGAATCCCACGAATGTAAGAAAAATTTCGCTTGACAAAAAACAACGCATCTATTACAATTGTTCTTAACATTACACCTCACACTGTTTATTCAGTGTGCGAGGGAGGTTTGGATGCTTTACAAAGGGTTACAACTGGATCGGTTTCAGGCGGAAGCGATCGCCGCGATTAATCGGGATACCTCAGTGATTGTCACTGCCCCGACAGGTGCTGGTAAAACTGTCATTGCTGAATACGCCGTTGAAAAGTGTCTGCAGGAGAACCGCCGCGTTATCTACACCGCCCCGATCAAAGCCCTCAGCAATCAAAAATATCGGGATTTCTACGCCGAATATGGGGAAAAAATCGGCATTGTCACGGGCGATGTGGTTCTAAATCCGTATGCGCAAGTCCTGTTGATGACGACCGAGATTTTTCGGAATACGATCTTTGAGGATATTGAACGGTTAGGAGACGTCTCTTACGTTATCTTTGACGAAATCCATTATATTAATGACATTGAGCGTGGGACGGTTTGGGAAGAGAGCCTCATTTTCGCACCGCAACATATTAAATTCGTCTGTCTGAGTGCCACGATCCCGAACATTAAGCCTTTCACAGAGTGGATGCAAAGCGTGCGGGATATCGACATTGAGATCGTCGAAGAATTAGAACGTCCAGTTCCCTTGAAACATCACCTCTATTTTACAGATTACGGTATTGGGAATACCACACACATCACCCCCGTTCGAAAAAGAGCGCAGCACGATACTCGGAAACGAAAAGGTGAGTTATCTGAAAATAAAAACCCTCCGGCATTTCCGCCTGGCTTTGTTGAGACACGTCTCATTCCGCATCTCCGTCAAGAGAATCAGTTTCCGTGCCTCTATTTCTGTTTTAGTCGGAGGGGGTGTGAAGGAAACGCACATTCATTGGCACTCGGATCGCAGTTACAGTTGTTGAATGAGGAACAGACCGCACTGATTTTAAAACAATTTGATGAACTCTGTCTCCAATTCGACATCGCCGCGGAAAAAAAGGTTGCGGAGTTCCGTAAATTAGTGGGTCGTGGTATCGCCTATCATCACGCCGGTATGTTACCGACGCTGAAAGAGGTTGTTGAGCGGTTATTTACCTCCGGATTGATTCAACTCCTCTTTACGACAGAAACGTTTGCCGTTGGTATTAATATGCCAGCCTGCTCAGTGGTTTTTGACAGTCTCAGAAAATTCGATGGACTCGGATTTCGACACCTCAAGGCGCGGGAATATCATCAGATGTCAGGGCGCGCAGGCAGACGCGGTATAGATACCATCGGTTATGTTTATGCGCAAATTATACCCGCATACGCGGATTTTAATGAAATCCGAGATGTTGTTTCTGATAAAATCGAACCCATAGAGAGTCAATTCAATCTTTCCTATTCCAGCATTCTCAGCCTTTATCAGAAATATGGTGATGACATTTACGATGTTTACACGATGAGCTTAAGTAACCATCAAAACCGGGTGCGGGTCGCTGAGCACAGTAAGCAGATTAATGGTAAGACGAAAAAACTTCAGGCACTCCCTGAACCCGAGTGTATCCACGAGGGTATTGATGGAAGTGAACAAATTAAGAAACATTATCGCCAGAAGCGAAAACGTGAAGACAAGATTAAGCGTTTATATGCAGAGATGTCGCAAGTCAAATCGCAGCTGCGAAGAAAAAAGGGGAGAAAGGAACGCACGAAACAACTGGATACCCTCCACAAACAAATTAAACATGTTCGAGCAAATAGCAAGGAGAGCCTTTGTACCGGATGTCAGCAGTTGGACACATGTAATGAAAGATATAGAGCAATTCGTCAGGAGGAGACGCAACTTCAGAAACTCAAAAAGAGGGCAACATCCATTAAGAACCATCCACAACAGCAGATAGCTGCCCGTTTGAAAGTGCTTGAAGAACTCGGATACATTGAAGCACAGACCGTTCTGCCGCGCGGAACCACAGCTACTTGTATTTACGGATATGAGATCCAACTCACCCAATTACTATTTAGCGGACTTTTTGAGAAACTGACGGAAGACGAAATTAATTGTCTCATGGTAGCGATTATCACCGAACCCCGTAAAGACGGATACTTTAAGCCCCTCAAAGACGAGCGTTTGTTAGAGGTACTTTATACAGTCAATGCCGAAATTTTGTTCATACAACATTTAGAGGCCAAACATAAGGTAACAGAAACCACACCCCTGTTAGAACTCCGGCTTTGCACTGCTATGCTCGCTTGGAGCCGAGGCTGTGACTTCGACAAACTTGAAAAATATGCCGATTTAGATGCCGGTGACTTTGTCAGAACCTTCCGACTCGTCATCGATCAGCTCCGTCAAATCCGTCGTGCTATGACGGGTCATACCGCTCTCGTTGAGAAACTCAACCGATGTATCGGCAGGATTAACAGAGATGTTGTGGATGCCGAACGGCAACTGCGAATTGGACAGGAGGATCTTGGGGAAACCAATGCTAAGGCTTTCGACCAGCGGCTGCTTATCGCCCCTGATAATCCTGATGCGTTTGAATTAGAAGATGAGACAACAATTTCTTCTTAGTATGTTTCGTTTTCAATTGGTCAGACTTACCCAATCCCTCGATAGGTGCGGTTTCTAACTGAACTTATTTGAAAAGCAATTGTAATGTAAAACAGATTGTATTAGAATAAGATAATAATGTGCATAGATGCTGGCTATTGAGAGGTGCTACGCGCGGTGCCCGAAGATACCGGCACCTTGATAAAGATTAAAGGAGAATAACATGGCAAATCAAGATTTTGGCTTGGCTGGCGCACTCAAAATACGCCCAGCTGAAGAAGGTGATGCGACACATTTACACACATTTTGTTTCCCTGAAAAAACCAGCACACAGGTTGCCGAAGAACTCAAAACCGATTTGGAATCTGAGGGTCAAACCCAGCGACTCGTTGCGGAATCAAGTGGATACCCGATCGGACAGATTACCGTGACCAAGGACTCCGGTGATCCTGAGGTCGCGCAAGTCGGGAATCTCGCTGTATCTGGACCCTTTCGACAGTTAGGCGTGGCCGACCATCTCATGGCAGCTGCCGAGATTGCCGCAGCAGAAAATGGTGCGAAAACCCTTGAAATTGAACTTACAGCCACGGAGACGAATGTCATCCAGAGATATAAGGATTGGGGATTCGTTGAAAAGCCGCTTGTCATTCTGCAGAAGATGCTTGATGCAGAAGCATCAGAAGAGGAAGTCGTAGAAGATACGGTCGAAGACGAAAATCCAGTTACTGAGGCCGGTGGCGAACAACAGGAACTTCTGAATGCCTAAGGGGGTGCGTCAACCAACGAACCCACTGCCCTCGCTGGCGAGATTTTTAGGAGAAACGGACCATGAAAAAAATCTGGATTGCCCTCACGCTCACACTCTTTGTGATTGGGTGCGGCACACAGAACGAGAACCTCGCGAAGGGGAAAGAACTGATTAAATCGGATAAACGACGCAAAGAGGAACGCGCTGTCCGAGAATTTAAACTTGCACTCCAGTTACAGATCGATAATGCTGAAGCCCACTATCTGCTTGGATACTACAACTCACAGGAATTTTACGAGCCGAACACCCCTGATTGGCAGGCAGCCGCGATTACCGAGCGCGGCAAACAGATGTTCCTCGCGTATCAAGCCGAGCAGCGGAAGTATCTCGAAAGACTCGTTTTTGAAACACTCCGTGATGATGACTTGGATATCCAAAATGCTGCACTTGATGCGCTGAAACGGATCTATAAGCAAGGCGACAGGAAGCGACTTCTCAGTCAACTCCAAAAGGCGATTAAATCGAGCGACAATCGCGATAGACATAATGCGCATTGGATACTTGGGCATCTCGGTGCCGAGGATCCGGGGACGATCGTCCCTATTTTGGTGAAACTTTTGGATCATCGAAGAATGGAAACCCGTTTGAATGCCGTCAAGGCACTCGGAGAGGTTGGCAGTGAACAAGCGATTCCAGCACTCGCGGCTTTAATTGAATCCGGCTCTGCGAAATGGAAGCGCGATCGGGAGGAACCTGAGGTCCGCCAACTTGCTGTGGAAGCACTTGGCAAAATCGGGGGTGCTGCTGTGCCGGAATTAGTCAAAATTGTGGAAAATAAGGGGTCATCGCTACGTGTTGACGCGATTCGAGCGTTGGCAATTCTCGGGGACGAAAAAGTTGTGGAACCCCTCTTAGAGGCTTTAAAGGAACAGAGCAGCCGCGATGTTGTTATCCCTCTTAACTGAATAAGGAATAATTAGGAAATGCGAAAAAAAATAACACAGTTTAACGGACCTCACCGCTCGGTGTTTATCGTGTCCCTTCTTTTCGTTCTGATGTTCGGGCTCGGATGTGATAGCCAATATTATGATGAACGCCTCAAAATGCAGGTGCAGCAGTTAGACAGCGACCTGAAAGACCGTTGGTCCACCAGTGGTGTCGTCGTTTTGGATACAACACGCAATGGACCCGCAGATAGAGCACAGTTGGAGACGGGTGAACTCATCTCTTATGTCATCGCAGAATATCCTGTTCGAGATGTCGGAGATTTTAACAGTGCAATAAAACAGGCACTCGATGAGGATAATAACTTCATTCTTTATCTAAAAGATAAGCCGCCACTGCGTATTGCGCTCCGCAGACAGGGGGATAAGGTTGGGCTCATCGTTGAAGGCAATGGGACTGTGCGTGTCCAAGAAATTCAACCCGGCACCCCAGCGGCAAATACCGATATTCAGATAGGTGATGTCATAGAGAAGATCGTCGATGAACGCAAAATTTACAGCCTTGCTGATTACAAGAAGACACTCGGAAAATTCTCCAAAAAGCAGTTTACTTTCCGAACGACTGAACTCATAGGGGTGAAGATTGCCGCTGTGGATGCGCTCGGGGACTTAGGCGATGTCCGTGCGATTGAGCCACTCGTGGACCTCTTCAAAAATAGCACAGAGTTCTCACTCCGGAAAGGCGCGATTAATAGCCTTCAACGTCTCGTTGAACTGAGTGTCCTCAACGATCTGTTTCAGGAATTTCAAAGCGCGGACACCAACCAACTGCCAGCCGATAGTCTGCAGGCACAACAGTTAGAATCTGCTGCGATCCTTGGGCTACTTAGTGTGGATAGAAACGAGAATACCGCCACACTTAAGGCTCCCTTCGGAACGCAATTCAGACACAGATCCGAAGCACTTTATGAAAAAATTAACGAAGGGCAACTCGCTACGCTCGCCCAAGAATACATCCAAATTGAAATGGAGCCGGAACAAGAAATTCGACGCGCCTGTCTTGCTATGATCGGAATTCTCAAACCGGTTTCTGCTATTGATGCCCTCGTTGCGGTTCTTGAAAATCCTGCAGAAATTCCCGGCATCCGCTTCCAAGCTGGATTGGCACTGAGTCAGATTGGTGAACCCGCTGTTGATACGCTTATTACTGCGTTTGAAAAGGGAGACACCAGTACAAAGGATATTGCGGCTTCTGCGCTCGGGAGCATCGGTGGCGCTAAAGCGCGGGATCGATTGATTAACGCCTTAGAAAACAGCACCGAATCCGCGATTCAACTCACCCTTGTGGACGCAATTGCCAAAATCGGTGATGTGCCCTCCATGCGAGCCTTGGAACGCCAACTCCAGCAGTATCAGCAGGATGATGAGAGTGGAGTGCGCATCTTTCTGGATGAAGTTTTCAGAAGTCTGGAAGGGACCTCGATGTAATTTTAGGTGTTTCTTTCGCGCGAAAGCCCATACATTAAAAGCTGCTAATGAAGATTGGTCTCATTTCAGACTTGCACACGGATGTTACGCCTTGGAACAAGTTACTTGTGCCACATCTCATTGATGCTGTTAAGGCATCAGCACTCGACGTTTTAGTGATTGCCGGAGATATTGCACGACATTTGGTTCAGCTTTCTGAAACGCTGAATGCCTTTCACCTGGCGGATTTGGCATGTGAGATAGTGTTTGTCCCGGGTAACCATGACATTTGGGCGATTGAGACCGCTAATGTTACGAGTGAACAGAAATGTCGGATTATTTCAGAACTTTGTTCCGCGTGTGGGATTCATCCATTGATGGACGCGCCTTTCATCCGCGAAACAGTCGGTTTCTGTGGGACTATCGGCTGGTACGATTATAGTTTCGCACCGGATGGGTACGATTTTTCCGACGCTCAATATGCCGAAAAAGAATTGATGGGAGCCGTCTGGAACGATAAGCGGTATGCCAAATGGAATGATACCGATCCAGTGGTCGCCCGACGCTTTGAAGCAGCTCTTGGGACCCAGATTGCTGCTATTCGGAAGGATGTATCACGTATCGTTGTGGTCACGCACCATGTTCCGTTTCGGAAGTGTATCCGATACCGGGGTGAGTTGCCGTGGGATTATTTTCGGGCGTTCATGGGCAGCAAAGGTCTCGGAACTCAGTGCTTGCAGGAACCGCTTGTCACACATGCACTCTTCGGACATACGCATGAGGCACTTGATATGCAAATCGACAGTGTGCGGGCTATATGTGCCCCTGTCGGTTACCTGCATGAAAAACCTACAATAGCATTGCAGGCTTATGCAGCGCAATGTTTGGTTTGTTTTGAAATTTAATGAATGTGAAATATAGAAAGGAAACCGCTATGGAGATAACGTTAACTAACAGTAACGATGCTGGAGCGCTCGACTTTCCGTGGGGCGCGATTAAGTGGCTCTGTAACGATCAAATTGATCCGGAAGCTGAGATGACATTCGGGGTCGTCTATATTAATGCGGGTGAAGGCAATCCTACCCACTACCATCCGAACTGTGAGGAACTTATCTATGTTCTCTCAGGCGAATGCGATCACAAATTGGGGGATGAGGTCATTCCACTCAGACCGGGGATGATGCTGCGTATTCCGCGCAATGTGAAACACAATGCTGTTAACACTGGGTGGCAACCCGTAACGATGATTATCTGTTATTCGGATGCCGATCGGCAAACCGTCTTTGAAGAGTGAGATAACTTAGGTTGCTACTTACAAGAGCTTGTCTGTATGGTAAGAGTAGCCTGCAACAACGGCGCAGGCGGGTCTACGTAAAGGCACGTTATTTTTCAAACTCACCTGACCGAACCGCAAGGTATAATTAAAATAAAAAATGTCTAAAGAATCTCACTGCAGTGTTAAAATCTGCGGTATTACCTCTATCCATGATGCTCGACTTGCTGCCGATGCAGGCGCGGATTACATCGGGGTCTTAGTAGATGTTGCCGTATCCGAACGAACACGTTCCGCAACGCAAGCCACTGAAATTGCCAGCGAAAGCCCTCTTCCTACCGTAATTCTACTCTATAACCGCGCCACATCCGACATCCAAGAAATAGTTTCACAAGTTCAACCGTTTGCTGTTCAGCTCCTCGGACAGGAGTCTCCGCAGCAGGTTGAAGAATTAAAACGCGAAGGCACGTGTGAATTCTGGAAGTCGGTCTATTTGCCAGCAGGAAGTCCCGAAAATGTGGATATCCCGGCTGTTCAGGAAGAGATGCAGGCATACCGCGATGCGGGTGCAGATTTTCTACTGTTTGATAGTGTTGATATGAGTCTTGAGAAACCGAGATACGGTGGCACCGGGAAAACCTGTGATTGGAATGTCGCTGCTGAACTTATTGTGGAGAGTCCACTACCGGTTTTCTTCGCCGGTGGGATTCGTCCGGAGAACGTCAAAGCTGCCATTGAGACAATCCGACCTCACGGCATTGACCTCTGTTCCGGTGTCGAAGCCTCAAAAGGTATCAAGGATCCACACAAACTCGAACAACTCATGAAACAAATTAAGCAAGCGCATTAAAAGTAGTAGGAACGCGCCGCGTGCCGTGTACCTCTAAGTTCTAAGGCCGAACATTTATAAACGTTAGATCCCTACCGGCTAAAATCAAGGAGATTTTTATGAAAGGTCATCTTGTCCATTACTCGCAGATATCCAACAATATCTTTCAGGGTATCGCTATCGTGGTATTAATTTGTATAATATCTATTGCCAACTTTTCTACTGCCTTCGCTGATAGTCATGAAATGGAAGGTGAAAAAGCAGAAGAAAAGCCGAAGATCACAGGCTGGTTCCAGATCGATGTCGATAGCTTAGGCACCTATTTTTTGGTTGGGGCAAGCCATCCGCTCAGCGGCGGCATTTCATTTGATTCTAATATCTATGTTAACGATCATTTGGGCGAGTTTGATATGGGTGTTTCATTCCCTGTTATCGCGAATGACAGCATGGCACTGCTGCTAACACCCATGCTCGGCGTTGGATTTGATTATACCACTCCAGACGGTCCGTATGCCTTATACCCACAAATCTTTGCGATCCTACCCGCCGGTAAAATTTTCGGGTTCCACTGGACAATCAGCACGGTCAAGACCCTATTTGATAGTGAAAGTCTTGATGAACTCTATAATCGGACCTACCTGACTTATGCTCTTAACGACACTGTCGCGGTGGGTCCGCAGTTTGAATCGGTGATGGGCATTGGCGAGGGTGGTGGACTGTGGGCACTCAATTTTGGTGGACGTGTGAACATCGGTTATGGTGAGAATAACACACTCGGCATATACGTCGGGTATGAGACGAAAAAAGGGGAAGGCGAAACCGGACTTACCGGTAGAATGAATTTTACGCGTAGATGGTAAGACGAATTTAAGTGGGGCGCGGTTACAAACCGCGCCTATATCCCAATTCCTTTCTATTCTAACAGATACACATGAATTGTCCTGTCTTTTGCGCGTGAAAAGGCAGGCAATGTCTTTACGATATGTCCTCGTTGGCGAATCCAAGTGCGAACCCTCGTATCAGCGTCAAAGACGTTAAAACTCGCTACATCCACAAGAAACCATAAGCGTTCCCTTCCCGAAGTTTCCCATTCTCTTTCAAATGCTTCCGAATCTTCCAATAACCCACCGATGTAGATAGGTGTTAATTCTGGAAGATAATACCTACCCATCTCAGGTTCTGAAAGCACAACTTTATCGGTCGGTTTCTTCTCCGCTTCTACGACTTCAAACGCCTCCCGCCATTTCGGCCTCCCCCCATTTTCTATTTTAAAATAGAGATAGTCTTGCGACAGGAGTGTCACCAGAAGTACGCACGGCACGAGTATGCCAAGTATATTTCCTGATTTCATCTCTATTGCTTCCCTGACCCGTTCGCACGCAACACTTGCCAGGATAAAGTAGGCGGGTATCGTCCAAAATAGGTAATAACCGGCGACGTTTTGAAGCTGCGATGCGATGAGAAAAAGAATTAACGGGATACCCGCATAACAAAGTAAAAAAAGCGTGGCTCTGTTGAATCGGGTCGCGATGGGAGCGAAAAAGGCGGTAACAGCGATGGGGATACTCACGCCTTGGACGAGCGTCAGCACGATATAGAGTGGACTCCGCTGCCAGACATTGCGTCCCCATCCCGAGAAGAGATAACCGCGCACTTGTGGGAGTATGAGCGCCAACACCGGCACTGCGAACGGGAGAAAGAAAATGAGGAGATTCAACCATCGCTTTCTGTTGGCGTTTTCTAATAGGCAGATCACAGCGTATGCCGCTAAAGCCGGAACGATCACAACGGCAAGCGTATGCGAAAGAATTAAACAGAGACAGGCAACGAGCGCGCCTACGGTTAAAAGTGTTGAATCGCGTTCAAGGGAGGCATAGAATAACCACGCCGTCAGGACCCCAAAGAAAAAGGTAAAGACCGGATAACGCGCATTTTGTGCCCAAAACAGGTGCCAACTTGAGCATGCCACAAAGGCACTGCTTAGGAGTCCGATCCGCCAATTGAAAAGGGTTCGTCCGAGCCCAAAAACCATCGGAATCGAGGCGATCCCGACCAGGCACGGAATTAAGCGGCTTCCCCACTCATGACTGCCAGCAATTGAGATTGAGAGCTTCACCGCAAGATAGGGGATCGGGTTTGGGATAACTCGCCAACTGTCGACTGAAAGGTTTTGTGCGTCTCGAACCGTGAAAACCTCATCAATCCAGAAACTCCACTGCCCAAGGTTCCAAAATCGGAGGGCTGTCCCGAACAGGACAACAACGCCCAAAAACATAATATGCATCTTTTTTGGGCAATGTTTTGTTGAAAATTTCAGCATTTTTTTACGAGTTGTCAGTTTTAAAAGTTTATCTCACAGCGAACGTTATTCATCATCGATTACCGGTTAAATGCTTGTAGTGTTTACATTACTGACATCTGAAAATGAGCGAATCGAATGCGCTGACAACCGATAACTCTTAATTGGCACGCGTTTTGCTTTAAACGAAAACAGGTGCACCGTAGGGACGCGGTTACCTCGCCCTTACGATGAAAGCCTGTTGCCCTTTTATTCAAAAAGTGTTGAAAAAGACAGGCAAAATCACTATATCACAAATTTATGCTGAGGTCAAGCGGGGACTTTCTCTATGAAAACCGCAGACTCACAGTATCGCACCGTGAAAGTACGTTGCTCAAATTTTAATATAACCTTGTAGGCGCGTTTCAAGACGCGTATAAAGGAGATTTTGATGAAAACGCATACGTTTTGGTTGGTTCGTTTGTTGGTAATGGTTTGTATTTTCGCAGTTGGTAGTATCCCCATGGCTTATGCAGACGCGCATGAAGCCGGTGAAGAGATGGCAGAAGAAGAAGCATCAGAGGTTTCCGGATGGTTCCGGACGGATACAGATAGTTTAGGGACACAGATCTGGGTGGGTGCGAGCCATTCCCCAAGTTTCCTCGGTGGTCTTTCTCTGGATACCGATATTTACGTCGTTGGCACGTTCGGTGAATTAGACCTCGGACTCGGCATTCCGGTCGTCGATAGCGATGACCTGTCCCTTAGTTTTCTCCCTATGGTGGGTATTGGGTTTGATTACGCCGCCGCGGACGGTCCTTCTTCCTTGATTGCTCCACAATTATTCACATATCTCACCGCTGGATCCATCTATTTTGAATCATGGATACAGGGGTTCTTGAATTCCATGTTTGATTATGGTGACGATTCCTTTTACACACGTAATTTTGTCCTCTATTCGCTGAATGATACCGTTGCTATCGGTCCACAAGTAGAAGTGACCTTTGACTTGACCGCAGGCGAAATCAGTAGTATAGCACCGGGTCTCCGTGCCAATGTCGGCTATGGCGAAAATAACACGCTCGGCGTTTTTGTTGGATTTGAGACCCAAAAAGGTGAAGATGAAACAGGGATCACCGGCAGAATGACTTTCGTCCGTTCCTGGTAAGGATGGAAACTATCGGTTGTTAGTTATCAGTTATCTTAGTAACAACAAGAGGCTTGATGTGCCAGTCCCTCCACTGACTGCTGACAACTGATAGCTGACTGCTGTTCTACAAGGAGATATTTCGAATGAAAAGTAAGGTTATCATAACAGTTTTGGTACTCACATGTTTGCTGAGCCTGAACGTTTTTGCCTTGAACGGATCCATCGAAGGTGAGAAGGTTTCTGATGCAAAGTATATGGCAGACACGTTGTGGGTGCTCCTCGCTGCATTTCTGGTTTTCTTTATGCAGGCAGGCTTCGCTATGGTGGAGTCTGGCTTCACCCGTGCCAAGAACGCTGTCAACATTCTGATGAAAAACTTGCTGGACTTCTCGATGGGTTCGATTGCTTATTGGGCGATCGGGTTTGCTATTATGTTTGGCACAGGTAGCGCATTCATGGGATTGAGTGGTTGGTTTGTCCCCGCTGATTCTACAGCGTTTGCTTCATTAGAGTGGAGCTCCGTTCCAACACACGCCGCTTGGCTCTTCCAGTTGGTGTTCGCCGCAACTGCCGCAACTATCGTTTCTGGGGCAATGGCGGAACGGACACAGTTCAAAAGCTACTTGATTTACAGCGTCTTCATCACAGGTATCATCTACCCCATTGTTGGACACTGGATTTGGGGCGGGGGTTGGCTATCAGACTTCGGTATGTCAGATTTCGCGGGATCTACAGTTGTTCACTCAACCGGTGGCTGGCTTGCCCTGACAGGTGCAGTCGTCTTGGGACCGCGTGCCGGTAAATACGATAGCGATGGAAATCCACGACCGATCGCTGGGCATAACCTTCCACTCGCCGCCCTCGGCGTCTTTATCTTGTGGCTCGGTTGGTTCGGATTTAATCCGGGTAGTCAGATGGGTGCCGATGCAGCCGAAATTTCAGGTATTGCCGTAACAACAAACCTCGCAGCTGCCGCAGGCGCAATTACTGCGATGATTACTGCATGGATTTTCCTTGGCAAACCCGATGCTGGTATGTCACTCAACGGCGCACTCGCTGGATTGGTAGCAATTACTGCCGGTTGTGCATCGGTGAGTCCTATCTCCGCAGCGATTATCGGTGCACTCGGTGGTATTGTGGTCGTTTTGAGTGTTCTCTTGTTCGAAAAACTTCGCATTGATGATCCGGTCGGTGCGATCTCTGTCCATGGAACGTGTGGTGCATTAGGCACAATTCTGCTCGGATTTTTCGACAGTTCAAACGGGGTTTTCTTCGGCGGAGGATTTGGACTCCTCTGGGCACAAATCGTCGGTGTCGTTGCTGTGCTTGTATGGTGTCTCGTTACTGGCTTTATTCTGTTCTACGGAATCAAGGCTGTTACAGGGTTAAGGGTTAGTGAAGAGGAAGAACAAACAGGACTCGACTACGAAGAACACGGCGCGAGTGCTTATCCTGATTTTAATGTTTCCTCAATGCGTTAGATATATTTCAATGTAGTCTCCGCTCCAAATAGGACGGAGACATAAAACCGAATAGGAACGTCCACACGAAGTTTCACTTATATCCCTGAGTTTACTTCACGTGCTGTGGACGTTCCACCTTTTTTCGTATTTACCACTTACTCCTTTTTTTATTTGAAAAATCTCTAAGTCGAAATTAACGCTTGATACTATTATGATATTTTGCTAAAATCTGAGTCGATATCTTCTGAGAATAAGGCTCGTTATCAGGAAACGGTTAGTAGGACAAAAGTACCTGTCCCTACAAAAATTGAAGAGGTAGACGAAGGGGTCTACCTTTACGGAATAACAGAACAAGCAATATCTGCTGAACGGCTATTGGTTATCGGAAATCAGCACTTAAAGAGAAACCCAGTTTAACAGAACCTCTTCTTAACTGATTGCCGACTACCGATTGCCGACAACTATTAACATGGAGGATACAGATGCAACAACGATGTGCATCACAATCTACAAAGGAGCGATCTGGTTATACACGAATTGGAACGCTAATTGTTATTTTATTGATATGTGGCGTGCCGAGTTTAGCGATGGCACAAGAGGCAACTGCTCCTGATTCAGGCGACACCGCTTGGATGCTGACTTCAACTGCACTTGTGCTCTTTATGACGATTCCCGGACTCGCGCTCTTCTACGGAGGGCTCGTGCGCGTCCAAAATGTACTCTCTGTCCTTATGCAGTGTTTCGCATTGACAGGGTTGATTACTATTGTGTGGGTTATCTGTGGCTACAGTCTTGCTTTTAACACCGCCGGTATGGAGGCTGGGAAAATCACACTTGCCTCTTTTGTTGGTGGATTCGGGACCATGTTCCTGCGCGGTATCGGCGTGGACACCCTCTCTGGCACTATCCCCGAAACCGTTTTTATTACCTTCCAGTTGACATTTGCCATCATCACACCGGCCCTTATTGCCGGCGCATTCGCGGAGCGGATGAAATTCTCGGCAATGTTAATCTTTTCCGTGGTTTGGTCGATTATAGTATACGCGCCTCTGTGCCACATGGCATGGTCAGGTGACGGTTCGTTATTTGGCGACATTATTGGCGCGCTTGATTTCGCAGGCGGCACCGTTGTGCATATTAACGCAGGTATCGCAGCTTTAGTTGCTGCTATCTTAGTCGGAAAACGACTCGGTTACCAAACAACAGCGATGCCTCCACACAGTTTGACGCTCACCGTCGTTGGGGCTTCCATGCTCTGGGTAGGCTGGTTCGGCTTCAATGCTGGCAGTGCTGTTGCTGCTGATGGTGCCGCTGGTATGGCGATGCTCGTCACCCAAATTTCAACGGCTACCGCCGCTGTTGCGTGGATGTTTGTTGAATGGGCAAAACACGGGAAACCGAGTGCTTTAGGTATTGTAACAGGAGCCGTGGCTGGCTTGGTCGCTATTACCCCTGCCTCAGGTTCTGTCGGACCGATTGGCGCACTTGCTATCGGGATTGTCTCTGGTATTGTCTGCTTCTGGGGTGCGACCACTTTGAAGTCACAACTCGGTTATGACGATTCCTTGGATGCATTTGGCGTTCACGGTATCGGTGGAATTGTCGGTGCCTTAATGACCGGCATTTTTGTGGCTGAAGGCTTAGGCGGTGTTGGATTAGCGGAAGGTATGACCATAGGCACACAGGTGTGGGCGCAGCTACTCAGTATCATTGTTACTGTCGTTTGGAGTGGCGTGCTTTCATTTATTATCCTCAAAATTGTCGATGCCACAGTCGGCTTACGCGTAGAAGAGGATGACGAACGGATGGGGCTCGACCTGTCGCAACACAACGAACGTGGATACAACCTCTCATAGAGGCATCTGCTTTCTGATTTTGCGTGGTTAATGTAAGGGCGGACCCTTGTGTCCGCCCTTTCGCGCGCAGCTTGGGAGTCTATATTACACATTCTACCCAATTATTTGTGCGACTATCTCTTCATCAGACATTTTGTCTTTTTCGACAAGGACTGCCTGACCTGCCCCGATATTCGCATAAACCTCAGTGATCCATCCCGTATCAAATACGTCACCGGTGTTATGGATAGCCAGCGGTCGCGGTGCGACAAGTGTTCCAGCTGTCCGAAGATCGCCTACTCGACGGATGCTCGGTATCGGTAAGGTTTCCAAGAACGCCGCATCGCTGTCAAGGGCGTACGCTGCCGCATCCACGACAACGTTTTTGGCCTCTGTAAACGCCGCTGCCAGTAAACTCCACAATCCCGCTTCACCGATCCCGATCAGATTCACCTCCGAAACATCACCTCTGTTTGTGAAACAGTGCAGTGCCGTTACAATATCTTGCACGCGTAGGGCTGCGGTTGTTCGGTTGTATGTGGTGAAGTAGTTGGTAGTTTCTGATCTCTCGTAGTCGCTATGTTCACCCGTCCCAAAAACATCAATGATCAGTACTTTCTGGTCAGCACTGAGTAAATCCATGATGAGCGAAGAAGGTTCGCCTGTCTCCGAATTGATTAAATTCGCTTTACCCTCTGGATGCACAATCAGCGTTACCGGATCGTGGTCTATTAGAGGTTCTCGGCTAAATAGCAACGCAGGAATCGCGTCCCTCATACCCTTTCTACCGATGACAAGGTGTCTCGCGGATAAACGGGTGTGATACGTTGTCGGAAACGCGCCTTCCGGTTCAACAAGCGTTACATCTGTGCTTGTCGGGATGTCTAATCCGAGCGCGTGTTGTAACCCGCTACCCATTTCTTCGCGAAATGTTTGGAGTTCCGTTTCGTTCGTCGGCTTCACCTTTTCGAGTGCTTCTTGGGATCTGTTCGCCCACACCGGTAGAAACTCGTCCTGTTTCATGGCGTGCGGCGGTAGATCGCGTTCCGAGAAAACCAGCAGTGCCTCATCGGGTTCAACTTCAAACGCCACCTCTTTAAACGCCGAAGTGTCTTCTGCTCCGAGAAACCACTTCGCGAACCATGCGTAGACCGCTTCGCGGCTTTCTTGATTGTAGTTATGCTCGGCGTCTACTTGAACTTGGTGCACCCTGTCTTCTGCGTTGAAGTGTGCATAGATACTTCGGATAGCGGGATATTCAACCGTGGGTGTATTTACCGTCCAGTCGCCTGTCGCGGACACGAGTAGAAGTGGACGCGGTGCCATCAGCGCGCCGATCTCAATGTTACTCACATCTAAACGCAGGTTCGGTGCGTTTTCACAGATACATCCGCCTTGCATCGTAGCTGAGATCATATTGACGGGTGCCGAGACTTTAATGCGTTCATCAACCGCCGTCAATATAAAGGTTTGTGTGCCGCCGCCCGATGCCCCCGTACATCCGATGCGTTCATTATCCACATCTGGTAGACGCTCCAAAAAGTCGATGGAACGGATACTGTTCTGGAGTTGAAGTCCCATCGCACTGAGTCCCCACAGTCCTTCGTGCGCGCCGCCGTAACCGTGTTCTATCTGTTTACCGCTGTCATTGTAGCCAAGCATATCGTAGGCAAAAATGACGTAACCCTGTTTGGCGAAATTGATACAACGACCGGGGATTGAGCCACGCTCGATACTCTCCAGTCTCCCGCGTGCCCAATGCCCATGCGGGCTCACGATTCCGGGGAATGGACCTTGTTTTCCCAACGGACGGTACAGGTTTCCTGTTGTGAAGAAGCCGGGAAAGGGTTCAAAATAGACTTTTTCGATGGTGTAATCGTCTCGTTCAATTTTCCCGAAGATCTCAGCCTTTAGCGGTGTCGGTTCGTGTATTGGAATTAAGCCATTGGCGACGCGAATCTGCTGACGTAAGGCTTCGGCTTTTTCCGTCCATTCCGCTTTCGTATAACCGGGAAAAGTGTAGGGGGTGTTGAGGGTGCGCGGCGTGCCCCCGCGGGCATCGTTGACACGTTGTGAAGCCTCAGCAAAAACGTGGGCGAGTTCGTGATGTTGTTCAGCCATTTTTTATCTCCTCCAAATGAAGCAATCCATGTAATGATGCCACGTAGATAGCGTATAGACTGTTTCCGCTTACTGCTACGGATTTCGCTTGTTATTGAGGCACATCTGGTTCAGCCAATTGGGTTTGTGAATCTCCGAATTTCGTGCTTTCCGCCTCGACAGCAAGTTTGGCATCAGCGGTAGCATTCTCGTCATCTTTGAGCGGTTCAATCGAAAGTTGGCACCCAAGTGCTTTGAGAACTGCCGTGAGCGTGTCAAGATGCAGGGCTTTTCCATCTGACAGGATTTTTGAGAGTGTTTCTGGAGCCATAGCCGTCCGTTTGGCAACTTCAGCAACCCCCCCCTGCGATTCCACAACTATTGTGAGTGCGCTCACTACCGCTGCAACGTCACCATATACTGGATAATCCTCGAGGACTGCTTGAAGAAAACCGATCGCCTCCTCCCGGTCAATAGTAAATCGTTCAATTAAGTATTCGCGCCAATCCCTCATTTTTCTCATGATTGCGTCTCCTTATACTCTCGCCAATAGGTTTTCGCGCGTGCAATATCTCGCGTCTGCGACGACTTGTCACCACCGCAAAGCAGAAGCACAATTGTGTTTTCCATTTCGCCGAAATAGACACGATAGCCCGCCCCGACGTGGATACGGAGTTCAAAAACACCATCACCAACAGGTCGATGATCGCCAAAATTACCTTGTTCAAGATAAGTAAGTCGTGCCTCAATTCGGGTTTGTGCCCTTTTATCTCGAATTGAATCAAACCATTCAGTGAAAGGGACACGCCCACTTGGAGTTCGATAGGCTTGTAGTTCTCGTGGATGTACGTTACGCATTGCCGATGTTTTGTCGCTCTATGACCAGCAGTTTGAAATAGATGCTTTAAGTATAACACATCCATCATTATTTTTGAACCTAACTGAAAACTCTTGATTTTCCGAACACATTCTGGTATAATACAGTCAAAAAGGATATGTGATATGAAAATTCTGGTTGTAGGGCAAGGCGGACGCGAACATACACTCGTCTGGAAACTTGCCCAGAGTCCACTCGTTGAAAAAATCTATTGCACCCCTGGTAATCCCGGTATTGCTAAAATTGCGGAACTTATCCCGATGCCGGATCGGTTTACCGAGTTAGCGGACTGGGCAGAGTCCCAAAACATCGCGTTAACTGTTGTCGGTCCCGAAGCACCTTTGGCTGAAGGGATCGTTGACGTGTTCAGTGAACGCGGGTTGAAGGCATTTGGACCGGATAAACGCGGAGCATACTTGGAAGCGAGTAAAGATTTCGCGAAGCAGCTCATGGTAAAAAACGGAATCCCGACAGCTGAACACCAGACGTTTACGGATGCCGAAGCAGCCATGGCTTATGTCGAAGATCGCAATGCCCCTGTTTTCGTTAAGGCGAATGGACTTGCAGCAGGCAAAGGCGTTATCCCCGGACGCACCTTCAAAGCGGCGTTGCAAGCCGTCACAACGATTCTGGTAGATAGGGCATTCGGAGAAGCGGGTGATAGTGTCGTCATCGAAGAGGAGCTCATCGGCGAAGAAGCCTCCTTCACTGTGCTTACCGATGGCACTTACTGTCTCCCTTTTGTCAGTTCCCAGGACCACAAAATGTCCCACGATGGTGATATTGGCAAGAATACCGGTGGGATGGGTGCATACTCTCCCGCGCCTGTTATCACACCAGAATTACACGACGATGTGATGCAGCGCATCGTTTATCCGACTGTCAAGGGCATGGCAGCTATCGGAAGACCCTTCAAAGGTGTACTATACGTTGGATTGATGATTACCGATGCGGGTCCGAAAGTGGTGGAATTCAACTGTCGTTTTGGTGATCCTGAGGCTCAAGTTCTCTTACCTCGCCTCAACAGTGATTTGGTGCCTTTGTTGATGGCGTGTATTGATGGAACGCTTGAACAGCACGCTAACGTGCAATGGCATGATGCGGCAGCCGCATGTGTCGTTATGGCTTCGGGTGGGTATCCAGACCCCTACCAGACAGGGATCGTTATCACAGGACTTGAAGATGCCGATGCGATTGAAGGCGTTACCGTCTTTCATGCAGGCACAAAGCGGAACGGTGAAAACATTGTCACGGATGGCGGTCGAGTGTTGGGTGTCACGGCTATGGCTGGCGGATTGCGCGATGCGATTCAACAGGCATATAAAGGTGTATCCGCCATTCATTTTGATAACGCACACGTCCGAGATGACATCGGATATCGGGCATTGAAGCGCGGCTGAGATGCTTCGAATGTACGCCAATTGCAATCCAACAGGTTCTGGATGCTTAAACGCGTTTTTTTTAAGGAAAAAGCATATTCTCGCGTCGTGTAGAGGTGCCATGTCTAAGAAGATGTCAACTTATATTAATAGATGGCGTTGTAATGGTGCAGAAAGATGGGAATTGAATTAACATATAAAATCGCCAAATGTTGCGCGCCACAAGAGGGTAACCCAATTACTGGCTATTTTAAAGAGGATGGCACTATTGCTGTTCATGATGCCACATGTAGCACGGTACAAGATTTACGAACTGAACGATTACTAAAAGTAACGTGGAATGAGATTCGAGCAACCGAGGCTCCGCCGGATTCAATTGCACTCCCCTCTGAATTTGCGGAACTTGATGAGACCGATTACTTCATACTGAAACACCATCAAGAACTGGGAATGGACTACTCTATCGTTGTCGCTGAAACTTTGAGAATCCCACTTGAAGAGATGCACCAGCGACACCGCAAATTGAGGGATATAGGAGGTTTAAAACGGGTCGAAGGGCGGATTATCCACTATCGAAAAAATATCGTCAAGGGAAAATGGATCAAGCATCGAAATCACACCTATTATGAACTGACCCCCGAAGGCAGAACGTGGATCCAAGCTTTTGAAAATCAGCAAACTTCATCAGGAACGTAAACGCAAAAATTCCGAAAGATGTTGCTTACACATCTATACTTTAAAAAATATACACTGAAAAAAAAACGAAACGCGGAGGACTTTATCATGCTAAATCATTTGCTAAACTGGGGCATTGATGCACGCCGACGTAAAAACCGAACGCGCTCTGTCATCTTATTATCGCTTATCCTACACATGATTTTCGCGATTACCTACCTGTTTCTTCCAATCAATCAACTTCATCAAGAACAAGCGGATGCCCTCGCTGTGGACCTGATTAACGATGCTGAAGCACCCAGAAAACGGAAGCAGAAACCGAAACCCCCGCTCACGAAGAAGATGTATAATCCGAATGAGGAACTCGCCCGAGACGCCATGGAAAAGAAGATTGAAGCCGCTCGGAATCAGATAGACGAGGTCATGAAACTCAGTCCACGCGTTGTTCTCAAAGATGTAGAGGTCAACAAAGCACCCGTGAGCGAGATAATTCCAGATGTTATGACGGACGCACAATTACGCGATGCGGAAGCCTCGAATCTCAGCAGACTTATCGCACAACCCGGACAGACGGATGGACGCGGTCTTGTTACCGGCAGGGTCCGCGCGCGTGGCGACGGTATGGGGAGATTCCGTGGCGATGGACAAAGCGGCTCCAACGGTGGACTCCTTGGAGGCGGCGGAAAGGATGGGATCGCAGACCGACTCGGCATCATTGATTTTCTCGATGAATTCGGGGGTCCTAAAGATGTCGTCTACTGCCTCGATGTATCCGCAAGCATGCAGGCTGCTGGGCTTAACAAACTCGAATTAGCCCTTAACTCCATCAAGGACTCCGTAATGATGCTTGGCAGTGAGGATACGTTAAATGTAGTAGCCTTTTCTTCGCAGGCGCAAACCATGCACAAAGAAATGCTACCCGCAAACGCAGCGAATATAAAACGCACCTTAAAATATCTTGACAAATTCACATCTGCGCGCATTCAGTCCAATGTAGGGACGAACATTCTTGCCGCATTCAAAGCAGCACTCATGCTTGAATCTTCTGTGATTGTTTTAGTAACAGATGGCCTGCCGACAACAGTCGATGGGTATTCAATTGAGACAAACACGCAGAAGATACTTGATGCTGTGCGTGAAAATAATCACAATAATGCCATTATCTATGTCGTTGCGCTTGAAATAGATTTGAAACGCTCACCTGGTGCGGAACTCCTTGTTTCCCTCGCTGAGGAACACAATGGAGAAATAAAGGTCATTAACACTGAACGATTGTTTGAATTGACAGAGCAAGATGGATTGACCGATTAATTATAGTTTGCAATTGGAGTCTAATATGAATCAGAAATCTGCTACAGGGATCGTTGAACAATTTCGGTTAGAAGGTAAAGTGAGTCTCGTCACTGGAGCGAGTCGCGGCATTGGGCTTGCAATGGCGGAAGGGCTTGCGGGTGCAGGTTCAGATCTCGTCGTTGTGGGCAGAGAAATAGAGACCTTGACCCCCGTCGCTGAGCGGATTGCCGATGAAACCGGTAGAAACGTCCTCCCTATTCAGGCGGATGTCAGCAATCTTACAGAAATTGACGCGCTCGTCGCACAGACTGTGGAAACTTTAGGACGGCTTGATGTCCTCGTCAACAACGCCGGCGTCAATATACGCAATCCTGCCTTGGAATTTACCGAGGCGGATTGGGACTTCGTTACGGATATTAATCTGAAGGGTGCGTTTTTTCTCGCAAAAGCCTGCGGCACTGTCATGCAGCGACAGAAGTCGGGTAAGGTCATCAATACGTTGTCGCTCACCTCAGCGATTGGGCTCCCCACGAGTGTCGCCTATACGGCGGCGAAAGGAGGGCTCCTCCAATTAACGAAGTTGCTCGCCGTAGAATGGGCGGAACACAACATTCAGGTCAACGGCATCGCGCCCGGCTTCATCCGAACCGAGATGACTGCCCCGGCACGCGAGGACAGCCGAAACCGATGGATTCTCAATCGCACCCCCGCAGACCGATGGGGTGAACCTGAGGACCTTGCGGGCTTAACAATTTTCTTCGCCTCCAATGCCTCTGACTTCGTTACCGGACAAATGGTCTTCGTCGATGGTGGGTTCATGGCGGGTAGCGATTGGAGGCGACAGTCTTAAAATGGAAAAAGATCCGGATATATTGCAAGCCGAAAGCTCCGCAGCATTGGTAGCGGTGAAGCAGATCCTGAGCGAATTTGCGCTTGAAGACGTTTCACTTTTTGACCATACGCCAGTGTTGCGGATACAGGTCTCGGAGGCACAATTTACGCGTGCCCTTCAACTGCGAGAAACTTTGGTTGATCGGATAAAACCCCTGGGATACCGATTCATCGCACTCGATTTAGACGAGTTGTCGTCGCCATAGGCATCCCTGTTTGGCGCGGCAAGAAAGACCGCGACCAGGAGCGAAAAATCGAAGAGCTCAGGCAAGAAATCGAAACCCTTAAACAACAGCGAATCGTAAACCCTTGACACGGATAAAATGTTACACTTTCCGCCAATTTATTTTTTTTCACAGTAGTGGACCAGAGAAAAAAATGCCTCTAAACCCTTACAACCACTGGATTTTCTGACCATAACCGAGGTCCATCAAATGTTACACAAGTGTAACATTTTTAAGGGAAATCCCCACGCAACCATTTCCAATTCTAAAAACACTGATACGGTAAGTTAATCCCATTTTCACATCCGTTTTTTTATCGAGAAGCGGTCACTGAGCAAAAAATTTGATTTTCATGCCGCAATGTGTTATAATTTTAAAGCGAAACTCGCGAACCAACGCTTCATGAAGCTTGATGTTCCTGCTCAGGGACCCAACAAAATCATGGGAGGGCTGAGTAAAATAAAAAGACGGCAAAATACATAAGGAAACCCATGCAGAAAACTGGACAAGACACCTCACCCACAAAGCATCTTGTCGCAACATACCTCAGCGATGTCAAAAGTAAGGTCGATGCCTGTATTTTTGACTTTCTCCCGACTACCCACAAGCACCCGGATGTCCATCAGTTGTACCAGATGATGTTAGACTACCCGCGCCGCGCCGCGAAAGGGTTACGTCCCGCGCTCTGCATGCTCATGTGTGAGGCGTTCGGCGGTGATACGCAACGTGCCGTTAACACGGCTGCTTCCCTGGAACTCCTCCAAAATTGGCTCCTGATTCACGACGATATTGAAGATGGTTCCGAGCTACGCAGAGGCGAACCGTGTCTCCATCAAAAACACGGCATCCCAATGGCTATCAATGTTGGGGACGCGCTCCACTGCAAGATGTGGGAGATGCTGCACCGAAACACGGAGATTCTCGGACATCAACTCGCCTTCCGAATTTTATCGGAATTCATACAACTCAGCAACCAAGTCGTTGAGGGCCAGCACATTGAATTGAGTTGGGTCAGCGATAACCGCTGGGATCTCGATGAAGATGACTACTTAACGATGTGTATCCAGAAAACCGCATGGTATACCTGTATCACACCGTGTCGGGTAGGGGCAATCATCGGTGGCGCAAGTGAAACAGAAATAGATGGACTCGTAGAACTCGGCAAAGAACTCGGCGTCGCCTTTCAAATTCAGGACGATGTCCTTAACCTGATCGGGGATGTCGGCAGGTATGGAAAAGAGATTGCCGGGGATATTAGTGAAGGCAAGCGGACACTCGTTCTTATTCATCTTATCAATGCTTGCAGTTCCGCTGAAGCCAAGCAGGTGATTGACATCATGGCACGTCCCCGTGATGAGAAAACCGAGGCTGAAGTCGAGAGCGTGCTCCACTTAATGCAAAAATATAAATCCATTACCTATGCCCAACAGCGGTCTCAGACACTCTTACAGGAAGCCGCTGGACGGTTTCAGAACAATTTTGCCCATCTTCCTGATGGACGGGCAAAGCAGTTGTTTTTCTCTTTAATCCGTTTTTTCGTTGAACGTGAATACTAATGAAAAAGGAGAACTAAATGAACGATATTTCCTCTGGTAAATTGCGGGGTATCATGAAACTCGCAGATGCGAATGGTCGCTTTAAAATGATGGCGATTGACCAGCGGGGTTCCATGGTACAGGCACTCGCAGATGCGCTTAATAAGGATAACGCTGAAGTTCAATACGAAGATGTTGCAGCCCTGAAAACTCTGATTACTCGCATCCTTTCTCCAAATTCAACAGCGGTTCTCACCGACCCAATTTACGGACACCCCTACTCTATTGCCGAGATTCCACGGGATGTCGCATTGTTGTTAGCCTATGAAGAATCAGGCTATGTCAGCGAAGGGGTTGCCGAGAACGAACGTCTCTCCAATCCGATTGAAAACTGGAGCATCGCTAAGGCACAGCGTGCCGGGGCAGATGCCATTAAACTCCTCGCCTATTACCACCCTGATGCCTCCGCTGAAACCCTTGAACACCAACAAGCCTTTGTGCGTCATGTCGGAGACGAATGCGAAAAGCAGGATTTGCCGTTTTTGTTGGAATTGGTCAGTTATGCCCTTGAGGGGACGGCGAAGAGTGTCGCCTTCGCCAAACAGAAACCCGACCTTGTGATTCGGAGTGTCAAGGAGTTCACGGATCCAAGTTACAAAGTCGACATTCTCAAGTTAGAATTTCCCGCCGATCTGAAATATACAGCAGATTATAAGGATGCCAGTTTTTATGCAGGCGACTCGGCGTATGAACTCGCTGAAGTGAAGGAAATCTGCCAGAAGTTAGATGAAACCTCAACACTCCCTTGGGTAATTTTGAGTGCCGGTGTGGATATTGAAGAATTCATTGAGAACGTTGACCTGGCGACGGGTGCCGGTGCAAGCGGTTTCCTCTGTGGCAGAGCCATCTGGAAAGATGCTGTCCAATACTATCCTGACACTGGAGCGGTTAAGCAGTTCTTGCAGAACGAAGCAACAACGAACTTCAAGAACGCGAACGCTGCGGCAGAGAACGCGTTACCGTGGTTTGAGCATCGCCAGTTTGGGGGTGTAGAAAACGTTCAGATTGCCAAACAATCCGCAACATGGTATCAAGACTATTAGGTTTTCAGACTTACCGTTTTGATTGCAGCGCGTCCTGAATTTTCTTGGAAATTTTTTTCGCGATATGGAGGGTTGTTTCCTCGGGAACCTGCCCTCCTATTTCAGCAACCAGCACGACTATCGTCTGTTGGACGAACAGAAAATTCGCCCCAGCCTGCCACACGACATCACCCAGTCCATGTTGATCATTTGCTGGGGGTTGATAGATAGAATCGCGTCCACCTAATTTCCGCACGGTCTGTGCTGAAAACCGAAATCTGCCTTCATCAGCGGCTGCGCGTGCTTCGTCGTGTGACTTGAAAAACCAGTAATTGATGACAACTTGCTGTGCTGCTGTGTGGTTTAACCACCATCTATCGCGCCAACCGAATTGTGCCGTTGGTTGTCTTGGGGCTGTTGGAGAGTAGATTTCCTGGGCAGAAGTATGACGTGCGGCTACGTCCGCCAAGTCATCCGTTGTGAGTTGAATGGATTCAAGCGTAAATTCCATGTGGGTATGATAACATCTTTTATACCAAAATTTCAAATTAAATTATGAAGGTTTTTCCGGCACAAATCAACAAATAGAAAAGGACTGCATCAGTTCTCCGCTTCGCTTACGGAAAACTACGGTTACGAAAATTATCTTAAGACGGCAGCCTGCAACAATACGCAAAAACACCCCACTGAATGCCACACGCGCATTCAGCGTTGATTCGCAAAAACACGCAGGCGTATATAAAGGAAACGACTCCTAAACAGACCATCTTATTTTAACGTCTTGCGAACAATTAAAAAATGAGAATATTAGCGCGGTATATCCTTAAAGAATTTCTTCCACCGTTCATCATAGCACTTATCTGTTTTACCTTTATCCTCATCTTCGATGACCTTTTTCGGTTGACGAAGCTTTTCGTGCAGAAGGGGATAAGCCCGGTTTACCTTGTTGAGTTGCTCATCTATGTGATGCCCGCTTCGGTTGTGTTATCTCTTCCGATGGCGGCTTTGGTCGCGATTTTACTTTCTCTCGGACGCCTCTCCACCGATAATGAAATCATCGCCATGAAAGCACATGGGATCGCTTTCCATCATCTGATGCTTCCGCTTATAGGCATGGCGGTAGTGCTGAGTGTCGCTGATCTCGCATTGATGGACTACGCGCTACCAAGGGCAAACCTCGCTTACGCCACACTCAAACGCGACATTCAAAGACACAATCCGACGTTCGTTTTGGAAGAATCCACTGTTATGAAGGAGCTGGAGCGAGAAGGCAAGTTATGGATGTACGAATCCACAGATGCCAAGAGCGGGCGCATGCAGGATGTCAAAATATGGGACGGTATTTGGACGGGACGCCCTCGGTTCAGTCACGCGGAAGAGGGGACCCTCGGTTTTGAAAATGGCAGAGCCGTGCTCACGCTTTACGATGGACTCTCTTATGAACCCACAACCGATAATTCAGATGGATATCGTATAACAAAGTTCCAACAGCAACAACTTGCCCTGCAGTTGACCGAGGATCTGGAGCGTGGTGCCTTACAGAACCAAACACCCCGGTCAATGACTATTGTCCAACTCAAGGCATTCATCAATAAGTTGAAAGCCTCCGTCCCAACCAGTCAGAATCCTGATTATGCCCGTAGTAGACTCCGTTTGGCGGAGGTAGAATATCACAAAAAGTTTTCTATCCCTTTCGCGTGTTTAGCGTTCGGATTAATGGGCGTGCCGCTTGGGTTGATGGTAAAACACGGAGGCAAGATGATTGGGTTTGGCATCGGCTTAACTGTCATCTTGGTTTACTACTTACTGCTTCAAATCGGTCAAAGTGCGGGTTTGAACGGCATGGTGTCCCCTGCCCTTGCCATGTGGCTTCCCAATATTGTTATTGGTGCGTTCGGCATTTTTCTGAGTGTCCGCATGATAGCCGAAGGAACGCTGCGGACGTGGCGTGGTCGAGACAAACTGACGCTTGTCGTCAATAGGAAAGCCGAATCATAGCTGAAAAGAAGCGATCAGCAGTCAGTTGTCAATGCCTATAGTTTTTCTCGAAATCCAAAGCCTGTAGTCCGTAACGTAGTGGAGGGGTTTTTGCTTGGGTATGTCTTCAGATTTAAGAAAGGCACTTGACTGCCAGTTCCATGTCCTTATTCCGCAAGGTATAATTAAAAATTGAATATTTTAGATCGATACCTGCTTCGCGAATACCTGAAAGCCTTTTTTGTGGGGCTTTTATTTTTTATTGCACTGATTATTATCGTCCGTTTGCTGGATAAGGACATCAAGAAGTTTGATGACGATGTCGCTTATATGACGGCTGTTAAAATTGTTCTCTACCAAGCCCCCCGTCGGATTATGGAGGTAGTGCCTGTTGCTGCATTTGTTGCTATCTTTTTTGTGCTGGGTAGGATGGTCCAAAGCAACGAGTTCACTGCTATGAAGGCGGGAGGGCTTAGCGTTTACCGGCTCCTCGTTCCTATTTTGATTGTAATGATCGTTATTTGTGGATTCTTCGCGCTTTTTTATAACCGCGTCGCGGCACCCGCGTTTCATGAAGCACATCTTTTACAAAATAACGTTAGACCGCGTCGCGGCAGAAACATCGTCTTTAAAGGCAAAGACGACCGCATCTTTTACTCGCAGCGGATTGCTTTGGACGCACGTAAAATCCAACAACTCACCATCTATGAACATGATACAGAAGGGAAACTCGCTCGCGTAACCTTCGCAAAGGCAGCGGAGTGGACCGCTACCCACTGGCAACTAACGGACGGATACATTCGCCACTTTGAAGGCGGGGTAGAGGTTGGTTATGAAGCCTTTGATAGTTATGCGATTGAACGGCACGAGGATCCCGCCCGTTTTATTGGGAGTGAAAAAGATCCGAGAGCAATGACAATCGAAGAGCTCCGACAACAGATCGCCTATAAGCAGGAGGCCGGACAGATTTCGCGCAAAGAGCAGGTAAAATTGTATCACAAAACAGCGTACCCGTTCGCTGCTGTTGTTGTTATTATGCTTGGCGCGCCTATTGCGATCCGTTTTGGGAGAGCAGGTTTCTTCGCGGGGCTCGTGATGGCTTTCTTCCTCTCTTTTATCTATTGGGCACTCTCCTTCGCAACGCTTGAGGGATTGAGTGAAAGTGGAAAACTTCATCCCTTTCTCGCCTGTTGGGGCGCGAACATCCTCTACGCTATTGTGGGGGGTATCATGATCTGGCGCACCCCGAAATAATCAAACCGACTTCACCGAACCGCAAGGAAAATTAGGCGAAGAGTGTATGGGTAAGCCCAGAGCCAATAGCCCGTAATGAAATGGAGGGCGGCTATACGGAGAGGCATATAAAAGTAAAAACCGACTTCACCGAACCGCAAGGAAAATTAAAAAAATTGGCAACTTCTTCTTCAAAATTCGCAGTTTCACGCCTATCCCTTTCATCCTCGCACTCCTCTATTTTGCTGAACCTGTGTGGTACACCGTAGTCATTGGCGCGTTGTTCATTGCTGTCGGTGAGTTTCTCAGGATATGGGCGGTCGGATATGCCGGAGCATCCACCCGTGCCAGAACCCTTGGGGCTGCCCGCGACCTTGTCACAACAGGTCCCTATCGTTACGTCCGCAATCCGCTCTATCTTGGTAATTTTTTCCTAAGCCTCGGTGTCTGCCTCGTCGCGAATGTCTATTGGCTGGTCGCCGTATTTGTTATCGGTTATTTCTTCCAATACCTTTCGATTATTGCGGTAGAAGAAACTTACTTGCTGGAATCCTGCGGTCCGGTCTATCAGGCATACCGAGCGCGGGTGCCTCGCTTTATTCCGCAATTTCATCCCTATCCCGAACCCTCTCCTCACGATTTTTCTTGGACACGCGCCATCAAAAGCGAAAAGCGGACGTTGACAGCGATTGTCTGCGTCATTGGATTGATTTTCGCAAGACAGATTGTCGACTATAAATTACTGTAAGTGTGCCGCTGTTTCCTCGTCAAGGTAGGTGCGGTTTGGAACCGCACCGATTCTGAGCCACAAACCGTGTGTATTTCCAATCCGCTCTTGAGTCTGGTAGCGTTTATTTGCTTGGATGTTTCTTCATTATAGACTGCCCATCCCTCATTTTTTCCAAATCAACTCCAGTCTATGATATGATAGCCTTGAAGGAGGGAGCGAGATGCTTGAGAAACCAACACGAAACAATCAAGGGTCTTGGGAAACAGCACAAGCGTTTTCGGTTTTCGTGCTTTTCGTATTGCGACCCGATATCGAAAGTATATTTACATTGATTGGCCTTAGCCTCATGTTGATTGGTTTGGGTATCAGTCCCTTATCCATTAAAAGAGCTTCTGTTTTTATTGCTACTGCCAGTTGTATTATGATTGCCTGCGGGGGTGCTATTGGTGGGTTGACAATTGCTACACTTTTAGAAAGACTCTTTGCTGAAACTCCGGCAGAGATAGCCGATAGTTGGGTAGCGAGTGTTACTTTAATATGTTCAAGTCTGGGAGTTTTGGCGTGGATATTTATAGTTCTAAAAATATCGCCTGTATCGCGTCCACCGCACGTTGCTGTTGTTCTTTTTGCTCTCGCAGGTGTCTATTCTCTACTTTATGGTATTCTGACAATAAGGGTGGTTCTTTCAGGTGAGCCTTTGATAATGCCAGAGTGGGAAAAGGGGATAGCGTATCTTTTAAACGGTGGCGCAATGATGGGATGGATCCTCCTTGTTACGCGGAGGGCCTCTATTACCCGTCGTAAAATATTGGTGATATGTTTGATGATTGCTGGAGTAAGTACTGTAATCGTCGGAATTATCCATATTTTCGATGCAATTTGGTAGTAATTAAACTTGCGTCATGGTAGGAGACAACATGTTTAAGCGAATCGCAGAGAAGCTTATAAGCCGAAAGTTTTCATGTTTATAGTAGAGTCAATAATTACTTGGGCACCTCAATTGTAGCACAAACTGTTAGTTTGCGTGCCACCCCTGCACAAACTGGACAGTTTGTGCTACGAATGTTCACTTATTTTTGGTTTTACTATAGTAGGAATTTTTAGGATTCTATGGAACCTCTTTACATGATGCTGGAATGGAGGACAGAGGTAGAACCTTCCGGAATTCACAATTTTCCTTAACATTATTTTCACAATGGTGTATAATGAGGAGTGATGGTGTTGTTCAACTTTCAGACGCGTGTTCACAAGTTCCTGCCCAAATAACTCGAAACCCATAACTTTTTACAAACAGAAGGAGACGCATCTCATGAAAAAAACAGTGTTCTCGCTCATGATACCCTCCGTCCTCCTGATACTGTTAATTCTGCCTGCTAACACCGCCTCGGCGCGGGCGTTCAACAACGATTTCGAGACGGGCGACCTCACGGACTGGGAGACAGATGGAGAGGCATTCGATTTCCAGCCTACCTGGGGAGATAACCCAACAGCACGGAACCGCGGTCAGCCCTCTGAACATCAAGGGGATTGGTGGTTAGGGTTATACGAAAAGTATCAAGGTCCGGATAAAGGGAAAAAACTTGGACAAAATCCAGGTGCTACGCAGGGCGATGGACCGCAAGGCACCCTCACCTCGATCGAATTCACGATTATTGGTGAGACGATGAACTTCCTCATCGGTGGCGGCAATCACCCGTGGAAAGATGATCCTGCTCCATGTTGTGTTAACCTTGAGATTAAAGGAAAAGTCGCGCGCACAGCAACAGGGAAGGCTACCGAAACGATGGCGCGGGTAGAATGGGATGTCTCCGAATTCAAAGGCGATACCGCCCAAATTGTTGTTGTGGATAACAATAGCGGCGGATGGGGACATCCGAATTTTGATGATATACATCAAGCCGATTCCAAAGGAAAGAATATCCCGTGGGAACAGGTACTATCTGTCGATGCCCGCGGGAAGTTGGCTGTCACTTGGGCACAGATGAAAAAGTACTATTAGGTTGAATGTTGAACAACATCATCATCGTTCTTTCATTCATTATCCAATAGACAAAATGCGCTCTGCCCAATAGCGCCTATATCTGCGCCAACCCGGCGCGCTCCCGGAAGCGATTGAACGTTTTCAGGATTCCGCGCTCCATCGTGTAATCAGGCGTAAATCCCATCTCCTCAGCGATAGGTGTTGCGTCGTAGTCCCACGAGATTCCAAACACCCCTGGCTCCAGTGTAATCTGTGCATCAGGCACCAAGGTCTTCAGGTATGCCACGCCGTCCTTGACCGGTCGGATACCGCCCTTCACATTGAAGACACGTGTTCGCGTTGTTGGACAGGTGCAAGAGACAACAATCGAACGAGCTACATCCTCTACATACTGCCAATCCACGGCATCATCGCCGAACGGACAGACGTGTGGTTTACCTAACGCCACTGCTTCAATCATTTGCGTCGTGAATGAACTCATGCCGCGGGTCCTACCGACCCCATAGACCGCAGTAAACCGAAGTCCGATCGAATCCACACCGTAGGCATCAAAATAGTGCATCGCGTATCTCTCGTTGAGGGATTTGCATGCCCCATAGATAAACTTTGGATAGTGGGGCGCATCATTGAGAATCTGTTCGTGGTTGTAATCCTCAGGTGCTCCAAAGACAGCCACACTGCTTGCCCACACGACACGTTTGAGGTTGAAAATACGAGCCGCTTCCAATATGTTGATCGTGCCTTCGCAAACCACCTTTAAGGCTTCTGGTGGATTCGCATTACACGCTGGCACCTGCCACGAGGCGAGATGGATGATCCGATCAATCTCATGGTCTTGGACAGTGCGTAAGATATGGGGTAGATCGGTGATGTCCCCCTGCACAAAGGTGAACCCTTCAAGGTGTTCATCCGTGAGGACCATTTTCGGGATCGTTAGGTCGTAAGCGAAATCGTAAACGACTACCTTTTCACCGGCGGTCAATAGGTCGCGGATGACGTAAGTACCGATGCACCCCATGCCACCGGTGATCAGATATGCCATAATCTTTCTCCTTTTTTTCAAAGGGCGCGATCGGAGGACCGCGCCGTTCTACCAAGTAGGAGTGAGGTAACCTCGCCCCTACACGAGAGGCGTTTCCACATTCACAAGGATGTCTTCACCCTCCACTTTAATAGGATAGGTGGGTAGTTTCTCCTCACCCGGCCACACACATTCGCCTGTCGTCACATCAAACTCCCACATGTGGAGTGGGCAGGTAACACAGTTGTTATCTAAAAAGCCGTAACTCAAAACCCCACCGAGGTGTGGGCAGATGTTGTTCATGGCGTAATACTCGCCCTTCACATTGTAGATACCGATGAAAACACCTTCAACTTTCACACCAATACATTTACCGGGTTCAATCTGGTCGGTTGTTGCGGCTTTTACAAATTGTGACATAATGTCTCCGTCTTTTCGTGCCTTTTATGCAGCACGAGGTTGAAATCGCAATTGATGTCGTTACTTCTAAAGAGTTTCGGGCCTCGGCTTTGGTTTCAAATAGAGTGAACCGCCTGCTACCGAAACCTGCTTACCAAATCACACGAAATTTGTAGCACCTATTCTTTGTGAATTAGGCGTCATCCATTGGATACAGACTACATCCGCCATCTACGAGTAGCACTGTTCCAGTCATATAATCTGCAGCTGCGCTGCAGAGAAATAGAAAGGCGTCTGCCACCGAATCAAGCGGTTGCATAACGCCAAGGGGGATGGCTTTCTGCGCCCGAGCGCGATAGGTTGGATCGGTATCCCACTGTTGTTTGGCAAGTCCAACACTGACGATCCCGGGGGCGACTGCGTTGGCGCGAATACCTTTGTCGGCGAGTTCCCTTGCAAAGGAACGCATTAACTGCTTCATTGCAGCCTTGCTGGCGTTATACGGTCCAATCTCAGGCCACGGCACATCAGCGACCCAAGATGTCGTAAAAATGAGGTGTCCTTTAATACCGTCTTCAAGCATTGAACGGGATGCGACACTGCCCAATAAGAACGCTGTCCGAACATTAACTGCCATCGTCTCATCCCACTCGTCTGCTCTGTATTCCAACAACGGTTTCGGAATTACCATACCGATATGACACAAAGCGACGTGGATAGGTCCAAACCGTTCGCGAGCCGTCTTTACCAGCATATCGGTTTCATCGGTGTCCGTCAGATCTGCTTTGACGTAGTTTATTCTCGAGAGATCAATGCCGTTCTCACTAAGTCGGTCTGCTGCCTGTTGATCCGTCAGGATGTCGTTCACCGTTATGCTCGCGCCGTGTGCCATTAATTTTTTGACGATTCCGAGTCCGATCGCTCCGCACCCGCCGGAAATAACGATGTGTCGTCCAGCGAGTGCATCGTTACGGAAAACCATTGCCAGATCTCCTCTTATTTCCCCATTACCTTACCTTCACCACGCGGATCCGTCCCACCGTCATGATGCGTTCCATCGTCCGAGACACGAACACCGTGTCCTGGACCTCCGATACCTGCACTTGGCGTAACTTCGTGCCCGAGTTCTCTTAACGCTGCGAGCACATCTTCACCGGCACGAGGTTCGACTTGGATCGGTTCGGCACCGTCGGAGTGGAACCGTGGTGCGTCCAGCGCTTGCTGCATTGAGACTTGTAAATCTATAAGACTGACGCTGATGTTAAGCTGATTGTTCGGGATAGTTCTGCCGCCAGGGATACCGTAAGTGGCGAAAGGTTTGCCATCCCGTGTGGCGAGAAACGGAGCCATGTTGTGAAGTGGGCGTTTCCCCGGTCCCACTGAGTTCGCAATTCCCGGTCGGGGATCGAAACGTCCGACCCCGTGTCCGAAGAGGAGTCCGGTGCCTGGGACTGTCACCATTGAACCGAAGCCACCCCCGTGCGTTTGCGTAAGAGATACCATGTTCCCCTGTGCATCCGCAGTAGAGATGTGACTCGTGCAGTTCATCGGTTCGTGGTAGACAACCTCCCCCGGTTGCGGGACTTCAAGCCCAGCCTTCAGTTTCTCACTGAGTGTAGCCGTGAAACTGTCGGAGAGTTCCGTTTCAATATCTATATCAACGAACGTTGGATCCCCGAATCGCCGAAGTCTTTCGGGCCAGCAGATTTTCATGGCTTCAGCGAAAAGATGAAACCTTTCAGAGACAGACATCGCTGCGACGTCAAACCCCTCTACCAACCGCAGCATCTGTAAAGTGGTCAATCCACCAGCACCGAGCGGTGCCGTATAGACCGAGTAGTCTCGATACTGAATTCTGTAAGGTTCTGTGATGATCGGACGGTAGTTCTTGAGGTCGTCCACGGTGAGGCATCCACCTAATTCCTGAATGTGGTTTGCGATGGTTTCCGCTATAGCACCTTCATAGAATGCGGCGTGTCCACCTTCAGCAACGGCTTCCAAAGTTCGGGCAAGTTCAGGATTGGTGAGTGTTTCCCCTTTCTTCGGGGGTCTGCCATTTTTGAGGAAAACCCGTGCCGTTTCAGGGAAGTCCTGTTTCCATCGTTCCGCATTTCCTGCGATCCCACCGCGATTCGCGCTGTTCGGCGCATAACCGTAGCGGGCAGAATTGATGGCGGGTTTCAGGACTTCTGTGAGTGGCAGACTCCCGAACTCCTCTAAAGTCAAGCATAAACCAGCAACAACCCCTGGCACACCGATAGACAAGGGTCCGTGAACGTTTACACGTCCGGGCACTCGGTAACCAGCAGGCACATCGGGGGCATCTTCAATCGTAAACATTTCCTCAGAAGCAGCTGCAGGTGCTGCAGTGTTGTAGTCTATTGCGATGACGTCTTGCATCTGCTTGCGATAGATAAGAACACAGCCTCCGTAGCCCGCGATACCGTTGTGCGAAGGCTCTACAACACCTTCCGCAAAAGCAGCGGCAACAGCGGCATCAACGGCGTTCCCACCCGCAAGAAGCATTTCAAACCCCGCTTGCGCAGTGCGAGGGTGTGGTCCAGCGACGGTCCCATATTCCCGTTTGTGTAAATTCACAAGTTTCTTCCTTTTTCTGCTTGTCTGCTACCAAAATTTGTAGTCCGTAATGAAATGGAGGACGGATTTAAGAGAGAAGTGTTAGAGTGCTAATTCACATTGTTTTACCGCAAGGAATAATTAAAAGCCTTTTTCTGCTTGTCTGCTACCAAAATCTGTAGTCCGTAATGAAATGGAGGTGTTTGCGCTAAGGTTAATACGCGGAATTCTAAAAGTTTTTCACAGAATTGTCAAGTATTTCAAGCAATGTAACGCTTTTTTGACATATTATAACCCACATTGCTACTTACAACGTTTTAGACAGGGATATAGCATTTTCGTTTAAAAATACAAGGAATTTCCTCTAATTCTGGTTCTCTATGGTGCCTACCTCTACAATTCTTGCTTATGTTCCATAAGGTAGCAGCTTGGGTTATTATAGTAAAATTTGAAATTTAAGGGGACATTTTTGCGGGTAGGGGAATCTATAGTAAACGTGAAAAATAAACAGACCTTTTACCCCGGGTCCGGTAGGTGCGGTTTCTAAGCACACCATAGGGGTCATAGGAATTTCTGTTCAATTTTTCAAGGAATCGTGATAAAATCTGCATGCCAGCATTGTCAAGCACCCATCATCGAAAAAGGAGACCTCATGAACTATCAAGTAACTTCCCCCGAAGCATTCTTTGGATTCCAACTTGGCTCTGACCGTAAGATCGCCGCTTGGGATAAGATCGTTGCGTACCTGCGGCTGTTAGCGCAGGAGAGCGACTGCCTGCGAGTCATTGATATGGGTCCCTCCACAGAAGGGAACCCGTTTCTGTTAGCCTTCATCTCATCGCCACAAAATCTGGCGAATTTAGAGCGTCTGCAAGCGGTCAACGCCCAAATAAGCGATGCCCGGGGACTCTCGGAAGATGCAGCGAAATCGCTGATCGGTGAGGGAAAGGCTGTGATCTGTCAGTCAATGGGCATTCACGCCACGGAGATCGGAAGCACACAGATGGCATCGGAACTTACCTACGATTTGATAACCAAAACCGATGCGGAAACCCAACGCATTCTTGATAACGTGATTTTCCTGATGTTTCCGTGCTTGAACCCGGACGGATTGATTATGACCACAGATTGGTACAATAAATATCTTGATACCGAATACGAGGGCTGTAATCTTCCGTGGCTCTACCATAAATATTCTGGGCACGACAACAACCGTGACGCCTTTATGTTGAATCTGGTTGAATCGCAATACGTCGCACGGATTCTGTTTCAGGAGTGGCACCCACAAGTGTTCCAAGACCACCACGAGATGGGGAGTTACGGGGCACGCCTCTACCTCGCGCCTTATTGTGAACCGATTCACCCGCATGCCGACCCGCTCGTCTGGCGAGAAATAAGCTGGTACGGGGCGCACATGGCATACAGACTCGAGGAAGCGGGTAAGACAGGCGTCCTGAATGCCGCACAATTTCCAGCGTGGAGTCACCTCGGATTCCACTGGATCGGGAATTACCACAACATCGCCAGCATGTTGACCGAATCTGCACACATCCAGTTGGCGACACCTCTATATATTCACAAAGGGCAATTAAAATCCCAAGGGGGCCGACTCAGAGCGTTTCCGCATTATAAACCGCAGACCAATTTCCCACATCCATGGCAGGGCGGTTGGTGGCGATTACGCGACATCGTCGAGCAACAGAAGATTGCAGCGTGGGGTTTGCTTGATTTAGCCGCGCGGCACAAGGATACCATCTTGTCGAACGCATATCTGAAAGCGAAGCGGCAGACGGCGCGTGGCGCGGCAGGGACACCAAAGGCATACCTCATCCGTCCGATACAGCATGATGCCTTGACTGTCGTGGATCTGATTAATAAACTGCTCGCGCAAGGGATTGACATCCGGAAAGCAACGCAAGCCTTCACCGCCAATGATGTAACCTATCCGGCGGGTACATACGCCATTTTCCTCAATCAACCGAAAATGGCGATCATCAAAACCCTGCTCGGACAGACCTTTTTCCCTGATGACGCTTGGACCCGCACACCCGACGGGACGCCAAATCGACCGTATGACACGGCGACGGATACAATCGCAGAGTTTATGGGGGTGAATGTCGAACCTGTCGATGCTTTGGTGTGCGATAACGCTATTTTCACGCCGCTCATAACCTCAGAGCAGCCCACGGGGCGGTTGGTTGGTGAATCGGAATTTGGCTATATCTTCGACGGGCGACTCAACGAAAGTTTCGGACGCGTCAACGAGTTGCTGGCGCGAGACATCCAAGTCATACGGGTTGATGAAGCCATCGAAGTCGGTGATACGCAATTTCCACCGGGAGCGTTTGTGGTACCTGCTGGATTCAAAGAGGCACTTGAGGGATATATGCTCAATTCTGGGATTACGTTCTATGCCTTAGAACAGGAACTTTCGGTCTCTCGGCATGAAGTCCAACAATTACGCGTCGGCATGTACCAGCGATACCACGGTGGTAATATGGATGAAGGGTGGACGCGATTGGTCCTCGAACAGTTCGGATTCCCTTATTGCACCTTGAAAGACGACGACATCACGGGTGGCGACCTGAGGCAGCGGCTTGACGTTTTCATACTCCCCAGCGACGCGACCCACAGCATCGTCGGCAACGCGGAAAAGGACGAAGCCGACGCAGATGAATCGAAGGAGTTCGACGTTCCGCCAGCGTATCGGAGCGGTATCGGTAAGGAGGGTGTCAAAGCGATTAAGCAGTTCGTCGAAGCAGGAGGCACGCTACTTGCCTTGAACGAAGCGTGTGCGTTTGCGATTGAGAAATTGGATTTACAGGTCAGCAATAGCCTTAAAGGGAAGTCATCGAAGTCGTTCTTTTGTCCCGGCTCGACGTTGAAAGCAACCGTTGACACAACTCATCCACTCGGGTACGGTATGCCTGATGAGGCACTCATACTGTTCTGGGATAGCCCGGCATTCGAGATTCAACCCTCACGCTTCAGCGAAAGATACGAGCTCGTTGTTCAATATCCAGAAAGGGATATCTTGAAAAGCGGCTGGCTTGTTGGCGAAGACCACCTCGCGGAACAGGCAGCTATGGTCTCGGCGCAGTATGGTGCCGGACGTGTCATTCTTTTCGGATTTCGACCGCAGTTTCGTGCACAAACCCGTGGGACGTTTAAGTTGTTTTTTAACGCTCTTCTCGGTTAGGTGCTGACAACCGACCATCTCTAAAATTACGGATCCGGAGATCGCACCAGCAAAAGAACTGAATATCTCTGGAGTTTTATTTGACATGCCCTCCGAAACCGTGTATAATACAAAGTAGCGTATGCGAAAAAGTCTGCGCGTTAGCGTTCTGAGTTAGATTGTGTGGGTTTGGAAAGACCGTAGTCCTTAATGAAATGGGTAGCCTGCAACAACACACAGGGTTTTTGATAGGGTATTTCTTCAGATTCGAGAAACGCACTTCAAAGATAGTATGACCGTAATTTCTCCGCAAGGTATAATTAAAAAATGTCTCTTCGTAGGCGATCTCGCATCGTTGCGATGCAAATACTGTATCAGATTCAACTTACCGCTGCACCAGCACCCATCGTTATCAAGCGGTTTTGGGAAAGTCAAGACACATCGGTAGAACTCCGGCCTTTCGCTCTGGAACTTGTTGAAGGCACGACTGCGCATCTGGAAGCAATTGATACATTACTTCAAAACACATCCAAAAATTGGCAACTCCACCGGATGCCTGTCGTGGATCTCTCTATTCTGCGATGTGCGACTTATGAGATTCTCTATCTCGACGATATTGATCCAGCAACCTCCATTAACGAGGCGATTGAGATCGCTAAATCTTACAGCACGCCAGACTCCCCTAAATTTATCAATGGTATCTTGGACAATATCCAAAAAAGTGCCAGCAATTCCAAAACGTGAGCCCGTCATGTAATGGAGGGGTTTGCTTGGGGTTTTTGATAGGGGTCTTTGCTTGGGTGTTTCTGCGTATTTCTGCGTATTTCTTCAGGTCTAAGGAATGCGCTTTAGCGTTTAGAGACAGGTTGTTTCCCCGCAAGGAAAATAAAAAAGGACACCTTAAAAATTTGAAAAACTTGACGTTTTGTTTGCTACTCCTGCTTTCAGTGCCTGTACACGCCGCGCAGGAATTCAAATTCGTTAATGCGTTCGGTGAAAAAGGGGCGGGCGAAGCGCAATTCGCTAAAACCTTGTTCATGGCGTTTGGACCTGATGGTGCTATCTACGTAACGGATACAGATAACTTCCGGATCCAGAAGTTCAATGGAACCGGGGAGTTCGCATTTGACATCCAGATGAAGGCAGAGAGCAAATTTCGGTTCATTAACCCTACGGCTATCGCTATTGGCACGGATAGTAGTATCTATGTAATGGACTGGATGTTCGTGGAGATCTCAGACGCACCCCTACGAGAAGCACAGGGTCCTAAAGTCTTCAACTACGGTCCATGTATCCATAAGTTTGACGCACACGGAGTATTTGTCGCAAGTTATCCGATTCAAGATTTGAGCCAACGGATAAAGCCTCTGGAAGCCGCTGCCCCTGGTTTGGACGCAGACGGTAATTATGCCCTGATTATTCCACAGGGAAACACGAAACGAGAATTTTTATTAGCGATTGACCCTCACAACAATCTCTATGTTTGCGACAGAGATGTCCCGAATAAACTTATTGTCAAACTTGATGCGAACGGCAAAACCGTTGCCCGCTATTTCTTGGATCAACCTGGATCAGGACACGTCGCGCGGCCCGCGGATATGGCAGTGGATAAAGTTGGGAATCTCTATGTTGTTGATGAAAAGGGGCATCGGGTCCTGAAATACAGTGCCGATGGGAGGTTCGAGCGTGACTTTGGCAGGTACGGCGACGCAGCGGCGGAATTTATCGCACCTTTTCGGATAGCGGCATTGGCGGACGGAACGCTCCTTGTCGCGGATACAGCGAAGTACTTAAAGGATTTCGCCTCCACGCTTCCGAAACGGCTTGACGATCCGACGCGACGCTACGATGGCTATACAAGACAGTTTCGCTATCGGCTGCGGCGCATCCAGCGGTTTACCACAGATGGCACCTACATGCAGAAACTTCTTGTCCCGTTTCGACGAGAAGTTGAGACAGATGTCGCACTCCAACTCAAAGGCATTGACGGACATGGGAACCTTTACTATCTGAATCCAGCAGAATTGCGATTTAGGAAATACGCGCCGACCACGTCATTGATATCTTCAATGTTTCAAACGGAACTCAAACTCCGGTATACACGCGACCTACACGACGTTGAAATTGACAACCAAGATGATTTGGACGCAGATCTTCATACCAAGTCCGATTTTGATGAACAGATTATTCAGGATGCGGCACATGCAAATTTAATTTTTTCTTATGATCTCAATGAATCATACCGCATCGCAGTGTCAAATCGACTCACTTATATCCGAATGACCGATACGAGTTATTACCGGGCACGGGATTTCGAGGACTTCCGCGGACGCTTCAATCAAGACGATCGGGCGACTGAGAACACTTGGGACGATCGCATTCAGCTTGACTTTACATGGGTTCGTGATCACAGTCTCTACAACTATCGGGAAGTCCGGGCTTTTGCCTACTTTAGCGTCATCCGCCTCGATTTCATCAACGATGCGCTTGACAGTTTCAATTACCGCTTCTTTGACTTCAATGCGAATCTCTCCGACTGGGGGGCGGGGATCCATTACGACTTAAGTCGAACGTTCCGCTTGAATTTTGAAATCACACATTTCTTCGGGAAAAACCGATATACCTATATTGATGAAACGAATATTCTCTACGCCACAGGTTTTCAGGAAGGCGATCTGACCCGCGCAGTTCTGTTTATAAATGGGATCTTTTAAAATCGTTGCAATATATCCCAAAATTAGGTATTATCAGACTTGAAACCCTATCGTTCAAATTCTGAAATCTATTGTCGCTAAGTATGTAAACGTTCATACCGAATAGGAGGAATGACCATGGCAACTTTTGGAACGGGTGATTATCAGTATGAAGTCGTGGAAGGGTGGGGTATGATTCCACAACTCGGGCTCGTTTCGGGCGTAGCGTGTGATTCCAATGACAGAGTCTATGTCTATAATCGGAGTCCACAGCCGGCTATGCTCGTTTTTGAGGCGGATGGCACATTCGTAACTGAATGGGGTAAGGATATTTTTCAGAAACCCCACGGTATCTGGATAAGTCCCGACGATGAAATCTATACCACAGACACCGTCGATCATACAGTGCGGAAATTTTCCCTTGATGGGGAGTTGTTAGAGACGTTCGGCACTGTCAACCAACCCGGAGCACCGGGAGGGCCTTTTAATGAACCGACGCGCGCTGTGCTTTCAACATCTGGGGAGATGTACGTCTCTGATGGCTATGGACAGTCGCGAGTGCACCGAATGACTGCCGATGGCGAGGTTATCGTCTCATGGGGGGCACCCGGCACGGGACCTGGCGAATTTAACCTCCCACACGATGTTACGGTCGACCATAACGATCGCGTTTATATTCTTGATCGTGGGAACCTTCGCTGCCAGATTTTTAACAACAACGGCGAATACTTAACTGAGTGGACAGACCTCCGTTCCCCGAACGATCTCTTCATTGATAGTGATAACATCATTCACATCGCTGAAGGTGGGCAGCGCATCAGTATCATGACGCTTGAGGGTGAAGTCATCGGACGGTGGGGCGAGAAGGGAGATGCCCCCGGACAGTTCAGTGATTCCCCACACGGCATCTGGATTGATTCAAACGGGAATATCTATGTCAGTGAAGTCGTCGCTGATAGACGTTTCCAGAAATTCGCAAGGATTTAATAAGCTTTGAAGAAACTTTATCTCTGTTTTAGCAGTGTAACTTGCAAGCGTGTATTGCAAGCCAGTATCATTTTTATCGGTGTTATGGCGTGCGCATTCGTTTTTGCTGATGAAGGGCATGAGCATTCAGGCGACCGGATAAAAGAGTTAATAAATCAACCGCTTACGCTTCAACTGGCAATTGTTGCCCTTGTTGTTTCGTTTGTGTTAGGGGGATTGCACGCTTTAACACCCGGACACGGCAAAGCCATAGTGGCTGCCTACCTCGTCGGTTCTAAAGGTAGGGTCATTGACGCGGTATTCCTTGGGCTTGTCGTTACCTTTACGCATACCTTCAGTGTTGTAGCACTCGGCGTCGTCATGTTGGTAGCACAAGAGTTTGCCCCGGAGGATATCGTTCCGTGGTTGAGCCTGTTCTCTGGCGCTTTGATTGTTGGGATCGGGGCGTGGCTGCTTGCCAGAAACATGAAGCAGTATTATAGCGGTGGCGCGCGCAACCGCGGTCATGGGCATACACACCCTCCACACGACCATGATCACGGGCACTCACACGATCATGATCATTCACATGACCACGATCACAACCACCCGCATGCAGACGATCACGATCACGGACACGATCATTCACATGACCATTCGCATGATGATGACCCTGGACATTCACATGACCACACGCATACACACAGTCATGGTGGGCGGACGCATAGCCATGCCCCTCCAGAGCGGACCGGTTTTTGGGGTTTACTATCGCTCGGTATCTCTGGCGGTATTGTGCCCTGCGTCGATGCGCTCATCGGGCTCCTATTCGCGATTAGTCTTGGCAAACTTGTATGGGGTCTAATTATCCTATGTGCCTTCTCATTAGGGCTTGCCGCTGTGTTGGTCGCTATCGGTATCCTGATGGTGATGGCAAAACCGGTGATTGCGCGTTTCACGGGCGAAGGTATTTGGCTACAACGTCTACCGATTATGAGTGCTGCCGTCGTCATCCTGCTCGGTGCGGTATTAGTGTTCAAGGCATTTAACACTATCGGCGTTCACATTTAAGATATAGGACTTACGCACTGCCGCGGTAGGTGCGGTTTTGCGGCGTACTCGCCCCGGTGAATGCCACACGGCATTCATACCGTTGATTCATGCGAGGTGCATTCTAACCGCACCGATTGCGTCATATAAACCTAATTCTCTGACTTTGCGTAAGTCCTGAAGATAGATATTGCGCAAGTTATGTCGAAAAAAAGAGGAGAGGTCATCTATGCTCAGCACTGTTGGAATATTAAGTCCCGGTGATATGGGGCACACTGTCGGGAATGTGCTTCGTCAAAACGGTTTGCGTGTCATCACCTGTCTGGAAGGAAGGAGTCAGCGCACTCGGCAGCTTGCTGAGAAAGCAGGCATTGTGGATGTCCCAACATATCCACGATTCGTCACCGAAGCCGATCTTATCCTCTCAATCATGGTGCCTGCCCAGGCGATGTCCGCAGCGTCTATCGTTGCAGAAACGCTGCAGCGGGTCGACACAACCTTAGCTTATGCCGATTGCAATGCCATCGCACCACAGACGGTTCGTCAATTGGAGGATCTCATTACCTCGGCGGGTGGAACGTTCGTGGATGCGTCCATTATCGGTCCACCGCCTCGCACACCCGGAGCAACGCGGTTCTACACATCGGGACCCGACCTTAACCTATTTTCAGAACTCAACAATCATGGGTTAGATATACGGGCAATCGGCGCAGAGATAGGATTCGCCTCAGCGATTAAGATGTGTTACGCCTCCTTAACCAAAGGATTGACAGCGCTCTGCACCGAATTGCTCACAGCGGCATCCCTGTTAGGGGTTTCAGAGGCACTCACTGCGGAGTTTCAATTGAGCCAGTCCGCACTCTTTGAAAGGATGGAAAAGGGACTACCGAGCATGCCACCAAAAGCGAGACGCTGGATCGGTGAGATGGAAGAGATTTCAGCAACCTTTGCGCATGTCGGGTTGACCCCGAATATCTTGACAGGCGCGGCGGACATGTATCGCTTCGTGGGTGACACGCACCTTGCGGATCTCCCGCCTGAGGCACGGGACGAGTTTCCGACCTTGGCAGAACTGATTGAAATCCTGGCGGCGAACCTCAAATCGGAGTAGTGTTTCTTCGACTCGAACATAAAGAATGTTAAAATTCTAACTCACATTCCCTATCCGCAAGGTAAAATTAAAGATACCATTGTGCTTGTGCTTTGAAAAATTGGGCATACAGTCCATCTTTTGCCAATAGCGTCTCATGGTCGCCATCCTCAATAATTGTTCCGTTGTCAATTACGAGAATCCGATCACAGGTGCGGACAGAGGAAAGACGGTGCGAAATTAACACCGATGTCCGTCCCGCACTCCGTTCAATAAATCGTTCATAGATCGCCTGTTCAGCGAGCGGATCGAGTGCAGCAGTCGGTTCATCGAGGACAACGAGCCATGGGGTTTCCCGCATGAAACTCCTGGCTGTCGCGAAACGCTGCCATTCGCCACCGGAGAGATCGCGTCCGCCAAATGTGGGACCCAGTGTTGTTTCGTAACCTGCGGTGAGTCCTTCAACAACTGAAGCTGCGCCTCCGGCAATTGATGCCTCTTCCATACGCTCGGGATGTTCTAAATCCCCAAAGATAATGTTTTCACGGGCAGTGAGATGATAACTGGTGAAGTCCTGAAAAACCGCACTGCAATGCGTCAACCACGCTTGACGATTCTCGTCGGTTAAGGAGACCTCGCCTACGTGAATTGTGCCTGTCTGTGGACGGTAGAGTCCCAAAAGGACACGCGCCAATGTCGTTTTTCCTGCCCCGTTGGGTCCTACCAGTGCGACTCGCTCCCCTTTTTTCAATGTCACGTTTATATGATTTAGCACGGGGACTTGCGTATTTGGATAGAGGAATGAAACGTTTTCTATCCGAAGATATGGAGGTTCTTCAGGGGTCTGGAATGGATTGGTGTGAGATTTTGAAGGGTGTTCGCCGCCTATCTTTGCTTTGATTGTGTCTGAGCGGCGATCTAAAAACGGGTATAAATCTCCTGATAAACGGCGCATCTCGTTTCCTATCCACTGAAAATGACTAACGACTTCGTTCCAGATACCATCCAATTGAACGAGGGCAGCAGCAGCGGCAATATAGGTCCCTACCGTCAATCCACCCCGAAAGACTTCCAGCAATAAGAGAATGAGCGAGCAAGCGTATAACAAACCGCGGGCTATGTCGATCGCAAGATGTGCGAAGAATTTGCGTCGTTCAATTACCTGTTGTTCCTCTATTAACGCCGTCCATAAATTTCGCCAGCGAGTTATCCATAGGTCCTGCGCTTGGTATAACCGCACTTCTTTGCCTGCCCCGCGATCCGTCAGAATCCCTTCTAATGCGTCCCGTTCTCGCCGCTGTGGCGTTTGTTCTACATCAAGATTGTAAGCACTGGCGGCAAAGCGTGAACCGCTCCACCACGAAGCTAAACCTGTGACCATAGGAAGCAATGCCAGCAACGGATGATAACGCCAAAGCACAATACCGAGTGCGACGGCACTGATTAGTTGTTGGAGACTGTCAAATATCCACCAGACAATTTCATCGAGTTCTATGCCGGACATCGCGCGGGCTCGCGCCAGCGCATTTTGAAATTCTGGGGTCTGGAATTCAGTCAATTCTATTGTATTGGATTTCCGAACGATATTCTCATTCATCCATGTCTCAATGTTTGCGCCCACGTGAAGACGCAGCGGTTCCCGTAAATGATCGACAAGGATACTCAGAATTTGTAAACCGATCAGTCCTATCAACCACGGAACGACTTGTTGCCACCAGTTGGCATCTCCTATAGCGGCGGTGATTGCATTGACTAAGCGTTCCGTCACAAAAAACTGACCGGCAGGCACCACACCGAGCAACAGTGTGAGCAGCAGGACTCCCAAAAGTGCCAATGCCCCGTTCTGCCAAGTGATCGCAAAGGTTCGGATATAGGCGACGATGCTGTCTTTAACTGCGGATCCCCATGTCTTCAATGTTTCTTTTATATTTTGCATTCTTTAATTTTTCCTTGCGGTTCGATCCAGTCGGATTGGCATTTGCCATCCATTTCCGTAAAGCTAGAGGAAACACCCAAGCAAAAACCTCTCCATTTCATTCCGAACTCGGTTTTTGGAACTATCCTGATTAATTATCCGTTGCGGTTCGGTCAAGACAGATGATTTCCGTGCCTATGAGCCGTTTCTACTGATACCAGTGTGCCTGTGCTCTAAAGAATTGGGCGTAGCGTCCATTTCTGGCAAGTAACGTTTCATGTGTGCCGTCTTCAACAATACGTCCCGCATCCAGAACCAAGATACGATCGGCGAGACGGGCGGATCCGATTCGGTGTGAAATCAGGAACGTCATCCGACCTGCTGCAAGTTCAACAAACCGTTGGTAGAGTTCGACTTCAGCCTGTGGATCCAACGCGGCAGTTGGTTCATCGAGGACAAGGACTTGCGGATTGCGTGCCAAAGCCCGCGCAAGCGCGACTTTTTGCCATTCCCCGCCGGATAACTCGGCACCTTCGCCATCTTTGCCGAGCGAAGGGTCCAGATATGTATCCAATCCGTGTGGAAGCGTTTGAAAACGCTCCGCGATGCCAACGGCATTGATGACATTCCAGAGGGTATCATCGTCAATATGGAGACCTGGCGGGCCCGGCACGAGTTCTTCCCGTACCGGTCGGCGGAACCGCGTAAAATCTTGGAAAACGGCGGCACAGTTAAGGGCAATCTGTTCTGGCGCAATTGACTTCGCGTTCATACCGTCATAGCGGATTGTGCCGTCATCGGGCTGATAGAGACCGAGCAACAATTTGATGAGTGTCGATTTTCCCGCGCCATTGACACCCACGATACTCACGACTTCCCCGGGACGCACGTGAAAATTTATATCTTGTAGCACATCATCAGTTGCCTGCGGGTATCGGAAGCGTAAATTACGAACTTCCAATCCTTGCTGTAAGGGCTGCGGAAACGTCTCTGTTCCGGCTTGTGTGCGCGCCTTTTCTGCGCGTTGTAGGAAGAAATGCAGGTCCCGAAGCAGGGGTAAATCCCTGAATATGTTTTGTATGCTTCCCAGCAATCCCTCCATATTTCCTTGAAAGGTTGCCGCTGCACCGGTAAGCACAACGTAATCCCCGAGCGTGAGATTCCCGTCTACAATGCGCGCCGCAAGTATACCGATTGCTACCGCATACGCAACGATTTCGGCGATAGTTGTGCCGATAGAGGCTCTGATTTCCGTCCAAATCATTGAGACGGATTCTTTCCGCCATTTACGGTGGTTTGTTCGCCAGCGTCCAAAAAAGCGATCAAAGAGTCCATAGAGTCTGACCTCCTGTCCAGATGATGAACCGAGGAGTAGACCGATCATGTAATCCATCATACGACGGACGGGTGTTGTATGGTAATCGTAGATGTATTGCTTTTCGGCTGTTTTAACTTTGAACCACGCCGAAGGGATTGCGGGTAACACCACCACAAGCACGAGCAGCGGGTCCGCGATCCAGAGGAGAACACCGTATCCTACAAGCGTTACGCAGAGTTGTCCAATCTCTGTGAGAAACCGCAGAAAATTGGTGAGTCGATGATCCAGCGCCTGCCGCGCCCGTTGTATCAGATCGTAGGTTTGTGGCTGATCGAAGAGGGCAAAGTCTATATGTGTTGCGGCTTCAATCAAGGCATGCTGTTGATGAACTTTAATACGGTTCTGCATCTTCCATCGCAAGTAACCGTCATAAGTGCCAGTTATGTTTCTAAAAAGTGCCAAACCGACCAATGCGATCACCCCAGGGGCTGCGGTCTCTAAGCTAGGTTCCGCTTCCTGAGCAAGAACGGCTGTGATGAAGTTCACCAGCCCCCGGCTCGCCCAGAGGATACCAATGGGGATAAGTCCGTGGATGAGTGTTAGGAGTGCTTGTGCGATGGCTCCGAATGGACTGACATGCCACGCCACAAAGAAAAAACGGCGCAATGTCTTTAGGGCAGAGGGACGGGGTTCTGATTCTGTGTTGGGGGGATGTGTATTGTTGCTATCCATTTTTTTGCTCCATTAAAAATAAAACCTACGGGGTTTAATCCGCAGGTTTTAGAAAAAATCACTTAAAATTATCGGAACGCATTGTGTCCTGTAAAAAAACTGGCACCGAATGCGTTTTCAAAACGCATCCGATGCCGGTTATGTAACAGATTTTATTCTCCTTCAAGCGAGATGTGCAATATTCCCCGATCTTCAGTAGCACTATAGAGTTTATTGTTAGCGATAGCGAGCGCGCTGATCTCATCCGGCATTTCTGAAGATATCTGCTCCCATCGGCTTTGAGGGTCCAAACGATAGACCCCCACATCGCCGATACCATAAACTTTGATACCGTCCATAGCAAATTTATCTATGATGGGACGTTCCCCAGCACCATCTGTTATCACGCGCCAGTGTGCGCCAGTTTTTGAACTCAAGACCCCTTCGTCTGTTGCGACATAAACTGTTGAACCGACAAAGGTTATCTCTTTGAAACGTGCAAAATGAAGCGGTAGACTTGGCGTAACATCTCTCCAACTGTTCCCCTCATCAAACGACTGAAACAGTTTTCCATCGCGTTGCCCTACGTAGACGGTCTCTCCCGAAACGGCTAATTTGAGTTTCATCCTGAAGTCGTCATCAAACGATGGCCCCCTGTCGGTTAATCCCGTGCTTGTCCACTCTGGATCACCACGTCTCCACCTAAAAAGAGTGCGTTCGTATTCACCGTAGAACACATCATTACAGACTTGGACCCTTCTGGCATTCACCTGTGGTCCATGAACAGGAGGTGAAACAATTGATAGCGGGTTACTTTTAGAACTGTTAGATAAGTACAGCTCTTTCACTTCCTCGGTACTCGTTTGTACCTTATCGAGTGATGCTTCATCATCAAAAGTAGGTATGTTTTGAATTGGGCTATTGCGTGTATCTCTATCTGTAGACAAGCGGACAATTAACAATCTGTTATCTTTAGATGAAAGAAAATAGAGATTGTTGTTAGCAACCACCAATTTTGAATCAAAAAAGTTGTAGACGTGCGCCTGATTCGGCTGTGATGACTCATGTATAATCATAGTTCCCTTCCCAGTAGCCATCTCAGCAATTGAGAGTTTTTTCCAAGACACACCTTCGTCGGTTGATTGATACACCGCGAAGCCAGTATACGCGTATAATTTGTTGTTAAACACAACCAGATCCTTTATCCTTGTTCCCACCATCCCGTCTATAAGTAGGGACCACGACTTCCCACCATCGGTTGTGCGATGAATGCCAAAGGGACCTGCTTTGTAAAACGTCGTCTCGTCCACTACCACAGCTGGAAGACTATTCATCATAATCATATCCGTATCACCTGAAAGCTCTGTCCAAGTTTGTCCGCCGTCTGTTGAACGATATTGATGCATAGCACTTGAGGCGAAGAGCGTTTCACCAGCAGCCAAAATTGTTATGCCAGAGGGTATCCTCCAAACTGTTTTATAACTGGGCGTTATTTCAACCCACGACGCTCCCAAGTCAGCCGAATGGAAAATCTTGATTGAAGGGGACGTGCGTGTCGGCACCACTTGTCCTGTCGCTATTGGCGTTAATCCCAACAACTCAGGACCCGTTCCAACGTAGAGATTATTCTTAGACACTGTCAAAGAGTAGACGGCTCTTGATGTCTCCACCGGTAACTTCTTCCAAACACCTGAATCGAGACGGTAGAGACCCCTGCCTGTCCCCGTAAATACTGTTTCTCCAACAGCAGCGACTGCGGAAATTAGCTCGCCTGTCAATCCATTGTTAAGCGGATGCCATTGTGTTCCGCCGTCTGTGGATCGGAAAACCCCTTCATCTCTAAGTGCCAGATATATCATGATATCTGCTTGTGAATTGGTATCTTGGGGTGTGCCTGTGATGATGAGTCCAACGGTGTGTCCCTTTGGGCGGGGACCCAGCGAATGCCATGACTCACCGCTATCAACCGAAGTGAATATTTCATCCACAGAGGCGATATAGAGACTACCATTATGCTCTGCCATCGGCATCCGAGCGTTACCAATAGGAATGTTGGCGTTGAGGCGGGTCCATGCGGTTGCGTCCGCAGCTGATCTGTATATTCCGGTTGGGGCAACAGCATAGACCATGCTTTCAGAGGTCGCGAACATATCCTGTATACGTCCCCCTGGTGGTGCGTTTCCCTGTGTCCACTGCGAGGAGGTGCCAAACTTAAGAGAATCCTTCAGTGCCTTGGATCTCGTAACTGTTTCAGAGACCTGAATACCAGCACTGCTACTTTTACCCGGGATAGCAGCTCGTCCAAACTGATTGCGTATAGATGGCTTTGATACAATATCAAGCACGATGGGGGCATCGACAATTTCAATCGTGGGTTCGGATTCCGCCTCGAAACTATACGGTTTCTGAAATCTGGCAAGATACTGATTACTCACACCGAGCATCAAAATAACGAAAGCCACAGCGGTCCCGAAAGCCATCCACGGGATCAACGGCTTTCCAGTCGGAGCCGGTGTCGGCTGCATGTTAGCCACCTGTTCCATGATACGCTCCGTCACGTGGGCGGGGAATGGGATGCTCCCGAGTGTTTCGCTCACCAGAAGTTCCTCTCGTTGTTCCTGTAAACGTTTCCGTCCCCGGCGCAGTCGGCTCTTAATTGTGTTCACCGACACCCCTAAGAGTTTCCCAATTTCCTTTGCCGTCATCTCTCCGAGAAAGTGGAGTGTTACCACTGTGCGCTCACTCTCCGGTAGCTGCGCCAAAAGTTTTTTGACGAGTTCACGACGATGCTCGGTGACCTCCGTTTGTCGTTGTTCCGATACATAATGTGTGTAAGAGGATTCTTGGATTTCTTCCACCGGAGTGTCCTCCAATGAGTGCATCGCAAATTTGTTTTTGTTCTTTTCGAGCCATTTAAGACAGAGCCGACTGGCGATGACATATATCCACGCGGAAAACTGATTCGGATTCTTGAGTTGCGTGAGGTTCTTGTAGACTTGGAGGAAAGTGTCTTGGACAATCTCTTCGGCGATGTGAAAATCGCCAACTTTTCGCCACGCCAGTGCATGAATACCCTTTTGGTGCTTTCGGACTAAGATATTGAATGCGGCGTCGTCGCCGGACAAGATCCTACGAATCAGTTGAACATCGTTTTTTGTTTCCATTAGTACACTCCGTGATTATCAGATCCATTTATAATTAAAGATACTATTTTGAAACCGAAAGGGTGCATAACTTTGAAAAATAGCAGGAAGTTGATCTTCTTTAAATTTATGATACCAGAAATCCAAGGCGTTTTATAGTAAAATCCCAAAATATATGAACCGGTCTTCAATGAACAAAATCCAACGCCGCCACTGGCAAAGATTGTATCCTCGCCCGATAATGTCCAAATAATTATGGACTTCACTATAAGCAAGGCTTACGCTAATTCTGCGCTTCTGTTGTTTGCTTAGATAGCATCCAGAGAAGCGTGCCATGCGTAAGCCTCACAATATCGATGGAACAGAATACTTTAGTTCGACCCCTGAGGAAGCATCGGTTCCTGTGGAGGCGTCGGTTTTTTGGGCGCGGTTAAAGCCTCTTGTATGTCCTCAATCTGCTTCCCAAGGTCTACAAGTTGTTGTAAATTCAACTCTTTTTTCGCACGTTCGAGTTGCACCATGGCGCGTTCAATTTGCGCTTTACTGTGTTGAATCTGAGCCTTGGCACGTTCAACCGCATCCTTACTGCGTTCGATGGCGAGTTTAGCGTTCTTTTTACTCTGTTCAATCTGTGCCTTCGCATGTTTGAGTTGCTCTGTGCCGCGTTCGAGTTGTGCGTTAGCACGTTCGATTGCTTCTTTACTGCGTTCGATAGCAAGTTTGGCGTGCTCTTTACGCTGCTCAATCCGCACTTTCGCACGTTCAACAGTCTTCTTACCGCGTTCAATCTGTTTCGCAGAGGCTTGGATCTTGGTGTAATCCTTTACCAACTTATCGATGTAAGCGGCTTTATAAGTTTCCGAATCATCCGCCGGTGGAATACCAAGAAGCCCTGACTGCCGCAAATCTGGATTGTCTTCAAAGAGTGCCAAAGTGTAACGCTTTGACAGCAAGGAGGCATACTCGAAAGAATCATCTACAGTGATGCCTTTATCCAAAAGGAGTTGAAGCCATTCCGCTCGTGGATACCTGGCATCTATTTCACTGAGTGTGAGGTCGCTACTATAAGTCGTGGTTTTTGGATCTTTGCCCTTACCAGCACTCGTGGTTTTTGCAGTGAACTTACCGGATACACTCACCTTGGTCTTTGCCAGGCTCTGATTGTAATCCGCATCTAACGCTTTCATCAATTCCTGGGCGTTTTGGGGACCGGTATACTTTTTATACACGAACGGTGCTTTTGCGTCGAGCTCAATGTGTTCACGTAACTGCATACTCGACGCTCCAATACCATGACCGTGTGCAGATAAATAGGTAAAGGCACCGCAAAAAATAGCGAGTTCTAAAGTTGCGAAGAGTGTGAGTCTTGCCAGAGTTTTTCTCCCGTGAAAAATACTTTTCATTTTGTTTCTCCTTCAGAGGCGTTATGTTGCCTCATGTTTGAAGTTTAACCTTTGACAATCTGCGTCTGTATCCTAATGACGCGTTTTAAACGTTACCGGCAATTCAGTTATCATGGACATCAAATATCAGAACGGAAAAATTTCAGAAACGCTACCGTTGTTAACACGACTGCAAAGAAACAGAGCAGGAGGACATCTACGACTGATTGACGGAACGTCTCACCTAAATTCGGAGTTTCCAAAGGAGGCGGTTGTGTAATTTTGACGGTATCTTCTGGTCTCATAGTTCTCATTGAGATATGATCTAAGACTTTACTAAACAAATCCTCATCAAGTGCATCATAATAGCGATCGCCCGCTTGAAAGTAGTTATTCCTTTTTGTTTTTCCGGTCTGTGTTAAATTTGTAGCAAGATAGATGAGGGAGGATGTCGGCGTGATTCGGGAAAACGTTTCGCCTACATTTTCTTGCCGTGCTTTATCTCGTTTATAACGCCGGTCTATCTCGTCGGCACTGTCATTATATTTCTGCCGAAATTCCTCTTCAAGCGGTTGCACGTGTTTATCTATCTCAAAACCCCCTGCCACCATTTCTTCCATGGAACTTTGAGAGCGGGCTTTCCAGAATTCTTGGTGTATTTTCTTTTTTTTCTCTTCAAGTTCCGCATTGAAATTCTCACGGAGTGCCGTCTTTTCCAGATAGACACTCTGTGATGTTTGGGTCGGTGCGATGAATCTCGCCATGATAAATCCGACGCGCGGTGTAATTAACACAGCAAACACCCAGACAGTAAAGGCGATGATGAGTGCGGTTTTGGAATTATCTAAGTAGGTAGAAATGACTGTCCCGACTGCGAAGAAAACAGCAATATAGAGTAACGAGACGAAGGTTAGACTGAACACTCGTGGAAAAATTTCGGGTTCACCGAGGGGAAAACCTTGCCAAACGATCACAAGTAAACCAAATAACTGCGACACCAAAAACGGCACCACGAACACTATGTATCCGCCAATCAATTTACTCCATAGAAAGAGGTCACGGGGTAGGGAATTGGCTAAGGTGATTCGCAGCGTTCCTGCTTCTCTTTCACCCGCGACGGCATCAAACGTAAACAGAAGTGCAAGCAAACTGAAAACGGTACCGATAAGAAAAAGAAAGTCAAGATGTCCCAATAGATAGGAGAGAGAATCCGAAACCAAGGCTGGAGCTCCCTGAATAATCCCGTTGCGTGTCATACCAAGATAGCTCGGAAGTGCCTCTCCTAATCCGTTTGCGAACACGCTCAAGGGGGTCGGTTTAAGGAAGAGTTTAGAGACTTCCAACTCCGGTTTCAATTCCATCTCTGGGTTTACTGTGGTTTCTTCGATATTCGCCAGTTTAACGGCTTCCTGATAGTCAATAAGGTTTTGGCGATAGTTCTGATAATTGATAGATAAGGTGAGCGGGACGAGCAAGAGACACATCAGTAGAAGCGCAACAAACCGGACGCTCAGGATATGATGCATCACCTCTTTCTGAATCAATGTCATTAACATTTGGATTCTCCTTTCATTTTTCCGTGAAGGGATATATGCCGCTTTTACAATTAATGATACAGGTTTGTGCCGAAAAGGGTGCATAAAACGAAAAAATCTGGATTTTTATAGGCAGGGTTGATGACGTGGCGGTTTTGGATAGGGACGTTAGAAAACCCACCAGTGATGGGAAGGGTTATTGTTTTAGCGTCAGGCTGTAAGCGATTTCATTGTTCTGATTCTTGGGATGGATTGCCCCCTTTTAAATAAGCATATCAAAATTCATCAATATTCGGACAGGAGACCCCATGCTTTAGCTTGGGGAGGAAGGTCCGCCTCTTTTTTTGTTTTTTCTTGACATAGATCGTCAGAAATGTTATACTCTGTAATACCAGTTGGCAGACATTTCCAGCGTAACCGCAAGGTTACGTGTCTGCCTACCCACTGGAAAGGGGTTAAGAACTGGTAACTGGTAACGCTGTGCGAACCTATAAATATCAGATACGTGAACATCTGCAGAATCTGCGTTTGGGCAATCTGCTGGATGACCTTGCCGATGTCCACAACCACCTCCTTGCTTTGGAAAAGCGGTATTACCGCATCTATGGGAAATATGCCGGTCGGTATCGTCTGCAACCGCACCTGACGAATTTGCTCCAACGCACCCATAAGCATTGGGCATGGATACCGCGTGATACGCTTGACGCTGTGATTATCCGTATCCACATCGGTTATGAACGGTTCTTTGATTGGATCAAAAAAGGGAGACGTGGCAGACGCGTCGGTCCCCCGAAGTTCAAAAAGCGTAGCAAATATCGCTCTGCGAAGTTTCAAACAGGGTATGCGATTTTTGAAGAACGCGAAGACGGAAAACCTTCTAAAGTTCCGCAAGGCACTGTCCGCCTCTCCTTCAAAGAATGGAACGCAGATAAACAGAAGTTCGTATTTGTCCGCAGGAATATCCTGTATCACCATCATCGCGATTGGAACGGGATTGTCAGTTATGTCCAAATCCTTCGCGACAGTGTTGGCACGTTTTGGCTGTATGTTGTCACCGATGATGTTTCCAAAGAAGTCAAACCTGCGACAGGTGAAAGCGTCGGGGCAGACTTCGGTATGGAGACGTATCTGACGCTCTCGACGGGTGAGAAAAAACAACATCCACAACCGCTGAAACAGTCCTTGAACCAACTCCGCAAGCTCAATAAAGCGGTGAGTCGAAAGAAAAAAGGGTCTGGCAACTATTGGCGTGCCGTTCGTGAACTCGCACGGACCTATCACAAAATTGCCGACCAACGCAAAGATTTTCAGTGGAAACTTGCCACGGATCTCTGTGCGCGGTTCGACTTTATCGCTACCGAGACGCTGAACCTTGAGGCAATGAAACGTCTCTGGGGACGCAAAGTCTCTGATCTTGCGTTTTCCCAATTCGTTGAGATATTGGCGTTCAAATGCTTTAAACATGGTCGTGAGTTCTCTCAAGTCGGTCAGTGGACTGCCACAACAAAACCCTGTAGTGAGTGTGGGCATCACAACGAAACCCTAACACTCTCTGATAGGCAGTGGACATGCCGTGCCTGTGGGGCTTACCACGATAGAGACATCAACGCTGCAATAAACATCTTGAGGGCTGCCTTGGGTCCCTCTGTGGAGCAGATGTAAGTCCTTCCTTGGAAGGCAAACTGCTACGAAGCACAAGCCCCTGCCTTTAGGCAGTGGGTGCCTTGACAGATGAGTCCGGCAGAAAAGGTAAAGCCAAGCTGAGGGATCTCCAAAGACGCATTGATTTCAAAACCGAAGCAAAATTTCATAAAAAGGTTTGGACCTCCACTTGGAACCTGAATTGCAGACTGTAACGCTCCGTTAGATGTTCCAGTTGACACAGAAATCACGCTTATCAACAGCACACAAAACAGCCAAACCTATGAGGAATCTTTAATTCCAACAACGGCTTGGCTGTAATAGTGAAACGGAATATGTTTTTCCTATGGATTTTGTTGAAAAAAAATGCCTTCAGTCCATCTCAGAAATACATCTGTATTCGTAAAATTATTGAGAATTTCTGCGGTTAGCGCAGGGTTGTGCACGGCGAGCCATAAAAGCCCATCATCTTTGCCGTGTTGCTCAAACTGCTCCTGTATGAAAAGCGCATCCTTCTTTTCGGTTTCAGTCACGAAATGTTCAAGGGCAGTGAAAAATTCTTTTGCTTGATCTTGATTTGGGAGATGTATTTCCATCCAAGCCTTCACGGGTGCTTCATCAAGGACTAATAGTTTTTTTTCGAGCACAGCAAATATCGCATTGAGGCCATCTTTGATATTGTCTTCACCGCCGTGTATCATCTGATACAGCATCACGTTTGCACAGCGGTAATCTAAAGTTAACTGATGAATAATGGCTATGTCTTCTTCGTTGGATTTCCCGATAGATTCTTTCAAAAAGGGTTTATATCTTTCCGGGTCAGGTTTGGCTACCTCGAGGTACTCTGCCAACGTTTTAAATGGTTTCTTTGTTCTATATTCTTGGGTAACAAAGTCCAAATAGGTTTTAGAAGTTGTCACCTCATCGAGTCTTGTGAAGTCTACATCAAAAATAGGTTTCGGAAACAACATCTTTAGTTTTGCAAACGTGTCTTCCGGTGTGGGTTTGGGAGGTATAGGTTCGGCAATAAGTTTTTCGACAGACGTTGTGTCAGTGTCGGGGTCTTCAGAGCATCCCAACAATTGAAAAGCAATCGCAAAAAGTATAAAGACCGTGAAACGTAAAGAATGCTGCATTGTTTGTCCTTTTCGTATTGGTGACAGGTATTTGATGCCTTATGGACAGGCACGGATACCTGATTGGGTGTTGATGTTGTGTAACATTAGTAGTTTTCTTCTTCAAGCGAGACCTGAAACATCCCGCGCTTTTCCATCACAACGATGAATTACAAAAATAAGTTTACATCGTGTAGGGGTACCCCTTGTGGATGCCTGTAGCCTTAAATCTATAACATCAATAGTTTTCTTCTTCAAGCGAGACCTGAAACATCCCGCGCTTTTCCGTCACAGCATAGAGTTTATCCCTGTTAATGACGAGAGACAGAACGCTATCTGGCAATTTTGGTGATATCTTTTTCCATTCACCGCGACGGTTCAATTGATAGGCACCTTCATCGCCGGCACCGTAGACCTTGGTACCGGACACAGCAATTCGATTTATAACGGTATGCTCCCCAACCTTATCGGTGATCGCTCGCCAGTGTTCACCCGTTTCTGAGGTCAAGACCCCTGTGTCTGTCGCGACATACACTGTTGGACCCGCAAAGACTATCTCTTTAAAGTGCTTGAAGCGCAGTGGCAGGTTTGAAGTCAGATCTTTCCATGTGTTCCCACTATCAAACGATTGAAAGAGATGTCCGTCGCGTTTTCCGACATAGACGGTCTCTTCTGAAACAGCAAGTGCGATACTTTTCTGGTTCTCTTTCACAGCATCGTCATAATTGTCAGGGAGCTTGGTTTTATCTATCAATCCAGTGTTGAACCATTTTGGCTCACCGCGTTTCCACCGGAAAAGCCGTCTCTTATATTCTGTGTAAAATGTCTCGCCGCTCACTGCGAACTCTGCAGAGAATTTTTCGAGTTGCCGCGTTACATCTGCCATACCCATTATGTCTATCATAGAGAAATTTTTACCGAAGGTAGCAGGTCCCTGGATAGGTATGAACACATCGCCGCTCGCAGAGAGACGAAAAAGGCGAACTTCATTTTGCGCGTCGAATGCCGCTGAGATGCCGTAAAGTACACCGTCAGAGACCGCTAATTTTGCGGAAATCAACATATCCGTAGGTAGGGTTATGTCTGACGGTTCTAACGTAAGTTCTGCGGAATTCACAGGAAGGGTTTTCCAGGACTTCCCATTATCAGCAGATTTGGCGATACCTAAGCCGGTATTTGCGTAGAGTGCATTTTTGAAGGTTATCAAGTCAAATACTTTGGTGCCCACCATCCCTTTCGTGAACGGGTGCCACGACTGCCCGCCATCCGTTGAACGGATCAGTCCGTCGCGAACTCCAACTTTGAGAAATGTGTTTTTATCCACTGTTAATGTAGGGAACATACTGAGTGTCACCGAATTCATCATCGCATTCATATCAGATGTGTCAAACCCTGAGTCTGTCCATGTTTTACCGCCATCCGTTGAGCGGAATGTGGTGACACCTAATGCCAATAACGTCTCTCCAGCCGCCAAGACTTTAACGCCCGGTGACATTTTCATTGTGAACGAAGTGCTTTTCGGTGTTAGATCCGTCCACGTATCCCCCAAGTCGGTCGAGTGGAAGATCTCCCATGAACTTCGGGTGTCGCTGCTCATCACTTGTCCTATGTATGCTCCCATTCCCTCGGGAGTGTTTAATTGAGAAAGATCGGGACCTGTCCCGACATAGAGGTTGTCTTCATAAACTGCCAAGGAGTGGATGGCTTTGGTGGTATCCACCGGCAATTTTTCCCACACTCCTGCGCGCGAGCGATAGAGTCCGTGGTTCATGCCTGCCAACACACTGTTTTCGATGGCAGCAAGCGTGAGAATGTGGGTGTTTTCGTCGGCTATCCCCTCGTTCATCGGGATCCACTGTTTACCGTCATTTTCGGATCGAAAAATCTGATTCTCAAGTGCCAGGTATAGTCCTTCGTCTGTTATCGCGAGTCCGATAGGATTTCCTTTTGGACGCGCGCCAAGGGACTTCCAATTCTCGCCGCTATCAGTTGAAGCCCATACTCCATCAGTGGATACAAGGTAGAGGGTGCCGTTTCGTTCTGCCATGGGTTTCCAGTTGTAGTCTTCGGAAGCCTCTGGAGGCAATGGACTAACGTATGTCCATACAGACGCATTTGGTGTTAATCTATAGATACCCGCCGGTGAAGCGGTGTAGACATCGCCTGTGGAGCTGAGGAGTAACCCCGAGACTTGTCCGCCTTCTGGCCCGTTTGCTTGTATCCACTGCTGTTTTGTTGATGGGCGTGTCTCCTTCTCTATCTGCGCAGCGGCGAGCACAACAGGCTCCGAAACTTGTGGACCGGCCCCTCTACTTTTACCAGTGGTATCAAAGCGTCCCACTTGGTTCCGTAAATCGGGTTTTGCCTGTGTATCAAGGACAATGCGGGCATCAATGATTTCAACCGTGGTTTCTGATCTGGCGTTCAGGTTATACGGTTTCTGAAAGTAGGCGAGGTATTGTGACCCTACACCTATTATTAGAAAAATGAAAATGGCTGTTGCGGCGGAGATTGCCCAAGGTATTAAGGGTTTGCTGTTCGTAGGCGTTACCGGTCTTAGGTTGGCAACCCGCTTTACAATGTTTTCGGTAAAAGTGACAGGTAAATCTACACTGCCAAGGGTTTCCCGCACGATGTCATCCTCCTGCCTTAAACGGTTGCGTGCGCGTTGGAGACGGCTTTTAACCGTATTTGGGGACACGCCTAAAAATTCACTAATCGCTTTATATGTCATTTCTCCAAGATAGTGAAGTGTCACAACTGTGCGTTCGCTCTCCGGTAGTTTCTCTAAGAGACTTCTGATGTGCCTTTGACGGTGTTCGGCAGAGGCATCCTCACGCTGTTCGTCTTCGTAGTGACGGTAGGAAGATTCTTCAATCTCCTCTCCACTGGTGGTTTCCAAGGATTCCATTGAGGGTTTCTGCTTTCGATGCCAGTCAATACAGAGTCGATCGGCGATGACATAGAGCCATCCAGCAAACTGATTCGGATTCTTTAACGTCGAGAGTTTCTGGTATGCTTTAAGGAAGGTATCCTGTGTGAGTTCCTCAGCGGTATGGAAGTCACCGACCTTCCGCCATGCGAGGGCGTGGACGCTTTTCTGGTATTTTTTTACCAGTCTGGTAAAGGCGTTCTCGTCCCCAGTCAGGAACTGATTGACCAGCTGTGCATCTTCGTTTTTCATCGAATGTCTCCAGGAACTTAAGGGTGCGCGTTTTTAACACGCGACTATTGGACTGCTGTCACTAATTAATGACGAGATTTAAAGAGCAGAAGGGTGCATGACGAGAAAAAATTAGAGAAATTATATCATAACTACACTAAAATATTTTTCTTGATATGGTGAAATGTGGAATTTACGGATTGTTTTTGGTGGGCACTCCTGTTCTTTGTTGGATTTCGCGGTAAGTTGCTTCAGAAAAAGAGCGATAAAATCACTTGACATAACTGAGGAAAATCAGTATATTAAAACATCATGAAACTTCTATCTATAAACGTCTCAAAACCAAAGCCTATTCAATACGGCGGTAAAACGGTCCAGACAGGGATTTTTAAAGAACCTGTGTCAGGCACCGTCATGCTCAGAGAGAAAAACATCGACGGTGATGGACAAGGCGATCTGCGGGTCCATGGGGGCACCTATAAAGCCATCTATGGGTATCCGTTTGAGCATTACACCCACTGGCAACAGGCGTTGCAAAGAGGCGACTTGACCTACGGGCAGTTCGGCGAGAATCTCACGGTTGAGGGGCTGCTGGAAACGTCAGTTCATATTGGCGATGTCTTTCAGATAGGTTCAACGGTGAAATTACAGATTACGCAACCGCGCGTGCCGTGTTTCAAACTTGCGTATAAGATGGGACTGCCGGAGTTCCCCAAGCAGTTTTTAGAGAGTCGACGCGTTGGCTTCTATTTTCGAGTGCTTGAAGAAGGCGAGATCACGGCTGGAGATATGATTGCCCGCATTGAAGTTGCATCGGCGTCGATGAGTGTTACAGAAATACTCAATCTACGCTATTTTGATAGGGACAACCGCGAGAAAATCGCACGCGCCAGAAAACTATCTGCCCTCTCGCCGAGTTGGAAAAGGGATTTTACGAAGATTTTATCAAAATGAATATTTTTAAAGCAACAACCAAACGCGAAACGAGCGAAGCAGCAGCACATCTCGCAAGTAGAAAACTTCGAGAGGCATTAGATGCAAATGGACATGCCAGTTTCATCGTTGCAACGGGCGCGTCTCAATTTGATTTCCTTGCCGCATTGACTGCTGATAAAACGATTGATTGGGACAACACAACGATGTTCCATCTCGATGAGTACATCGGCATTCCTGAGACACATCTCGCCAGTTTTCGCAAGTACCTACGAGAACGGCTCGTGGATATCGCTCATCCCGGAACCGTCCATTTCCTGGACGGAGAAGCCGGCGAACCGCAAGCCGAGTGTGATCGGTTGAATCGGATTATCTCACAACATCAGATTGACGTGGCGTTCGTCGGTATCGGTGAGAATGGACATCTCGCTTTTAACGATCCACCGGCGGATTTCGAGACAGAGGATCCGTATATCTTGGTCGAATTAGATGAGGCATGCCGCCTCCAACAGGTCGGTGAGGGCTGGTTTGCCGGCATTGATGACGTGCCGACCCAAGCGATTTCAATGTCCATTCGCCAAATCGTGAAGTCGAAAGCGATTGTTTGCACTGTGCCAGATGAACGAAAGGCGGAAGCAGTGCGGGATTGCTTACACGGCGAGATAACGCCAATGCACCCTGCTTCGATTTTACAGACACACCCAGATTGTGCGGTATTTCTGGACGCAGGGTCGGCATCTTTGTTGTAGAAAGTGATAAGAACTTGGCATTGGCATCTAACGTGCCGCTTTAATCTGTCCCCAAGTGACAGCGAGTTTGTCTTGTGGCGCGACATCGAATGGGATCTGACCAAGGGCGTAGAGGATTGAACGGTGGATCAATTCCCATCCATCGTCTGTTACCTGTTCCCATCCGGTCGAGTGGGGCCAGATATTAACGTGGCGCGCTTTCGTTGTGCCTTTCAGTAGTTTTGCACCTTCTTCGTAGACAGAGATAGCCACGAGATCATCGTTGTCGGCGCGCACGGCTAATATGTCAACATCGCCTTCAAATCCGCTGCACGTCATGAGTGCTATCGCGGGTTTGCTAACTGTGATGTCGCCCTTAAAACCTTCCATTATTGGATGTTCGGGATCAATGACAGTGAGGTCGTCGCCCGGATCGGAGTTGAATGTGCCGTCTGCCGCGAATCCCATATCATCGTATGTCCACGTTTCTGCATTGACGACTGGGACTGTTGAATCTTTGTAAGCACCCAGAATATTGGCACTGGAGGTTGATTCTGAAATGAAGACGAAATCAATATCTGCCAAATTAACAGGGTGCTTTGCCAAATGCTGATGCGGTTCAACGACGTAACCCCATTCTTCGAGGTATTCTATAAGAAGGATGTCCTTGGGATCGGGTTCCCCGGAGCCAACGAGTACCAGTTTTTCACCCTCGGCGATGACGGAACTTACAGCAAAAAGTAGCACGAAAATCGGTAGGAAAAAGTGGCGATACATGAGAAGAATTTCCTCCTTTTGAATTGATTTTACGGTATGGAGGCACCTGCAGACAATTACTTACAACGACCTGAGTGTATGGCAGATCCCTTCCGAGGTATTTGATTGAGTTCCAGATCGGATTCGGATATATTCTATAGGAATATACAGAAAATGTCAAGCGTTTTGATTGAGTAGAGGGCGGATTTGAGAAAGGCATGTCAAAGTCCAAACTCAGGTCCTTTAACCGCAAGGAAAGTTAAAAAGACCACAAGGAATAATTAAAATCCAAAGTTCAAAGCACAGAGCCCGTAACGTAGTGGAGGGCGGATTTAAGAAAAGCATGTCAAAGTCCAAACTCAGGTCCTTTAACCGCAAGGAATAATTAAAAAATGAAAGATGCAATCAGAGTTGGGATCATTGGTGTTGGTGGGACAATCGGCAGTACGACCGCTATTCTCGCCGCAGAGCCGAACGTAGAACTCGTCGCTTTGGCGGATCCGGATCCCACCCGTAGGAAACGGGTCTTGGACGGGATTAAAGGTGTCCGCGTTTTCGATGATTATCGGCAAATGTTTGACGCATGCGATTTAGACGCAGTCTGCATTGGACTTCCGACATGGATGCATGCACCCGTCTCGCAGGAAGCGTTGGAACTTGGGTTGCATGTACTCTGTGAAAAACCACCATCAAACGATGCAGCGGAGTTAATACCGGTCACGCAGCTTGCTGCAACCAAAGGTCTTGTCTATATGTTCGTCCGTCAATCGCGGTTCACATCCCAGTTGATGGAGGGACGCAGGCTTGTGCAGGCTGGGGAACTCGGTGATGTGTATTACGCGGAGACTCGGTGGATACGCACGCGGTGGTGCTCTGCCCGGGGTTGGCGGCACGATAAAGCGAAAGGTGGTGGGGTCCTCCTGGATCTCGGTATTCATGCCATTGACAACGTCTGGTTTATGATGGGCAATCCGCGTCCTACAGAGGTCATGGCTGGCATGTATTGCACTTTTTCCGACCTCGCGCCTCCTGAACAAATTTACACTGCAGATGATGCAGCGTGCGGGTTTGTGCGATTTGAGAACGGGTGCACCTTGCATTTTGCTGTCGCGTTTTCGATGAATACCACAAATCGGCAGGCGCCAGCAAAGGGAAGCGATCTGGTCAAAAGCGAGACGCAGGAGTTTCAACTTTACGGGACGAAGGGAGGCCTCGAAAGCGGAAAACTCCTCGTTGGGACGCCGGACGGTGTTAAGGTCAAACCCATAAAAGCACCCCCACAGAAGGCGAATGAGGTAACACTGCAGGCACGAGAATTCATTCGGGCGATTCGGGAAGGCGATGAACCCCTTAATTCCGGTTCGCAGGCGGTAATGCTGATGCAAATGCTCGATGGAGCAATGAAATCCAGTGAAATCGGCAGTGCCGTTGCAATTTCTTAATTTTACCTTGCGGTTAAAGGACGGTCGTTTTATCTTTGTCGTGAGTTTCTCAAATCCGCCTGCGTGTTTTTGCAATGTAATACAAGGAATGGAAATGTAATACAAGGAACGGATTTAGTCTCTCTCCAGACTAAATCCAGTCTCTCCCCAGACTAAATCCGGTATTTCTGCGTATTGTTGCAGGCTAAGGTTTCGGTTTTATGTTTCAAATGCGAATTAAACAGACACAGCAGTCCAGGAGCATATAAAAAATGTCTACACAACGCAATTCAGAAGCATCTCAGCAAAGCGGACTCACACCTCAGCAGAAACAGCAATTTCACGACGATGGCTTTCTGTTCGTCCGAAACGTGCTGCCAGATGAGGCACTTCAACCGTTGATTGATGAGTTAGCACAGTTGGTTGATGAAGGCACGCAAGCGGCAATCAAACATGGAATCCTTGACGCGTCGGATACGCATGATGATGCGCCGTTTGAAACGAGATTGGCGCGGGTCTCGAATGCTTGTTCCGATCCGAATTGGATTTGGAGCAACTATTTCAGAGACCAGAAAATCCGGACCGCTGGGATGTTCACGCTCAGGACGGCACCCACACTCCTTGATGTCGTTGGCTCTCTCATCGGTAACGAGATCTTCGCGCATCCGCAATTTAATTACCGTGCCAAATTGCCGGATCAAGCGATTACTGTCATCCCATGGCATCAAGATTTGGCGTACCTCATTCCTGAAGAAGCGGGGGATACCTTGGTTGTGAACGTTTGGCTTCCACTCATTCGGGCAACGGAAGAGAACGGTTGTATGCAAGTCATCCGAGGTTCGCACCGCTATAATCTGATTGCACACAACTACCAAGATCAGACCCCCGGACATACGGGGGGTAGAGGCATCAGCGATGCGGAGTTGCCGCCGGGTGACGTCGTTACGGCTGAACTTGAGGCAGGAGATGTTTTGCTGACGAGTGAGCGGGTTGTTCACCGTGGACTTCCGAACCGTTCCGATACAGTCCGTTGGAGTGTCGATACGCGTTACAGCCAAATAGGGCTGCCAACGGGTCGCGAAAATGTTCCTGGATTTATCGCTCGGAGTCGGTTGAATCCTGAGCGTATCACCCAGTCACATCACGATTGGAATCAGCAGTTCGAGCCGAATTAAGCATCCCCAAACTTTTTCTTGAACAGAGAAACCGTATCGTGGTCGGGATGATTCGGGAGTTCAGCCGGTGCCTCCCATTCTTCGGGGACCTCCGTTAATTTCACGGGTTTACCACTGTTTTCCAGAACCGATTTCCAACCCGCGAGGAAGACGTTCGTCTTGTGTAAAATCTGGTCAAACGTCTGTGGCATTTCGTTATGGAGTGCCATGTTCTGGAACGCCCAAAGCGTCGGCACCCAGATCTCTGTCTTGTCGAAGGGATAACCGGTCCCAGTGTGGATTCTAAAATTCTCACCGCCATAGGCTTCCTGTGTGTGAATTTGCACCGTTCCCCAAGAACCGCTCACTTGATGGAGCGTCCCGTAGAATTGACGACCCTCGTCATCAACATGCTCGAAGGTGAGGACACCGGGCGGACTGTGCCAACTATCGGCTTGATACGCCACGGATACGACCGGGTTTCCGGCCTCCGCAACCGCCTTGCAAACCATGTAGAGTCCATGAATACCGTGGGTGGGATAATCGTCGAACGAATTGGTCGCCGTATAGCAGACAATTTGCTTATCGCTTGCCCACGCCTTGGCACGTGAGATGGCATCGTTGTGCTCATGACTCGATGGTGCCAGGATAGTCGCGCCGCCCTTTTCGGCGAGTTCAATCATTTGCCGTGCTTTCGCGAGGGAGTTCGTAAACGGACGATTGATGAGGTTCGGCAAACCGGCTTCGAGATACGGTTCATGGAGGATATGGTTCCATGGGTGATTATAGTAGCCACCGGAGATCACACCGTCTACCTTCCCCAACATATCGTCAAAATTCTTGACGACTTCGCAACCGTAAGGTTCAGCAACCGCTTTCGCCTTTTCGTATTCGATATCCCAACAGTGAGTGATTCGCATTCCCGTAAAGGGTGTATCTTTCTCACCGGGGCGCGGGTTGATATGCGGTGCCCACAACGGCATGTGTGAATACGAGTCTACGTTCAGAAATCCGACACGGAAAGGTTCAGCGTTAGGTGCTTGCATGACTATCTCCTTTTTGAATAGCCGTCGGCTAACGGCTTTCAGTAAGAGGTATTTGGTGCAGTCGTAACTCTCTTTCTGAGTGCTGACTGCTGATCGCTGAGGGCTGATGGCCGCTTACATTGAAACCCACGTTGATCCGTTTTCACAAGACGCAACCGCCTTGTAGATGAACTGCATACCCCGTAATCCGTCTTAAACTGTCGGAAAATCATAGTCTTCGGTTTGCATGGGATCGCCGTCAATGTATTGCCGAATGGCTTCAACAACACCGACGTAAATTGTTGCAAACGCTTCCAGATACCCTTCGGGATGCCCCGTTGGGATACGTGCACCTGCTGCCGCGGCTTCAGAGAGGTACCCCTGACCGCGGGTCAGCGTTTGTCTCGGTTCACCATAACGATAGAGTTCAAGATAGTTCGGATTCTCTTGCGCCCATTTCACCGCGCCCTGTTCGGCGTAAACGCGGAGTGTGAGTCCATTTTCCTCGCCGGTGGCAACCTGACTAATGCTTAAAACACCCTTACCACCACCTTTGAAACGGAGCAAGGCGTTGACATCCTCATCCAGTACTCTGTCGGGAAGGAAAGTGCTCTTATCAGCACAGAGTTCAACGATCGGATCGCCCGTAACGTATTCAAGCAGGTTCACGCAATGTGTGCCGACATCCCCCATCGTGCCGCCGATCCCTGACTGTGTCGGATCAACACGCCACGCGGCTTGTTTCTGACCGAGTTTCTCGTGTGGGACCATCAGGAAGTCTTGGAGGTATTCGACGATGACCTTACGAATTTGTCCCATTGAACCTTCAGCGAACAACGCTCGCGCATGCCGCACGAGCGGATGCCCCGTGTAATTGTGTGTCAATGCAAAGACAAGCCCCGAATCCTCGACCAGTTTCACAAGTGCCTCGGCTTCATCGAGGCTGTAGGTCATCGGTTTATCACAAACAATGTGGAAACCTGCATCCAGAAACGTCTTTGCGATCTCAAAGTGGGAGATGTTCGGTGTGACGATACTTACAAAGTCGATGCGTTCATTTTCGGGGCGCGCGGCTTCGGCTTCCGCCATCTCAGCATAACTGTTGTAGCAACGGTCTGGATCGAGATATAACTCAGCACCGGTGGTTCTTGTGTTTTCTGGGTCACGTGAGAAACACCCGGCGACGATTTCAATTTGCTGATCAAGTGTGGCAGCGATTCGGTGGACACCCCCAATAAAGGCACCCTGTCCGCCACCGACCATACCCATTCGTAATTTCCGATTCCAAGATTCCATAGTGTTTTACTCCAAGTCAGTTGTTACATTACGATATTATGAATTCAATCCAAGAATATCCCGATTCCGTGCTGTGTCAGTTTCTCCACCTGCAAAGTCATCAAAGGCAACATCGGTCGTTTCAATGATATGTTTAGCGATAAACGGTGCGCCCTCTGCCGCGCCTTGCTCTGGACTTTTAACACAGCATTCCCATTCCAAGACTGCCCAGCTGTCGTAACCCGCTTCGGTCAGGAGTGTGAACACCTGTGTGAAATCCACTTGTCCATCGCCAAGTGACCGGAATCTGCCAGCACGTCCAGCCCATGACTGATACCCCCCGTAAACCCCAACCCGCCCTGTCGGCCGGAATTCAGCATCTTTAACGTGGAACCCCTTGATACGTTCGCTGTAAAGTCGGATGAAGTCGATATAGTCGAGCTGTTGAAGGAGAAAATGACTTGGGTCGTAGTTGAGGCAGGCGGCCGGATGGTTGTCGGTGTAATCCAAGAACATCTCGTAAGTCGCGCCATCGTAAATGTCCGAACCCGGATGGAGTTCATAGGCGAAGACCTGACCGTTATCGTGTGCCAGATCCAGAAGGGGTCGCCAGCGTGCGGCGAGTTCTTTGAACGCTTCTTCAATAATTCCATCGGGACGCTGGGGCCACGGGTAGATGGTATGCCACGCGAAGCCACCTGAAAGCACAGGAATGACATCCAGTCCCATATTCACCGAGGCGTGGATACATTTCGTTAATTCGCCTGTTGCCCATGCTGTCCTTTCGGCACCTCGTAAGCCGGGCGGATGGAACGCCTCAAACATAACTTCATACGCGGGATGCACAGCCAAGACCTGTCCAGCGAGATAACCGGCGACCTCTGTCGCTTCAAGTCCCATCTCGTTAAGTGTCCCTTTGAATTCATCGCAATAGGTTTTGGATTCAGCGGCTTTTCCAATGTCAATGACGCGATCGTCCCAATTCGGGATTTGGACGCCTTTGTACCCCAAGCCTGCAACCCATTTCCCGATATTTTCCATCGTATCGTATGGTGGCTCGTCCCGCATGAATTGGGCGAGAAAGATAGCTGGGCCTTTGATTTTCGGCATTCTTCCTGTTACTCCTGTCTTTGTGTATAAACCCTGACAATATAAGAGGTGTGAGTGTTGTTATTAAGTACGCCATTCAGTTTCAAATCGGCGAAAAATAATTACCCAAAGTTCGTGAACTTTGGGTATAATATATAATAGTTCCTATGATATGTCAATAGTTGTAGTCATCAGTTCTGGATGATCGGTTACAGGAGATTTATGATTTCATCATACCCGTCTTTTAAGGGCTGGGTTACCCAGCCCCTACCGATATATAACCGACAACTGACAACTAATTAGTGGAAGGAAAAAGAGTGGAACAACCTATCTATGGATTGACGGTTCGCGGGGTAACGAAACATTTCCAGCGGACCAAGCGAACGACCGATAAACCGCGTTTTCATCAAAAACTTCAGCATATATTCAGGCGCGAGAAGGAAGTCATCCGCGCAGTTGACGACATCTCCTTAGAGGTAAACATCGGGGAAATCTACGGTATTCTCGGTGCGAATGGGTCGGGAAAGTCGACGCTGATTCGTCTCATTTCGACGCTGCTCCTGCCCGATGCTGGGAGTATTCAGGTCTTCGGGGATGACGTGGTGACAAATAGCCTGAAGGTTCGACAGGTGATGAACCGCGTCTCTGTTGAGGCATCTTTCTTTAAACGTCTCTCTTCGGAAGAGAACTTGATTTACGCTGCCCGCCTCTACGGTATCCCCGCTCCCGAAGCCGAACGAAAATCAAAACAGATTTTGGAAAGGCTCGGTTTTGATGCAGATCGGATGAACGAGGAAATGGAGCATCTCTCGCGCGGGATGCAACAGAAAGTCGCCATCGCACGTGCCTTACTCACCACTCCCATGCTACTCCTGCTCGATGAACCCACGACAGGACTCGATCCGAAATCTAAGCGCGATGTGCAAGCCTTTATTGAGGAGATCCGTCAAGAACGGAACGCTGTCATAGTGCTAACGACGCACGATATGGCGGAGGCAGAGCGGTTGTGCGACAAGATCGCGATTATTGATAAAGGACGGTTTATCGCAGAAGGAACGGTAGAAGACCTCATCGCGAATGCCCCATCGCAGAACGGGGTGCCAGCGACGTTGGAGGACGTGTTTATCGCGCTAACGGGTAAAGGGATTGAGGAGGAAGACTAAGGTCATGCTGAATCTTGTCCGAGAAACGATTGTCTCTTACGCGTTCATTGAACGGAACTTCAATCTGTTAAAGCGGTATCTGAGCTGGGAAATCCTCTTTTTCAGTTATTCCATCGTCAATGCGCTAACAATCGGCTTGATTATGGTAGGGCGTGGCAGCAGTGAAGATGTGCTTTATCTGGTCATTGGTGCATTAATCTGGGGGTTTCTCTCCGTTATGATGCGTGAGGTCAGCGATGCGATTACATGGGAACGATGGGAAGGGACGATTGAATATACCTTTATGGCTCCGATTTATCGCATCACGCATCTTGTGGGTTCATGTCTATTTGCGATTCTGTACGGGTTGCTTCGGACGGCTTTGGTTTTGGCGATAATGCCCCTCTTTTTTGGAGAACACATTGACTTAAGCAATGCGAATTGGTTAACCCTGGTGGTCACTGTTCTTATCTCCAGTCTCTCTTTCATTGGGATCGGTCTGATGGCGGCGATCTTTCCACTGCTCTCACCGGAGAAGGGACAAGCCGCAACGGGTATCATTCAGTCGATGCTCCTTTTAGTCTCCGGTATCTATTATGAAATTGAGGTGTTACCGGCATGGCTTCAACCGATTTCCCAAATTTCGCCTGCCACATATACACTCAGATCGATTCGTGCAGCGATGCTTGAGAACGCGTCCGTTGAGAGCCAAATTGGCAATTTGTCTTTACTCCTTGTCATTGGAATTCTACTCATCCCACTTGGATTTTGGGTCTTCCATTTGGGTGAAAAGTATGCCAAACGCGTGGGTAGGTTAAAAAGGAGTGGATAGGACTGAATTGGGTTATTGTACTACATTGAATTATCATGGAGGAGTTGATGTCAGGATATTATAGATTTCCAACAATTGGTCAAGATACCATTGTTTTTGTATGTGAAGATGATTTATGGAGTGTTCCAACCGAAGGTGGAATTGCGCGGCGACTCACGTCAAATCTCGGTGCGACGAGTTCCCCACGCTTGTCACCGGATGGTGAATTGCTCGCGTTCACGGGACGTGAAGAAGGTCCGTCAGAGGTGTATGTAATGCCTGCGCTCGGCGGCGAAGCGAAGCGACTCACCTATCAGGGGAGCAACGCTGCTATTGTCGACTGGGATGCCGATAGCAAGACGATTCTCTATTCCAGTAATGCGGGGTTGGCATTTGATCCGTGGATATGGAAAATCTGTGCGGAGGGCGGCGAACCGCAACGTTTATCCTACGGTCCTGCGAACCATATCGATTTCAGTGGTGATGGTGGCGTTGTTCTCGGTAGATTGACGCGCGAACCTGCGCGCTGGAAACGCTACCGGGGCGGCACTGCGGGACAAATCTGGATCGATCTCGAAGGGGATGGGCAATTTCAACCACTCGCACCCGTAGATAGCAATTTCACGACACCGATGTGGATCGGTGAGCGTATCTATTTTATCTCTGACCATGAGGGTGTTGGCAATATCTATTCCTGCCTCCCTACGGGTGAAGACATTCAACGTCATACACATCAGGATACTTACTACTGTCGTTCCGCGCAGACGGATGGCACGCGTATTGTCTACCACGCCGGTGCCGATCTGTTTGTTTATGAAATTGAGAACAGCATTGAAACCCGTGTTGATGTCGAATTTCGAAGTCCACGTACCCAGCGGCAGCGAAAGTTCGTTAGTCCATCATATTACCTGCAAGATTATGCCCCGACCCCGGACGGGCACGCATTGGCAGTGACGGTTCGTGGGAAACCCTTTACGATGGCGAATTGGGAAGGCGCGGTGCTCCAGCACGGCGAACGCAACGGAACACGCTATCGCTTTACGGAGTGGCTCAATGACGGTAAGCGTCTTGTTACACTCTCCGATGCCGAGGGCGAAGAGGCACTTGAAATCCATACACGTGATGGGAGTGCTGAGATTCTTCGGCTTGACGCGCTTGACATCGGACACGTTCGGCAACTTGCAGTCGCGCCGCAAATCGAAGGTGCCGAGAAGGATCAGCTGCTTCTTATCAATAATCGTCTTGAGCTTTTACACATTGATTTAGAGACACAAGAGATGCGGGTCCTCGACAAAGGGCATTATCAGAATATCCGAGATGTCGCGTGGTCGCCTGATGGTAAATGGTGTGCGTATAGTTTTGCATCCACGGAAACCACGCGCTCAATTAAACTCTGCAAGATTGAAACGGGTGAGACGTGGTTCGTTACGGATCCAGAATTCAACGATTTCGGTCCGGCGTGGGATCCGGAGGGACAGTATCTCTATTTTCTCTCTTACCGCGAGTTCAATCCGGTCTACGATGCACTCCATTTCGATCTTGGGTTTCCTACAGCAATGCGTCCGTTGTTGGTGACCTTGCAAAAAACCCTTGGCAATCCGTTCATTCCTGAACCTCGTCCGTTTGAGGAGGAGAAAGAGGAGAAAGATGAAGGAGAGGCGAAACAGGATGACGAGGAGAAGGCATCTGATGAGAAATCTGAGCAGAAGGCGGAGAAACGCATCACGATAGACCTGGAAGGTATCACGCAGCGCGTCGTCGCCTTCCCGTATCCGCACGGACGTTATGGGCAGATCGCTGGTATCGAAGGCAAGGCACTTTTTACGGCGTTTCCGGTCCAAGATACACCCCCAGACGATGATGAGGACAGCAGACCGAGAGGTGTGCTCCATGCCTACGACTTCAAGGATCAGAAAAAGGAGAGGCTGGTCTCCGGCATTAATGATTTTCAACTTTCGCGTGATGCGAAAACGCTTGTCTATTCCACTGGCAATCGGTTGCGCGTTATCAAGGCAGGCAAAAAGGCTGAAGGCGATTCCAAGTCTGGGAGTCGAGGGGGTCCGAGCCGACAGACCGGTTGGATTGACCTGAGTCGTGTCAAAGCCTCCGTCGTTCCAACAGCTGAGTGGCATCAGATGTATCGGGAGGCGTGGCGGCTTCAGCGGGATTACTTCTGGACAGAGGATATGTCGGATGTGAATTGGGAGCATGTGTATCAACGGTATCTGCCGCTCCTTGAACGGATCGCAACGCGCGGTGAATTTTCGGATTTGATGTGGGAGATGCAGGGGGAACTCGGAACCTCACACGCGTATGAAATGGGTGGGGATTATCGGAACTCCCCGAATTATGCGCAAGGATTTCTCGGTGCGGATTTCGCTTACGATGCGGAGAGTAATGGGTATCGCATCACGCACATCCCGCGCGGCGACGGCTGGGAATCAACAAAGGATTCGCCGCTGAATGCCCCCGGAATTAATGTCCGAGAAGGCGATATTCTGCTTGCTATTGCCGGACAGCGTGTCAGTGAAACGGTTTCACCGGGTGAACTGCTCGTGAGTCTCGCGAATCAGGAGGTTCAAGCGATTTTCCGAAATGCAAACGATGGTGAGGAACGCGTCGTCACGCTCAAGGTACTGCAAAGTGAAAGCCAACTTCGGTATCGCGAATGGGTATCCAAAAATCGGCGGTATGTCCATGAAAAAACGGCGGGTAAAGTCGGGTATGTGCATATTCCCGATATGGGACGACGCGGGTATGCGGAGTTTCACCGCGGGTTTCTCGCTGAGGTGAGTTATCCCGGTCTGTTGGTCGATGTCCGCTACAATGGGGGTGGCCATGTTTCGCAACTGCTCTTAGAGAAGTTGTCTCGCCGTCGGATTGGATATGACGTTCCGCGGTGGGGCACACCCCATCCATATCCAGATGCCTCTGTTTTGGGTCCGATGGTGGCTGTCACAAACGAGAACGCGGGTTCCGATGGCGATATTTTCTCACACTGTTTCAAGTTGATGGAGTTGGGATTACTCATCGGCAAGCGGACATGGGGCGGTGTTATCGGTATCTCACCGCATCAGGCGTTTGTGGATAGAGGTGGCACGACGCAGCCGGAGTATTCGTTCTGGTTCGTCGATGTTGGCTGGAGCGTTGAGAACTACGGGACTGACCCGGATATTGAGGTGGACTATCGTCCACAGGATTATGCGACAGAAGATGACCCGCAGCTGGACCGCGCAATTGAGGAACTTCTCCGCCAGATGGAGGAGAATCCACCCGAAGTTCCCGATTTCGGGGAGCGTCCGCGTTTGACTTTGCCCACGCTGCCGAAAGCGTGATATGAGCGAACACAGTTCTCCCGAATTGGTCGGCGCAGGTTCTAACTTCGCTAATGAATGATGACGCCGACAGATTGTTGGATGACCTGGAGCGGTTAGGAAACCGCTCCTACCGTAACTGAGGGTTGAACTACTAATTTGAGAAGAAAGACCATAAAAACATGCGTATACTTTGTGCGAACGTAGGAAGCACCTCGTTCAAATACCAAATCATTGATATGGAAACCACGACCTCTCTCGTCAAAGGCGGTGTGGAACGTATGGGTAATTCACCATCTGCCTTCACACATGCGGTGCCGGGGAAGCCGTCCCGAGAAGGCGAAATTGATGCGCCGACACATACTGCGGCGATTGCGCACGCCATGGATCTAATCACCGATGCCGAGGTCGGATGTTTTGAAGACTTGGGGCAATTGGACGGTGTCGGGTTCAAAACCATTCTTGCCAGAGGGTACTGGCGTTCCGCCCGGATTACCGAAGATGTGATAACCGCGCTGGAGACCTCTATACCGCTCGCACCGATGCATAACCCCGCATATATCGCCTCTATCCGTGCCTTTCAGGAGTTGCTTCCCACAACCCCGCTCGTCGCAGTCTTTGAGACGTGGTTCCATCAGACGATTCCGGATTATGCCGCCGAATTCGGTGTGCC
>JAJEIP010000144.1 GCA_022827885.1 Candidatus Poribacteria bacterium
TACCCGAATCCGTTCAACCCGGAGACGTGGATTCCCTATCGTCTTTCAGAGAGCGGTCAGGTGTCGATATCTATCTATGACACAAAAGGCACACCGATCCGAACGCTTTCGCTCGGCTATCAGTCCGCGGGCTTCTATCAGAATCGAGAACGCGCCGTCTATTGGGACGGACGTAATACCTTAGGGAAACCCGTTGCAAGCGGGGTCTATTTCTATCAACTGACGACACCAGCTTTCCAGCAAACCCGGCGGATGCTCATTCTAAAATAGAATGGACACGCGTGAACAATGCAATATCAATGTGCCAAATGCAGCAACACCTATCAAATCTCGCCGTTACGCTATAAGTGTGAGTGCGGCGGCGCGCTGAGCCTCGTCTCGGATTCACGCATCTTGCCGAACGCACAGGTTCCAGCAGCGATGTCGCTCTGGCGGTATCGCGAAGCATTGCCGATCGGTGAGGAGACAGAGATTATCACACTCGGCGAAGGCATGACCCCGCTTGTGCCACTTGATACTAACGCACCTGAACACTTCGTGAAATTGGACTATCTCTGCCCGACCGGCTCCTATAAGGACCGAGGGGCATCCGTCCTGCTCACGCATCTCAAATCACTCGGGGTTGAGACCGTTGTTGAGGATTCATCGGGCAATGCGGGTGCCGCGATAGCTGCCTACAGCGCCAGGGCAGGCATCCACTGCACCATCTACTGTCCTGAGTCCACTTCGAAAGGCAAATTGAGACAGATTTCCGCTTACGGTGCCGAGTTAAAACTGGTCCCAGGAAACCGTATGGCAACCACAGAAGCAGTAAAACTCGCCGCGGAAACGACCTGCTATGCCTCTCACAATTGGCATCCGTTTTTCTTGGAAGGCACAAAGACGCTCGCGTATGAGATTACCGAACAACTCGGGTGGCGCGCGCCGACGCATGTCTTATGTCCAGTCGGATTCGGGAGCATCTATCTCGGACTCTCTATCGGATTCCGCGAATTGCAGACCCAAGGGATTATTGAAGGTGTCCCTCGACTGCTCGGGGTTCAACCCGATGTCTGTTGTCCAATCCACAACGCGTATGTTGAAAACCTAACGTCAATCTCAAGAATGCAGCAAACTGGAGACACGCTTGCTGAGGGGATTACCGCTGAGCTCCCCATCCGAGGCGACAATATTGTGGAGGCACTCCATGTCTCGAACGGCGCATTTACCACAGTCAACGACACAGAGATTGCGGAAGGCATGAAACGCCTTGCCGCCAAAGGGATGTATGTGGAACCTACGTCTGCCGTAGTTGTCAAAGCGTATCAGAAGTTCAAAGCGTCAGGTATCATCCAAGCGGGTGATATGACAGTCTCGATCCTCACCGGTATCGGTTTAAAGGCAAGTGAGTAAAACGCATGAGAGAAAACAGACTTGACTTCACGCGACTCATTACCGTCTGCGCGCTGATCCTAATTTTTATTTTGGTGATTGGCGCCTTGCGCGCCCGAGAACGTTCGTTTTTCCGCATCGGTGCCAGCAAGAGTAGAAACCAAGAGGCATTTCCTGACACTGTCAAACGGCGCGATGAACTCCAAAGCGACCGATGGCCCAAAGGTTTTCGACTGCTTCGGTATTGGTGGATAGGGGGTGCGGCCGTCTATATTGCCGAAATGGACCGCACGGCGAGTAACCTCCAATTCGATGTTGAACTCGCCAACGATCAAATCTTAGGACGCGAAACCATCACCGATGCGACCCGGCGACTCATGCTAAAAGATGTGCTCCCACTCGCGGGTGTTAACGGGAGTTTCGGTATCCGAGAAGACAATCGCGGACGCGGTGGTATGATGTTCAATCTGCATATCCAAAACGGTGAACTGATCAGTATCTCTACACCCCTTGATAGATGGGGGTATTCGCCGCCATCCCCGTGGGGTGAAACGAGTTTCGGCGTAACCCCCGAGGGCGAGTTCCTCTTGGATAGGGTGAAACTCAACGGTAAACTCAAAATTGCCGACGACACGCTGCCGATCGACGCCGTCAACCAAATTTGTGATTCAGCGTGTCCTACTGTCATCTATACACCCCGCTTCGGACGCAGAACTTTAACGCGCCGATGTTACGAGTTTACGCTGAGGCAAATTCAACTGCCCCTGACCGGAAAATATACGAGTAGATTTGTTGTTACGGACGTGAACCCGCGCGGCAACAGTGTCATCCCATCCGATGGGGTTGTGCTTGCGATTGAACCGAGGGTGGCACGTGATTGGATGGATAAAATTACGAAATCCACAGCAGGCACATTGGAAATTGCGCTCACCCCTAAAAAATGGCAACGTGTTCAGCAGGGACTCGGCGGAAACTTGCGGCTTGTCCGGGACGGTAAAGTCGAACCTGAACTCATCATGTTTGGCGAGTCGCGTGGGGGGAGTGCATACCGGCATCGGAATGCCGCGTCCCGTCACCCGCGCAGTGCCCTCGGATTTAACGATGAAAAGTTGTTCCTCATCGCTGTCGACGGCAGGCAGCCCGGGTACAGTATGGGGATGACGCTCTATCAGATGGGAACGTTTTTCAGCGAACTCGGCATCAAACACGCCATTAACTTTGATGGTGGCAGCTCCTCAACCTTATGGGCACTCGGAAGAGTCGCAAACAGTCCCGCGCACGGCTACGAACGCCGTATTTTCAACGTTGCGATGATCCGCGCGAAAAAATAAGCACAATGCAATCTAAATATTTCCTACTTCCCATTCTGTTAATACTCGCGTGTTCAAACAGGAACACACCGCAAGCAGTCAGCGAAGATTTCATCTATAACTACTATCAGCGGGCGGATCAAGCGGCAGCGTTACAACTCAGCCATGGGCTCGCCGCAGAAAAATTGGAGGACGAAATCGCTCGCGTGCGTGAAGTCCGGTCTTTAGATCAACCAATTGATGAAATGCCGAAGATTGAATACGAAGCAATTGGAAAAGAAGAGGAACCAACACACGTCCTATTCAACTATAAGCTCACTATCACAACGCGAGGCACAATAACCCACACCCGAAACGTCATTATCAACACCGAACAAATTGATGGACGCTGGAAAGTCGTCAACTTCGACGAGTATTAAGTAGCCGATACCTAAAACTCCAAACTCGCTTCACCGAACCGCAAGGAATAATTAAAAGCAGTTATCTTCCGAATATCTCTAAAACCCAAGGCGCGAAGTCCCAAACAACGTTTGGGACGGCTCTACGGAGATGAACATCAAACCCCAAACTCGCTTCACCGAACCGCAAGGAAAATTAAAAAAATGAAAACTGGAAAAGTTGCTGTCTTCACAGAAGCGCAAACACCCATGGAATTCCGGGAGTACCCGATCCCATCCGTCACACCCGATGACCTACTCGTCCGGATCGGTATGGCGAACATCTGCGGTTCCGATCTGCATTTTTGGCGTGGACATGGACCCAAAATCGAGAGCGGTATCCCCCAAGTGCTCGGACACGAAATGATCGGCACGATCGAAGCCATGGGACGCAACATCACAATGGATAGCACCGGACAGCCGCTAACCGAAGGCGATCGCATCGCCTACTCCTACTTCAAACCGTGTCAACACTGTTGGATGTGTCTCAACGGAAAACCGGGATGTCCCAACCGCTACCGAGATTGGCTCGGTGTCTCCAGCGAACAATCGCCTCACTTTCACGGTGCTTACGGCGAGTACTACTACATGAAACCCGGACATTGGGTGTTCAAGGTGCCCGATGAACTCCCCGACGCACTCGTATCCCCCATCAACTGCGCCTTGTCTGAAGTCATTTACGGACTGAACCAGATCGGCATCACACTCGGCGATACTGTGGTCATCCAAGGTGCCGGTGGACTCGGACTCTACGCCACCGCTGTCGCCAAGGAGATGGGCGCTGGGAAAATCATCGTTTTCGATCGCCTCCCCGCACGTCTGGCACTTGCACGAGAGTTCGGTGCGGACGAGACCCTCAATGTCGACGAAATTGACATGAAATCCCGGGTCGAATACGTCCTCGATCAGACACGCGGCATCGGGGCAGACCTCGTCGCCGAGTTCGTAGGATCACCGCGTGTCCTCGCCGAAGGCGTAGAGATGCTCCGATGGGGTGGACGTTACCTCTGGATCGGCAACATCAATCTCGGATTCCCGACAGAAATCGATCCCGGCAATATCGTCCGCTGCAGTAAAGCGATTCGTGGTGTGATCGTCTACGAGCCGTGGGTTATCCCACGCGCCCTCGATTTCCTCAGTCGAACACGAGACAAGTATCCGTTCCACAAAATCATCTCCGATACCTTCCCCTTCAGCGATATTAACGAAGCGTTCTCTTACGCCGATAGTGGTGAAGCAATCCGAGTCGGATTAAAATTTTGATGGGGAGTTAGAAGATGCGTAACTACAGAAAATTCAAAGACTATCATATTGAACAACTACGTGATCCAGACGACGCAAAAATATACCTTTCCGTCGCGCTTGAGGATTACGAAAAAAATGAGGATATAGACGCGTTTTTACTTGCGGTCAGAGATGTAGCGGAGGCACAAGGCGGTATATCTAAGTTAGCCGAACGTCTTAGTCTTACCGATGACGGACTCGACAAAGTTCTATCCGAAAATGGAAATCCTCAGCTCAACACGATACGTGAAATACTACATGAGTTAGGGTTTAAGTTTTCGATAGAAGCACGAGAGAATCGACCATACGTAGTATGAACTATCCTTCTAAAACCGCTTCTTCTGTCTATATTCACATCCCATTTTGTGCGACGAAGTGCTACTACTGCGCTTTCAATACCTATACCTTCCACAAAGAGGAAGCGAAAGCATACCTAACCGCACTCCGCACAGAAATGGAACGCTATGCCGCTGAAACCGAGCCGCTACAAACGGTTTTCATTGGCGGTGGCACGCCTTCCATCCTTTCTGCGGACGCTTTGGCACGACTGTTTACGGATATACATCAGCATTTCCAAATAACGCCGAACGCTGAGATGACTGTGGAATGTAACCCGGGAACCGTCGATGGTGAGAAGTTACGGGTGATGCGAGACAACGGCGTGAATCGGCTCAGTTTCGGTTTGCAAGCCATGCAAGACGAGACCTTGAAACAGTTAGGCAGGATCCACACCGTCGCCGAATTCCTGCAGAGTTATCGCCTCGCCCGCGAGAGCGGTTTTGAGAATATTAACATCGACCTCATTTTCGCGCTCCCTAACCAAACGATGGTGGCATGGCAGCACACCCTCAACGAAGTTATCTCCCTCGAACCCGACCACATTTCAGCCTATAATCTCGTCATGGAAGAGACGACCCCGTTCTATGACTGGTGGCAAGCCGGTGCACTCCAGCTCCCGACTGAGGACACCGAAGCCGACATGTTCCAATACACCATCGACACGCTTACCACGCACGGGTATACACATTATGAAATCTGTAACTTCGCCAAGCCGAACCGTTTCGCGCGGCACAACCTCGTCTACTGGAACAACCAGCCGTGTATCGGGCTCGGAGCAGGCGCGTGTGGGTATATCAACGGTGTGCGTTATACCAACATTCGAGGGATCGCGCCCTACATTCGCGAACTCTCCCAACGCCATAAACCCATCGCCGATACCGAACGCATGACGGGACACGCCGAGAAGGCGGAAACGCTCATGCTTGCGCTTCGGAAGCGCGAAGGCATTTCTTTTGATGTTTATAAAGACCGATTCGGCGAAGACATCGAAGTCGCCTTTGGAAGTATCCTCAAAAAATGGTTAGACATGGAATTACTGGAACGCACAGCCACGCACCTCCGCTTCACCCCTCGCGGACTCTTCCTCGCAAACGAGGTCTTCGTCGAGTTGATGTAATCCTGCTCTTGACTATTTTTGCCAAACCTGTTATCATGAGGTATAAGGAGGTGTAGACAGATGAAAGTTAAATGGGTGTGGATCGGTGTGATCGTTCTATTCATTGCAGGTATGCTAACCGCTGCAAGTGAGGCTGCGTTAGACCCCAACACTACGGTAGGAATATGGAAATTTGACGAAGGTAAAGGGGATACTGCAAAAGATTCTTCTGGAAACGGGCACGACGGTGTATTCACAAATAAACCAAAGTGGGTAGATGGTAAATTTGGTAAGGCGCTTGAGTTTGATGGCACATCTTTTGTGGATATGGGCAATGACGACTCACTTCAGTTCGACGGAGATGTGACGATTGTTTTTTGGGTGAGACCCGAAAACGTAGCCGCAGGTCGCCAAAACATCGTTTGCAAAGCATACGGCGGCGAAGGCTGCTTGACACAGGAACCCGATGGTCGCTTGAGTTTTTATTGGGGTGATTGTGGCGGTAATTGTCAACCTTACGTGGAGGTTACGAGACCTTCCCCTGGTACGCTTGTAGATGATGAATGGATTCACGTCGCTGAGACGAGAGACGTTTCAAAACGCGAGTATAAGATGTACAAAGATGGTGAAGTTGCCGCCGAGAGTAAGTGGCTGAAATGTGGTGTGCACCCCTGCGGAGACTCGAGCCCCAGCGGTTTCAATTTGCTCATCGGCTCCGGCTATGCCGGTAAATACAGAGGCATCATTGACGATGTCGCTATCTTTAAGGTGGTTCTGAGTGAGGGTGAGATTCAGAGTATCATGGAGGATGGATTAGAAAAGGCTTTCGATGTTTCCCCCGGCGACAAACTCACCACCACATGGGCACGCATAAAGCAGTAATGAGTCTATTACCCCCAAAGGCAAGAACACACCGTTCTTGCCTTTGTTAGGACTTACGCATGCCGCTCTTTTGTAGCATAGGCTGTTAGTCTGTGCAGGGATTGCCCGCAAATTACCCCAGATCCGGTAGGTGCGGTTTCCAACCGCACTGGACTGCACCAATAAATTACCGACACAAGACGAGGACCCCTCAGAACCTACTCAATCTCCAGAACCTCCGGTAAGGAGAGGAAGTAGTCCCGAGGTTTGAAGTTCGGGGCTGTGGTGTCTGGGACTATGTGCCTGCCTCCCTTTCACGGAACACATGAGATGTCTATAGAACTGGCTACCGCGGGCAGACTTAGGAAGACTGTGATCGTGGTAAGCAGGTTGCCAAATCGAACCGCTACGACCCAAACACGCATTCATCTGTTTCGCTGTGTGGCTTTTGAAGGACTGTATGAGTCTTGATAATGTTTGTTTACTACCGAGTTGGATAACAGTATGAATATGATCTGGCATCACAACCACACAAAACCATTCGAGTCGTTCGTTGGTTTCGAGCCAGTCAAAGGCTTGAAAAATGATGTCTGCGATTTTGGGAGTTGCGAGCAAGGGTTTTTTGTTAAGTGTGGTGAGTGTGAGGAAATAGTAGGCACCGGGTATTGAGTGTCTGCCTTTGCGAAGCTGCCGGTGTCCTCGGGTGGGTGCTTGTTCATTTCATATTCCTATAAGTATCGCGAGTACAGACAATCCCCTTGACATTCCCCGCATTTTCTGATACAGTATCCCCATGCCACGCAGAAACAAGGTTCTCAACATCGGCGATACCGCACCGGTATTCACACTCCCATCGCATCAACGTGGAGCGGTATCGCTTGAAACGTATCAAGAAACACAACACGTCATCCTCACCTTTTTCCGAGGGACATGGTGACCCAACAGCCGTCGCCAGTTGGCGGCAGTGCAAGAAAACGTTGAAGACTACGCCAAGTATACAGGCACCCCACTCGCCATTGCCGGACAGTGGCCCCGTGAACTCCGAGGCTATGCCGATAAAAATGGCATTACGTTCCCACTACTGGTGGACAAAACACGGGACGTTATCAAAAGTTACGGGGTCTATCACTGGCTCAGTTTAGAGGCTTACAACATCGCGCGTCCGGCGACATTTATCATTGACAAGACAGGGATGATTAGATATATGTATATCGGCTCACATCAATTTGACCTCCCGAAACAGATAGAAATCCTCGAATCCCTGAAAGAAATCGCAGCACGATAAAAATGATTTTGACTTCTCATCAAAATGTGATATAATTTAAAAAACGGACTTTCGGGTGTAGATAACGCATCGCCATGGACGAAATACACATAACCTTTATGAAACGGGCACTGGATTTAGCACAGTGGGCAAAAGGACGCACGAGTCCCAACCCACTTGTCGGTGCAGTCATTGTAAAAGATGGAAACATTATCGGCGAAGGGTACCACCGGAAAGCAGGAACACCACACGCTGAAGTCCATGCGCTGAACGCAGCAGGCACGGATACCAAAGGGGCAACGCTTTACACAAATCTTGAGCCGTGTTGTCATTGGGGACGGACACCCCCGTGCACAGAAGCACTCATCCAGGCAGGGATTGTGCAGGTCTATATCGCAGATGTCGATCCGAATCCGAGGGTCGCTGGTAAGGGCGTTCAACAACTCCAAGATGCGGGCATAGAGGTCCATGTAGGTATCTGCAGACAGGACGCATCCGACCTAAACGAGGTCCATCGGAAATACATTCAAACCGGTAAGCCGTTTGTGATTCTCAAAACCGCTATGAGTCTCGATGGAAAGATCGCCACCGCTTCTGGAGAATCGCAATGGATTACGTCTGAGGCATCACGGCAGCGGGGGCATGAGGTTCGGGATGCCGTAGATGCGATTCTCGTCGGGAGAGGCACCGTCGCACGCGATAATCCCGCACTGACGACGCGACTTCAGGACAGAGACGGACAGGACGCAACCCGGATTGTGTTAGATTCGCACGGGAGAACGCCTCCAGCGGCGCGCATCTTCAATGCCGAAAGCGAGGCTGGAGTGATCGTGGCGGTAACGCCAGAGGCACCCGCTGAAAATGTGGATGCCCTCGAAAAGGCTGGCGCGACGGTAATCACCGTTCCAGCGGCGCACGGGGACCGCGTCTGTTTCAAAAGTTTGATGGAGATATTGGGGAAACGTGAAATAACAAGCGTCCTGATAGAAGGGGGTAGCGAAGTCAATGCCGCAGCACTCGCAGCCGGTATCGTAGACAAGGTGATGTGTTTCATTGCCCCCAAACTCATCGGTGGGCAGGACGCACCTGGACCGATCGGGGGTGTAGGCATCAGCGAGTTGACCGATGCGGCGAACCTCCGGCGCGTGAGTGTTACACCGATTGCTGGACACGACTTTCTAATTGAAGGGTATCTATAACATGTTCACCGGAATCGTTGAAGAACTCGGAACGATTAAAAGCATTCAGGTTAAACCGCAAGGGGCTACCCTTGAAATCCAAGCGACCGACGTCCTCAGTGATGCGAAAGTCGGGGACAGTATCTCCGTGGAGGGTGCCTGTCTGACAATCCGTTTCCTCACGTCCGAAACGTTTACGCTGGATGTATCCGCGGAGACCTTACGCCGCACGACCTTGGGGGAACGGAAGGTGGGAGAGCAGGTCAATTTAGAGCGTTCCCTCCGGCTCAGTGATAGATTAGGCGGGCATCTCGTCCTCGGGCACGTTGATGAGGTGGCGACAATTCGTTCGTGGAAAGATGAAGGGGATGCCTCTGTGATGCAGGTTACTATGAGTCGCACGACGAAACCATACATCGCATACAAAGGCTCCATCACAATCGACGGGGTCAGTCTTACTGTATCAAATCTGCTCGCAGATGCCTTTGAAGTCACGCTGATTCCACACACAAAGGACGTTACGACCTTCGGAACAAAACGCAACGGTGCCAAGGTTAACCTCGAAGTCGACATCGTTGCCCGTTATCTTGAAACGCTGCTAAAGAACACCGAGGATAAGAAGGAGTGGATTGAGCAGTCTGCTTCCGAAACCCTTAATTTGAACTTTTTAGCGAAACACGGCTATATTGAATAGGTGTCAGGGGTCGGTCCGGTTTTTCTAATGAAGATTAAGAATTTAAACGGGTAATGCCAAAGTAGGAGCGAGTGTTTTTGCTTGGGGTTTTTGCTTGGGTATTTCTGCGGATTTCCCCATGCTCGCGATCTTTGCTTTCAGTTTGCCTCGCGAAACCATAAACTCACATGAGGCGTCATCTAACGCTTGGCGCATAATTTAAAAGATGCCAAATACATTTAATACCATTCCTGAAGCACTCGCTGCAATCCAAAATGGCGAAATGATTATCGTCGTTGATGAACCCGACCGTGAAAACGAAGGCGACCTCATCATGGCTGCAGAAAAGGTGACAGCAGAGCAGATCAATTTCATGGCGAAATACGGTCGCGGCTTGATATGCTTACCGACCTGTTCAGAACGCCTTGCTGAACTTGAACTTTACCCGATGGTGACAGCCAACACCGCTCAGATGCAAACCGCCTTCACGGTCACCATTGACGCGAAGGAGGTAACGACCGGCATCTCCGCCCAAGAACGCGCCTATACCATCCAGAAGTTCGTTGATACTGACGCTGTCCCCTCAGATTTCGTGCGTCCCGGACACATTTTCCCCTTAGAAGCAAAACCCGGAGGGGTCCTCCGGCGCGCAGGTCACACCGAAGCCACCGTCGATTTAGCGCGAATGGCGGGACTCTACCCAGCGGGGGTCCTCTGTGAGATACTCAACGAAGACGGCAGCATGGCACGCGTGCCTGAACTCATGAAGTTCGCCGCGCAACATCAACTCAAAATCATCACGATCTCTGACCTCATCGCATACCGGCGTGAAACGGAAACACTGATTCGACGCGTCGCTACCGCGGATATACCCACCGAACACGGTGAATTCAAACTATACGCCTACGAAAGCACGGATACCGGGGGAGAAACCGTTGAGGCGGATAAAACACACATCGCACTCACAAAAGGAGATGTGACCGATCCCACGCCAATCTTGGTCCGTGTGCATTCACAATGTCTCACGGGGGATGTCTTCGGCTCCCTGAGATGCGATTGCGGCGAACAACTCGAAATCGCACTTAAAACCATTGAGAAGGAGGGCAGAGGGGTCCTCGTCTATATGCGACAAGAGGGCAGAGGCATGGGACTCAAAGGGAAACTCAAGGCATATCAGTTACAAGATAAGGATGGATTAGACACCGTCGAAGCCAACGAACATCTCGGATTTCCCGCAGATTTGCGAGATTACGGCATCGGTGCCCAGATATTAGCGGATTTAGGTGTTCAAAAGATGCGACTCATGACCAACAACCCGCAAAAAGTCACAGGATTGTCAGGACACGGACTTGAAATCGTTGAGCGTATCCCACTGCAAACCACACCGAATGCATTTAACCGCCGATATTTGGAAACAAAGCGTTCCAAACTCGGCCACCTCCTCCTACATGAGGAGTAGCTATCGGGAGCCATCAGCAACGGACAACGCGGAAAATTAGGGAAGCATAACCGTAGGGGCGAGGTTCCCGCGCCCGTACAAAGCGCAGCCCAGGAGCAATAAATTAAAAAATGCCAAACGTTTATGAAGGACATCTCCTCGGTGAAGGGCTCACGTTCGGTATCGTCGTCAGCCGATTCAATAGTTTCGTCACCGAAAAACTCCTTGCCGGGGCGTTAGATGCTCTAAAACGGCACGGTGTTGACGTGGACACTGTCGATATTTTCTGGACCCCCGGTGCCTTTGAAATTCCGGGAATCGCCAAACGGCTCGCGGAGAGCAAACGCTATGACGCTGTCCTCTGCCTCGGTGCAGTGATCCGCGGGGCGACCCCACATTTTGATTATGTCGCCGCCGAAAGCGCGAAGGGAATCGCGAACATATCGTCCAGCGTGAACATCCCTGTTATCTACGGGGTCATCACCACTGATACGATAGAACAAGCCCTCGAGCGTGCCGGTATCAAGGCAGGAAACAAGGGGTCTGAAGCCGCTATCGCAGGAATTGAAACCGCGAACCTTTACAAAACGATCGACAAAATCCTATAGATATCGCACTCCACTGGGGTGCGCAAAAGCAATTCTTTCTTCAACCCCGTAGGGGTGGAATGTCTGTAGAGGAGGGCAGCTCAGAAGCCCATAGTTAAAAAGTTAAAAACATGATTGCGATTATAGATTACGAAGCCGGTAACCTTACGAGTGTGGCAAGAGCCTTGACACACCTCGGCTATAAAAACGAAATTACAGCTGCCCCAGAAAAGATACGCACTGCAGAACGCGTGATTTTCCCCGGGGTCGGTGCTGCAAAAGCCACGATGCAAACCTTACAGAAACGCGGATTGAACCAAGTTCTCGCAGACTTCTTTCGGACCGGCAAACCTATGCTCGGTATTTGCATCGGTATCCAAATCCTCTTTGAACACAGCGAGGAAGAGGACGCCGAATGTTTAAACCTCCTACCGGGACGTGTGAAGAAATATCCACCGACGGATACAGACACACACACCGAAACACTCAAGGTCCCACAAATCGGTTGGAACGAGGTGTATCAGACGAAACCGCACGCAATCTTTGAAGGGGTTCCGAATCCGGCACACTTCTATTTCGTCAATTCCTACTATCCTGAGCCAGCATCAGCGGATATCATCATTGGGAAAACGAAGTATGGGCTTGAATTCTGTAGCGCGATTGCCCATGATAATCTCATCGCAACACAGTTTCACCTCGAAAAGAGTGGGCGTGTCGGGCTAAAGATGCTTAATAACTTTCTGAAGCTTTAACGGTTGTTGCTGGCTAAGGTTCTGGTTTAATGTTTCATTTTTCCAGATGCCACCGCGTAACGTAGTGGAGCGGTGCCCAGAAGCAATAAATTAAAAAATGCTAACGTTCTTTCTCGCAGTCTTTGTGCTTCTCATCAACGTCAGCGCACATCTGCTCCAGATATCCCAGTACTATCCGGCGGTCAGCCACTGCTACTATGGCGTGATCGTTCTATCAGTGCTTTACACGAGACCGCGCGGGCAGAACATTTTGCTCGGGATTACGACCGTAGCCAATTGGATTTACGTTTTCCGTTATCCGAAGCACACGGAAAGTATTATCATAGCACTCCTCTATCCGTTTATCGCCTATGGGGTTATCCGCATTATTCGTCATTTGCAAACCCAGAGACGGAGTCGGGTCGAACAGATAGAGGAAATCAACAGCGTCAACGCGAATTTGGAAAAACAGGTCCGGGACATCTCTACACTTTTTGAGGTGAGTCAATCCGCGAACACAAACCTCGATCTGGAGGGACTTTTCGAGCGTATCATTGAAATTTTATCCAAGCGACTCGGTATCTACCGCGGGGCTTTGCATCTCTATGAAAACGGGAAAGTCGTTACTTCCACAGAAGTCGTTTTAGGACTTACACCCGCAGAGATGAAACGCGGCACTGACAATCAGATGGAGGACATCCAGAAACAGGTGCTCGTATCAGGGAAAGCGATAGGCGTTCCACAAACCCGAAGTCCACGAAGTTCTATTAAACTCTTTGAGCCGGAACGTGTTGAATCCAAAGATATAATCGCTTTTTGGTGCATCCCGATTATCGTGGAAGAAAACGTTATCGGGACATTGACGATCGACAAAGCCTCAGATGATTTTTCCGCAGAGGAGGATCGGCGGCTCTTGACGATTATCGCCTCTATTATCGCACAGCGTGTCAAAATCCAACAGACGATTGATGCCCTCGTTGAATCCGAACGGATGGCGACCTTGGGACGGTTGGTCCGAACCATCGCACACGAGGTCCGAAATCCGTTAGGGAGCATCCGACTCGGCACACAACTGCTGCAACACAGCGAGGCAGATTTCGGTACGCCAGCCGAAACCGGTTCTGAAGACCTCCAACTCTCTGAAAATGAGATTAAGGAATACACAGGGATCATTATAAAAGAGGTCGACAGGCTGAACCGATTCATTGAACAATTACTCGCTTTCAGCAAACCCACAATGGAAGTCGCGAAACAGAGCGATATCCATCAACTCCTTGAGAACGGTTTAGCGATCTGCCGACCCGAGTTGGAACTCGGCGCGACGACAGTTGTTACACAATACGGCGACTGTCCGGAGATTAAGGTCAATGAGGACGGCATCACGCAGGTGCTGCTGAATCTATTCTATAACGCTATAGAGGCAATGGACACAGACGGAACTTTGACAATTCAAACGGAATACACGCCAGAAACGGAAATCGTGCGTGTCCGTATCCAAGATGATGGACCCGGGATTCCACCTGAAGATATACCGATGTTGTTCGATCCGTTTTATACCACTAAACAGAAAGGGACAGGCTTGGGACTTTACATCAGCCAAAAAATTCTCGCTGAACACCGAGGCGGCATTGAAGTCGATGCCAACCTCGAAGTCGGGACAGCCTTTGTTATGTCCCTGCCTGTCGATTGAATGAAGATATATGTGCGCACCTGCTGGATATGGAAGTAACCGGTTTCTAACCATGGAATCCTTGGACTGTCCTCCACTTTGTTTCAGGCAGATTTTCAGAGGATTCCAACCCACTATACGGTTTGAAAGGTTTCTAACTTCACCAAAACCATCGTGGAGCGTAGTGGAACGATGACCAGATTTAATAGTTAAAAATATGGGAAATCTTGTGCTTATCGCTGACGATGACGACAGTCTCCGACAAATACTCGCCGCCACGTTGCAGAGAGCCGGTTATGAGACCCTCAAAGCCCGGAATGGCGCAGAGACGCTTGCCTGTGTCAAGGAAACGAATGTTGATGTCATTCTGCTCGATATTTGGTTAGGGGATGCCAACGGAATTGAACTCATTGAAGACATTCAGGGTTACAATAACACCGCGTCTATTATTATCATCACTGCCCACGGGACAACCCAGACGGCTATCGACGCCGCAAAGCAACGCGCCTATGGATACCTCACAAAACCGATTGATCAGCGACAATTGCTGGACCTCGTGTCGCGCGCTGCGGATGCCAGCAGCCAAGCGAAAAACGTCAAGACATCCACACCTTCCATTGATGTTGACGGACAGGGACGGATGGTCGGTCAGAGTCCAGCAATGCAGGAGGTGTACCATAGGATTGGACGCGCCGCAGTGAGCGACGAAACAGTCCTCGTTTTAGGTGAAAGTGGAACGGGTAAAGAACTTGTTGCCCAACTCATCCATCAAAACAGTGACCGAGCCGACAATCCATTCGTCATCGTGGATTGCGGCGCCATGCCGTCGAGTCTTATCGAAAGTGCGCTCTTTGGACACGTCAAAGGCGCGTATACCGATGCCCATACCGCAAGGAAAGGGAAATTCCAACAGGCAGACAGCGGGACGATCTTCCTTGATGAAATCGGTGAATTGCCGATTGAAGTCCAGATGAAATTGTTGCGGGTCCTCCAAGAACGGGAGGTCGAACCGATGGGGGGGACCGAGACCCACGCCGTGGATGTCAGAATTATCGCCGCGACCAACCGACGCCTTGAAACCGCGATTGAGCAGAAAACTTTCAGGGAGGACCTCTACTATCGGCTCAACGTCATTCCCATTTCTCTGCCACCCCTGCGAGAACGAAAAGAGGATATCCCGGAACTCATAGATCTGTTCATCCGTCGGTTCGTCGAAGAATACCAACTCCCCGAAATCGGCATCTCTGCGGAACTTGCGAAACTGCTGACAGCGCATGAGTGGCACGGGAACGTACGCGAATTAGAGAATGCCATCAAGCGAGCACTCGTGATGTGTTCAGGACAGATGTTATTGCCTGAGCATTTCGATCCGATACTCGAAAAATCGGTTCCCACCGGTGAACTGGGGAATCTTGATACACAAATTTATAATTTGCTTCAAACGCATATTCAACACTGTATGGAATCTGAAACACCGCCAGAGGAGCTTTATGCTGAAATCCGAGCACTCTTTGAGAAACCGCTCTTTAAAATCGTGCTTGAGCATACCAAAGGAAATCGGAGTAAAGCGTCAGACATCCTCGGCATTAACCGGAACACACTCTATACAAAACTCATTGAGTACAATCTTGTTTCTGGGAAGATATAGGTGTGTTCTCTTAATAAGAAAGATGTAGCCTGCAACAATACGCAGAAACGCCCTATCAAAAACACGCAGGCGGATTCTCTGAGAGGCACATTAAAGTTCAAACCCACGTTGTTTAACCGCAAGGTAAAATTAAAATATGGATTTAGGAAAAGTGATTGGAACCATCGTCGCGACTCGAAAAGATCCGAGTTTAGGCGGTTCACGTCTCCTCATCGTGCAACCCTTAGACGAGAAACACACCCCCATTTCTGAACCGCTCGTTGCCGTGGACACACTACACGACGCAGGCGTCGGCGAAACAGTCTACTATGTCACTGGTGGCGACGCCGTAAGCGTCGTCCCCGGTAAGCGGATGCCGGTCGATGTTGCCATCGTCGGTCTCGTCGATTCCATTTCGCTCGTTGATACAAAGAATAATGGTGAGCAATCAGAGGAGTAGCAGACGGGTGTCGGTAGCCGGAAACGTGTGGAATTCACGCAACACACAACTGCCATACGTTTTAACCGATACCCGAAGACGGGTAACCCATAAAAAATGTATATAGCCAAAGTAATCGGAAAAGTCGTTTCTATCGTTAAACATCCTGCATACGAAAATCGCACACTGCTGCTCATCCAACCGTTGAGCGTCAGATCTGAACTCGTTCGCACGCCCACAATTGCTGTTGACTACGTCGGTGCTGGCGAAGGCGACACCGTGATCGTCGGCGCAGGTCCCGGTGTCGCACAAGAGGTCTTCGGCATTGAAGACGCACCGATCCGGGAACTCGTCATGGGGATTGTCGATCGGGTCGATATAACCCTTCAGGAGGAATCAACATGAGACGCATAATGCTAACCATCTGCTGTCTTATAGTCAGCTGCTTACACCTCAATGCGTGTAGGGTTGCGCAGGTGTTATCCACACAATACAGCGAAAATATAGCGAGTGCCGCCTACGGCACCGAAGCGAACCACCCCGGTATGAACGATGGAAATCTGGAAACTTTGGCAACACTCCCAGCGCGCAATGAACGGAATTTCATCATCAGATTCGCCGAGGTCCATCCCGTCCGAAAAATCATTATTCACAACAGTAACCTCTTCCGATTCGAGATGGACTACTTGAACCCCGAAACCGGTGAATGGGAGACGTTCCATACCGTTATCCAGCGACGCAATATCGGGGACGAACGGGCACAACCCGAATTCGTTTTTGATAGATTGAACTTCCAGACGAAGATGATTCGCGTCGCCGTTACGCGAACTGTTGATGATGTCATCGTGAATAAAATAGTAGCCGAACCGGGGGACAAAATTGTTGACCGTCGGACGACCCTCGTAGGGCAATACTATCCACACTATCGCGTCATGCAACCCGCAATCGCCCAAATTCGAGAGATTGAGGTCTATCACCTCGCGCAGAACAAGTAAGTGCGAATAGGTATCGGTTCGGGGGGCTACGCCCCCTTTCGGCAGTCGGTTTTCGGTCAAGAGGTCTTCGTTTAACGAAGGTCCCTTGTAACCGAAAACTATTTTAAAGAAAAACGAAACGATTTGCAACAAACAAAATAAAAAGATTCATCTCATCACGGATCTGATAATGCCAACTCACTCCATAATCCTGCGCTTGCCTGTGTGTAAACGGTTAGCACTACTATTCATAACACTCTTCCTTTGTTTGAATTCCGTTCCCCTGCTCACCCCGAACCCAGAACCGCGGTTTTGGGGGAGTGCAGCCGCAGCACCCATCTCCTTAAGAAACCAAGGTCCCCGTGCCGCAACACGTAACAGCGCAAAAATCCGAAGAGAGATTGAATTGGTCAGCAGCACCGCGCAAGGTGTAACCGTCCAACTCATCATCCCCAAATCCGATTTCCTTTTCGAGAACAACGGTGTCGGAACAGAATCGGCCGATCAATTAGGGAACACTTTACAGGTCGCTGATGTTGCAGGTCCAACCCTATCTTTTCCGGGATGTAACTTCATGGCCGAATTCGGGACGCTGCGTCTCCCGATGCAATCTACGCTGATGAGTGTCCCCCCCGATGTCGATTTCCAATTGCGGGTGATTGATAAGGATTTTAGCACACGTAAGATAGAAGCAATCCCACTGACGCCAAGCAAACAAAAGGATAGTTTCTTCCCAGCGCGTCTCGCAGAAATCAGAGAAGCCGGGTGGATCCGAGAGAACCGCGTCCTCCCGATCCAACTGAATCCTGTTCAATACAATCCTATCCGCCGTGAAGTAAGGCTCTATCACCGACTCGTAGTAGAAGTGCGTTTCGTAGGGGGTGGGGTACCCAACGCCTACAGCACGTCCGCACAATCCGGTGTGTTAGCTCCTACACCCATCGGTTTACATACCGAATCCACGGCTTATGACGCATTTTTCGCTGATATGCTTGTTAACCCACAGAGTGCCATGAAATGGCGTTCTCCCCGCATTTCGTCTGCGAAGCGAGCACCTGCGGCACCGAGCGTTCCATTCACAGGACCCCGTTATAGAATCAGTGTCACCGACACCGGCATGTACAGCATTACAGCACAGGCTCTCGCAGCTGCGGGCGCGAATTTAGAGACGATAGTTCCAAGGACATTGACGCTAACAAATAAAGGAAAACAGATACCGATTTTCGTCCGCGGCGAAGACGACAAAAGATTCGACCCAACAGATGAAATCATCTTCTATGGCGAACGCCAACACGGAGAAAAGAGTTATATCGATCCCTATTCCGACGAGAATATCTATTGGCTTTCCTGGGGTGCAGGACCCGGGATCCGAATGGCAACGAAGACTTCGCTCCCAAAATCAAATAACGCGCAAACTTACCGCTGGTTTCTCACACGCGCCCATATCGAGAAGGACCTACATTTCAGGCGTTTCCGTAATGTAAACCTCGCAGCAAACCAAACATATACGGAATTTAGTCAAGGATTATTACAACGTCAGTTTGCCCTGACAGAACTGCCACCGCTTCCAGATGATAGTTGGTTCTGGGCTCAACTCGCCGCGCCTGCCTTAAAAACATTCAACTTCCAGCTCCCCGGTGTTTCTGATACGGCGCTGCCGACAACCGTCCGAATCAGCCTCCATGGGAGAACTAACACCCCACACCTATCTACGGTTTGGCTAAACGATAAATTTGAATTCGAGGAAGCCCGCTGGGATGGCGAAACCGAATACCAAATTCAGAATCAGAATATCCCCCAGTCGTTCCTGAATAACGGACGGAACGCGATCCGAATTACAAACCCCGGTAACCCTGAAGCCCCTATAGATATTATCCTGTTCAATTGGCTTCAAATCGACTACTGGCGAAATTTTAAAGCCAAAGCGGATGTGCTACCCTTTGCCATTACCCCATTCCGTGACGAAACGGGTGCTGTCAATTCAAGTTTCGAGGTCGAATTAATGAACTTTTCCACGCCAGACATCGAAATTTACGGCATCGATGGCACGCGCTACATAGGGGTATCCGCATTTGTCGACAAGAATGTCCCTGGAACTTATAGGGTCTTTTTCCGATCAACCCAAATTCGTCCGAAGGACGCCAGCGATCCTACGATCCAATACATCGCACTGACCCCGAACCGGTTCCGAAAACCGAAAATCTCGGTGGATACCGCATCCGAGATGCGCAGCACGCACAACGCCGCAGACTATATTATCATTACACATAACCACTTTATTCAGGACGTTCAGCCACTTGCCGACTATCGCACCCAACAAGGACTCCGCACCAAAGTTGTGGATGTCCAAGACATCTACGATGAATTTAACCACGGCATTCTCAACCCCAACGCTATCCGTGAATTCCTCGATTACGCCTATCACAATTGGCAGCCCCCTGCTCCGACGTATGTCTTTCTCATAGGGGATACAAATATCGACATTAAAAATAAACCGAATTTCGTCCCGACGATGCAGGTGCAAATCCCAGGCTACGGCTCCAGTGGGTCCGACCATCAATTCGTTACATTTCGAGGGGAAGATAGTTTTCCGGATATGCTTATCGGTAGAATGCCCGCGAGTAACCGCGTCGATCTCCGCATATTCATTGAACGCACCATCAACTATGAAACTTCCGCTTCAGTCGGTTCTTGGCACAAACGGCTCCTCATGCTCGCAGGTTCAGATTTCAGATTCCACTGGCAGACCAGTCAACTCATCGCCCACAATCAACTGAATAGCAAATATGAAACCCAACGTATCTATGCCCCGCATACAAGTGAACCGACGTTAACTGACGACGTTGCCCTTACGCCTATCGGTAGACGGGTTATCGATGGCTTTAATGACGGTGTCAGTATAGTGAACTATATTGGCCACGGGGGCGGGGGTAGATGGGCATCGAGTCGGATGCTTGACTTTGCCGACCCCGAACAGAATTTAACCAATATTTCACAACTCCCGTTTGTTATCAGTATGACCTGCTACACCGGGGCGTTTGAGGGGAATAAACACAGTCTCGCTGAAGAACTCCTGCGCTCGGAAAACGGGGGTGCCATTGCCGTCATTGCCGCAACCAGCATCGGATTGTTAGATGGCGACTTTATACTGAATGCCGAAATATTTGACGTTATCTTCAACAAGCAGATACACAGTTTCGGTGCCATCCTCGGACAGGCAAAAACCCAGTTCCTCATCAATGCACCCAGGTTCCTCGATCTCGCCGAAGTCTTCACGCTTTTCGGGGATCCAGCGTCACACTTGAAAATACCGAGCAATCAGATACAGGTCACCGCAGACATGCGTCCACAGCAAGGACAAAACGCCTCTCAAGGCGATACTTTGCTCGCCGTTTCCGGCACGTTCTCGGATAGGACCTTTAATGGAGATGCCGAAATTATTGTTGTTCCGACAACTGAAACCGCCCTGTCAAAAGATATAAAACTGAAACCCGAAATCGTTTCTATCACCAATGGACAGGTCAACACAGAAATACGAGTCCCCACCGACCCCGATTTTGATGAAGGGGCTGTCCAGATTTACGCATGGAACGCAGATGAAGAGGCTCTGGGGTATGCAACCTATAAGGTCTTAGATCGGTATGTCAAGAACGTCCGCCTCACCCCTTTCCCGGTTGACTTAAATCAACCGACGCACCTGTACGTAGAAGTCGTCGACAAAGATGCGATTGATCAAATAACGCTCTATTGGAGTTTGGACGGTCACGAATTCTTTACAATCCCCGTTGTGCCGCACAAGGGCGCAACCTATAGGAGTGAGCGACCTATCCCCGGATATTCTACCCAGGAAATTATCGATTATTACGCCGAAATTAAAGTTAAAAGTGGACGTACATTTCAAACCGAGCTTATCACCTACGATGTAGGATATGAGGAAATTGGTATTGATCTTCTCCTGTTGGATCAAACCCTTACATGGGATACAACACCGCCCTTCACGCTCTCAGTCCAAATCCGAAACATAGGGGACCAAACCGTTCAAAACGTCCCTGTCCAGTTTTTTGTCCAAGCATTGAACGATAACACTGATATTCCCAATACAAACGTCAGCGCTGCGTCGATACTCACCACGCTCCAAGACGCTACGCCGATCGGGGATCTCCAAATACTTCCCGAAGTTCTACTGGGGAGTCAAGTCGTCGTAAGCGTTCCGTGGCAACCGCCACCCGGTGAATATCTCGTCACGGTCTACTTGGATCCACCATCTGCTGAACTCCCAAATGGAAGTATCATTGAAAAACGGGAAAGGAATAACTGGACATCGAAACAGTTCTCGGGCAATCGTATCATTCTGACACCCGAAGTGCTCGATCAACCGATCCAGAGTCCAGATGGTATCTTTCGTATCGCTGTTCCGTCCGGCAGTGTGAAAACAGGTGCCGTTCTGACGTATAGCGAAGAGGCACTTACCATTACCAATCAACCCGATATCACAGTGGAAACACTTCCAACATCCGCACGCGCCTATCAATTTGATGTGGAGGCATCGGGGTCGGAAACCGCGCCTGACCTGACAGTAACCGCCACTTTCGAAAAAGCAGGGACCGGCGACGTCCATATCTATCAGCGCGACGTTGACAACGGGAATTGGATTCGGGTCGGCGAGGAAACCACGAGTGAAGATACTATCTCTGCAGCGGTTCAACTGCCGGGGGCGTTTGCGTTGCTCTCCCACAATGACACACGTCCACCCGCGCTTGAGTTGACCTTTGACCACCAAGGTTTCGTCGATGGCGACTATATCTCCGATACACCCACCATCTCGGCACGGATTGAGGACGCAAACGGGATCGATGCACGTCCGGAGAATATCCTCTTCACCAAAAACGGCGAAAACGTGCCACCAGATGACTATGTGATTGCGGCATCACCGACGAACAACAATCTACTCCTGATTACCTACACCCCTGTCTTGGAACCCGGTGAATACCGTATCCGGTTGCAGGCACAGGACGCAAACGGCAATATCTCAAACACGGAGCGTACTGCGACTGTCGCTGGGGAGTTTGAAATCAAAAATATCGCCAACTTCCCGAATCCATTTGTGCCGGGAAGCGGCACCCACTTCGCTTATTATCTCACGGAAAGCGCCGACGAGGTCAGCCTGAAAATCTACACGATTACGGGTCGCCGTATCATCGCCATTGACACACTGGATGCCTCTGTCTCTTTCAATGAATACCATTATGACGGCTACGACGATGATGGCGAACCGCTTGCGAACGGGGTCTATCTCTACAAATTCACCGCCCGCAAAGGCGATGTCCGCAAACAAAAAGTCGGAAAGATCGCCATACGAAAGTAAAGTTGACGCTACGGAACCTTCGCGGCTCATGAATGAATTACCGTTGTGGAGGTATCAGAGGTGTGAATTGTCTGAATCGCGGGTTACGCAGATTTCAGGGTAAACGCCAGTAATAGAACAACCTCTTCAATCCGCGCAATCCGTATAATCCGTGAAAATCCGTGATTCAGACAACTACCCCCGCCCAAACACCAAAACATCATAATCCTGTCCGCTATACGTGAATTGGTCTTTGAACCGACCTTCACAGGTAAAGCCTGCGGTTTCCAAAATCTCCGCCTTCTTCTCAGCACCACTGTCCACATAACACTGAACCTTCACATCAGGGAACGCGACCGCCGAAAGCAACGCAGGAACAGCGTCTGCGAAATTCGGATGAAAGAAGAGGTCCAACACAGCAGTCGCTGGGTGCCAGCGCGAATCACGACCCACGGTTACCCATCCAACAATCGCGCCACCTGAAGAAATTAACAATTTCGCATCAGCGTAGGTATCCTCGATCTCCAAATCGTGTTTGAAACCCAGAAACCCGCCTTCAAGATTCGTGGGACCGTAAACCGCCCACTTCAGACTTCGGAGCGTGTCCCATCCGACAATACCCGATAACGCCGTGACTTTCGGCCAATCGTGCCATTCCACAGACTTTGGCACCGCAAGTGCAGGCGCGAAGTAGTGTTCCTCAAAATCTTCATTCACATGATACTTCATAAAACCGGATTCTGGAAATACACTCTCAAATCCGAAACTGTGATAGATATAATACGGATGACTGTTGTAACCCGTGCCTAAATAGAGAGCCTTACCTGACCGTTGTCGGAAATCCTCCATCTGATACGCCATCACGCCTTTCGCTGCCCCCTTCCGACGCTGTTTCGGGAGCGTGAAAACGTGCCCTAAAATACCGACCCCTTCGTATTCGACTGTCATAATGTTACTAATCACAGCGCCGTTGAGTTTACCCACATAGAAACGGGTTTCTAAGGCATCAAGCACTTCTGTAACACACCGCTCAATATGCCACTTATAGTGCCCCGGTTTATGCCCAAGGAATTGTTTTATCTCTTCGGCATGGGGCGTGTCGGGAGCGGTAACCACACCGACCTCCATCCGTTCCGCTGTTTTCAGTAATACGTCTCCGAATTTATCGTACATAACCACCTCTGTTGGATTGATCTTAGCAAATAAAATTGCACTACACCGAAAAATATGATATACTTAAAATCGCTTGATGTCAAGCCTGAATACTTGTATCATAAAGCATTAATATGGGTGCGCTGTAGAGGCGCGTGCCACGTTAAAATGGAGGGACTATGGAGACAGAACAGACACTGGTTCTCATCAAACCGGACGGTGTTCAACGGGGGCTTATCGGTGAAGTGATTGCCCGCTATGAACACAAAGGACTCAAAATCGTTGGAATGAAATTGTTGCAGCTCCCCCGCGAAACAGCAGAGAAACTCTATGCTGTCCATCAGGGCAAGTCTTTTTACACTGTACTTATCGAATTCATGACTTCAGCCCCTATTGTTGCCTTAGCGATTGAAGGGCGAGACGCAATAGAATTGGTCCGCATCCTTAACGGAGAAACCGACCCAAGGAAGTCGCAACCCGGAAGTATCCGAGGCGATTTCTCAATCAATATCACGCATAACGTCGTGCACGCATCCGACTCGCCAAGGAGTGCTGAGCGTGAATTAGATATCGTGTTTGCACCCGATGAACGCTACAAATATCACCGAATAGATGAAGATATACTGCATCCTTCGGCGGTGTAACGGATAGGCATTAAACTGCGTTTTTTATTCAACACGCACAGTTCCAAAATCTTATTCGAGAACTTTTGTGCAAAAAATACCAAAAATAGATGGAGGTCAAAACAAGTGAAAACTCTTAATGTATGCGCGCTTATCCTCGGGCTTACCCTTGGATTCGCTTTCAGTGTCCACGCCGGTAAAGCCGACTGCGAAAACCTTGATGGTGATGGCGCGAAACCCGTTAAAGAAGTCGGAAAAGAAGGAGATGCTGTCCAGAACGATTACGATGAGATCGTTGAAGAAGATGACCGAAAAGGCGTCACCTACCTCGCCTACATTGGCGGGAGGACTCCTAAACCGAATAATTGTGGACTTAACCCAAAGAACCCTGAAGCCGAGTGGACGGGGTGGGGAGGTCCCCTTGATACAGACAATGCAACTATCGGCGAAGGCGGCGGAACCCGCAACGAAATCGTCATCGGCGGTATCTACTTTGAACGGGGTATCGGATCACATTCGGTTGCAACGATGGTATACGATTTAAGTGGCGATAATTACCTCAAATTTGAAGGATACGTTGGCATGTCAGATGAGAAAGACCCAGCAGAATGCGGGCACGGCGGCAGCGGCGACTTCATTTTTAGCATTGATGGAAAACAGGTCTTTAAATCTGATGTACTCCAGGGTACCGACGGCGGGAAGAACGTTGACGCTGTCAAAGTGGAATTTGACATCCCGGCAAACGCCAAGGAACTCGAAATCATTATGGGCGACGGCGGCGATGGGGCAGGCTGCGACCACTCCGCAATTGGCGATGCCAAACTCCTCAACGCCCAAGCACTCGCCGTTGAACCCGCTAACAAACTCCCCACAATCTGGGGACATTTGAAAGATAGTTATTAGATTCTGAGAGTTTCCATACTGTTGTAATAGATGGAAATTTCTGAATAACATTCATAAACCTGATTTAGATAAGCCATATCGTTTGTGGATACAGAAGGCGCGCCTAAATCAGGTTTTTTGTTGCAATTTCGTGCCGTATACGTTATTATAAGTTAGAAGGATAAGGACGAATTTCAATCCCACAGACGCGCGTTTCAAGCGCGCTCAGCAAACATAAGAAGGAAGAAACAATGAAAAAAGTATTATTAATCCTCGGCGTGATGTGTTTCAGCCTCATGGCTGTTCATATGAGCACTGCCGAGATTGATCTGGAGACGGCTGTCGGTATCTGGTTATTCGATGAGGGTAAAGGCGGTGAAGCCGGCGATCTGTCTCCGGCAGGAAATGATGGCGAACTCGTCAAATCTCCGGCATGGGTAGACGGTAAATTCGGCAAGGCACTCGAATTTGATGGAAAAGCCAGTTGCGTCTCAACCGGACAGAAACTCCTTGATAACCTTGAAGAGTTTACGATTCTGACTTGGGTAAAAACAACGAGTGCTCCCGCAAATCGAACTGGACTCGTCGGACAAAACGACTCTCCAGAATTCGGTTTTATTGATGCCAACACTATCAACCTCTGGACACCCACGGCTGGTGGAACACCTAATCCGTGGAAATTCAAACACGGTGATGGTAAATGGCACCACGTCGGGTGTGTCGCTACGACAGAATACGTCCACGTTTATATTGATGGTGAGTATGTTGAGAAAAAGGGCGGCTGGGCAAATCACGGCACTTCTGCCTTTAACGTCAATATTGGTGGCTGTGGGGTCTGGGATCCCGCTGGAAATTTCTTTCCAGGGGCTATGGACGAAGTCGCTATTTTCCACTCAGCACTGGAACAGGAAGACGTTGAGGTGCTGATGGAAGGATTTGATAAATATTTAGCGGTCGATCCAGCAGGAAAACTCGGGACAACTTGGGGGCATATTAAAGCAACGCATCATTTTAAGCAATAATCCCTCCTTTTTTCAACACTCGTAGACGTACTGGGTTCTCGTAAATTCCCCAGTGCGTCTATGCGTAACCTTCCCGTTGGAATCCGAACGCTTCACACATACCGGCACTGCTATTTCAATTCATGAAGTTCTCTGAGTTTGTCTAACGCTACCTTGTTCCCCGGTTCTAATTCTAAAACCCGTTCAAAAATATCAATCGCCTCTGGAATATGTCCAAGTTCCTGATACGCAACACCCAAGGCACCATAGGCGCGAACATGCCTCGCTTCAATCGCGATAACCTTTCTAAACAGTGAGACGGCTTCGAGATAGTCCTCCCGCATCAGAGAAATTAAACCGAGTCTGTAAATGGCTTGGACATCCCTTGCGTCGTATGTGATGACCAGTTTGTAGTGTGGCTCGGCAGCTGTATAACGCCGTTGTTTCCAATAGACACTCGCAAGATCGCGATGCGCAGATGGTTGAGAGGGAACGAGGGCAAGTGCCTCCTGATAGTGCCGAATTGCCTCTCCAAGCTGCCCTGTGTTCTCATACACCGTCGCAAGATTCGCATGGACATTTGAGAAGAAAGTGTCATAATCCGAAGGGTTCAGCTGTCCGTGAGATGCGCCATCTGTTTTATTCTTTTTAAACTGAAGTGCCATTCGGCAGGCACGGATCGCTGCAACCGTCTGTCCGGTTTCATAATGGAGTTGTCCCATATAGTTATAAGCCTGCGCTTTCAAGTAGGCTATCTCGTCGGCACTTCTCTCTTTCTGAACCTCTATATCCGTGTCGAGTAGCGACAGCAAGTGTTCTAATGCTGCTAAAGCTTCGGAGTGCCGCGACGCATAGAGGAGTGAAACGCCGTAGTCGAACCAGACCTTTATATCTTTCTGTGCGTCTGAGATAAGCGTCTCAAATTCAGCGACCGCTTTTCGGTAATTGCCTTCCGACATATAACGTCTACCGCGTTCGGCATACAGTGGAGCAGTGACACCCGCTTTAAGCACGTCCCACCACAGTGGATCTATCAACTCACCGTATTGACTCGGGTTCCGGGCTGCCTGCGCGTGCTGTTTCGCCGTTTGCGTGTCTCCCAAGGCAATAGCGACCTGTGCCATGAGTGCGTGCGCTTCACTTTGCCCCGGATTCAAGCGGAGTGCCTTCTCTAAATGCGTTCGAGCGAGTTCCAACTCCTGTTTTGCAAGTGCGATTTCTCCGAGCCAGAGTTCAGAGAACGGGTTGTTCGGTTGGAGGTGTTTTGCGTGTTCCAGATGTTGTTCTGCTTCATCGAACCGTCCTAAAATACGGAGCGCGGAGGCGAGATAGAGATGTGCAGGGGCAGAGGTTGAATCCAAGGTAAGCGCGCGGGTGAGGTGTTTTACAGCCACTTCGGGTTGACGCTGTTTCGTCAAACGTCCGAGCAAGTAGAGCCACCTGAATTCATTGGGCGCGAGCCTGTTTGCTTGACGGTAACACGGTATCGCGGGAATCTCCCACCCGTGGCTGAGGTAGACATGCCCGAGGTGTCCCCAGACCTCCGCAGTAGTGGGAGACTTCCGAACCGCTTTTTGAGCGTTTTCAATCGCTGCTATCAGCGGTTTTTCCTCCACCAAGTCAAGATCCGCAGGTTGCGGAACGTCGATATCGCCACCCGCAAAAATAGGAATACTGATCAGGATTAAATAAATAAGGAGCATCTGATGAAGGAGGCGAGACGGCGTGTTTCCAATCTTCCTGTCTTCCAATCTTCCTGTCTTCCAATCTTTAATCTCTTCAAAAAGATACCCCCTTTCCTTGATAAACCACCACACGCCGATTGATGCCCGCGCCGGGAAACCTTTCACGGCTTCCATCTTGCCAGTGGACCTCAATGGGCTGAATGGCATTGATCTCCCCTAACCCGAAATGCACGCTCGGTTCACTGCTGCTGAGATAACTCGTCCCCGATAGCACGTATCCCGTCAATACACGTGAGGGGGTCCGGAGCGTTACGTGCGCGCCAAGCGCATCGCGATTCTGGGTGATTGCACGCACGGAAAGATAGTGATGTTCTGGGGGTGGGGCATCGTTTCGGAAAAAGCGGAGTCGATTGTCGAGACCACTCACGACCATATCGATATCGCCATCTCTATCAATATCGCCGAAAGCCATTCCGCGACTGACTTCAATCCGTCTCGTGAAATCGGGCGCACGTGAACTCACATTGGTGAAAGAAGGTTTTTGCTTGGGTGTTTTCTCTCCGCCTACAGGCGTTGTCTGAGAATTTTGGAAGAGAAGGTTCGGTTCAGCGTAGAAGTCCCAGAATTCACCCGTATTTGCACCCTCAAGGACAGGACCCCGCTTCACCCGACCGTTGACGAGTGCGATATCCAGATCGGCATCATTGTCGAAGTCCACGAAACCGCATCCAAATCCTGTAAAGGGTAGATCCCGCCCGGCGAATCCCGCCATCTCCGTCATATCAACGAAGACAGAGAAGGTAGAAGTGGTATAAAATGTATTTGTCTCGCCGGACAAGTGTGTTAGGAACAGGTCGGGACGCGTATCACCGTTGACATCCCCGACGGCGATACCCATGCTCCCTTCGGGTTGACCGTAAGCATTGAACGCCAGACCGTGCAATATGGCTTCCTCAGTAAAGGTACCGTCCTTCTGATTCACCCAGAGCTGGTTGGCTTCGCCGTCGTTGGCGACATAAAAGTCCGCCCAACCATCGCCTGTTAGATCAAGACACACAACACCGAGCCCCCTGCCGGGCATCGCGGCGATTCCTGTCTGTTCCGATACATCTGTAAATGTACCGTCGCCATTGTTTCGGAACAACCGATCCGCGGCGGGTTCAAAGACCTGTGGATTGCAGTAATCTGGGGCACCATGTTTTCCACGACAGACCGCCTCTGGATCGAACTGAACGTAGTTGGCGACATAGAGATCGAGGTGCCCGTCCCTGTCATAATCGCCAAAGGTCGCGGATGTTCCCCACGCATCGTTTGAGAGTCCCGCTTCCTGTAGAGCAAACGTCCCGTCACCGTTGTTACGGTAGAAGACATCGGTATCCCCGTAGTTCGTCACATAGACATCCTTATTCCCATCATTGTCCACATCACCGATTGCGACCCCCTGTCCGTAGCCTTCATGTCCGATACCAGCCGTTTCCGTAACGTCAACAAACGTTCCATCGCGCTGTTGTCGAAAAAGTCGATTCGGCGTGGGAGTGTCCTCGTCCCCAGAGGGTGGAAATCGGATGTGTAGGACATCCAGCGCGCCATCGTTATCGTAATCAAATAGAGCGACCCCACTCCCGATGACTTCCGGTAGGGCGTAAGTTCCGGCCTGCCAAGGGGTTTCTGCCTGTGTGAAACCGAGTGCAGCGGTTACTTCTGTAAAAAAGGGTTTATCCGTCTCCGCTTGTGCCGTCCATAAACAGAGTGTGATGAGGATGAGTGTTATAGCGTATGGCTTCGTAAACATAGCCACTACAAACTCCGTTATCTATCCGCAAGGTAAAATTAAAAGTGCGTTCATCGGGAACCGCGTAACAACTTCTGATACTCCGCATGCGCATTCTGGGCATCGTCCTCACCATCAAGAACCCGGCGCAGGCATTGGACAAAACCTATCGGCTCCTCTTCACCGAAGATGGTACGTCCGAAGAGGATCGCGCGTCCACCGTTGCTGGTAACATTATGCGCAAGCGCGAACGTGCTCCGTGCATTTTGACGCGGACCGCCCAAGGCACCGATCACCAAGGTCGTGTCAAACTGGCACAATTCACGCCAGACCTCGGCGGTCGTATATGCGGTTTTGATAAAGCGCGGACGTTGGTGTTTTCGGAGGTAACTCATCGTGCGGACAATAGAATCGGCGACATACATGCCCCGTTTCTCCTCATCCATCCCCGGCATTTTTATATTCGGTAAAAATACCTCTAAGAGGTGATCGAAACCCTCAATTTCACCCACAACGTGGGCGAACTGCACATACGCTTGTAACATGCGTTCATCAGCAATCGGATCGTTGTTGAGCGTAATGGAATACAACCCAAGATTGACCCGACATTCAAGTGCCGGACCGATAAGCGCTTCACAATAGCGTTGCATATCCTCTGGAAACACCGTCTGAAACGGCATCGACAGTCGCGAAGTATAAACACCAAACCTCGGATTCCAGATAGCCGTCTCTGAGTTCATCCGAACGATTGGCGTAATCGGTGTATCTTCAAAGAGGTTTTCTTCAAGTGCGAGAGTTTCTGCATCGGCGGGGGTCATGAGAAGCCCGTCTAATTTACCATCTGTAACGAGGTCGCGCTGCAGTTGCAAAAACTCTGCGTGCGTTCGGTAGTGCGGTTTCGGATGTTGCACTTGTCCAAGCCCCTTAATCCCAGCAGATGCGAGCGGATCCGCCGCAAACACCAGAATCGGGCTACGAGCAAGTAAGTCAGTATCAGCAAGTTTATCAAATATCCGGTTACCCATTTTTAATGTATGGCCTCCTGGGAGGAATGATTGTCAGAGCGTTCGCTACGCTCACTGTCAGTGATTGGTTATCGGTTACAAGAGGGATCTATTAAACGATAACCCTAAAGGATACTCGTGGGATCGATGTCAATTACGAATTCAATAGCATTCGATTTAATAGCAACGGGCGGCTCGTCGGTTAAGTGTTTAAGGAGTTGACTGATACTTTCAACGGAGTTGCTTCGAAGTAGAAAATGCCACCGAAATTTCCCTTCGATTTTCGAGAGCGGTGCTGGCGCGGGTCCGAGAATTTCCACTTCGGACGCGCCAACACCGCCTTCTCTCTCATCTGTCTGAGCGGTAGATGCTTGATCTGCCAACCACATCTGAAGTTGCGCCTCGACAGCGTGTGCAGCCTCTTCAATCTGTTTTTCGTCCTTGCCGCGGAGCAGAAGTGTCCCGACATGTGAGAAAGGGGGATACTGTAAAACACCGCGTGCTTCGACCTCCTGCGCGTAGAAACCGAGGTAGTCGTGCTTTTGTGCGGCGGAAATACAGTAGTGTTCAGGCATATAGGTCTGAATGATGACCTTCCCTTCAAGTTCGGCACGTCCGGAACGTCCAGCGACCTGAGTCAACAGGCTGAACGTCTGCTCGCTCGCTCGAAAGTCGGGTAGATTCAAACTGGTATCCGCGGCGATGACACCCACAAGCGTTACATTCGGGAAATCTAACCCCTTTGACACCATCTGTGTGCCTATGAGGATATCGATCTGCTGCTTCTCAAATGTCTCCAAAATCTGCTGATGCGCGTTTTTCCGTGCCGTTGAATCGGCATCAAACCGTTTCACACGTGCCGCTGGGAACGCTTTCTGCACCTCTTGTTCAACCGCCTCTGTCCCCAACCCAAAATAGCGAATGGCAGGGCTGGCACACTGTGGACAACTCGGATGCGTCGGACGCTTATCACCACAATGGTGACAAACGAGACGTTTCGTCTCGAAGTGAAAGGTCAATGAGATAGAGCAATTCTCGCAGCGTTCAACATAACCACACGTCCGACAGAAAACATAAGTGGAATGCCCTCGCCTGTTGAGAAACAGGATAATTTGCTCTTGCCTATTCAAGCGTTCTTCAATCGAAGTTCGGAGGATATCTGAAAAGATGGTCCTGTTGCCCTTTTTCAATTCAGTCCGCATATCAGCGATGTGGACCTCAGGCATTTTTCTATTAAGAACACGGTCTGGCAGACTGAGGAGCCGATACCTCCCATTTTTCGCACGGTGGAAACTCTCAAGGGACGGGGTCGCACTCCCGAGTATGACGGGACAGTTAGCGAGTTCACCCCGCTTCTGTGCGACATCTCGGGCGTGGTAACGCGGGACGATATCCGACTTATAGGACTCCGAATGTTCTTCGTCTATAATCAGCATACCCAGTTCTTTCACTGGGGCAAAGACAGCGGAACGCGGTCCAATCACAATGTCGGCGTCTCCGTTTCGGATACGATGCCACTGATCATAGCGTTCCCCATCACTCAACCGACTGTGCAGCAGTGCTACCCGTTCCCCGAATCGTCCAACAAAGCGAGAGGCAGCCTGCGGTGTGAGCGATATTTCCGGTACTAATGCGATGACGGATTTCCCATTTTCAAGGACTTCTGTCATCGCTTGCATGTAGACCTCGGTCTTCCCGCTTCCGGTTACACCGTGGAGCAGAAAGGTAGGCGCGCGTTCAACAGCAGGAGCGCGAGGGACATCGGGGTTACAAACCCCTCCCACAGTATCTGATGTGAGTATATTTTGAAGTTCCGTGAACGCTATGGATTGGGCAGAATTCAGGTGAAGGGGTTGTGTTGCAGCGATCGGTTCGGAACTCAAAGGATTACGAACGGCTTGGGCACGTGTGATCTGAAGAAAACCACGTCTTTCAAGCGTGCGGAGCAGAGAGATGCTGGTATTCACGCGTTTGGTGAGGTCGGCTGTCGCCAATGGAGCACCTGCATCAAGCAGGTGTCGCAGTATTTCGGCATGCTTCGCAGCGGCAATGTGCCGACGATTGCTCGGTCGCGAGCGTGCAGGGTTCTTGGAACCGGCTGCCTCACCCTTGAGTCGATCAATTTCCGCTTCAATATCAGCAGCCGGTAAGGCTAAAGTTGCTACAGAGGTTAACTGCGTGTTGGCTTTCGGCTTGTGCGTCACATCAAGGCTGACGATACTCTTTTCTTGTAGCGCGGTAATCCTCGGACGTAGTTTTTGGTAACTGACACCCATACGTCGGACAAGTTGATTCAGAGATAGCTCACCCTCTGCTTCCAGAAGTGCGACGAGTTGCTTTTGCACCCTTCCCTGGGGTGTGGGTGCGTCCGGTAAGAGGTGCACCTTCTGTTCTTTCTGGGTGCGCACTGCAGCTGGCACGGCACAAAAGAGCGCGAGTCCCCACGAGCAGACATAGTATTCCGCCATCCATTTGGTCAGTGTAAGCAGTTCAGTGGAGAAGGTCGGGGTTTTCTCAAGACAGGTGGAAATATTCTTGATGATGCCGGGCGCGAGATCGGTTTCATCGAGGCGTTCAACGACAACGCCTTCTTGATGTGTCCCCCGGAAGGGGGCTAACACACGAGTACCGGGCTGTAAAACCGCATCCATCTGCGGCGGTACACCGTAGGTGAAGACTTGATCGACCGATAGCGGAAAAGCAATATTCGCGTAACGCATAGTTTTTTATAGCCATCAGTTGACGACGGACACGCTGTTCTTATCCCTCTGCTAAAAAAGCAAGCACCTTTTTGACATCTTCCCATACCTCAGCTTTACCCTTCGGGTTTCTGAGCAGGTATGCCGGGTGATACGTCGGCATGATGACTGGCGGTTGCCTATGTGGAAGGACGCGGAGTCCTGGCACATTACACGGATGGAACTCCCCACGAAGTCTTGTAATACCGGTTTTGGTACCCAGCAACATCTGTGCCGCAAAACTTCCGAGTGCCATAATCACCTTCGGTTGAATGAGTTCTATCTGACGCACTAAATAGGGACTACAGGTTTCGACCTCATCCGGGGCAGGATTCCTGTTACCCGGGGGACGACACTTAAGCACATTCGCGATATAGACATCCTCACGCTTAAGTTGCATCCCGTCCTCAATAATGCGCGTCAACAACTGACCGGCTCTGCCGACAAAGGGTTCTCCCTGTTGATCTTCATCAGCACCAGGGGCTTCACCGATAAACATAAGGTCGGCTTCCGGGTTGCCAACACCAAAAACGACACTGTGCCGGGTCTCGTGCAACCCACATTTGGTGCAACCTGCGGCATCAGCCGCCAGCGTCGGGAGATCGAGGTTCGCATAGGGGGATTCCCGTTCTGGCTCGTTTATTTCTGATTCTATAAAACCGAGTTGAAGTTGTTCTTCCACGTATTCCCTCACACTTGCAATAAGTTCTACATATTCTTTTCTGAGGTTATTGCTATCCATTTTTTTAGTTGTCAGTTGTCAGTCACAAGAGGTTACGCCTAATTGGTCAGATCGTCAATCAGGGATATACCATCAAACCAAGTGATGTACAGAAAGAGCGCAATCAGGAGAACAATACAAACCTGTTGAACAATCTCTTGTGCTCTCCGAGGCATAGGTCTGCCACGGATCTTCTCGACGGTGAAAAACAGCAATTGCCCCCCGTCAGCAATCGGAATTGGCAACAAATTGACGATGCAAAGATTGATACTAATAAATCCAATGAAAAAGAGCGCACTACTCAACCCCACCCTGTCAAACATACGACTCGTGGCGTTCGCGATACCGATGGGACCCGAGAGATGCTTCGGTGATACTTCTCCACCTACCAGCTGTTGCAAGGTTCTGCCCACGGTTGTAAAGGTCAACCATGTCGCCTCAACGCCTTTCCCGAGGCTTGTAAAAATGCCATAATCCGGCAACGGTGCCGTTTTTGCCGCGAATTCCATGCCACTGAGGGAGGTCTGCCACGCCAATCCGAAGAGTGCCCCATCGGGATTCGTCTCTGAATTTTGTATTTCCGTGGCAAGCGTTACCGTTTTCAGAGTCCCGTCTCGCATCAATTCGACTTCAATGGATTCACGGGTTCCCAGTGCCTTGAGTTCTGAATAGAGCGTTGCATTGTCTACTAACGCTCCGTTAAGCACCGCAAGGACGTCTCCATCTTGGATCCCAGCGTTTTGGGCGATGCTATCCTCTTGGATACTCGCTTTCACACGCCAACGGACTGGCAGTTCGATCGTGAGCGCCGCATCGTCACGTCGGATACCAAGTGTCAATGCTTCTGGATTTTCGTTAATACTCTGATAAAGTGCCTGATATTTCCCATTACGCCAGTCTTCGGAGACGTGCCAGACGCCATATCCAAAGTAAGGAACGTTGTGGAGTTTCTGACCGTTGATGCTCTCAATCTGGTCGCTGACTTGGATCCCGGCTTCTGCCGCGAGACTCCCTTCCTCGACATGACTGACAATCGTTTCCGATCTACTGCTCACTCGAATGACCCCAATATCGCCTCTGACGCTCGGTTCCGCATCGGGGATAACAGAAAGGAACTTACGTTCGCCATCCCGTTCTACGACGATATCCAGTGACCTATTTGCACTGGTGAAAATCCGTGTTTGGAACATCGCCCAATGGCTAATCGAGTCCCCATTGACGGAAATAATGGTATCACCGGGCATGAGTCCACCGATTGCACCGGGGCCATCGTCGGCGACCCAGCCGAGTTGAATCACCTCTTTTTCACCGAGAGGTAAACCCGTTAATCCACCGATCAACCGGGCGGAATCCGTGTTAATCCCAGTAGCAAACACGAGCCAGTATACCAACACCCCAAACAACAGGTTAACTGCGGGACCCGCGGCGACGACGAAGGCGCGATTGCCGATCGAAGCACTCGCGAATTCACCCGGCGCACCGGTTTGTTCGGTTGGACTCTCACCTTCCATTTGAACGTAGCCTCCAAATGGCAAGAGCGAGATTCTATAGTCTGTTTCATCCCGCTGGAATCCGATGAGTTTCGGACCGAAGCCGAGCGAGAAGGTGTTTACCTTAATACCACACCGTTTCGCGGCATAAAAATGACCGAGTTCATGGATGAAAATAATGAACCCAAGCGGAATAATCGCGAGAAATGCCGTTTTTATGTAGGGAATTATGGAGCCAATCAGGTCAATCAAAAATTCCATAGTGTTTATTACCTCGTGATGCGTTTTTAGTGACTCGTTTGTGACATAATTTTTTTATGTTTTTATTATTGAATGTGCTGTTGATTTTGCCCACCGGTCAACTTCAAGGATATCCGAAAGTGTTGGCTCAGCGATCACCGCATGGGCATCCATGACACGCGCAAGGATCGCAGGAATATCCATAAATCCGATGCGTGTCTCCAGAAAAGCCGCCACGACCACCTCATCTGCGCTACTGAGCACTACAGGGAGTGTGCCACCGACTTCTGCAGCGGTATACGCCAGTGAGAGGCATGGAAATTTCTCAAAGTCAACCGGTTCAAAGTGTAGCGTGCGGGCTTCCATTAAATCCAAACGTGGCACGGGTGCCGAAAGCCTACGCGGATAGGTTAAAGCGTATTGGATCATAATACGCATATCTGTAGGTCCCAGCTGTGCGAGTGTGGAACCGTCTGTCCATTCCACCATGGAGTGGACAATACTCTCTGGATGGATGACGACATCAATCTTCGAGAGCTCCATGTCAAACAACCATTTCGCTTCAATGACTTCCAACCCTTTGTTCATCATCGTTGCCGAGTCGATTGTGATTTTCTGGCCCATCTTCCAATTCGGGTGCCGGAGTGCTTGCGGCGGCGTGACGGAATAGAGGGCTTCTTTGGGCACGTCTCGGAAGGGACCGCCTGACGCGGTAATCAGGAGTCGATGGATATCTGTCTGTTGGTCGCGTGCACCCTCTAAGCATTGGAAGATGGCACTCATTTCACCATCTATCGGTATTAGGTTAACACCGTTTTTTTCGACAGCTGCCTTAACAAGAGGTCCCGCCATCACCATTACCTCTTTATTGACAAAGGCGATGTCCTTACCGGCGTTAATCGCTGCCAAAGTCGGCAACAAACCCGCCGTGCCGCCCATCCCATCCAAAACTTGGGACGCTTGCGGCATTGTCGCAACGGCTTGAAGTCCTTCAGTACCAGCGAGGACTTGTGTGCAGTTGAGATCTCGGATCCGTTCACTGAGCTGTGCCGCTGCTGTGGGTTCATTTAAAGCCACCAATGCCGGACGATACCGTCGAATCTGTTGTTCAAGGGTATCAACATCTCGGTTCGCTGCGAGACCGACGACCTTAAATTCGTCAGCATGCGTTTCGACAACGCTGAGGGTGTTCTTCCCAATAGAGCCCGTGCTACCAAGTATGGCGATGTGTTTCATATTTTTAACTATGGGCCCCTAAACATTTATCCCAAGTGTCCCGTCAATGCAAGATAATAGTAAAGCACAGGTGTACTAAAAATGAGGCTATCGCACCTATCAATAAATCCACCGTGCCCAGGGATAACCTGTCCGGAATCCTTAACACCGGCAGTTCGTTTCATCAGAGAGGCACTGAGATCCCCAAGTTGCCCCAAAACACTCAGGAGGAGTCCGATAAAGATTGCGTGCCCCCAAGAGAGTGTTCCTTTCAGAAGGAGCGCATTCAGTAGGAAACTCGTCAAAGTGCCGACCACCAATCCCCCTATCGTTCCTTCAATCGTTTTTCGTGGACTGACGGGCGTGCCGAGTTTGTGTTTGCCGAATGCTCTGCCAACAAGATACGCCCCGGTGTCGCTACACCAAATGATGCCAGCCAATAGGAAGATGAGTTCTCTACCGATCGGTTCCGCATTTCGGAGTAAGATGAGATGGTAACCTAATGCCCAACCGATGGTTAAAATGCCGGTGAGTTTCAGGGTAACCGCGAGCAATTCACCCGCGACCTTCGCCCTAAAAATACTTTCTGCGAAAATATAAATGAATACGAAGGTAAAGTAACTGAAAATGACCGTTGAGGCAGCGGCTGTCTTTGTAAGTTCAGGCAAAAAATACGCGAACAAACAGAACACACCTGACAAGAGTGCAGGCATCACCGGATTCAATTTTTCCGTGAAGTGCTGTGCCAAACGACAGTACTCAACTTGCATCATCACTACAGCGACAGATACAAGTATCAGGTAGAACCAATCCCCCATATAAACAATTAGGAGGACTAACGGTGCTAACACAGCCACACTCAAGGCTCGCCGCCAAAACATATTTTTTATAGTTAACAGTCTTCAGTTAACAGTTAGGTAAAGTTCAGCGAAACCTCTTAACTGACAACTGGTAACTGACAACCCTTCCTCAAGTTTCTAATAATTCGGACTCTTTCGCCTCCGTCAACTCGGTAATCTGATCAATGTAGGTATCCGTCAGCTGCTGGACTGGATCAGCACTCGCTTTCCCGCGCTTCTTATCGCCACCACGTCCTCTGCTTTTACTGCCGCCGCCACCCGCATCCCCATCGGCTTTTTTAACGGCATCGTTGGCATCGCGCCGGATGTTCCGAATTGCCACCTTCCCCTCTTCGGCGAGTTTACGGACAACCTTCGTCAGTTCCGTCCTACGCTCCAATGTGAGTTCGGGGATGTGGATTCGGATAACGTTTCCGTCATTGCTCGTTGAGAGTCCTAAATCTGAGTGGGCGATGGCTTTCTCAATCTCTGTAATTAGCGTTTTGTCCCAAGGTTGAATGACAAGCAGCCGCGGTTCAGGCGTAGTAATCGTACCGACTTGACTCAATGGACTTTTGCTACCGTAATACGTAACGCTCACCTGGTCCAAGAGTGCTGGGGTCGCTCGCCCTGTCTGTACATGCGACAATTTCGTCGCCGTTGCTTCGACTGTTTTCTTCATCCGGGACTCCGCCTGTTGAAGAATTTGCTGTTGCATTTTTTAATGATTCCTTGCGGTTCGGTCAGATGGGCCTTGGATTTAGGGTTAATCTCCGTAGACCTATCGGAAATACCCCGCTGAATGCTACACGCGCATTCAGTGTTGATTCGCAAAAACCCCTTCCGCTTCGCTTACAGGCTACAGTTCTGGTTGACATCAAGACTGTAAGGTTACAGTTTCCTGTTCACTGTCCAAGTACGTAGAGCACAAAACGTTTGACGACAATGTTCTCACCCAATTGGGCTATTGTGTCCTTTACGAGACTCTCAACGGTCTTGTCTGAATCTCGGATATAGGGCTGCTGTAAGAGACAGGTCTCCGTGTAGTATTTAGAGATTCGCCCTTCAACAATCCGTTCAGCGATGTGGGCAGGTTTCCCCTCTTGCTCGGCTTGTGCTTTCAGAATCGCTTTTTCTGCTTCAAGATCTTTGGCAGGAACATCTTCCTGTTTCACATATTTCGGTTTCGCGGCTGCGACCTGCATCGCGATCTCTTTCGCCAAATTTTGGAACTGCTCTGTTCGGGCAACGAAATCGGTTTCGCAATTGAGTTCGACCAATGTGCCGACACGGCTACCGGGATGGATATAAGAGACAATCAATCCTTCTTCTGTTGCTCTACTGCCTTTGAGTTCGGACGCTTTCAGACCCTGCTCCCGTAATTTCTGAATTGCTTCGTCAATATTTCCATTCGTTTCTGTTAGCGCCTTTTTGCAGTCCATAATCCCTGCTCCCGTGCGCGAACGGAGGTCGCTAACAAGCTTTGCTGTAATTGCCATGTATCCTCCTTAATTATAGTTTTTAGCTAACAGTCTTCAGTTAACAGTTAAGGACGGATCTGGTTTAACAGACCCACCCCTTAACTGAAAACCGAAGACTGATCACTGATTGCTAATTTATTGAGACTGTCGCCGCGGGGCTCTGCCTCTCCGGCGTTGACGCGGGGCACGTGTCTGACGCTGCTCCCCATCGCCAATCGCCTCTGGCTCCGCGGATAGTTGTGCTTCTTCGAGGATCGCGACACTTTCTTCCTCGTGCTTTTCCACTGCAAGTATCGCATCTACTTGTGCCACAGCTGCTTCGGGCTGCTCTGCTTCCGCCGCAACCTCTGCACCTTCTAACGCATCTCCCTTGCCATTAACGACCGCATCGGCTAAGACAGAGCAGATGAGACGAATCGAGCGGATAGCGTCATCGTTGCCCGGAACCGGCAAATCGATCGGATCAGGGTCGCAATTGGTATCAACGATGGCGATGATCGGGATGCCGAGTTTGTTTGCCTCTGCGATCGCTGTATGCTCTTTCCGTGTATCCGTAACAACCACGGCGTCAGGGAGCTTTTTCATCTCTCTGACACCACTCAGGTTGCTGTCGAGCTTGCCTTTCTCACGGCGCAACCGCATGACCTCTTTTTTCGGCCTCTGATCAAAAACGCCATTCGTTTCATCAGCATCCAATTGATCCAACCTGTTGACACTCCGGCGGATGGTTTGGAAATTCGTCAGCATACCACCGAGCCATCGATGATTTACGTGGTACATCCCACATCGAACGGCTTCGCTTCGTACGGCTTCTTGAGATTGGCGTTTCGTGCCGACAAATAATACCCCGCCACCTCTCGCAGCGATCTCTTCAACGAAATGCGCAGCGGTTTCGAGCATCCGTAACGTCTTTTGCAAGTCAATAATATAAATCCCGTTTCGTTCGGCGAAGATGTACTCTGCCATCTTCGGATTCCAACGACGGGTTTGATGTCCGAAGTGAACTCCACATTCAAGGAGTTCTTTCATTGTAACTGCCAAAAAAACCTCCTAAGTTTGCGAGGACCTGTCGTCCTCACTGGGTTTTCGCGTCCACCTCTTTCATGTCTGCATCAGACTCTCAACACGAGAGAACCCGCTGTGCAAATCGAGAGGTGTGTCGTATCCAGTATTGTGTGTGTAACTCCCGATGAACGTTTTTCATCAGAATTGATGCAAATATTTTACCACAGAAACAATTGAATTTCAAGTATTTATAACACGCCTCTTACCTGATGTCAAGAAAATTGTAGCACTCGCGGGGGTTCTGTGCTATAAAACGGTAGGAGGCACACAGGTGAACCATCTGATTGAACAGATCGCAGCGCACTTCAAAACAGAAGTAGCGACCCTGAAACTTGAACCGATTCAGCACGGCAGTCAGCAAAAACACAATGTCTGTCGTTTAAAACGCAATTCCGTGAACTACCTACTCAAACAGCACGACATCACCACACCCGTCGTTGAAGCAGGCTATACTCCCTGTGAGATTGAATCCACTGTTTTGTCAGTATTACATCGTAATGGGTGTCGTGTTCCGCAAATTGTTTGGAAATTGGAAGCCTCGCATGTCCTGTTGTTGGAATGGTGTGGCGAATTGACACTCGATGCCTTGGCACAAAGCAGACCGTTATCTGCTCTCACCCCCATTTTGCGGACCGCACTTACGGAGCTCTGTCGGGTTGAAACCGTTTTCGCAGAAAACACCGAACTTCTGATCCCTTACGCCTTCCACTTTGATCTAAACGTTACCCTGCAACGTTTACTGGAACAAGGCAGAAAAACCATCGGCTATCTTTGTGGTGCTATGACCGCATCACAAACGGCACATCTTGATGCCCTATGGACGGCTCTTTCCAACAGACTCCAAACCGCACCACCGACTTTCGATAGCCTCGACTACCAGAGTCGAAATATCGTGATTTCCGATGATATCCCCTTTTTGATTGACTTTTCGAGTGTTGGTTGGGATTGGCAGGAACGGCGGTTGGTCCAATTTTTCAATAGTATCGGGGCAAACCAAGAGGGGGCAAACTTCGTCTCGTTGTTAAATCGGGAGTTGGTGGAGACTTATGCAGTGTGGGTTACCGCACATCGTGAAACCTGTTCACCTGCGGAGATCGCGGCACGTGTTGACGGTCATCATCTCCTCTTTTATTTATCCGTAATCCATCGAATTTTGTCTGCTGTTGCGCAGCCTGAAGCCTCCGAAAGCAGGACACTTTTCAAGGCATGGGGTGATCTCAAGGCGAGATACCAAAGCGCACTGCAGCAGGTAATCCATACCGGGCTGAGCGACAGGGTTTACACAACCCAAATTCGAGAGATGATTGCCAATCGAAGTGCGTGAGCGGTGAGCCATCAGAAACTTCCTAAATCTCCCTTATCAGGCGGACTTTAAGAGGATAGGTTTAAACATCACTCCTTAATTGTATCCTTAAGAATTGTTCTCTCAAGCTCAATAAGAAACGCTTGTATTTCAGGGGTTGATGGTTTGGTCGTATGAAACGCTGTCTGATACGATTTCAGCACGCTGTAAAGGGAGGTAAGATGGACTTTCCGTTTCTGGGTTGCCTCGCGCACGTTTGCAAAGACTGCGATTACCTGATCTTCTGAAATACCATCGGGACGGTTTTTCGACTTAAGATGGTTTTCTACACCGTTTAGGGCGCGTTCTGCCATCCAATAGCGGGCACCTTCAGACCCACCGACGCGGCGATAAACGATGCCACCTGCGATTAAACTGACTGCCACAACTGCTAACACGAAAGTCAGGACTCTTCTATAACAGCCGCTAAGTTTTTTGTTTGTACTCGCCATACCGGTTTAGATTTTTCCTTCGCGTATCGTTAACGTGGCTTTCAATTTTTTATTCCCGATAAACGTGTTGTCGTGTGTGTCGCAGAATTCAAATTCACCATCCAATACTTCAAAGACTGCGATGTCCGCGAGGGTTCCAACTTTCAGATGACCGAGTTGCGCCTCACGTTGGATGGCTTTTGCCGCACTGAAGGTCGCCTTTTCAATCACTTCTTCGAGTGAGAGTCCCAAATGCATCAACTTCGACAGGACGGTCGGTAAATCGTAGACGGGGCCGTTGATGTTCCCTGTATGAAGATCGGTGCTGATAACGTCAGAGATGAATCCCTGTTCCATGGCGCGTTGTGCGACCTCATAATGGAAACTACCTGCCCCGTGTCCAACATCAAAGATAATCCCGTCCTCGCGCGCTTTCCAGGCTTCAGGGATCACACGCCCCTTCTCGTCAACAATATTATCACCGTTGCCTTGGAAACAGTGGGTAATCACATCGCCCGGACGGAGTAATCCCAGAATATCAGGCAGCGACACCCCCGCGCCAATATGACACATGACGGGCGTTTCTGCGCGTTCGGCGGCTTCAATGGCAAGTTTCAGCGGTTCAACCCCGTTATCGCCAACCTGCATTTTTCCCTGACGCACCTTGACCCCCACCGTCATATCACGATGCGCTTGCAAGGTCTCCGCAACGCGCCCTGGATTGGCGTAAGCCATGTCGTGCATTTCACCGACAGGCCCATAGACGAGCCCAATGCCGGAGATGTGGATATAGGTGAGGATGTTCGTCTGCGCCGGTTCGGCGATGAATTCACGGAAACCGGGGAACGTTACCCAACTTGGGCTGCCCGCGTCGACAACGGTGGTGGTTCCGGCTGTCGGGCAAACCCCGTCGGCTCTGATGCCCCATGTCGTTACACCGTGATAGACATGCGTGTGGATATCCACGAGTCCCGGTGTCACGAATTTATCCTTAACATTGATGGTTTGCGTCGCTGCGCCTTCGGGGATATCCTCTTCAATCGCAGCGATGACACCGCCCGTAATTGCGACATCTCGCCTTGCATTCAGATGCTGTGCGGCGTCAATGACGGTGCCTCCTTTTAGTAGAATGTCGTAATTCATTTTCGTACCCATTACTGCTTAGACGCCACGTTTGTCTCCCCATATATCTACGTGCACACGAGGGGAATAGCGATAGCCGTTCTCTTTGCAGAGATCCACCAACCATTCCTGTTTCTGTCGGAGCACGGCAGGCGTTGTCCCTTGCGGCATCAAGAGGATGGTCTCGGCGGGAATATTGACCTCCGTCTGTAAGGCTTGAATCTCCGCTAAATCTTCAGGGGTGTCCACGACAAATTTCACTTGGCATGGATACTGATCCAAAAATTGTCGGATAACGTAGGGACGGATGCGTCCACGTTCGTGACGTTTGAAAAATCGGTTGTCTGTCGGCGGATTAGAGTTACGCAACTTAGGACTCATGGAAATGAGGTGTGCGGGAACTGCTGCAAAAAGCGTGGCGTTCGTTTCAATGGTGATGTGATGTCCACGTTTGTCCAGCTCACAACAGAGTTCCATCAACTCCCTCGCCTGAATAAACGGTTCTCCACCGGTAATAACCACGTGCTTACAGCGGTATTGCGAGATGGCGTCAACGCTTTCAGCGACAGAGATGTTCCGATCTTCAGGCTGCCAAGATGTGTAAGGTGTATCACACCAAACACATCTCAGATTGCAATAACTCGTTCGGAAGAAAACGGAGGGGACACCGATAAGTTGTCCTTCTCCCTGAATGGTATGGAAGAGTTCGCTAAATTTCATTTTTTAAATTTACCTTGCGGATAGGTATCCTGGTTCTGGATTTAGCGGTTTTCGTGTTCGAGTCGTTCTCCATTTCATTCCGAACTGGGTTTTCTAACTTTCAAATTGTAGCGGTGTGAGGTAGCGATTTCCGCGAACGATTAAGCCTCAATGAGTTCAATTTGAACGTTGTCGGGTCCCTTGAAAAACGCCATCATGAGTCCATTGGGTTTCAAATCTTCAAGTTCTGCGCCTTTCGCTTGAAGCTGCGCAACCTCAGCGTCCAGGTCTTCTACGGTAAAGGCGAGTTGATAGACACCCCAACGTGGATTTCCGCTGGTGTCCTCGACTTCCATATCTCCGAACTTCGGTGAGAGGAAGATCCGTTCGCCACCAATCTCCATCCGGACGATGGGTAACCCGCGGACCTCTACTGTTTCTGTGACCTTTCCATCAAACATCTCTTCATAATAACGAACTGCACCTTCTAAATCTTCACAACGAAGATGAACATGGTGAAATGTAACTGCCATTGTTAGAATTTCCTTTCTTTAGAAGAATCGCGTGTGTCACGCGCCAATTGAAATGTGGTATTAGGAAATTATCACACAACCCCTCGATTGTGTCAAATTATTTTTTTACAGTAAAACCGAAAAAATAAGTGAGCATTTGTAGCATAAACTGTATGAAGTTTCAGAAAATATTTCGGTAGTTTGATATTTTTCCCAAACCCGGTAGGTGCGGTTTCCCAACCGCACCGGGCATCGTTAGGAAATTACTGAATTAAAATTAAAAAGTTAATCTTCATTAGTTCCGCACTCTGTGAAAAAAGTTGAAGAATTGTCGATGAGATGGGTTATTTATAAAAAAAATGAAAAAAAACTAACTTTTCTCAAGGGAATGCGTCTAAAGTAACGAACACGTCAATTGAATATTCAAAATTGTTGTTTAAAAAGTAAAAAAAGTAATATACACTTTCAATGTTTTCCTAAAAAAGGAGAAAATAATGTCAACGCAAATTCGTCAACAAGGCAATGTAGCGATTTTAGAACCCAGTGGAAAATTGGTAGGAACCTCCGCATTAGAATTACGAGAGGTAATCGCCCCACAAATAGAGACTTACGACGAGCCACGTATCCTCATCAACTTCGAGAACGTCAATATGATCGACAGTTCAGGACTCGGTGCCCTCATGGAGGCACGTGCGATCGCAACCCGAAAGAACGGACGCATTGGTGTTATCCATGTCGGCAAACATATCAAAAACTTGGTCGTTCTGAGCCGTCTCGTGAGTATGTTTGAGCATTACGACGATGAAGACGCAGCGGTTTTAGGATTATCCGCATAGAACGCAGCGTTCAACGTATGTCAAAAAAGGGGCTGGTTTTACCGGTCCCTTTTTTATTCAAGGTGCCAAACATGTCGATGGAAAAGTGGACAACGCTCCAAACCGAACAGATCCAACGCCTTTCCGAAACCCTTGCGAAACGGGAACCCTCTGTGATCGGACAACTGGAACCGATCGCGGATTTTGAGGAACTCTTCACGTTTGACGAAGCACACCCGACACCGATCGAATTCACGCCAGAATACCCTGCGTGGCGGTTGGAATCTGTCGCCGCACGGGTCATAGAGGCGGTCGCGATTGCAGCACACGAACCGCTTACGGAGTTGGGATACCGCGAACTCGCACGTATCCTATCAGCACATGCTGAATATCTCTATACCTATCCAGACGGTGAACCGCGTCCGAGACTCGAAGCCGGCAGCGCACTGGCATTGGCAGGCAGCGTCTGTGCATCACTTCCGCAATCGGCACTCTGGCGACTTGCCGGATTTGGAAGGATTTCGGCGGTGTTGGCGGAGGTCGCACCGGTACCGACGGATTCGCATCTCACCGAACCGATTGACGTTGCCTTCTCGCTGGCGAACGAGCGAAACCTTCCGATCTTGGCATCTGCGGTTACCGCCTATAATACCGTTCTTAAACGCAACTTCACGCCGCAGCGTCAATACAGTTTACCCTTCAGCGATAGCGACTTTTTTGAGGCTCTGAATTTAGATTTTCCGGGGATGGAAACCGTGAAAGCTGCCCTTTTTGGTGAGACTTGCGAGCCAAAACTTGCTGTTAGAAGTGGTGAAACTTGTGAGCCAAAACTTGCTGTTAAAAGTGTGGGTGATGTAGCCGCAGCCAAAACCGCATACACCGTCTTTCGGAGAGAATTTTTAGATGCACAGGTTGAACATAAATCAATCCCGCTAACAGACAGATCCGATACCTATACGACTGCGAAAACCTACCTCGAATGCCTGCTCCGATTGTCCATCCATCCCACACCGGCTATCACTGCGACGACAGAGATCGGTATTGCGACACACCTCTTTCCCGAATTCCCTGGAAGTGAACAACTGCGTCTCCTCGCGCTGCGTCGCTATAAATGGATAATGGAGGCGTTTTTTCATCCAGATGGCTTTCACAAGGATCGGACACTCCGTTCCCACGTTGAGGCAATTGCTGACTGCACCAGATTCCTCCGTTTTCAATCCGATTCACAGACGGATGGCCTCCGAAAGTTGCTCGAAAAACTGGTAGAGACCTGTATCCATTTAAGCCAGCCCGATTGCTCGTTCCCGCCGCTCGGTCCGCTCCCTGCTCCGAACTTCGATGCCGTTGAACTCTGCACGCTCGTCGATAGAGACTTCCAGCGTGAGGATTTTTCATCCACTGATACCACTTCACACGCCCTGCCTGAAACAGGCTGTTACGTCATGCGAGACGGTTGGGAACCCGATGCCCAATACCTATTTTTCGATGCGCATCCATCTGAGAAACCGAGCCATACGGACACATCAACGCTTGTTTTACACGCCCACGGACGACCCCTGACAACGAGCACCGTTGGTGTGCTTGAGACGACCCGATCGGAGCCTGATGCACTTAACACACGATGGATAACGACACCCGCATTCGATTTCGTTGAAAAGTGGGACGTTTCGACAGCAGCGCTCGGCAACGCGCAAGCCGTGCCAAAAACGACTGAAGTGCATCACAAACGCGCTATTTTCTATCTTAAAGGTGAATACTTCGTCCTGCACGATCTCGTTCTCGGTGCGGGTGCGTACACATTGGAGCAGGCATTTCGTCTCGATCGAAAGATTGCCCCTTATATCGTTTCCCAAGCAGGAAACATGCGGACACAGGACCCACACCATAGCAATTTGTTCATCGGTGCGGTGGGGACACCCGATCTCTCGGTAACATCGGGCGGGAACAGTATTACGTATCGGAAACATCGGGAATCGCCAATGGTAGTGAACACAGTGCTGGTGCCGATGAAGCCTGAAGTGGAAGCGCGTCCGACGCTTTCCGTTATTGAGGTGCTTACCGATCCCGATGTTTTAGGGACAGGTTTCACCCTCCGGTTACCCAACGCGACGGATACATTCCTCATCTCTGATGATGGCTTGGCGGAGATGTCTACCGCAGACATTCGATTCATCGGTGAATTTCTCTTCTTACGGCGGGATGTCTCCGGTGCAGTCGTTCAATTCGTGATACTGAACGGTCAGTTTCTGCAGGTAGATGGGAGCATCCTTGCCGATTTGGACGAAACCCGCGAGAGTTATGTGGGGACGTAAATTGGTTATCGGCTGTCAAATGTAATAGAGATTTCTTATGTTCAAATTCGCCACGGTTATACCTCACTATCTGAAGGTCGTTCCTGCAGAACAGGAATCACATAACTCCGAATCGTTACATCGTCAATCGTCTCGGTTTCCACACGCAGCTCGGGATCGTGGCGGTGGTCAAAGACGACATAGTACCCTTCGGCTGCCCCTTCCAACTTGAGGTACGCCGCTAATTGCTGCTTTCCTGATTGATAGCGTCTACTGCCTCTCCAAATCTTTGTCTCAACAATGTATTTTTGTTGGTTGTGAGTAATAAGGATGTCCATCCTACCACGCCCGGTTTGCACCTCTATGTGCATGACCCCACCGATACGCCGAACAAAGTCGTCGAGATAGGCAAGCAAGAGGTGACGGCCTACCGATTCTTGCGGTGTATCTGGGACCCGCAAAATCCTGAATCCCGCACGCGCTATGAAGTCTTGGAAGTTATCAAGTAACGCCTCCATTTCAATGTGATCGGTAGATGTGAGATACTCACGAAACTCGTCGCCGGTATCTTCCGGGAAGTATTCTTGCTCTAACCCGTTTACGAGTGGTTTGAACGCTTGCAAAATACAATAGAGATAGATCGGATTGAGAATCTCACACATACCGTCATCACTCCTTTTAATGACCCCATACGTGTTGAGTTCACTAATGACCTCATTGCGTAGATTGAAGTCTACGCCTTGGTCACGTTCCATGATGCGCATCAGCATACTCTCAAAACGTGGATTTCTGCGGATGTTAGTTGTCAGATGATCGATGTTGGTGTTACGTTCCTGCAGAAGTTTCGCATGCGCCATTGTAAAGTGTGGCATCGTAATCGGTTCGGTTTTAGGGATGTCTAACTCCTCTGTGAGAATCTGCGCGAATCGGTTGACGAGAACAGGTTGTCCGGCAGTCTGCTTCTGAATAGAGTCAACCACCTCTGAGGCAAACGCCTGACCCACTTCTTCGGTATATTGCCCAAGGAGTTCTCGCACCTGTTCAAGCGTGAAGTTCGGCAGGTTGAACTCGTCTTGGATATTGAAAGGGGAGATAGATCTGTCGTAGTTAAGTTGGGTGATACTCTTTACACCGACAATACCGACACTGTGCGGACAGCGCGAAGGAGAATTTGAGACGTAGATACGGCGGAGTGAATGCAGAAACCCTCTGACTGCCTCCTTGGGGATACCGTCAAACTCGTCTATGATGAGGATCACGCGTTGGCCACCAAGAAAACTGGAGAAGCGTCTAAAGAATCTGCCCATCGAGAGATGATCGGTTATCTCTGTGTTCTCCAGAAATTCCGCCAACGCCTCAGAAAAGACTTCTCCGCGTCGCGCAAAAACATTTTCTATCTCTTCGCCAATATCTTCGTGAAGACTGCTATAAAAGACCGATGGCGTGCAGTCCTCATATACCTCAAAATTCAGCGCAATTGGGAAGTATTCGGGTTCTTCGGCTGCGAACACATCTAAGGCGCGTTGGAAAAAAGTCGTCTTGCCGGTCTGCCTCGGGGCAAAGATGACAACATAGCGTCCCTCTTTGACGCGTATGATGAAATCGGTGAGTTCGGCAGCGCGGCTGACCACATAGTTTCTCTGTGGATGAACGGGACCTTGCGTTCCAAAGCGTCTCATTTCTCTCCTTTTGGCAGACATCCCTAATTTGAAAGGCGCGCTTACATTATATTTCTAAGATGTAAGGAGATGGGATTCAGCTAAATATTCCTGTGGTATTGTCCGTTCTCTTGGTAGATAAATTGCTACAGGAATACCGATACCGTGTAAGTATTGGCACATCAGGGGGCCCACATCTTTCCAGTCTAAGCCACCCAAACCGCACCCAAGTGCAGGCATTGCGAGGGATTTAATGTGCTGTGTTTGAAAGTTGCGTCGCACCCAGTCTAATCCACCTTCAATGTCTTCTAAACGTGAGTTTTCTCTCCATTTCCGCTTCGTTGCGAAAAGCAGAAACCATTTCACAGCATTAGGCGTAGCAAGGTCGGTACCAAAATCTGCTAATTCTTCATCCAATGACCCTTCGCGCTTATAGAGATACGGTTTTGTTGCCGTGATACGCTTTGACCGACAGGCATCTTGATAGGCTACATAAACATCGGGAAATTGATACTTGGCTCGCGAAGCTAACCCTTTTCCCATTACACCTTGAAGATTGACACTGATTGTCAATGTCTGTAGTGTGGAAAAGAACATATCACCCTCAATCACTGAAATATTGTCGCCAATTTTCGATCGGCTGTTCGGTTGGAAGAACATCTTGGGTTCTGGAATAACAGGGATCGAACGGTAGCCTACCATGCCGGACAATCTTGATTGGGTTTTCTCGTCAGCAACATAAACTGAATTGATGAATTCCGGGCTAACGCTATTGGGGACCAAACATTCTGCCATGATTTTGCGCTTTGATCCGTCAAGCGTGTTCCACCATTCGTTCTGGACAATTTTCCATTGCTGTCTGAGTATTTTCAATCCGTTGGAGGGAAAGTAAAATTGGGTTGGCGCATTGGCGGCGTTGCCATCGGCGATAAAAACACCGGGAGTCTGTAAAATTTCTTTGGCAACACTTACAACAACTAAATCCTTAGCTCCGTTTTCATGAACAACGCGATACATCATTGGATTACGGGGTTGAAAATAGAGGTTTGCATAACTCCATAGACTTTTTTGATCTGGAGTAATTTTTTCTTTTCTGCTGTTGACAATGTCTGCGTTGTAAATCCGCGTAGATTGGACCTTCTCCTGCTCGATCCTTTCGTGAGAAAGAATGCCCTTTTCAAGAATAGAAGGGAGATTGTTGATATGTGTAATGTAATAGAGATTTCTGATGTCCAATTTTCGCATGGTTACACCTTATTCTAATTACAGATTCAACGTTAGGGCAGACAAGCTCACCCTCTACAAACCTAATAGTATAGAATATCTATAGAATACCATATAGACAAGAAATTTGCGAGACGAAATATCGATACGCAGTTGTCAGCAGTCAGTAAACCCCCTACATTGAATTATTTGTGTTTTCTTCGAGTTTCATGAGAATTTTCCTTAAAAATGTTACACTTGTGTAACATTTGGTTCGCAGTGGTGATCGGTAGAGAACCCAGTGTTTGTAGTGATGTGATTCATCGCATCAATGCGTGAATTCCATCTATCATAACCTAAGTTGCCACTTGTAGCACAAACTTTCCAGTTTGTGCCTGTGGATGCGCAAACTAAAAGTTTACGCTACAAAACGTTTATGCATCATGACCCATTTCGATGAAAAACGCTATCTGTAAGTTTCCGAAAATCTCGTAAGTAGCAACTTGCGTTATCATAAAAAGTCTTGCATTTGAGAGGTAAAAGGGATATAATGCAGGTATGAATTTCCAAACACGTTGCAACCGTTATCTACAGAATATCCAACAAACACAAAGCACTTCAGCAGCGACCCCAGAACTCTCTCTATACCCACATCTCCAAGCGTTTCTTGAGGAGATTGCCGTTGCGCATTTCAATAGAGACACCGTCCGTTTCACACAGGAACCGAGACAGTTGGATCAGATCGGTAGACCCGACTTCATCGCGATGGACGGCTTGCTGCCTATCGGTTATATTGAGGCAGAAGCTTATGACAGAGACCTCGATGCACTCACAGGACACGCCAGAGAACAGAACGCCCGATTTATTGAGAACTTGGATAACTTTATCCTGACCAATTTCGTTGAATTCCGGTTGTATACGGACGGACAACGCCGCGCGACGGTAAACATTACGGACACACCCGAAAATTTAGCGGAGCTACTGGAACGGTTTCTGGACGCTGGGGGTGTCCACATTGCGTCACCGGAGGCATTGGCGGGATACCTTGCCAGACGGACGCGGGAACTCCAGACACAGATTGCGACGACGCTCACCGATGAAAATAGTAACACCCACGCCATGTTCTCGGCATTCAAGGAGACGCTCATCTCTACGCTGACCCCGGACGACTTTGCGGATATGTATGCCCAAACGCTCGCCTACGGATTGTTCGCGGCACGCTGCACACTCCCGAACGCGACGAACTTCTCACGGCACACCGCCGTCGAGGCACTTCCGAGATCAAACCCGTTCCTCGTGCAACTCTTTTATCACGTCGCTTCTCCGACCTTGGAGACGAACGTGACCTACATTCTGGACGACATCGCCTCGCTCCTGAAAAACGTTCCGACAGAGATGCTCCGCACGGCGTTTGCCACGAAGAATCATCTCGAAGATCCGGTTATCCATTTCTATGAGACGTTCCTCGCTGAATACGATCCGCAACGCCGCGTCGATCGGGGTGTCTACTATACACCGCCACAGGTTATCTCGTATATCGTTCGATCCGTGGACAGGCTGCTCAAAACGGAATTGAACAGACCAGAGGGTCTCGCCGATGATAACACGCTCATTCTCGACCCGGCGACGGGGACTGGCAGTTTCCTGTTGACGGTGTTGGATCACATCCGAGAGTCGGTCACCGAAACTTATGGCACAGGAGAATGGAACCAGTATATCAACGCGGCGTTAGTGAAACGGATTTTCGGGTTTGAGTTGCTCGTCGCCCCATATACAATCGCGCATCTGAAGTTGAGTCTGTTCCTGCAAGCACAGGGGTGGCATGCCGATGAACGTCTCCGTATCTATCTCACGAATACCTTGGAACAACCCGCAGAAATGCAGCCATCGCTGCCGTTTGCAGAGTTTATTTCCGATGAGGCGAACGCGGCATTGTCGGTGAAACGGGACGAACCGCTCCTTGTTATCCTTGGTAATCCGCCCTATCCGCGCGATTCTGCGAATCCAAGCCGCGAAGGGAATAGGCTAACGTTTATCGGGGAACTCATTGAGGGCTATAAACAGGTAGATGGAGAACCGCTTGGCGAAACAAACCTAAAAGCACTTCAAGCCGATTATGTGAAGTTTATTCGGTGGGCACAGTGGCGAATTGATCGAAACGGTGAAGGTGTTATCGGCTACATTGTCAACAACAATTTCCTTGACGGATCTACCTCTCGTGGCATGCGCCAAAGTCTGTTAAATAGTTTCAACACTATCTACCACCTCAATCTACACGGAAGCAGCAGAATAATGGAAGTTATTCCTGAAGCGGAAAGAGATGAAAACGTCTTTGACATCATACAAGGGGTCTCTATTCTGTTGTGTATCAAAGAAAGGGATAATCCTGACCCGGCGAAGGTCTATTACGCGGATATGTGGGGAAGTCGAGAAGCGAAATACAATATTCTTTCGGAGACCGATGTCCAAACCACGGCGTGGCACGAACTACAACCAACATCACCCTACTATCTGTTTGTACCGCAATCTGTTGAACAAAGAACAGAATACGAGACAGGGTGGGAAATTACCAACATTTTTTCTAACAGTTCAATTGGTATAGCAACTGCACGGGATACATTGACGCTTCATCAAACTGCTGAAAAACTACGCGAGACTGTAACCGATTTCGTTTCACTTTCTGTAAACGAGGCACAAAAAGAATATAATCTACGCAAGGATACCCGTGATTGGAAAGTCCATCTTGCACAAACTGACCTCCGTAACCATCCGGATACAGAGCGGCACATCGCGCCTATTCACTATCGCCCCTTTGACACACGTTGGACCTACTACACTGGAAAGTCTCGAGGATTCCATTGTATGCCTCGTCCTGCAATTATGCCCCATCTCCGTAGAGAGAATCTTGCTCTTTGTGTCTGTCGTGTTGTCGCAAGTCCCACATGGCAACACACCTTGATAGCCGACCAAATTACCGAAAACCGTTATATCTCAAACAGAGGAAGCGAATCTGGACATGTTTTCCCACTCTACCTATATCCGAATCCAGATGAATTGGAATTCTCGACAGAACGTTCTCTCAATTTCAAACCCACGTTTCTCACCGATTTTTCAGAGGCGTTGGGACTTTCACAGGTTGAACCTTTTAACCTCCCTGACGGGGTCTCACCAGAGGAAATTCTCGCCTATATCTATGCCGTGCTATATAGTCCGACCTACCGCGAACGGTATTATGAGTTTCTGAAATACGATTTTCCGCGGACCCCGTTGCCACAAGATATTGAACAATTCCGAACACTCGCAGCATTAGGGCAGCGTTTGATGGATTGCCATCTTTTGAAAGAATCGCGACCGGAGGTCGCTCCTACAAGGAGAGGGGCTCCAGCAGCGCATCGGTTTGAAGGTGAAGGCGACGGTGTTGTTGCACAGGTGCGATATTCGGACGGACAGGTTTGGATCAATCCGACCCAGTATTTCACGGCTGTCCCCCAGGAAGTATGGGAATATGAAATCGGGGCGTATCAGGTGTGTGAGAAGTGGTTGAAGGACCGGCGTGGAGAAGCGTTGCGTCGTGAAGATTTGCAGCAGTATCGTGCGATTTTAATGGCTGTTGCGGAGACCCTGCGGGTGATGGCGGAGATTGATTCGGTTTTGTGGGAGGGGGTGTGAATCGGAGTTTAAAGACAACAGAGTTTCTATATCCCCACCGCCCTCTCCGGGGCTAAGATAGCTGTAAATAAGCAAATCTTCTAATCCGCGTCATCCGTCTAATCCGCGAGAATCCGCGATTCAGACAGACAATGAGCAGTAAGACTTACGCCGAATCCTCTTTTGTAGTATCAAACGATTCATGTTCGAGTCCAAAAAAGTTACACTTTTCGCCAAATTATTTTTTTCCCAACACAGAATCGCGACCGAGAAAAACGCAAGAACCCCACGGCCCCACTGAGCTCTCAACCGAAAACCCGCACAGAAATGCCAATTTAAAAATGTTATAAAAACGTAACATTTTAAGGGGAAATTACAATTTCCTGTGATTAGAGAAGAAATTATGGTAAAATATAAGAGAATTTTCGGCTGCCACTACAAGCCTTGGAAAGGAGTCTGAAATGAAAATAATCCTCATTTCTATCACTGCATTTTTGGTTTTTGCGGCACCTGTGTTCAGTGAACTCACTGTGACGGACCTTGAAAAGATCCGTTCAATCGTCAAAGCCTCCGAGGATCGTTTGAAGGAGGACCTTAAAGCCTCCGAGGAACGCTTGAAGGAGGACCTTAAAGCCTCCGAGAAACGCCTGAAAGAAGACATTGAAACCTCCGAGAAACGCTTGATGCAACACGTTGCTGACAAATTTGGAGAAGTGGACAAACGGTTGAATATAATATTTGGGTTTGTCATCGCTTTAATAACCCAGATTGTCGTAGTTGTCGGTGTTCCGCAAATTATTATGGCATGGCGTGGCAAGGAAGATCGCACCCAAAAGGAGCAAATTCAAGAACTGAGACAAGAAATAGAAGCTCTGAAACAACAGCGGACGTGATATAGTGATATGGAGTTATTCTGCACACCTATTTGTGAAGATCCCTCGATGAACATTGTGTCAATTGACCCAGATAAACGAAGTGTGCTTGTTCCGCTTTTTGCCAATTATCTTTCCCAGCGTATTTTCATTAACAGTGTGCTTGAGGGGCATAGTGGCATCGCGCTTGCAGATTCAAAAACAGATCCACGGGTTGCTCAATTGAGACATCCAGGTTGGGCGATACTTGGCGGCGATGTGACGCATCCCATTGCACAAAAATTCGTCCAGCAATCGTCAGAAATGTGGGTTATTCCTATCTCAGAGGCATGGCGTGCGTTGATATTTCAAGTGCATGGTCACCGTCTCAAACAGATACGCGGCATTACGTTCTCTTCGGGATCGCTCAATCTCAAACACTTGCGGGATCTCCAAAAACGGATGCCGCTCGGTTGCCAGATTGAACGCGTTGACATTCCCTTGGCGAACCGACTTAAAAAAGAGGGGCTTTCCAGTTTCCCGGGTTTCAGTTCGTTCGCTGATTTCGCTGAACGGGGCATCGGTTTCTGTGCAACAATCGAGGGGCGCATTATAAGTCATGCCGTTTCACTGATGCAATGTCGTGAAGGGATTCATATTGGGATTGAAACACATCCTGACTTTCGCAACATGGGATTTGCGACAGTTGTCGCGGCCAGACTGCTTGAGGACTGTATTGAGCGAGGCGTTTATCCGCATTGGTCTGCCAGTTGTGACAACATGGCTTCTATTCATTTAGCTGAGAAACTCGGATATGTCCGTGATGGGGTATACGAGGCACTGGGTGTGTTTATGGAAACGTCGTGATTTTTGGCTCAAGTTTCTATGCCCCTGTCACCCGCTGAGGCTTTGGGTTTTGTAGATGACGCGATGCGGATTGAAACGAAATGAATTGCGCCCCTACTTGAAATTCTAAAGTTTCATCAAACCGCGGCAATGGTGTGTCCAGAGGGTCATCTGTTTACAGGTCGGTTGTGGCTTTGAACACGGAATCAACCGCCCCAAAAAGCGTTGGTAAATGCGTCAATGCGAAGTCCGTTCGGTTTTGTGTGAACGTATCGCCGATAAGTCGTCCAAATTGCCATAACGTGCCATCGGTGACAATGCCATACACCGGAAAAGCGGTGCTTCCATTCATTTCTTTTGCGTTTATTCTTTGAGCAGCTATCAACTCCGCCAGACATTGTCCCCATCCCTGCTCAAAGTCGTTTTTCTTTGCCTCCACAAGGAGTATCATTGGACTTCCGACAACGGTTTTGCCCAATTCAGATCGAGTGGAGATAAAATAGTCTGGCGTTCCGCTCAACACTTCATTATAAACGATAGTTTGCTTTATCCAGAGGGCGTATCGGTCGGCATAAGCTTTGTAACTCTCCTTCAGAATAGGAAAGATAATTGCTTCACACCGTGCCGCTTCAGAGGCGAAAACATGGATATGGTCCCGTGTAAATTCAAAGTCTCGCAAGAATTCCGCTGAAGGATTTGACGGTTCACTTCCAACAAAGTCGTCTTCTGCGTATGTGATATTGAACCTTTCTTGCACTTCAGAGATTGTCTTGAAATCGCTAAACGCCACGGTTTTTTCCTCCCCGCTCAACCCAGTTTGATTGTAGAAAACACAGATAAATGAAGGAAGCGTCTGTAGGTTATTATACACCGTGTTGGCGGTTGATGTCAATGTTTTTTGAAACCAAGAACCCATTGCTATAACAAAGCCCTTGGGATAAGAGCATCCGAAGGCAAAAATGTCTTCTAATCCGCGTTATCCGCTATAATCCGTGATTCAGACAAAAATTTCCTACAGATCATCCAACGGGAACAACGGGCGGCGGATGTTGTTATATGTGAAATGTAGCGGGTTCACGGCAGTCAAGCCGGGTGTGTCTACCTCGATAATCTGCCCCGCGATGGGTTCGTAGGCGGCACGATAGGCGACAGCGGCTTTGACAACGATCATCCGCATCTCTGTCGGATCGATACCGAGACTGTAGAGTTGCTGGAGACTAAACGGTGTCTGGCGTCGACTCGTCAGGGCAACCAGAGAATCTCCCACTGCCACGACAGTCGTTAATCCCTGATTGTGGTATCTCACGCCACCGTGCCGAGGTTGCGTCTCTATGTATTGACCGTCATGGATAAGCCGGACAGTGCCACGAATCGGGACGGGGTCGCCATGCAGGTTGTCGGCTTTCCCACCCACTTCGAGGGAAACCGTCCCACCGACACCCGCCTGAATGCACGTTTGGACAGCCTCTGGAGCGTAGATGACCACAACGAATCCGGAGGCGTTCTGCTGGATCAACTCCGCTAAGATGAAGGTACTATCCCCAGGTGAACCCCCACCGATGTTATCCCCCATCTCAACAAGAATAACGGGAGAGTTTTCAGAGTGGAGGGCTTGCTCGACTGCCTCCGCAGCATTCGGAAGATCGAGTGTGAGGTCTCCACGCACATTCCAGAGCATATCGGATAACCGATCGGCTTCACTTTGCGCCAGTTCTGGGTCGTTATCCGTAACGACGACAAAAGCGGGTCCCGCCTCATGGACATCCGCATACGGATACCCCACGGCGACGTTCCCGACGAGGATATTCGGATCTGCTTCTAACTGTTTCGCGGCGTTGAGAATAGGCGCCATCGGTGGGACGTTGGTGACATGATACAGGATATTGAGGAGCATCGGGGGTTTGGCGAGTGCTTGCGTCGGTGTAACCCCTTCTCGGAGTATCCGCATCATCAATTCCGCTGCCTGTAGTCCACGTTGGCGTTGATCGATGTGGGGCGTTGTCTTATAAATCACGAGTGCCGTCGATTCCGTGACCATCTGCTCGGAGACGTTGGCGTGCTGATCAAGCGTAACAACGATCGGTAAGTCGTAACCCAATGCATCGCGAAGTCGTCGTAAAACCTCGCCATCACCATCGGGATAACTTTCAACGACCATCGCGCCGTGGAGTGCGAGGAGGAGCCCTTCATGTTTCGGCGCGGCTTTGAGGTGCTGGATTAACATCTCGGTCATCCGGTCAAAGACATCGTCCGTTACGCGTCCTGCAGGCGTGGCAGTCGCCATGAACGTCGGATAAATCGTATAATCGTACGCCGTGGCACCTTGAATGAATCCGCTTATTTCGTGATGCGCTTCTCCCCAGGTTTTTATTATATTACTGGCATGGGTTTGAGAGAACGCAGCAGCATCGGTGGGGGTGCCGCTAAATGTGTTGGATTCGTGCATGATTCCGGCGATAGCAAGTGTTGTCATAATATGTTCCTTAAATGGCAGTCAGTAAGCGTCGGGAATTGGAGTGTTTTTGCTTGGGGGTTCCCTCCGTCCTACCGTAAATCAAAAAAGTCTTGACGGGCTCATTGGAAATAGTGTATCATTTAACAACGTTTAAGTCTCCTATTTTCTAACCCAAGTTGATATTGGCAAGATTGTGGGTATACTGAACCGTTTTTCATGAAAAGGGCTATGCAGGTCTCCTGTAGAGGAAATCTGTGGGACAATATCCGTAGAGGTTTTGTAGCGTAAAGTTTCAGTTTGCGAACGTATAGGCACAATGTAAATGAAGATTAAAAATTTAATAAAGATCCCATCAATTTTTCTGATGGCAGTATTAATCTTGAGTATTCCACTTGTGGCTGCGAGCGTTGAAGCCAAAGACCCTAAAAGTGAAGCCAAAAAGGACGTTAAAAATATTAAGGAATTAAAGTGGTTCGCTGCGGGTTTTCTTGGCGGTGTCCTTCCCTTCATTCCAATTTGTATTTTAAATGCAGCCGATAACGTACAGAATGACGACCTGTATTACATTTCTTGCTTGTTTCTGGGGGTAAGTCCCCTTCTGCCAACAACTTACGCTATATTTCATTCACCAGTTCCACCTGCCGAGCAACTCTTGGGAAAACCACCCGATTATGTCAGTGCTTATACTGATGCTTATAAAAGTTATGTTAAATCACATCGGGTCGCATTAAGCATAGCAGGTTGTATGGCAGGGGGATTCGTAGGGGCAGCTACCGTTATACCGCTTATACCTGAGAATTATGATAATTATGCGGATTAACTCTGATAGTCGGTAGCACCTATATGTTTATAGAAGTATGACACAGAACGGTACTCGGAAAAACCAAATCGAAGAAGCGATAGAAGTCGCCGCTGAAGCCCATCAGGGGCAATATCGGAAAGGCACGCGCACGCCCTATATCACACACCCCTACGCCGTCGGTCTTATTTTAATGGAAGCGGGAGGCTCCGAAGCCGTGATTATTGGCGGTATCCTACACGACACCGTTGAGGACACCGATCTGACCCTGGAATTCATTCGGGAACGTTTTGGGGACGCTATCGCAGCCATTGTCGACGGGTGTTCGGAGAACAAAGCACTGCGATGGCGAGCACGTAAGACCGAACGGATTGAGGCGTTACGCACTGCAAGCCCCGAAGTCTGCACCGTAACCTGTGCCGACAAACTCCATAACCTACGCACTATTATTTCAGAATATGATGTCATCGGTGATGCCGTCTGGGAACGGTTCCACGGGGGTGTCGAGGATCAGGCGTGGTATTACCGCAGTATCCTCGGTGCCATAGCCGATCGAGACGCATCTTTACAAAAAAATGTTGTCCGTGCTAAACTGTCTAAACACGACAGCGATGTGAACACCGAATCTGATGGAAATGACACCGCGCCTCAACAAGCGTCCGAGGCTCGGAAGACACCCACAGCAATAGAGACTGTAAATCCTCAACTCTTTCACCAGTTTCAGCAGGCTGTAGCATACCTATTTGAAGGAGAGACGCAATGAAAATTGCCTACGCTTTTAGACGATGTGCCTCGTATCCCTATAACGGTGGCGAGTTACCCACCGATGCAACAGATCGACGACGGTTTTTGGACCATGCCAAAGCGATTGGGTTCGACGGGATTGAACTTCCCGCGATGAACCTCCCTGAAGCCGAAGCCAAGACCCTCCGTTTGGAGCTTGAAGGTGCCGGTATGCCATGCGTTGCGATCCGTGGCGGTGGTGGTGCCGCGCATCCGCGTGTCGCTGCTGCGAACAAGCAAAGTATGATAAACGCTGTGAATTTCGCCGCGAATGTCGGCGCCGGCGTTGTGAATTCCACGGTTACCACGCCACCCCGCGACCCGAACGGTAAAGGCACGTATCGGGGGGAATCCGTCTCGCAAGGATCAAGCCGCCTCGCGAGTGCCGTGGATTATGAACGCACTGCGAAAGCCGTCAGCGAAGTCGCCGGTATTGCCGCGGATCAAGGGGTAGAGATCTCCATAGAAATCCATCAAAACTCGATTGCGGATAACAGCTGGTCGGCATTGCATCTGTTAGAATTGATCGATGCCCCCAACGTGGGTGTGAATCCCGACTTAGGCAACATCTATTGGACTTACGATATTCCAGAGGAATCCTGCGAAGATGCGATCGTTGCCCTTGCACAACACGTCAACTATTGGCATTGCAAGAGTCTCTATCGTGTGCATATCCCGAATCTGGAAACCGCTATCTACGTCCAAGCCCCATTGCCTGACGGTGAAATCGACTACCGCTTCGCCATTGCAGCGTTATTAGAGGTCAACTACGAAGGGTATCTGGCAATCGAAGGGATACGCGACGGAGACCAGTTCCACCAAGATGGTCGGAGTGTGGCGTATGTGAAATCTGTTTTGTCGGATTTGCAGTAACAATTGAGCACAAGAGAGGGAACGGAAAGAAAAAAGAAAGGAAGGATGGAAGGATGGAAGAAGGGAAGGTTGGGTGATGCCCCTTCCAACCTTCCAACCAAATCGCTATGACACAAGAGAAAGTCCGACTCACCGCGACCGTCAAATGTGCCGGGTGAGCGTCAAAACTCGCTCCGGGTGAGCTTGCACACATTTTAGGGAAAATCCCGAAGTCTACGGATCCGAACCTACTTGTCGGGACTGAAACCTCCGATGATGCCGGGATCTATCGCATTTCTGACGAACTCGCGCTCGTTAACACGGTGGACTATTTCACGCCTATCGTGGACGACCCGTATACCTTCGGTGCGATCGCTGCGACGAACTCACTGAGTGATGTCTACAGCATGGGCGGCGTGCCGAAAACAGCGTTGAACATCACGTGTTGGCCCAAGGCTGATTTGGACCTGTCCATCCTCGGCGATATCGTCCAAGGCGGGACCGAAAAGGCTATTGAAGCAGGCGCAGCACTTGTTGGCGGACATACCGTGGATGCCCCAGAACTGATGTATGGACTCGCGGTAACGGGGATCGTGCATCCGGAGAAATTCGTCAAGAACTACGGGGCGCGTCCCGGTGAAGTGCTTATCCTCACGAAAAACCTCGGTATCGGTATTCTCACCACAGGACTGAAATTCGATAAAATCAGCGATGTTGTCTTACCGCAACTCGTTGAATCCATGACTCGACTCAATGCCTCCGCAGCATCTGTCATGCTGAAGCACGGTGCGAGTGCGTGCACAGATGTTACAGGATACGGCTTGCTGGGGCATGCCTCGGAGATGGCGGCCGGTAACGATGTTCGCCTCAAGATTGATAGCAGTGCCGTGCCATACTTCGCCGATGCCCCTGCACTCGTTGCCCAAGACACTTACACGCAAGCCTACCTTGCGAATATGTCGTTCCTCGCCGATAAGGTTACCTTCCACACGGAGAGTGAAGCGATGCGGCATATTTTGATGGAGGCAGAAACGTCTGGCGGTCTGTTATTCTCACTCCCCGCAGAGAACGCCGACGCCGCGATAGCCGACCTCCATGCCGCGGATTGCCCGGAGGCAGCTGTTATCGGGGAAGTGGTGGCAGATGATACCGCGCATATTGAGGTTTTTTAGACTATTAAATCTGGACACCGTTCCAGAAGCAAAAAATTAAAAAATGACAAAAAAAGAACTCGCAAAACAGATACGCGCCGTTTCACATCTTACAGGTGAATTCGTACTCCGCTCAGGAAATATCAGCAACTTCTATTGGGACAAATACCGGTTCGAGAGCGATCCGAGACTGCTCACTGCGGTTGCTGCAGAGATGGCGAAACTCCTACCGCTTTCCGAATGTGACGGTTTGGCGGGTTTAGAATTGGGCGGTATCCCACTCGCAACTGCCCTCTCGTTGCAAACCGGAGTGCCGTGCTTCTACGTGCGGAAGGAAGCGAAAACGTATGGCACTTGTAACCTTATTGAAGGTGGCGTTAAGGAAGGCAGCAGACTTGTTGTGATAGAAGATGTGATTACGACTGCGGGACAGGTCTGCACATCTATTGAGCAGATCCGAGCAGCGGGGTATACGGTGGAACACGTTATAGCAGCTATTGATCGCCAGGCAGGGGGCGCGGCGAAAATTAATGAGATCGGGTGTTCGTTCGCATCCGTTTTTACGCTTGCGGAGTTAGAAGGATTTTAATTATACCTTGCGGAATAACGACGTGCGTTTAGACTTTGAAGTGCGTTCCTCAAATCCGCCCTCCATTACCTTACGGGCTATGTGCTCTTTAAACGAACTCAGAGCCTGCAACAATACGCAGAAATACCGGATTTAGTCTGGGAATAGACTAAATCCATTCCTTGTATTACATTGCAAAAACACGCAGGCGGATATACGGAAAGACATTTTATGCATCAAACCGACCTGACCGAACCGCAAGGAATATTAAAAACATGAAAATACTGTTTATCGGGGATATAGTTGGAAAGCCAGGCAGATCAGCAACAGTCAGGTTTTTGGAAGAATACCGTCACGAATACGACTTTATCGTTGCAAATGGAGAGAATACAGCCGGTGGGAAAGGGTTAACGTTTGACATCGTTGACCAACTTTTGGCTTCCGGGGTCTCCGCGATTACAACTGGAAACCATGTCTGGGATAACAGAGAGATTTTCCACTTTATAGATACAACCCCGCAATTGATACGTCCTGCGAACTATCCGACCGAGGTCGCTGGACGGGGTGTAACCATCGTTACATCCGATGACGGAGAAACGCAACTCGGTGTCATCAATCTCGCCGGACAAATTTTCATGAATCCTTACACCAACCCGTTTCATGCGCTCAATTCGATTTTACCTGAAGTGAAAGCGGTGACCCCGTATATCCTCCTCGACTTTCATGCCGAGGCGACCTCTGAAAAGATTGCGATGGGCTGGCACGCAGACGGCAGGGTAGGCGCAGTGGTCGGCACGCATACGCACGTCCAGACAGCAGATGCCCGCGTCCTGCCACAAGGCACGGCTTACATTACAGATGTCGGTATGACGGGACCCTATGACTCGGTGATTGGCACAAGAATTGACGATGCGCTGGAACGGTTTCTGACGATGATGCCCACCCGATTTACTGTCGCTTCAAAGAACGTCAAACTCTGCGGTGCCGAGATAGAACTCGACCCAGAAACGGGTTTGGCAGTGAGTATCGTGCCGTTGCAGGCGCAGTATTGATTGAAAGTTATTATGCAATTAGAAATACCCATGGCAACGCGAACTGTTCACAGTGTCAGTGAAATAACAGATCTGTTAAAAAATCTGATAGAACAGCAGCCACACCTGCAAAATGTATGGGTTCAGGGACAGGTGTCGAATTACAGTCGATCCGGTGCTGGGCATATCTACTTCACGCTCAAGGATGACAGAAGCCAGATCCAAGTTATTATGTTTCGGAGCAGTGCCGCCGGTCTCAGATTTGTTCTGAAGGATGGAGAAGAAGTGCTCGTGCAAGGGCGCCTGAATCTTTATCCTGCCAGAGGACAGTATCAGATTAACGCCAATAAGGTAGAACCGCTTGGAATTGGGGCGCTGCAAAGAGCCTTTGAAGATTTGAAACAGCAGCTCGCAGATGAAGGGTTGTTTGCGGAACATCACAAAAAACCGTTGCCCGTTTTCCCGCTAAAAATCGGCGTGATAACATCTCCGACGGGAGCGGCGTTTCAGGATATCTGTCAACAACTCCGTAAACGGTATCCATTAGCGAAAGTGTTGCTACACCCAACGCTTGTTCAAGGCGAGGGCGCGGCAGAAGGGATCTCCCATGCGCTACAAGCGATGAACCAAAGGGACGACATAGATGTGTTAATTGTGGGGCGCGGTGGGGGTTCCATTGAGGATCTCTGGGCGTTCAACGAGGAAGTCGTTGCGCGTGCGATTTTCGCGTCTGCGATTCCGGTGGTTTCCGCTGTCGGGCATGAAACAGATTTTACCATCGCTGATATGGTGGCGGATCACCGGGCACCGACCCCTTCGGCGGCGGTCGAACATATCGTTCCAGATCAGGATGAACTTCTCACACAATTGGACGGATACGACGCTTGGCTGCGTAGAATCATAAATGACCGATTTGACGCACTCAAAACACGGCTCCAAGACCTTGAGACACGGCTTTCACCGACACGCCGAAAGGACGCAATTTATCAACTTCACCAAACATTAGATACTTTGGACGTTGCATGTCGGAGTGCTATAGGACGGAAACTCGCTGATGGTGAACGCGATCTGCACACACTCGCACAACGCTTAAACGCATTGAGTCCGTTAGCCACGCTGGAACGGGGGTATAGTATCAGTCGGAAGATGAACGGCGAAATACTGATCTCAAATCAACAGGTATCCGTAAACGACAGAATTGAGGTGCAATTATCGCACGGACATCTTGCATGTCGTGTTGAGGCGGTTGGAGACTCGGAAACTGATTAAACGGAACGGAATATAACGGAGACGGTATATGACTTTTGAAGAAAAACTCGCGAAACTCTCACAGATAGTCGAACGATTGGAAAAAGGCAATGATTTGCCGCTTGAAGACTCGCTAAAACTTTTTGAGGAAGGTGTCGGCTTGGTCCGGGACTGCAGAGAAACGCTTGAAAGTGCTGAGCAACGGGTAACAAACGTTTTGGAAACAGATAACTTTTAAAAGAACAGGAATTCAAAATATGCTTTTAGAAAAGATCAATAGGCCCGCAGATTTAAAAAAACTTGAACTTGATGAACTGAAAGTGCTTGCTGAAGAGATGCGCGCCTATCTATTGGCGGTGCTCTCTGAACATCCAGGACATTTTGCCCCGAACTTCGGGACAGTCGAACTGGCAATAGCTTTGCACAAAGTGTATGACACACCGCGCGACAAAGTCGTCTGGGACATCGGGCATCAGGCGTATCCGCATAAACTGCTCACCGGCAGGCGCGACGCCTTCCCAACGCTACGACAAAGCGGGGGTATCAGTGGATTCCTCAGCAGAGCGGAGAGTGAATACGATGTCTTCGGTGCGGGACACTCCAGCACTTCTATCGCCGCGGCTTTGGGGATTGCCACCGCCAGAGATCTTATCAATGAGCATTACAAAGTCGTGGCTGTCATCGGAGATGGTGGGTTAACAGGAGGGATGGCGTTTGAAGCGTTGAACACCGCCGGGGACTTTAGAAACGATATGACCGTCATTCTCAATGACAACAACATGTCCATTTCAGCGACTGTCGGGGCATTCTCTAAACATTTTCATAAACTCACGAGTTCACCACAATATAACCTCCTACGCTCCGGTGCGAAGGGGTTGATGAACCTGATTTCAGAGGATGCCAAGCAGATAGCGCGGAAGATTGAGGCATCATTGAAACCGGGCACGCTGTTTGAAGAATTCGGATTCCGCTACTTCGGTCCGCTTGATGGTAACGATTTAGAGGCATTAATACCGGTTTTGACGGGTATCCGCAGTCTCACGGGTCCTATTTTACTGCATGTCGTAACCGAAAAGGGACGCGGGTATACGCCGGCGGAAGAAGATCCCGTCGGGTTCTATAGTGTCAGTGGTCCCTTCAATCTGAAAACAGGAAAGACAACTAAACCGAAACCTGAAACCCCGACGTATACGGAAGTGTTCAGCAAAACGTTGATTGAATTAGGGAAACGCGATGCACGGATTGTGGGCGTGACGGCAGCGATGCTTGGCGGGACAGGGCTGGATAAGTTTGCGAGCGCATTCCCGAGTCGATGCTTCGACATCGGCTTGGCGGAACAGTGTGCGGTTACGTTCGCCGGTGGACTTGCGACACAGGGCATGCGTCCCGTTGCCGCTATCTATTCTACCTTCCTCCAGCGGAGTTACGATCAGGTTTTACACGACGTGTGCATCCAAAACCTTCCCGTTATTTTCGCTTTGGACAGAGCCGGACTTGTCGGGGCAGACGGTCCAACACATCACGGCGTTTTCGATTTCGCTTTCCTCCGCTCTATTCCAAACATGGTCGTCATGGCACCCAAAGATGAGAACGAACTCCAGTCTATGGTGAAGACGGCTGTGGCGTATCAAGAGGGACCCATTGCGTTCCGGTACCCGCGTGGCACCGGTATGGGGGTGAAAATGGCATCAGAACCGCAAGTGCTACCGATTGGGAAAAGTGAGATCGTTAGAGAGGGTGAGGATGTGCTCGTGATTGCCGTCGGCAACCGCGTCTATCCTGCACTTGAAGCGGCGCAAACGTTAACCGATGCTGGAATCTCAGCGACAGTTATTAACGCCCGATTTGTCAAGCCGCTGGACACTGCTACAATTCTACCGCTTGCGGAACGAATCGGTAAAGTAATTACGATTGAAGACGGCGTGATAATGGGCGGTTTCGGGAGTGCTGTCTTGGAGACGATCGCTGCAGCAGGTCTCAAAGACGTGCAGGTCAGAAATCTCGGTATCCCCGATGAATTTGTTGAACACGGCGATGTTCAGCATCTCTATGCCCTCTGTCAATGCGATGCGGATGCGGTTGTTCGCACGGCTCAGGGAATGTTATAAATTTTGAGCCAACCTTGAAGGGATGTGGTAAAGATTACAAAAGAAGATTTCATAAAGTACTACGATTCAGCGACCTATTCGGCAAAATTACGGGTTCCAAGATCGGGACCCAACTTGGCTGTAATAAATACTGCCCGCATTAACGACGCTGTTCCTTATGGACAGAACGTTTATGCCATTGCCTTGGACCTTTTAGTTGACAGAACCGCTGCGAATGTGGTCCAGCATGAGGTGTTCTGTCGTGCGATACAGCAGACGTATAGTTTCACTGTAGTCGATGTATGGAACGGGAACGAACATTGGGAAGGACTTCAAAGCCTCACCATCGCTGCGGCAGTTGATGTGCTATGTTTACCTGAAGAAGATAATCCACTCTCGCGCCCTTTAATTGGCGGTGTTCAATTGGTTGAGGAAGTGAACAGTAAATGGTGGGGAATGCTTGCGCTAACGCTGCGTCTCAGGAGCTTGCTTGAATTTCAGGTAGGGTGCCTCACCCTTTTAGAAAAGCCCATCCAAGAGATATCGAAACGCCTGTCTAAAACAGAAACCGAAATCCAACCCCGCTACGAGAGAGTTATGAAAGAAATAAGCGATGCCGTTGACCAATGGTCTCAAACTGAGATCGCAGCAGTAAACGAACGCCTCACTGAAATAGAAGATTTGAAGAGATATTACGATTCTGGAGGGAGACTATGAGGCTCGGTGTCGTTTACTCTGGAGAGCAGCGTCAACCCGGGCTTTTTCAAGCCTTGTACCCTGTCCAGTTACGTGTGAGCTGTATGGCAAATTCCAGTGCGATTCCCGAAAATCGCGCGCGGGTTGAGGAATTTGCATCGTTTCTTGAGTGTGATTTCTTTGACAGTCCTGAAGAAATGTTCAACACGGCAAGCCCGAAATTAGAAGGCGTCATTATTATCTCAGATGAAACCGCAACCGTGGCGACTGCGCAGCTCATTGAATCTGCTCTTGCTGCGGGTGTGAATGTCTTATCTCCAGTGCCTCTCAACTCTTTAGCAGATGGACTTCACCTTGCCGCAGCGTCTGAAAAATATGACCGGCTTGTTATGACAGGAACACAGTTTATATTCAGTAGGTGCGTTCAGGAAATCTTACGTATCATCAGCGACTCAGGGTTTGGCGTTATTCAAGACATGCGATTCTTACTCGGAATCGGGCGAGTGCCGTATTTAAGGGACTTGCTAAAACATGGATCTTCACATTTTCAGATTGTCTTTGAGATAGCCCGGCGACTCTTTGTGGAATATACAGTGCTGCCTGAGGAAATAACTGTGATGGCTTCCAGGACCGGAGCACCCACCATAAGTAGCACTATTAGGTTCCCACAGGGCGCACTTTGCACGTTCTGCCAAACTTCTAATCGACAGTGGGGAAACGACTCCTACCATACAATTGAAATTACCGGGAGAACTTCGCATATCTGGAGCGATCTGCAGACGTGGCGATGTTTTGCTAACGAGAACACTTTCCGAATGGGTGGAGCAGATGAGGAGATTTCGGCGAATATGCAGGGGTTTTCGGGACAACTCCAAGAGTTCTGTTTAGCGATTGAAGCAGATCGCCACCCTTATGCAGGCACACTCCGAAGTGTTTTGCCTTCTTTATGGTTCCGAGAAAGATTACAAGACTGTGTTGAACGGAAACAGACGAGCCTAAAAATGAGCGAGTTTCGCGCCAGTTTAGACGACAAAATTCAACGACTGGAATCCAAGCGGGATGTCAACGCTCAAGACAAAAAACACCGACGTGAGAGGGCGCTCCTCTTAGGTAAAAGAGGCGATTTCTCAGAAGCTCTCATAGCGTATCGCGAAACTTTATAATTCCACCTATCACCGTAGTAAACAAATGATTTCTGCAATCCGTCATACTTATTGAAGCGATTACGCCCGAAAAAGACAAAGGAAACAAAATGATTGAGAAAACCGCAACTCCGGTACACAGCGTTACCAGGAATATCATCTCCGAATCCGCTCAGATGCAAGCGGTCTTCCGATATGTTAAGCGAGTCGCGCCTACAAAGGCGACTGTCCTCATCACAGGTGAAACAGGCGTTGGTAAAGAAATCGTCGCGCAAGCAATCCACAATAGCAGTCCGCGTAGAAATGCCCCCTTGAAAATAATAAACTGTAGCGCAATTCCCCCAGAACTTATTCAAAGTGAACTCTTCGGACACGAAAGAGGTGCCTTTACCACCGCGGTTCGGCAGCATCGCGGTCTATTTGAACAAGCGCATCGGGGGACCTTGTTCTTGGATGAAGTGGGCGAAATACCTCTTGTCGCCCAACCGAATTTTCTCCGTGTACTGGAACGGCAAGAAATCTCCCGGGTCGGCGGGGAAGCAGCCATCAAAGTGGATGTCCGAGTCATAGCAGCGACAAATGTTAACCTCAAAACCGCAGTCAATGAAAAAAAATTTAGAGAAGATCTCTATTATCGGTTGAATCTCTTTCGCATTCAAATTCCGCCGCTCCGCCATCGACGTTCAGACATAGGACCTTTAGCTGTCAGTTTTCTCTCGCAATTAAGCACGGAGCATCATAAAGCAATTAACAACATAACGCCTGAGGCAATTCACTACCTCCAAAATATCAATTGGTACGGGAATGCGCGCGAACTCAGAAATGTAATAGAGACGGCGGTTATCCTGACCGAGAAGGCAGAATTGAAAAAGGAGGATGTGAAAATGGTTGTAGAAATGTTAAACGAGCATGATGAAAACTCGGACATGGACTCGGCAGAATTATCAGACACACGCCGCGTCGAAGCAGAAACTTCAAAAGAATTTAATGGGAACTCGCCTATAATACTTGAAAACGATAAAAATAGGCTCTGGGAATTAGTTCAGACAGGAACGATGTCTGAGATAACTTCTCATATTGCCCTTATGAGATACCAGACAGAAAGTGCTCACTGTTCAAAACAGGATATTGCAAAAGGTCTCAAAATATCTGTGCCGACCTTGGACAAGTATTGTGCTTTAGCCGAGGAGAACATTGAAGAAAATAATAAAGAATCATAAGGAGATTAAATGTCTCCAGATGTCCAAGTATTTGCATAAGTCCTGTGTCTTTTCAAAAATCCAATAGATGCCTTTCTAAACTCACTGATTTCCCTTCCCTCTCCTTTCATTCAACCGGACGCTGTTACTCCCCTGTAAAATTTTTTTCCAAAAACAAAAAAATTAGCAAGAGATACAAATATTTTGGGGTTTTCTCAGGAATCAAGAAATAGGAAATCCATAGGATTTAGTATCCACTTGCGGTTTAGAACCTTGACGTTACGTGGTAATACGGTCTGTAAAATGAAAAATGCCCAATGATGATTCAAAGGATTTAGGAGATTGGCACGGTTCTTGCCTAAGTATGTCTTTTAAAAAGGAACAGACGCTCGTTAAATTTCTCAACTGGTGTTCGATTTTTAAAAGGAGTACATAATGAAGGGGATAAATCCAGGTTTCAATTTGGTTGCGTTTCTGGCTGTCGTTCTTATTTTCAGTGTCTCTGTTTTATCTATAGCCCAAGCACAGCAATCATCCACTAACGAGACGCATGACCTGCCAGAAGGTACGTGGTTGAAGGACGGGGAATTCATCTTTCCAGAGTATTCAAATGTGGGTCCCGACCCTGTTGAGGCGCAAGCGATACATGATGCTGAACGAGATGCCGCAGCGCACCTCAACAAACTGTTGTGGTTCACCACAGGTGTTTCCTTGCCAGTCATTGGGATCTTTTTGTCTCAACGGAATCAACGTTCTATCCCTGGGGCACGCTTGATCGGGAAATCCTCTGAGTACGTTGCTTTCTATACAAACACGTACCGAATTAAAATGAAAAAACTTCGATTCAATTGGTCGTTACTCGGTTGTCTAAGCAGCACAGCAGTGGCGGGTTTGACGGTCTTTTTAGGAACACGGTAGACACCAGAACACGGCAGTAAACAGACGAGTCGCGATCATCCTCAGATGCGATGCCTAATAGGGAGCGATATTGTGAATAGTAAAAAGCCTATATTTTCTGTTGTATGGATCGGTTTAGTTACTTCGTTGGTTGCCCAAGTTGGGATGTTGAGTGGCTGCGGGCAATTCGAGACGTGGACGAATGACTCGCCCGAAATTACGACCCTCACTTTGCCAAAGGAAGTTCCCTACGGCGAGACGGTAATATTTAAGGTGAGGGTGTTTGATGCTGAAACCGACGATCTGACGTACGCATGGGAGGTATCAGAGGGTTTGCTAATCGGAGAAGCGGGTCCCGAAGTTGAATGGAAAGCCCCAGATTTGCCGTTTCAGGAGATCGCGCCGCCAAGAACCGTGAAGGTGCAAGTATTTGTTAACGATGGCGGTGAAGAAGATGTCTCGGAATCAGCATCTATTCTTGTTTATTCAAAAGCCTACAGTGTCGCAGATGAACTCAGCGGTGTTTACCAACTCATTCGCACTGAGATAGACGGTAAACGTGTTGAAGGCACTGGGACATTGCGTCTTACAGAGAAAACGTTCACCCAAGAATTTGAGAACGGGGACCGATTTTTAGTGGGTTCTTATAAGTTAATTGAACCCTATGATAACAGACAAGGAACAATTCATTGGTTTATTGATGGGAATTCTAAGCCGGCGGTGAGCACTTATACCTCGGATGGAAGACTCTTGGTTCTTTATTCGGAGACGACCTCTACGCGGCATATTTACCAAAGGTAAATGAATGGAAAAATATATCCCTCCTCCTTGGGGATAGTGGTTTCAGCGGCGATGCTTGAGTTGCTTCGCCGCTAAAACCATACAAACATACATCTTTAGATAATACTTTAGCGTTCCACCTGAGCTTTAGACGAACGCTGAGAACACGGTAAACCCTTCAGGGATCGGGAAATGTCAACACTTTTCACCTATATTTCACGTATCGGCGCGAACGCGTTACGGCAATTTCAAGAACATAAATGTATGCACCAAGCTGCAGCCTTGGCGTTCAATACAATTCTTTGTCTGGTGCCTTTGTCAGCGGTTGCCCTATTCCTACTAAAAACCTTCGGACTTGTGGAAAATGAGAAGTCCGCGCTGATTGCCGCCTTGGATAACTTCCTACCAAACTATGGAGCAGATGAGATTGTATCCGGGATCTCTGAATTTGCGAACAGGAACCTAACAGGTCTCGGCGTTGGTGGTTTTTTATTTTTTCTCGTAGTCTCATTAATGTTGTTTATCGCTGTTGAAGAGCATTTCAATGATATTTGGGGAAGCCGGAGGCGCTTACCCCTGATGCAGGCGTTTCAGAAGTATTCAGTTTTTTACGCGCTTTTGTTAATAGGACCCCTCTTAATCTGGACTGTTTTTTCTACTATTACTTTCTGGGTATATGCCTACATTTTTCCCTGGATTTCGGTCTATTGCTTATTTTTATTCATGTACATAGCGTTTCCGAATACCTCCGTGAAATGGAGGGCGGCTCTTATTGGAACATGCGTAGCAGGAACACTGTTTCAAATCGCTCGGATTGGGTTTAGCCACTATTTTGCGTTGGTCTGGCAGAACTATAGCGAGGTCTATGGGACACTGGCAATGGTGATCATTTTAGCGATATGGATCTATGCGACTTGGATTGTAATTCTATTGGGTGCTGAAGTCACGAATTCGGTCCAATACTATAGCAGTCAGAAACACGCTTATGGGAAGTCGTTTCCTGAGAGCCATGACTATATTACGCCTTTAGGTGTTATTACGCTGTTTTTGACCGTCGCGACACACTTCCACAAGGGGAAAGGGGCGTGTTCGGCGGCTGACACCGCTGGAACTGTTGGGGTTCCCCAATTATTGGTCAACAAAATTTTTGAAAAATTCAAAGCTGCAGGATTAATCTATGAGGTGGAAGGTGATACGAAGGGGTATCTCCCGGCTCGTTCTTTAGATATGATTACGCTGGATTCTGTTGTAGCAGCGGTAGCGTTAGATGTGGATGCGCACTTTATGGCGACGTTGTCAGATACACCGGCGTTGACAAAGGTGCTCGGAGGTCTTCAGCAAACCCAAACTGAGACGCTTAAAGGGATTCCTGTCAGCTCCCTTTTATGAGAGGAAAAAAATTATGGACTGGTCTTTGCTTGCTTCAATCTTTTGGAAATTGAGTCTGGGTCTACTACTCATCGCTCTAACAGTGCTCACCGGTTATTTGTGTGCTGCTGTCGGGAGCCTCCGAAACTCGCTTCATAGCATCCGAGACACATTACGCTCTATAGAAAGCGTCGTCAACCAAGAACTCAGCGAACTCATTATAGATATAGATAGGACAGCGAAAGTGCTAAACACGGAACTACCGACACTATTGGGAAACCTACGATCTGTGTTGGCATCTTGGGAAGGTATTAGTGAATCTGAAATTCGACCGACTGTCCATAACGTCCGAGAAATGAGTAATGTCTTGAGCCGCAGCGCGCAAGAACTCGATCGACTGGTTCAGAAGGTAAGCGATTTTTCTGCGGAGACAGTAGACCAAGTTGCCTTTTTCCGCAATCAACTTGCAGGATTATTGACAAACACTATAAGTGTGTGGCACGGAATTAAAGCGGGTTGGGGTAGTTTCATTTCCAGGTAACCGACATTCACCCCTCTCCTGGTAGGTGCGGTTTCTAACCGCACCGGTGCTGAATGTCTAATTATGGTAAATCCTATAAATAAGTAGACGTTTGCAAGTCAATGTGTCATGAGAAAGATCGCTAATTCCCCCTTGATAAGGGGGGTTAGGGGGGTTAAGTCCTCATCTCTAATGTCTAATTAACTCTAAAATCTACCAGAGTTGGGATCCGTGAATGTCTCACGGATATTAAATTACCGTTAGCAGCTAATTGACTGCTATAACACTTAAAAAGGAAAATCGATTATGGTAAAGAAATGTGTTTATACCCTCTTGGGCATATCACTTGTGTTATTTGGCACCACTCTTGTTACGAGCGACGTGTCTGCACAAGAGGTGTCCGTTACCGACTATCAAGTTCCAGTCAGTGCCGCAGACCGGCTCCTTATTGATTTTTCCATGAACCATGCGACAATGGGCTCGAATGCAACGGCCAGTAAAGGAAACGTGGGGGGTATTTACAAAAGGTTTTATGATTCCTTGCCGTTTGGCTATTCAATTGACATTATTGGGTCCGGTTTGCTGGATAGAAACATAGAAACCGATGCGTATGATACAAATTATCAAATCAATAGCGATGTCGGGGTCAAAAAGTACTTGATGGAGAACAATCCCTTCCTTAGGGATAGTTTCGGTTCTGTCCGTGCGACTTCAGACATGAGCAAGGCATATGACCGTCCGACTTCTGCCGTAACCCTTGGCATGGGATATGGACGCTTTATTGACGCGACTGCATTGGCAAAAGCCGTTCGCATTGAAGCATTCCTCATGAAAGAGGGAGAACTGAGCGATCATCTGCCGAAAGACGTCATTCTTGAGTTGAGTCAGATTATCAAGCGCGAAGACGAATATAAAGACAAGTTCGGCGAAATCTACAAAAAAGAGTGGTATAAAGACATGGAAACCGTCATGACGGAGTCCGGTTTCCTGCAAGAAGAGGGTCTCAGTGCAATCGGGGTTCTTCGGATTGAAGAGATTCTTGAACGTGAGGAAATAGCGGATCGGTTCTATGGCTGGGATGTGGCACTTGGTTCCAAATTCGATATTACCACGCCCTATACCGACCAGGAGCGTTCCATTGCGCATCTCGATGTGACTGCGAGTTATGCGCGTCCTATCGCATGGCAATGGCAAATCAGCGAGCGTCTTTCAATAAACACACCCTTTGATAGCATCGGAGGGGCATTCTCGTTGTCGTTATCAAGCGATATTTCCTATGAATTGTCTAACCGTATTGACCTTCGTCTCCGACATCTGTTTCGGTTGGATAAACCGGAAGTCGGGAATACAGAGAGCAGCCATTCACTCGGTGCCTCGTTTATTTACTATATTGAGAATAACATCAACCTCGTGGCAACACAACAGGTTGAAATAGTGCCTGATGAAGACATCGCCACTAACTTTACCGTTGTTTTCAACTACCGCATTTTCTAAGCGAGCTTATAGTAAAACCCCAAAACATGTGAACATAACAGAATCTGCGACTTTACCGTCGCTGCCGAGGGTTCCTAACCTCGCCAACTCCTATCTATATTTAATTGTGGACTTACTATAAAGGTGATTTCTCAAACACAGTCCATAATCTGTGTTATTTACAACTTACCCCTAAAGGAGAAAAAAATGAGTAATAATGAACAAAACAATAATGGACAAAACAATGGCTTAGCCACAGTCCTTGCCCTTTTTACGGGTTTTATCGCTGGCGCAGTGATGGGTCTCCTCTATGCCCCTAATTCAGGCGCGGAAACACGGGCGAAAGTTCGTAAGACCTCTGCCGATGTGAAAAATCAGACCGTAGAATTTGCACAGCAGACGATTGGTGCTATTAAGGAAGGCGCACAGACGCTTCGTCCTCGCCAAAGTGATGCCACTGATAGTGAAGATGAAACGACCGAGGAAACATAGATGCTAAGGCTATGAAACGTAGGAGGCCGAGCTAGATATGCCAAACCTGATAAATTCAAGGATGGAAAGGATATGGTGTCCGGTAATAGGGGAAAGCCCACTTATCGCCGCTGCCATTCACGACGGGCACGATTCCCGGGAGGAAGTCTCACAGCTTTTCGCTTTGACAGATGCTGAACGGCTCCGTGAAGAGGATCCGTTTACGGCGACATGGACGACGATTGCAGAGACGCGAATTGTTGGCTTGCGCTCTCGATTTGAAGTGGATTTGAATCGACCGCGCGAGAATGCCGTCTATATGGAGCCCGCTGATGCCTGGGGTTTGCAGGTATGGAAAGCACCGCTATCTGCAGAAGTTAGGGCTCGATCGTTGGCAGAATATGATGCTTTTTATGCAGAGGTAGAGCGTATTTTAACCGACGTAGAGCAGCAGTTTGGTCACTTTGTGGTTTTCGATCTTCACACATATAACCATCGCCGCGCGGGGGGCAATGCCCCCCCAGCCGCGGCTATAGCGAATCCAGAGGTGAACATCGGGACTGGAAACATGCCCCGCGAACGCTGGGCACCGATCGTAGAACGTTTCATGAACGACTTACAGAATTTCGATTTTTTAGGGCGACAACTTGATGTTCGTGAAAACATCAAATTCCGTGGGGGTCATTTCTCGCGTTGGATTCATGAAACCTTTCCGTTTTCGGGATGCGCACTTGCCATTGAATTCAAAAAATTCTTCATGGATGAGTGGACAGGGGTGCCGGATAGGGCGCAAGTTGATGCGATAAGGCAAGCACTTTGTCACACTGTTCCGGGTGTCCTAAACGAACTTGAAAAATTCAACCGTTAAACTGATTGTGAATGGATTTTAGATATGGGAAAACCACCCAAAAAGCCACTCAAAGTTATCTCTGATCGCTTCATCCAGACGGTTTGTACACGCCTCGCCGAGAATAAGCAGGTGAGGCGAACTCTACCGCTCGGGGGTCGATTGCACATTGATAGGCAGCTGCCGTTCTTGTGTATTTATCGCCGCCCGCCTGGGCGCGTGGACGCGGGTACGGATCGTCTTGTTATGGGGCAGGCTTCGTATATAGTCGCATCTGGCGACAGAAATCTAAGCGAGAGCCTGTCTAAACTGATACGGCGTATTGTAAAGACGCTTACGCCGGAATTTGGTAACTTTCTTCTTCTTGAGCTTTGGGCTGGTCGGGAGAAGGAAACAGAGGTCCTTCCTCAGAATCCTGAATTCCGTATTCTGACACAACACCATGGGAATCCTTCGCGAGCGGTTAGGACACTGGAACAAGCACTAACGCAAATTCAAATCCGCAAACTCGCATCTCGTGTAGAAGTGAGTCGAGGTAGAAAAATCGGACCCGTTGGACAACCCGCAGTGTTATCCGGTTCAGAATGCGAAGCGTTAGGATGTTCTACCATTGGGATTGAGGTATGCCCTATCTATCACTCCCAAGAAACGGGGGAAGTGTTTCCGTTGATCCTGCGATCCTTGCGCCAGCAATTGACCCGTGGGTTACACCAAACCTTTTTCCAGTTCTCTCGAACCGAGACGAGACACCGACCCTCCCACTTCCACGTTCTCGGACGCCGCGCAGTCGTAAAGGCGGTGTGGAAGGTTGACAGACGGCTCGCAGAAGTAAGCAATGCCTTCGATTTTTTACTTCAGGTGACACCTGTTAACGCAGGTGCCGCATACACAGCGTTCAAACAAACCGGTTTTGACCGAACACCCGTTTTCCATTACCGCCCCCAATCCTTCGATGTTGCACACCTTAAACGAGAACTCTGGGGTGCCCGCATTGAAGGCATAGAGGACCCAACGTTGGGTCAACTTTTTCGAGAAAAACGTAATGAGCTGGACACCCAACTCACAATGCTTACCCGAATGGATACGCCTGCTTTTCTATACGGTGGATTACAATTGTTCGGGCCGGTTGATGACAAGCTGCTGGATGTGGCTGAGATGGTGGTCACTCAAGTGCCGGCGAAAAGCCGCGAAAAGCCGTCTGTGTCTCCAGTGAAGGCACCCGCCTTTGCGAATCGTGTGGAAGCAGAGCTGGCTTACTACCGCCAGCAGATGTCTTCATTTTCAGCAGATGTGCAGATTCGAGATGATATGTATGCTGGACTCATGGTTTCTCGAGGGAACTTGTTTATCGGCAAGGGTACCAAAATATCGACTTCTCGGGTTGAGGCACTCCTACAGCATGAAGTTGGCACTCACATTCTCACGTATTTCAATGGGCAGGCACAGCCGTTCCGAATGCTGTATACAGGGTTGGCAGGATATGAAGAAATGCAAGAAGGACTCGCTGTGTTAGCTGAGTATCTTGTAGGCGGGCTGAGCCTCCCGCGGCTTCGTCTGCTTGCTGCAAGAGTCTTGGCAACTCGATGTTTGACCGACGGTGCCTCATTCATTGAAACCTTTCGCTGCCTCATAGAGAAATACCACTTCAGTCAACGGGCAGCATTCACGCTAACCATGCGTATCTATCGCGGCGGCGGGTTCCCTAAAGATGCCGTTTATCTCCGAGGCTTGGTCGGACTGTTAGATTACTTGAAAAAAGGCGGGGACCTTATGCCACTGTTCGTCGGAAAGATCGCGGCAGAACATATTCCGCTCATTCAAGAATTACAATGGCGTAAGGTCCTAATTCCGGCTCCCTTGCGTCCACGCTACATGGAATCTTCAGATGTAACTGTAAAACTGGCGCGACTTCGAGAGGGGATGTCCCTACTTGATTTAATTGGAACTCGTCAATAAGCAAAATAACTTCACATAAAGGAGAAAAAATGAGAATTGGATTTATTATTAACGATATGAACACCGAAGAAGCGGGTTTTACAACGACTCGACTCGCAATGCAAGCCATCAATATGGGGCACGAAGCCTGGGTGATACCCGTGGGTGATCTTGCCTACGATCCAGATGAATATGTTCGTGCCCATGCTTATATGGCACCCCGCGGCAATTATAAATCACATACAACCTATTTTGCTGATTTGCAAAGCAGAAGAGCAAAAGTAGAGCGGATTACCGTTGATGAACTCGATGTATTGCTCCTGCGGAACAATCCTGCGGATGATGCGATAACTCGTCCTTGGGCGCAAAACGCGGGGCTCATTTTTGGGCGGGTGGCAATGCGCCACGGGGTCATCGTTCTCAACGATCCCAACGGTTTATCTAAGGCACTCAACAAAATGTATTTCCAGCACTTCCCCGAAGAGGTGCGTCCAAAGACGCTTATTACCCGGAATCGGGACGAGATTAAAACATTTGCCCAAGAGCAAGGCGGGACAATTGTATTGAAACCGCTTCAGGGATCGGGCGGGCAGAGCGTGTTTCTCGTTCGACCCGACGACATTCCCAATCTCAATCAGATGATCGATGCCGTAAGTCGGGATGGGTATGTCATCGCCCAAGAATATCTCCCCGCAGCCGCTGCGGGGGATACGCGTTTGTTTGTCATGAACGGTGAACCGCTGCGCTATCGCGGCAAATACGCCGGTTTTCGACGGGTTCGCGCCGGAGGCGATATGCGAAGTAACGTTCATGCAGGAGGACGGCTCCGGCAAGCAGAGATAACAGATGTCGCACTCGAACTCGTAGAAATGGTGAGACCCAAGTTGGTTCAGGACGGTATGTTCTTAGTTGGATTAGACATCGTGGGCGACAAACTCATGGAGATTAATGTCTTCAGCCCTGGAGGTTTAGGAAGTGCGCAGCGGTTCGAGAAGGTGAATTTTAACACAGCCGTTATTGAAGCGTTGGAGCGGAAAGTTCAGTATATGAAATATTACCGCCGAAATTTCGCCAACGTGGAACTCGCGACGTTGTAATCCGGTTAATTAACAACGAAAGGACCCTCGCATGTCTTTGAACCCACAGAACTCACCTGAATCTGAACGTAGGAGTCGTTCCACACATACGCAACAAGGACACGGTTTCGGCACTGCCCCCGTATTCCTTGCCTCGATTAGTACAATCCTCGGCGCGGTTCTTTTCTTACGGTTCGGTTATGCCGTCGCGCACGTTGGCCTCTGGGGCAGCCTCATAGTCATCATGCTTGGGCATTTGGTGACGATTCCGACGGTTTTGGCGGTTTCTGAGATTGCAACGAACCGTCGCGTCGCGGGGGGCGGTGCGTATTATATTGTCAGTCGTTCCTTTGGTGCAAGCATCGGGGGGACTATCGGAATCGCATTATATATTTCGCAAGCCATCTCGATTGCCTTCTATATTGTCGCTTTCGCGGAAGCTTTCAAGCCCGTTTATGATTGGCTGGCGACGGCTCACGGCATAAATCTTGATTTACGTTTTGTAAGCCTCCCAGGCACCATCCTGATTATTGTGCTCATGCTTACGAAGGGGGCCGACCTCGGTGTCCGTGTCTTATGGGTTGTTTGTGGTATTCTTGCTGCGTCAATTGCCGTCTTTCTCCTCGGAGAAGGCCACCAACAAGAAGAACTCCGACCCACTGGATTAAACCTTACAGCCATGATTGAAAATCCAGATAATTTCGGCACGGTTTTCGCGACGTGTTTCCCCGCTTTCACCGGTATGATTGCTGGCTTAGGGCTTTCGGGTGATCTCAAGGACCCTGAAAAAAGTATACCCCTCGGGACAATTAGCGCAACACTGGCGGGCATGTTCATATACATACTCGTTGCTATCAAATTAGCACTGAGTGCTACCCCCGAAGCCCTCGCTGATGACTATTTCATCATGGCGCAGATCGCCATTTGGGGTCCGGCAATCTACATCGGATTAGGGGCCGCCGCGTTGTCTTCCGCCATCGGTTCAATAATGGTTGCTCCGAGAACACTTCAGATGCTCGGTCGCGACAATGTCCTCCCTATCCCGCGCCTCAATCGACTCATGGAAAAAGGTGTGGGGAAAACACAAGAACCCGTGTACGCCACATGTGTATCGGGCATAATCGCAATAGTCTTCGTCGCCATCGGTGAACTGGACTTTATCGCCCAGATTCTGACGATGTTTTTCATGGTAACCTATGGCGCGTTGTGTGCTGTGTCATTCTTGGAGCATTTCGCGAGCAATCCATCCTACCGCCCGACGTTTCATTCGCGTTGGTATGTATCTCTCGTAGGGACCGTGATGTGTGGGTTAATGATGATCCAGATAAGCACAGTGTACGCATTTATCTCGGTCGGACTCATGGCACTCACTTACCTTGGACTGCGGCGGAGCCTTCACGGACAGCGTGACTTGACTGCGATTTTTCAAGGAACGATGTTTCAATTAACACGCTGGTTACAAACTACACTGCAAAAAAACCGAGTCGTATCATCTGAAGGAGGGTGGCGGCCCTCGATTGTTGCTATAACCCGATTCGGAGAACGACGACTCGGACACTTCGATTTACTTCGCTGGATCTGCCACAGACACGGATTCGGACACTTTATCCGATTGCTCCCCGGTGAATACTCGTTTTCCACTGAACTCCGAGCACGTACTTATGTCGATGGATTGATCAAAAGAACGGAAATTAGCAGAGCAGGTATCTTTGTCGATGCCATAACTTGTCCGACTTTTAAACTCGCTCTCGCACAGATATTGCAAATGCCAGGGATCTCTGGATTACCCAATAACTGTGTGCTACTGGAATTTGATCGGGAAAGCCCTAATGAAATTGAGGAGATTGAGCAAGGCACCCGTCTTATCGCCAATACAATGTTCAACGTCTTGATTTTGCGATCATCAGGGTACCGATTTGGTTACAGATCTTCTATCCATGTTTGGGTGACAGAGGATAACTTGAAAAATGCACCAATGATGATGCTGCTCGCGTATATCATTGTCGGACATCCGGACTGGAAGCGTGCTGAAATACGGCTCTTTGCTTGCTCGGAAACTACGGATGCTGAGCGTGAAGCCAATAGACTCTCAACGCTTATGAGGGAAGGAAGGCTGCCGATCTCAATGCAAAAAATTACTTCCATATCATACGATAGCAAAGAGACGTTGGAAGCGGAAGTATCCAACAACTCCGATCAGGCGGATTTGGTTATTGTTGGGTTGACGGCAGAAAATCTCGGTTCTGATCAATTGGAGCAGGTATTACGCGCCTATGATGGAGCCAACGATGTTCTATTTGTTCATTCGATTGAGCAAATTTTGATTGATTAGTGGAAGCATCTTGATTTTTCTACAGTGTATTTCATAAATGTTTTATAGTGGATCCTAAAAATAGATAGACACGATTCCCCCCTGATAAGGGGGGTTAGGGGGGTTGGATCCTGGTTAAAGGTGTCTAAGTAATTCTAAAATCTACCATAGCATCCGATATCCCGCTGTAACTATGGAAGAATCGGAATCGTTTGTTAGGTATAAGAAAGATGGTAACCATACTTATATCCATCACCCTATTTTTTACCAGATAATTGATGCCTCTCAAGCGAGCAGTACGCCTGACACCCATAATTTGAAAGGAAGTTATAATGTGTTAAATCCGCTTAATTTATTAAATCCGCTTAATTTATTAAATCCGTTTAAAAGATACTCTCAAAAGGTCGGACTTCCGCCCGGCACCCTTATATATATCGGTGAAGAACGAACAGAGCCTATTCGCATTACTGTCACTGATTACGATGAAACATATCTTCACAAAGAGGAGGTTCAAACGATAGAGGCGTGTCTACCGTTCAAAGATACGGCGACCGTCACATGGATTCATATTGAAGGCGTACACGATACGCAGATCATTGAAGATATTGGAGAATGTTTCGGGGTTAATTCCCTTGTGCTTGAAGATTTGATGAGTCCCACCCAACTCCCTAAAATAGAGGTGTATGAAGACTATGTCTTTATTATCCTCAAGCATCTTGAGTCTGATACGGCATCTCTAAATATCTCAAGGGAACAAATCGGTCTTGTTATTGGCGCGAATTTTGTAATTTCGCTCCAAGAGAACCCCGGATCGCTCTTCGCGCCTATTCACAATAGACTCGAAAACGGCACTGGCAGAATTCGAAGGATGCAATCCGATTACCTTGCATATGCGCTGATAGATATCATTGTTGATAACTACTTCATAGTGTTAGAACACCTCAGCGATCAAATTGAATTGGTGGAAGAAGAGGCTATCACGAACCCGACATCGGAAGTTCTCGCGAAGATCAATGATCTGAGAAGGAAGTGTCTATTTTTGCGTAGACCGATTCTTCCGTTGCGTGATGTTCTCAATGACGTGTTAGATGACGAATTTCCACTCTTCACGCCAGAAACATCTCTATATTTCCGAGATGTCTACGACCATCTCGCGCAAGTGATACACACGTTAGAGACGCTTCGCAGTGTAGTTTCAGGGCTGTTTGATACCTATACCTCCGCGGTGAGTCATAGGATGAATGAAGTCATGAAGGTACTAACCATTGTTGCGACTTTTTTTATTCCTCTGACCTTTATCGCTGGTATCTATGGGATGAATTTCAAATCTATGCCCGAACTTGAAGCAGATTGGGGATACCCGATTGTTTTGTTAGTTATGGGAGGCGTTGGAATCGCTATGTTTCTCTATTTCAAGTTCAGAAAATGGCTCTGAATTTTGAAGAAAGGCAGTTCAAAATCCCCTCGCCCGTTTCGTGCTGTGTTAATTACAGTAAATTTCTTAAGGAGAAAAATAATAGAATAAAAATGCAGTTGTTCTTAGATCATCACAATGTTTCAGTCAATAAATTGTGTGTATTCACCATCGTGGTAGTTTTCGGGTTTTTTTATTTAATACCGGTATACGCCCAGTTCGCCGATTTGCCCCAAGATGCCAAAACGATAGACATCGGTGTAAATGGCGACAGAGTTTCACAGACACTCATCCTGACGGCTGTTGTTCCGATTCAGGATATTAATGGGTGGGTCGGGATTTTTGGTTCGCGAGCTTCAAGCGAAGGAGAAGTGCTCTCTGAGATTGCCAAAGCGCGTGCCCAAGGCGGTTTTCGGATAGGCACTGTCGGGATTGAAGCCTTCACAGATTTGGAACGTAACATTAGTAAAGGTAGCACCCTAACATCCCAGATCGGTAGTTATGTCCGTCCTGCAATTTATGAACGCGGGACACTTCGCGTATCTGGGGGTGTCGGTGCCTTCCTTGAAAATATTCAACCTCAAAAAGACCTTGTGCTAAAGAATTTTGATCCGACAACGTTCCGATGGTTGGCATTTTCGTCGGTAGGATGGCGGAAACTCAATATTTTGTTGAAGTTCACGCCGGAAGTTGGATTCACAAACTACAAGTTTTTGGCTGAGCCTGCGATTACTTTCAGCCTCTCTACCCGATTAAGTCTGCGTTTGAGTGGTTCCATAACTTATAATAGCGATCCGCTAACAGAGAAATGGCATTATAAGTATCTGACGATTTTGCGAGTTACATTATAGCCGTATAATGTGCCTAAATGTAAACCATAACGTAGTCGAACAGTCTTGACTTTTCCAAACAAACTTTAAGAGGAGAATGGAAAAGAGAGGAGAATGGAATGTTTTTGGAATCCATCGCGCGTTTAGAGGATATCATAAACGCGATTATCAATTCACCATTTAAAGGTATTCTCTTAAGCGTTATCACGATTGCGACTTTACTCATTATCAAGGCGATCTCAGGGTATTTTGTCAAAAGATATGTTTATCAACACGCCCAATTGGAAACGAATGCCCAAAATTTCATGGCGGTGTGGGGTTACATCTGGACGGCGATTATTGCTATTTTCGGTATTATCAGCCTGGGGGGTTCACTCAAAACGCTGGGTATCTCGGCGGGATTCCTCGGTATGGTTTTAGGCTGGTCCTTGCAGGCACCCGTGACAGGAATTGCGGCGTGGTTGATGCTAATCCTGAAACGCCCCTTTAAGATCGGAGATCGCGTCATTATCGCAGGTATCACAGGTGATGTCATGGACATCACTTTAACACACGTTATCCTGAACCAAGTGGGTGGCACAGTCTCCAGTGAAGAGCGTTCGGGGCGTGGGATCCTTATCCCAAACGCGATTCTGTTTGGACAGACAATTACGAACTACACGCTGGAGGAGCAACATATTTTAGTGGAAGTGCCTGTCCGGATTACCTTTGAATCGGATTGGCAGGAAGCCGAACACATCTTAGTCAATGCGGCTCAGCAGGTTACGGAGGACGTTATCAAAGAAACAGCAGAAGAACCGTTTATTCGTGCAGAATTGTTTGATGCGGGTGTAATGATGCGATTGCGCTACAAAACGCGTCCTGTGGATCGTGCGAAAAGCCTGAGCGATATTGTGAAGATCATCTTCCATGAATTTGCCAAGAGTGATACCGTTGAATTCTGCTATGCACACTCGGAAGTTATCTACTCGTGGAAAGACCAACCCGCATTACCGGTAGATCTTTCAGAGGAGTAACTATGTCCTTGGAAGTCTGGCAGGCGATACTCAATTTCAGATACATATCTGTGGTGTGGATGGTATTGACGGTAATAGGGGCAGTGATTGTCTATTTCCGCTTGACCTCTCAACTCCGAAGGTTTACCGATGCACGCGCCTATAAACCTGAGAATGCTGACCGATTCTTTTTTGCGTGGCGGTACGTGTTCATGTTTTCGATGGGCGTGCTTGTTATCTTTCTATTTTCCGATGTCTTTGGCATCATCGGACTCTCATTAGCCTTTATAATGACGTTGATGGGGTGGGGCATCCGAAACCCTATTATGAACTTAGCCGCATGGTTATTGATTATTTTTCAGAAACCGTATCGGATTGGGGATAGGGTTATCTTGGGAACGACTATTGGGGACGTGCGGGATATCTCGATCATGTATACACAATTGGATCAGGTTGGCGGGACGATTGGTGGAGAGGAGAAGTCTGGACGTAGCGTTATGATTCCAAACCAACATCTTTTCAGATGGAATGTCATCAACTATACACGAGATGAAAAATATATTCTTGATGAGGTCATCATTCGATTGACATATCGTTCAGATATAACGCGTGCTGAACAGATCCTATGTGAGCAGGCTGCAGAAGTAACTGCCGAAATATGTGAGGAGACAGGTGAATCGCCCTATGTTCGGTTTGAGTTCATACCATCAGGGATCGTTGCCAAACTCAGGTATCGGGTCAGTGCGGTGAAGCGGCAAAGCACTTCAACATTAATCGTGGAGCGGATATCCGAGGCATTTATGTGTGAAAATGGCATTGCGTTCGCCTACGTGAAAAGAGAGGCACTGCTAATGCCAAAGGAGGGAACCGGATTTCCACCGCAATATCTGCATACTGTGAGGTTTCACACGAACAGCTAAGAACAGATAGGAGGTTAAAAGATGGCTGAATTGATACGACAGATACGCAATTTAGTTGAAACATCGGTAAACATTTTCGGTGAACCCATAACAGTTTTCCAAATTGTTTCATTAATCCTGACTTTGACTGCTACATTGCTGGGAGCAGGGGTTTTACATCGATGGTTTCGCGGTCTTTCCAATCGCCTCAAGATACCCAAAGAGATCCAAAATCGGTTACTCGCCCTGTTATTTTTCGTCATTATGATTGTTGGAGGTGGTTTGGCTTTCAGGGTTGCGGGAATTAGCACCAATTTCCTTGATAAACTCTTTCATTATCCACTGACAGAGTTGTTTCAACCTCCTAAAAAAGCTGTTGAGATCGGTGAATCTGGAGAAGCATCGCCAATTGAAACCGTTGAAGATGGCGGTCACTTAACGTTAGCGAGACTCTTCTATGCCTTTGTGATTATCTTCGGGATGTTTGTTCTTTCTAAATACATGCAATGGGTGCTCAGGAGACAGGTGCTCCCAGATTTCCAAATTGCGAGGCACACGCAGTTTATCTTGCTTCGCTTTTTTCATTTTACGTTTATCATTATTGGGGTCCTTATTGGTCTCAGTGCCGTTGGCGTGAGTTTCACAACGCTGGCGATAATTTTCGGGGGGTTGAGTATCGGTATCGGTTTCGGCTTACAGAATATTGCCTCAAACCTGATTTCAGGATTTATCCTTATTTTTGAGCGTCCTATCAAAATTGGGGATCTCGTGGAGATTATGGATGTCGACGTATTTGGAAGGGTGAGTAGCATCAATCTCCGCTCAACCGTTATTGTTTCGCTGGATGAAAAGGAGATTATTGTTCCTAACTCTCAGTTGATTACCGAGTCCGTTCATAACCTCACACACGATACCCATCGATTCCGCCTTCGGGTTCCAGTCGGGGTGTCGTATGGTTCAGATGTGGAGGTGGTGAGAACCGCTCTCATTGAAGCTGCGCGTGAGCATCCGACGGTCATTAAAGAGCCGGATCCTACTATGGAAAACGTCACGCCACCTTTCGCGCGTTTTGTTCAGTTTGGTGAGTCCTCTCTCGATTTTGAATTGTTAGCGTGGATTCCGGACTCTTTTCAACGTTTTGATATTGCCAGCGACCTCCATTTTTCGATTTGGCGCAAATTTAAAACATACAATATTAAAATTCCATTCCCGCAACGGGATGTCCATTTTTATCCGACGGAAAAGGAATAAACACTTGACCTCTATCAATTTCTTGTGATACTATATACAACGCGAGTTCAATTAAGACTGAAAACACTGTTTCTATAGAACAAACTCAGAAATGCAACGGATAGATACCTTTCTGGTAGAGCACGATTTGGTGGAGAGTCGGGAACAAGCGAAACGGCTCATTCTTGCGGGGGCAGTGACCGTTAATGGAAACGCCAGAATTAAGCCGGGACAACGGATCCCTGCCGATGCCAAGGTGGTCGTCCAGCAGCAACAAAAATATGTGAGCCGCGGCGGGTTCAAGTTAGAAAAGGCGTTGCACACCTTTGATATAAACGTTCACAACCGGGTTGCGCTTGATGTCGGTGCGTCAACAGGCGGATTCACGGATTGCCTCCTCCAGCACGGTGTGAAATTCGTCTATGCTATCGATGTCGGTTACGGACAACTGGCATGGAAACTCCGTAAACATCCACAGGTGCAACCGATTGAGAAAACGAACATCCGACACCTAACACCAGTACACCTAAAAACATCGGTGTTGAATGGCCCGGAAGATTGTGCCTCCATCGCCGTGATTGATGTCTCCTTTATCTCTTTGAGAACGGTGCTCCCGAGTGTCATCAAACTTATCACGCAGCAAGATAGCAGTCAATCATCGATTGACATCATTGCCCTGCTGAAACCACAATTTGAAGCAGGCAAAGCATACGTGAAAAAAGGTGGGATCGTGTCTGATAAACAGGTCCATATTCAGACGATAGATACCCTGAGTGTTTTCGTCACAGAGAAACTCGGAGCCACAGTGAGAGGATTGACCTATTCACCGATCCACAAAGACATCGGAAATATCGAGTACTTACTTTGGCTTACGGTCGATGATGAAGGTAGAGATTCCTGTCCACGCCAACAAACGACTGGTGAGGTTGTGGAAGCCGCGCATGAATCTTTTGCGGAATAGTTATCGGTGAAAGTCCAAATCCACAGGCTTTAACCGCAAGGAAAATTAAAAAAATGCAAAGAAGACTTCGGATAATATTTATTTACGTTGGGATATTCCTTGTTGTTGGGCTCTGTGGAACGTTTTTCTTTATCCGATCAAGTACCTTTCTGGAGTGGGTAGAGGGACGACTTGAGGCTGAACTGAAAAATCGGATGGACGACACCTACACGGCAAACGTCGGCAAAATAGAGGGAAATATCTTAGGGAGCGTCAGCATCAAAAATGTTGAGATTTCTAAGGAAAACAAACCTGTAATCTCCACAGGGAAAGTCGTACTCAAATATAATCTGTTAGGATTGCTAACTCGGAAATTTGAGGTGAAGGAACTGCAGGTGGACACACCGGAAATTCACGCCCGCAGGAACCTCGATGGTAACCTGAATCTATCAGATATTTTTGGCGACCAGACGACCCAAGATCCCACACAATCACAAGCTTCTCCACAATTCCGTTTCGCTGTCAAATATATTAAATGTGAGAATGGGACAATTAATTACATCGACACACAACACAGCCTTGACATCCGGATGGATGGAATTACGATTGAGGTAGAAGGTCCGCTTAACACATGGCAGCATGAGGGAACCTTTGAAATTAAGAGGGGGAGTTTCACGGTCAACGGTGCCGAAACGGCTATTGACAAATTTAATGCTGATTTTCATATTTTAGCCAGTGGGAGCACGTTAGATGAACTTCGATTGGAATTTGGTGCCTCCACTTTGGCGGTTACAGGTGAATTTACCTACCGAGAAACCGATCCGGCTTGGAACAGTAAACTTGACTTAGACCTGCACCTCGCAGATATAAATCCGTTTTTTGGTGAAGACCTCGAACTTGAAGGCGATGTTGACGCGACACTGGCGGTGGAGGAAACAGGGTCTACCTTAGCCGGAACACTCTCTGTGGAAATACCAACCTTCTCCGCTGTCACAGCAAAGAAGGATATTCCCAAGATAACGTTGACAGCAGGACACATTGACGCCGATTTCAACGCTGAACCCACCCCAATATTCACACTAAAACAACTCAGTTTTCAGGTCGCCGATGGCACTGTGGTCGGTGATGGAAGTATCGCGTCGGAAAATGCGTTAGAAGGCGATCTGCTCAAGCAATTTCAACAATTGCTAACCCACCCGATGACTTACCGCGGAAAATGGGACGCGACAGAAATACAACTGATCCCCCTGTTGTCAATGTTCGTCCAACTGCCCGAAAACCTCGCAGACAGCACAGGACGCCTCTCAAGCAGTGGAGAATTCAGCGGAAATCGCACGGACCCCTCAAGCCTCGAACTCGCCAGTAAGATCCTGCTCACAGAGACAACCCTTGACGAGGTGAAACTTAACGATTCAACGCTTAAGTGCACAATAGCAGCGGGTGAATTGAAAATCGACGGGAACTTAGATGAAACCGAGATTGATGTCACAGGTCCCTTTCCTATAGGCGGACAAGATATTTTGGATATCCGGGTATCGGGTATCGATGTCAATGACCTGATGAAAATTGCCAACAGTGCCGACATGGGTGGGATAGCGGAATTGTCTGCGCAGTTATCCGATGGGATCCTCAAAGGGTTTATGGAGATACCGACTGCGACTTTCAACGACATTCCGATCGGGACGCTGTCGGGGAATTTCCGCTATCAAGAGGGACGGGTGTTCATTGAAAACGGGTTGATGACGAAAAACACTATAGAAGCCACATCGGGGTTAGAAACCCCTCCCACAAAGGAAGTTATAGAAGCCACATCGGGGTTAGAAACCCCTCCCACAAAGGAATCCCTTTTAAGTGCTCCAGTGGAAAGTCAGTTCTATAGTCGGACGACAATTACGGGAACTGTGGCGGTTGAAGGTGAGTTTCCTGCGGATCTCAGTGTTGTCGCGGATCCGATTTATGTTCAACATTACCCGAAACTATTGTTGGGTGCCGAGTATCCTGTTGAGGGTGAGATCAGAGGCGAACTCAAATTAGACGGAACGCTCGTCAATCTGGATGGCAGAGCCGACTTCCGTGTTACCGAAGCCGTGGCGTGGGGTATCCGTTTGGATCCGATGGTGCTTCCTTTGGAGGTTGAAGATTACAACCTTACGATACCGGATTTCAAGATAACGACTCGCGGGCAGCAAGTTACACTCAATGTTGCCATGGCCGCCAATGCTGATTATGATCTCCTTCTTGAAAGCGATTCGCCTGTCCGCTTAGAAGAAATTGCGAAGGCGGCAGATGTATCCGATTTTCCCTTTGAAGGACAATTCGATGTTCGGGTTGTTGGGAAACTCAAAAAACCGGAAGATGCCGATTTTCAGGTTGAACTCGGTTGTTCAGACTTCACCTTCTTGCACACCGAGCGTGGAACGAAATATCCACTCGGTGATGTTTATCTCCTCGGCAAACTCGTAGAGAATAGTTATCAGTCGCCTCTAACTGAGAACCCCAACCTCGAACCCGATGCCGATACAAGACAACAAAGCACGAGTGCGGTATCCGAACTGATAACCGATGCCTATTTTGATTTTCATGGACACGGCTTTGAGAAAACGAGTCAGATTCAGGGATACGTCAGCCTGGCGCTGGGGAATCCCTACCGATTTACTGCGGAAGGTGAGAAACTTGATATTACGCCGATCCTGCCTATATTAGACCCAATACTTGAGGCGGTTACGGGAACCGCTGATGGGAGTGCTTCAATAAGCGGAACGATAGCGGATCTTGTCGCACCCACCGCGAACGCAGCCCCTGAATCCCATAGACAAAAGATTTATCCGTATGATGTGGATATTCTTGTGAGTACCTCCCAACTCCGCTACGAGATTGCTGCAACGCAGGGCATAGCGTTCACAAATGCTGAACCCATCCGTCTGAATCTCAAAGACGATACATGGACAATCGACGCGCTTTCCTTGAGGGCATCCGAAGATAATGTCCCGTTTCTTGAATTGACGGGGACTTTGGATGCCCAAAGTGAGATGATGAACCTGCACGCTGTATCTGACGGGTTCGCGCTCCCACCCTTTGCGGAGGCATTGGGGCTCCCGCGTGGCATGCTACAAACCGGCACTCTTCGTTACGACTTGAAAGTGACCGGAACCCCCCTTCACCCCAACCTTCAGTTAGAATGGGCGACTCCGACGCTAACGTTGGAAACAGAAGCCGGTGATATTGACATCACCGATGCAGGCGGTGCCATAACATATCAGGAGGAGACACTCCGTTTTGAGGAGTGTGCCTTCACAATCTTCGGGAACGACGGGCATTTGGAAGGATACATTGATGTCCAGCCCGAAGCGGTCGACAGTTCGGAGTTACACCTCCGCGTCGATACCATTGCCTTGGATCTCGCTACCTTACCGATGGAGGTTATCGATACCCTTGGCACCGGAAACGGCATAACCGGAATTTTAGAGGCATCTATAGAGATCGGCGGCACGCTCGCTGAACCCCTTGTGCTATTATACGCTGAAACAGCCGGGCAACATCCGATCCGCTTTGCTTCTTATATTCCGTCTATTACGCTGGAGCGACTTCGTGTAGATATTCACCTCGATTCAGAATTCGTGCGTATTCAAAGGATGGAAGCGAGCGGACAGATGGGAGAGGGACCCTACCGTATCAAAGGAGAAGCCGAGTTCTCACGTCAGGATACGGACACGATGCGGTTCAATGTTGATGTATCAGCGTCACAAGTAGAAATTGGGGACTATGGTTTCGCTTCGGGATACGTTCAGCTGAGCGGGACAGGCTTAGACCCACAGCAGATTACGGTAACTGGTGAAATAAACGAACTGGAACTTGACGGTTATGATTTCCGCCTTATCAACAGGGCACCGCTCCAATTCAGATCTGATCCGGGGGGAACGACTGAGGATGCCGAGCCTCTCGTTGTGAAGATTCCATTACAACTCACATCCCCTACGATGACCGCAGCAATGGCGGTCAACGTGGCAGGCACCTTCACTTCCCCTGAAATCGCGATAGACTGGCAGGGGACACTGAATCAAAAGGAATGGACAGGCAAAATCCAGTACCAAGATGAACGCATAAACGTCACGGGTATAGAACTCAAAAACAGTGAAGGGGTGTTAACCCTGCTGGGTGTTATTCCGTTTAATCTGGCATTTGAAGCGATGGATATATCTGAACGGTTTATTGCTGCTCCCATTGATGTGCGCCTTCGCGGGAGTGAGCTGCCTCTCAGTTTTTTCCCGGAGATTGATACCACCTTTTCAGAGATGGACGGCACGGTTGACATAGATTTAGGCATACAAGGCACAAGTCAATCTCCTTATGTGGTGGGCAACGTGTTTGTTGAAGCGTTGCAACTGCGTCTTAAAGACTTCCACGGGTTTCCGCTTCAGAATATGAAAATACACCTCAGCGCGCGGAAAGATTTGATTGATTTTACGGAGTTCCGATTTGACATAGGGGAGGGCTACTGTAGACTTGAACAGGGACGGATAGCACTAAAGGGTTTAATGCCAGAGTACTTGATATTACGAGGGTTGAGATTAGAACAGTTTCCACTCGGGGCAGCCTTACCACCCGACCTGTTAGAAGAGGTGGAAGGACATATAACAACGACCCTGCGAACCTTAACGATACCCTTTGACAACTTCTTAGCGAGCGAAGAAAGCACACCATTTCCGCAAATCCGAGAAATCCCCTCACTCACGGAACTTGCGGCTGTTGCAAATGCGAATTTATCGATTGATAGCGTCCGTCTCGCTTTCAAGGCAATGGATCGGCACTATGACTTCCAAGATCCCGCGCCGACACCGATAGTCCTGAATGATGGGACTTTTGTTCTAATGAAAGATTTTATACTTGAAAACCGAGACGAGTTCTCAATCAAACAGACCTTTACCGCTGAGGATAGGAAACCTGAAGGTTTATTGCGGAATGAACAAACACTTTCAGCCAAGACGACGCTCAGTATAGATGCTGAAAGTAAATGGTCAGTGGACGGTCCCTTTGATGGTGCCCTTCGAATCAAGAATTTTGATGTCTCAGTGATAACCGATAGGTGGCCTGCGCCATACCGAGTTACCGGTGCGCTGTCTGGCAGTCTACAGATGAGCGGGACCAGCGAGAATCCGAAGATAACCGTGCGGCGGCACGAGAGCGAACCTGCTGAACTTTACCTACACGGCATCCCGATTGACTTGCGATGGCGAATCCGATATCAGAACGGGAAATGGGAAATATCAGAAAAGAGGTACGTCGAAGTCACACTGGGTAAGAATCAGTTGACTTTCTCGTGGACTATGCCTTACAAATTTGAGGTAGTTCCGTTCCTGACGGCACTGCAACAGACACCAGAAGAAGTTTGGACGGAACTTCAGCAGACCGAGATGCGTGGAACTTTGGATATAAAAATAAACGACCTTACCATGCTACCGTCTGTGGTCCCAGGGCTTAGCACAGCAACGGGAACAAGCGAAATCCATACCAAATTGACAGGGACGATTGAAGCCCCTCAAGTCGATGGGAGTGTCCGTTTCGAGAATATAGGGCTTGCGTTTCCTGAAGCCAATATTCGGGTTAATGAGATGGAAGGCGACATTAAGTTATCAGAAACAGGTGCGACCCTTCAACAACTTGAAGGCACCTTGAATGGTGGAAGATTTAGTGTTGGGGGTAGCGTTATCGCACCGTCAGATAGACGCATCTGGGAGAAACCCCCGACGTTGAACTTGTCCATGGGACTCACATCAACGATTTTTGAACAAACCGGACAGTATCGGGTTGACCTCGCTTCCACGTCATTTGGGCTGCGCGGCGAACTTCTGCGTCCGCGTCTCACTGGTGAGCTCCATATCAATGGCGGTTATTATCAACAAAATTGGGAAAGCGTTCGGGATTGGCTCACGGGAGGTTCGGTCAAGGAAGCAGAACTTGTATTGGATTACCCGATTCTACGCGGTTTACGTCTGGATGGGGTAGATATTAACATTTCTGATAATTTTCGTGTGCTTTCATCGATCACAGGACCTACAGATATTGAAATCGCCTGTTTAGGCAAACTCTTCGGGACAATCCGTCAGCCGGTATTCAGTGGGAACGTATCGGTACTGAGCGGAAAAATTGGGTTCATTGCGCAGACCTTTGAATTCCTGCAAGGTTCTCGCATCAGCAATCAGAGTATGGTTGACTTTGATCCGGAACTCAATATCTTTCTCCGGACCCCGAACCGCATTCGCGGGGTGCTACCGAGAGATGGTAGCACAGTGGATCTTCAGGTGTATGCCTCCTTCACCGGCACCCTCAGCAATCCGAATTTCGTCCTGAGCGCACCCCCTGAAACGACAACGGAAGTTCTCTCACACGATGATATTGTAGATTTTATCTTACAGAACGCTGCACTCTCAGGCGCGCTCGGGGCGTTTACGTTTAGTTTCCATCGTCCGCTTGATGAAGACGCACGGTATATCAGTGCAGAGTACCCACTTGGGAAAAATGTGTCCATTAAAATTGAAACCAACGAAAAAAGGGAACACGGGATTGACCTTGAATTCAAAGGACGGTTCTAAGGGGAAAAAGTTTGCGAGTGTATCTAAAGTTGTGAAGTGCCTAAGGTCGTTGATAACTTTACCGACCTTAGCACACTTTATGAACTTTAGCACACGCTATGCAGTTTGTCTTATCCTGTGGTTTCCTTGCTGCTTTTTTCTCCAATCTGTAGGCGCGCAGGAAAAAGCGATGGAAGAGGGGAAGCGGGGAAGCATGGACACCCAATCTTCCAGACTTCCAATCTTCCAACCCAACGATTCCTCTCAGAAACGGATTGCGAAGATAGAGTACTACATTGGCACAACCCCTGCGGAAGAAACCCCAGAACACCCGAGTATACTTAGAAACCAGACGGTCGTATCAGTTGACGACACACTGTCCCGTCATACGATTCAACAGAGCATTAAAGCACTCTATGCGACACAGCAGTATTCCCAAATTCAGGTATACTCGCAGGACACCTCTGATGGTATTGTTTTAACCTACCGGCTGACACCTTTCGCGCGTATCCAACAAATTGTGCTCTCCGGCATCCCTGAAAACGAAGTCAAGGATGCCATTGAGAACGCGATGCACTCAAAACCGGGGAGAAAGTATGTCCCTACGATCGTCAAAACCGATGTACAGCGCATTAAAGATGTCTGTCAAGCGTATGGATATTTTGACGCTAAAGTTGCAGTCTCCAATACGCTCACCGAAGCGGGGACGTTAACCTATCAGATAGCCGTGGGGGATGCCTCACGTATCAAAATATTGCAAATTCAGGATAATGTTGCCCTCTCAGTCAACAGCCTTAAAGCCGTGTGTAACTTTAGCCGGCTCTTTCCGATTTACAACAAATCTGGTGTAGAGACCGATGTGGCAGCCATGTTGGCACTTTACCGTGAAAACAATTATCCCACTGCGACTATCGTCCCAAACTTTAATCATGAAACGGGTGTGCTGCAATTTCAGGTCAATGAAGGGAGAGAGGTTCGATTTAACTTTGTTATGGATGTCGGAGAAGTCCCGCTATCGCTCCAAGACGCATTCAGAGAAGATATAGTTGCGCTAATAAACACAGCATCCTCTTCTATATGGGGACGCCGGATACAATCCTATTTCAAAGCCAAAGGTTACCACGATACTACCGTAGTGGTAGAGATACCGGATACATATAGTGTTCGACTTACGATTAATCCCGGGATGCGTTATGTCGTTCAGGATGTCTCTTTCTCTGGGAATAGGGCATTCTCGGATACACAACTGAAGCGAGAGATGACAATGAAACCCGTAGGCGGATTTCTGCGGAACTTGCAAGCAGACATCGCAAGAGTGTTATTTCAGCACGAACAGAGACCCTTTTTTTATCAAACGGAACTCGATACAGATATACATCGGCTCAACATTTTATATGGAAAAGCAGGGTATCCGAAGGCAACGATCACGACAACGCTCGATAAACAAAATCCAAACAACCGGCATATTGGCGAAGTTGTGATACATGTCGCAATAATTGAGGAACACAAGGAGATGATTCACCGATGTGCCGTCAGTGGGAACAACGCCTTAGATACCCCGACGCTTCTGAAACGTTTGGCGCGTGAACTCCCACTCCCGCAGCCGAATGCCTCGCTTGCGCGGAAAGCCTACAGCGACGCAATCTTAAAAGCCTATTACGAACTCGGATACATTGATGCGGTGGTGAGTAACGCGTATGTATCAGAGACGGAAGAGCCGGTTTTTCGAGTATCGGGCAATTTCTCCGAACCCCTCGAGAAAGGTAAACTGCCGCCAGAAATCCGATCGGAATTCAAGAGGTATAACTTTACACTTTCAGGCGTTTACATAGCTGCCCATATCGGCAATCGTTGGAGTCTCCAAGACATTGAAGGGAATCCACGTTATACACTTATACAGGAAGCGGCACATCTTGAGGTTTATGAACACGGCGTGCTACACCTCACTGTGGATCAAGAGGGTGAACAGGTCGTGTTCGGTAAATTCTATTTTGTAGGGGATACGGATGTTGTGAAACGGGACGTGTTTGAACGGGAAATTACACACCTTGAGGGGACGCTTTGGACATCGAAGAAATTAAGTAAGGTCTTGCAAAACCTCTACAATTTGGGGCTTTTTCGCAGTGTCCAATATGAGCGTCTCTCACAACCGACCCGTAGCATAGAGACACCGCAATCATCCGTAAGGGCGAGGTCGCCTTGGAGAAACCCCCAAGCAAAAACCCCGTATTCAGATGCCACTCACCCCCGTCTCAGGAAAACCAACGATGTTTTAATAACAGTCGAAAAACAGCAATCCAGAACCTACAGTGTGAGCAGCGGTTACAGCTTCGCAGAGGGGTTCCGCGGAACAGTGGCGTTGACCGACAGCAATTTCCTCTTTAATCGGAATATCCGCGGACGGGTTCGCAGCAGATTGGGATGGCGAGACGAATTAGGGTATCTGTTTGACGCAACACTCACCGAACCGTGGTTGATTGGACGGACGCGCGGGAGTCTGCAGGTATTAGCCAAGAAGTTAGAAGTAGATGATAACGTCCGAGCCCTTCAAGGGAGTTTTATCCTCAGCAGAGACGTGTCCGAATCGCACCATCTCGATCTAAGATATAGTTACCGCGACTTGAACCAACCCGTTCCACCGGTGCAGAGTCCTCCTGCAGGTATTAGCTCACATATGGAGCAGAACCCTTTCAGCACAACCGTGAGCAGCGTTCGATTCTCTTGGACCTACGACAACCGCGAGCGTTATTTGAATCCTACCGGTGGCATGTTGAACGATCTCACCCTTGAATACGCAGGCGGCAACTTCTTGCGCGGTGAAACCAGTTTTATTAAGACAACAACGGATACCCGTTATTACCAAAAACTTATCGGTGGGCTTGTATTAGCGACCGCCGTCCGATTCGGAATCACGACAGGATTGCGCTCAAACCGTCGCGCGGAACTGATCTCTTTTGAGCGGTTTTGGGCAGGTGGCGGGACAACGGTTCGCGGGTATGCGGAACGCTCTCTCGGTCCCAAAGATAGCACGGGCATCCATCGCGGCGATGTACAATTCATCTTTAACACGGAACTTCGATTCCCAATCTATTGGATGGTTCGCGGAGCGTTCTTTTTTGATGCTGGCAACGTTTGGGGATCTTTAGAGAATATTGATACAACTGAACCGCTGCCTTCCTCTGTCGGTGCTGGGCTTTACTTGGACCTTGGTGCCCTCACAGCTGGTATCGATTACGCTGTCCCACTCGTGTCCGCGCCGGGTGCTTTAGATCCGAACAGAGCCGTTCACGTTCGTCTGGGGAGTACTTTTTAAGAGTCTTGAAGTGTGCTAAAGTTGCGTAGCACTCACTGCTCTTTTCAACCTTACAGATTTTACGAACTTTAGATACACTTCACAACTTTCCTGTGGTGGTTAATCTGCCGACTCGCCGTAGGGTTTTCCTAACGCGAGAGGGGCTTCGGCGCGCCCGACAAAGCCTGCCAACACTGCCAAACAGAGCACATAGGGCAACATTAAAAATACCTGGTACGGAACCTCCCACCCCAACGCTTGGAACCGCGCATCGAGTGCTGAACCGAGTCCAAAAAGCAGCGCAGCCCCACACGCCTTCACAGGATGCCATTTCCCGAAGATAACGATCGCTAAAGCAATGAACCCGCGTCCGACTGTCATACCGGGTGTAAAATAGGGCACGTCGGCGAGGGAGAGATAACCGCCAGCCATCCCTGCCATCGCGCCAGCGAAGAGTAGACAGATCGTGCGCAAACGGAAAACGTTCGCACCGGCAGCAGCAATCGCTCTCGGATGCTCGCCACACGCACGGACCCTGAGTCCCTGTTGCGTATGATAGAGGAAAAAATAGACACACGGCACCAGCAGAAATGTGATGAAAACGAGGATGTTGTGCGAAAACAGGGCGCGTCCCAAGAAAGGGATTTTGGAGAGCAGTGGGATGTCAATCTGTCCGAACGCTGGCACGCCTTGTGCGATTCCTGTTACGCCGAAAAGTCGTTGATAGACGACCTCTGTCAAGCCTAACGCCAAGAGTGTCATCGCCGTGCCGATGATAACTTGGTCACCTCGGAGTCTTATCGCACAGAGCGCGAACAGCGCGGCGGCGATCAGTCCACTGAGACCTGCCATTAACAGTCCAAACCACGGCGCGATCATGACGAATTCTGCGGTGTAGAAGGAGCCGACCATCCCGAAGAATGCACCAATGAGCATCATACCCTCGATACCGATGTTCAGCACACCCGCACGCTGAGAGATGACCTCGCCTAATGCCGCAAATAGGAGTGGGGTTGCCCCGCGTATCGTTGCTGAAAGAATCTCCTCAAACATTTTTTAATTCATTGCTCCTGAACTGCTGCGTCCGATGTCCCGGCAGATTTTCAGATTTCCCTGCCTCGTCTTTTTTATTTAGGACGTTTTAGAAAGTCGAAAAACGGATGCTTCTTACGGGGTTGGGTAACTTAAATGTGTAGATTTCCTGTTTGTAGTAGCGCAATTTATTGCGCGTTTCTATTATGAACTCAAACCCGTCTCTATTCCTCCTCGGAATGTGAAGACGCGCGTCTACGGAAAAGTTGGACGGAACTATAGCCGATAACGAAAAGTAGTATCGTTGCCTGCATCACGAACGTTACTTTGTCAGAGATGCCGACCGTCCGTTGCATACCGTATGAACCTGTCGAAAGCGCGCCAAACAACAATGCAGCAGCAACCGTCACCAATGGATTCAATTTTGCTAACAAAGCGACAGCAATCGCAGTATAGCCATATCCCGGAGAGAAGTTGAGGAACAGTCGACGCGTCAGTGCTGTGAGTTCAATTGCACCACCGAGTCCTGCGAGGGCACCGCTGATGAAGAAGACGCGGAGCGTGTTCTGCACAATCGAGATCCCCGCGGCTTCCGCTGCCGCCGCTCCCTCTCCCACGGCGCGGAGTTGAAACCCAAACGCCGTTCGGAAGAGAATAAACGTGAGAACAATCGCTAATACGACAGCGATCACAATGCCGAGATGGACCCGATGCGGTGGGAAAAGTCGCGGCAGAAATACCCATTCGACGATCCGATCGCTCTGCGGACCCCGTCGGGCTGCCTCCTGCAGTGGACCGCCATCTATCATCATGCTTACCAGATGGAGGGCGACGTAGTTCAACATAATCGTGCTGATAACTTCGTTGACCCCACGCGCCACTTTGAGGATTGCAGGGATGAGTCCCCAGACGCCACCCGCGACTGTGGCGAGTCCGAGGCACAACGGCACTGCAATCCACGGGGTTTGCGGAAAAATTGGAGCGAGTTTCGTCCCAAACCAGGTCGCCGTTAGTGCGCCTATTAGAAATTGTCCTTCAGCACCGATGTTCCAAATCCCGCACCGAAACGCCATAGCAACGGAAAGCCCCGCCATCAGAAACGGCGTGCTTTTCACGAGCGTTTCTCCGAACTTCCGCCCCGTCCCGAACGCGCCACTCACCGCGGCTTGGTAAGCCTCTAATGGGTTATAATGACAGAGCATCATGATGATGGCGTTTACGACAAACGCGCTCACGAGAATTAGAACAGGCGTTGCGATCCATTGAATATTGATTTTCTTTAATATCATAGAAATGGTCTTTAGTATTTGGTTGGAAGGATGGAAGAATGGACGACTGGGTGTCCCCTCTTCCAACCTTCCACTCTTCCATTCCAGTATCTTCTATCCTTCCATTTCCGCCTCTGATTGCCATTCCCCGGTCATTAACAATCCGAGTGCCTCGATATCGTTGCGTTGCGCTGTTGCTTCGATCAATTTGCCTCTCGACATGACATAGAGTCGATCACTCAACAGTAAAACCTCATCTAACTCTGTTGAAATTAACAGGATAGATTTTTTTGCGTCGCGTTGTGCCAACAAATTCTCATGGACATAGCGAGCGGCGTTGACATCTAAACCGCGTGTCGGATTCACAGCAATAAGGAGGTCGGGGTGCAGCGAGATTTCTCGGGCGAGGACGAGCTTCTGTTGATTGCCGCCGGAGAGTGCAGAAGCGGGCGTATCAGCAATGGGTGGACGGATGTCGTAATCCGCGATGAGTTGGTCTGCTGTCTCCTGCTTCCGCTTCTGGTTGAGGATATTCCACTGTGCTATGTTTTGCAGGTGGGTCACGTTCAACAAGAGGTTTTCCGTAACTGAAAACGCCGCAATAACCCCGGTTGTTTGCCTATCTTCAGGGATATAGCCGACACCGCGCTGCCGCACTGCTTTGATTCCTTTCGGAGTGGCACCTAAAATGCCGATTGTCCCAGCGGCACTGGGGCGTAAGCCCATAATCGCCTCGGCGAGTTCACGCTGTCCGTTGCCATCTACGCCTGCAATACCCACAATTTCACCGCGATGTGTCGTCATCGAAACATCTGATACCGCAACCTCATCGCGATTGCCGAGCACCGTCAAATTTGAAAGCTGCAGCACATTTTCTGGGGAATCGCTTTCGAGATGCGGACTCGAAACCGAGAGTTCAACGTCAGTAAGGTCTTCTCCGATCATCTCCCGCGCCAGTTGACGAGCCGTCAGTTCTCCCGTTGGACCGCGGTAAACTTTCTTGCCACGTCTTAAGACGGTAATTCTATCGCTGATGCTCAAGACCTCTTTCATTTTGTGGCTGATGAAGATAATCGCGCGACCATCGGCTTGGAGTTTGCGCAGGATTGTGAAGAAACCCTCTACCTCCTGTGGGCTCAGAACGGCGGTGGGTTCATCGAGTATCAGGATCCGAGCATCAACGGCGAGTGCTTTGAGGATTTCAACTCGCTGTTTTAAGCCGACTGAGAGTGTCCCGACCAGTGCGGTTGGATCCACGCTAAGACCGAACTGCTCCGAGAGTTCTTCGGTAATACGAATAGCGTCCTCTTTCTTAAAGCGAAATTTCCGAAACCATTCCTTGTAACCCCTGTTTGCTGACGCGCTGCCTGCACGATTGGAACGCAGTTGCCCAAGCGCCAAAGCGATATTCTCAGCAACCGTCAAGTTCTCAATCAGCATAAAGTGCTGATGCACCATGCCGATACCGTTCGCAATCGCATCCCGTGGCGACTTTGCCCGGAACCGGTGCCTCCAGTTTTCGCGGTCGGTAACATAGATACGTCCCGAGGAGGGTTGGTAAAGCCCATAGATGAGATTCATCAGCGTGGACTTCCCCGCCCCATTCTCTCCCAGAATCGCGTGGATTTCACCCGCTTGGAGTTCAAAATCAACACTGTCCACCGCGACAAGATCGCCGAAGGTTTTCGTAACGCTCCGAAGTTCAAGGATGTTTTGTGTTTCCATCTACAGCAGACACCACTTCTCGGCTCTCGCCGATGTCAATTCGCCGTCGTAAGCGATTACCCGAAGTGCAACTTTCCAACGCTCACCCGCTGGTGTTGATACGGCACCCGTCCACGTCGGATTATAGAGTGCCATCCCATAATCCCGAATGAACCAGGGTCCCCGAGTATCTTCATTACGGATACTCATAAAGACCCCAAACGCGCCATGTCCTGCCAATACGTTCTGATAGGCAACAAAGTCGGAGTCGCCTTCGTGAACCACCTCGACACCCCCTTCGCGTCCGTTGTCCCCGAGCACAATGCCGCCCATGACGGGCAGGAGTCTCGGTTCAACACGGATACCGATGCTTCCGAATTTCGTCTGCGGATATGTCACAGCACCGTAAGCCGCTATTTTTTCGCTTGTCATATCGCATACAGTCGCATCATCAAGGGTGAAAAGATTGACAGTGCGGATTTCGTCAATCATCGGTTCTTCGTTCGCATCACGCCAGATAACATTTTGAACGAACTGCACGCCATCGGTATGCGGTGTGATGTCAATTGCTTTCTGTGTATCCATCCGCCCCAATTTCTCAAAGACTTTATCTGTAAAGGAGCGGCGCGGCGGTGATGCCCAGAAACCCGCCGTTCTGTCGCCGACCTGCACCGGTCCCTGCCCGACGAAAATTCCGTTATGGAAGGGATGGTCGAAGGCGAACTCCTGAACAACGGTATGTCCCGTTGGCGTATAGAACGGGAAGACGAACGGACGATAAAAATTCGCACCGACACCCCCCAAACAGCGACCTGTCTCGCTTTGGACGACTAAATGTGTTCTCGCATTTACTTTGACTTCAAAATTGTTTTTCATATCGCCTCATCAGAATTATCGCGTTGTGTTTCGCGTTGCGTATTCCTAAAAAGTATACGTTATTCGGGCAGACGCGTCAACAGAATTGTTGTAGATTTTTCAATTTTCGGAGGGAGTCGCGGGGTAAAATCGGAATCGGAGAGTCTCCTGCAGTTGAATAGGGCTATTTAGTTTTTCACCAGGATACACTCAAAGTCCTTGCCCCTGATAAGCCCGGTAGGTGCGGTTTCTAACCGCACTGATTCTGAAGGTCTCATTAATTCTAAAGTTTACCATAGTTTTCCACCAGGATACACTCAAAGTCTCTGTCCCCTGATAAGGGGGATATGGAAGGTTGGGGATTTAGAAGGTTTTTCCATACAGAAATGCTAAAACTGAATAGCCTTTTACAGTTGTAGATCATTGCCTGACAAAATATTTTTTCACGCGATGTAACCTTTTGCCTAAAAATTGTATCTTTATATATTGTAGGACTTACGCAGCCTTAAATTTGAGTGCGGGTGATTTGAGTTGCTGACAGAGATGCTCGGAGAGTAATCCATGTTTGACTGGGTAAACGGTTTGATCAGCACTGTGGAAAAAGCGACTTTGCGAACTTCAACGAAGACTCTGAGCATGTCTTCAACGGGATCGAGTTCGGTTTTACCATCTCCTCGTTTATCGTAGATGCGATAATCTATCAATCAAGACTGGTCTAACTCAGGATTGACGTGGACGCACGGGACAATGCCGATGCCATTGACGACTTTCCGGGCACTGCCGGAGTATTGGGGCTTCGCAAGGGCAATCTCGCTGGCAGAAGGTTTCTCTACGGTGGTATCATCAAAAATGATGTAGCCCTCGTGGGTTTGGAGAATATTGGGTTCAACGTGCTTCCAGACCTGCTTCGGGGTCAAGTGATCCTGGGCAAGATACCGGTTGATTTGAGCATGACTGAAACTTTCAGAGTGATCCGCAAAATGCATCAGTGTATAATTCAGCGGCGTGCTGAGCAAATATTGACAGTAATCAACACGCGTCGGTTTCGACATTTTTATTCACCTCCTCACATACCATTCTGATGGATGACTGAGGATATATCAATCAATTTTCTAACTTTGCGTAAGTCCTATTGGATTTAAAAAAAAAAGAAAGAGGTAAATCTTGAAATACTTTAAGGCAGCCGCTATATTGATGGTATTGTTAATAACAGCAGCATTCATCGGCTGTGGTGAAACAGAAGAAACGGTAGAAACGAACGAGAATCCTGTTACAATGGGTTCTCTGAAGTGGCAGGAGGAAGTCCCTGCTGCACCACAGGCTCCGGATGCTACGGTGCCGTATGTGAAATCAGTTGAGTACTTCTCTGATTGGAAATTGACAAAACCTCTTATCGGAAGGGCGACTCACGGAATCACTATATACACTAAAGTGGTGTTTTCTAAGCCGATGCGGCATTTTGTTGCTGATGATAAAAGTGTCCGTCCGATACTATACTACAAGATTGATAAAAAACTTGTTCGCTATCGTATGGCAGCACACGGTGCTCGCGGTGAAGATTTCGCTTCCGGCGATGCGAAGCCACTTCATGGCGGCACTGATGACTATATCTGCAAGTATGTGGTACCTGCAGATGTAACAGGTGCTTTCACACTTGCTGTCGGTAAATTCAGCCTTGACATCAGCGGCAAGAAACTCGCTGCATTCTACACACACTCCCGGAGTGTGTTGCTGGGTAAGCCACCGAAAATCAGTTACTACCGGGACAGCAACCTTACCATTCCGTTAACCGGTTTGGTGGAGGTAGGATCTACTATCTACGGCAAGGTGGTATTTTCAGGAAAAGTTCCTATAGTTGTTGGTGATACTCCTGATGCCCGTCCGCTTATCTTTTTTCATGTCGGACCGAAAAATCTTCAATGCCGCATAAAACCGAGAAGAATGCGTATTGAAAATCTGCAAAGCGGTGAGGCGAAGCCCTACAAAAATACTAATAACTCTTTTATCTGCAAGTATGTGGTGAGGACGACAGATCTTAAGAAAACCGTTTTCATCTATGCCGGCAAAGAAGCAGTTGTTGGTGATTCCTTGATTGTTGTTTTCTTTACCCCCACTTCTGATGAATCGGTGGAGCACGGAAAAGGAACGGTTGTTATTCCGGGTCCTCGTGATTTCGCCGGTTTGGTTTGTGTTCCGAGCCCTAAGACCGAGTTTCACTACGGTAAGGATATATGGCTTGGGCGTAAGTACACACAGCCCGTGCCTGATGCTTCTGTGACTATTATGTCAGGACCACGACGCGGTGAGCGCGTTCAAACTAACCGGCATGGGCAGTATATCTTTCGGAATTTCCGAGAAGATGAGATGCATCTTCTTGTAGAAAAGGAATTTTTTGAGCCGAAAGAGGTGTTCGTGTATCGATCCCACCCCACAACTCTGCCAGATAGAAAGGTCATGAACTTCTATGAAGACCCTCAAAAGAACCCGGGGACTATATTGATCGGACAGGCGTGGCCGGAAGAAATTCGCCCTATACTACAGCACACAAGCGTTATTTCTGATCTGCTGTATGTTGAACTTCCTTCATTGCTGTCTAAAAACCGCAGAGGGTTTTATGTCTCAGGGGTAATTGGAGTTGACAGTAATAATGTTGGTGCTGCTTTTGGAGTGAACATAGCCCTGAACACTATTGCCCATGAAATTGCTCATGCTCATCAGCATGTTCTCGTTTCCCCTGACGGCAGTGGAGGTTCAAAGGGCTGGTCCGATACGCTTGAGGGCAGAGCTTATATACAAGCACAAAAGAAGGATTGGAAAGAGGTTGGTAAGTCCTATTACGATATTCATCTTCCTGACTATGTCCCTATTAGAGAAAACATGGCCGAGACCTTTGCGTATTGGTGGAGTATGGGTCGGTGGGCGGGAAAGAGTGATTATCAACTGGAAACCACCGCGCCGAACCGTTTCAAGTGGGCTGAGATGTGGCTTAAGAAGCGGTGATATACGCTGCCCACTAAAGCAGAAGGATTCTTGGAAACCTCTTATGCAAGGCAGATTTTGGCAGCACGGAGGTTGCCCACAATCTTAAGTCTAAACCTTACGTATTATCTCCCAACATCATGAGATGACTTACGCCTTGCGATGCAAGCCAATCACCGAATGTATCGTTGAGAAGTGTTGATAAAGTTTCAAGATTTGAGATGCTTGATGGTTTGTAATCTTAAATCGTCGTAAGTAGCTGTCCGAAATTCATGTATTTCTCCTAAAAAATACAGGACTTGCGCAAATTTGTATCCTGCGACGCAATTAATTGTTCAGACCCTAAGAATGTGCAATAGCGCAAGTCGCGTGTGGACTTGCAGGACAATGCGCGGTGCTTAAGTTTTGTTGTTAATAACGAACTCATAACGAGTACGCGCTCAGAATTGTTGAAAGTCACGCGAAAGTTAATCATTGAATATGTTAAATAACGAAAACCTAAACGGGTTTCTTTGAGTTTATGGATTCATTTGTAGGGACAACCAAACAGAAAGGAAAATTAGAGAAAATTGATGAATAGAAAACAGATAGTTACCACGCTCTCCCTCGGCCTGATGGGCCTGATTTTACTCATGTTCGCCGGGTGTGATAGTTTTGACCTTGGCATGATTGAGGACAACCGAGACGAACTCGACACCGTAGATCCGAATCTCGTTAGGGCAAATACGATATTCGGCTTCAGGTTGCTCAACGAACTTCGACAGTCCCAGCAGCATAACAATACACTCCTCTCGCCCTACAGCCTCTCTGTTGCGTTAGCGATGGCACGCAACGGAGCAGGCGGTGCCACTGAACGCGCAATAATAGATGCGTTGCAACTGCAAGCATTAGACCCCGAGTCGATCAATGTCAACTATGTATATTTGCAAAGAGCCCTTCAAGCACCTGATTCAAAGGTGACACTGGAGATTGCAAACGCGCTTTGGGCTGCCGAGGGGATTGAACTCGATCCCGGTTTTCTGGATCGCAATAATCAATTCTTGGATACAGACATCGCAACACTCGATTTCACAGAGCCAACGAATGTTTCAACCATCAACGACAGCATAAATACCAACACCAACGGAGCGATTCCAAGTGTTGTTGACGCAATCGACCCGCAAACGATAGCGTGCCTGATTAGCGGGATTTATTTCAAAGGGAGTTGGCAAGGAGAATTCGACACATCGCGAACTATAGACGAGCCCTTTTATCTCGCGAACGGCGACAAAAAGCAGATACAAATGATGCGTCGAACGGACTGGTACCCATATTATGCAGGCGATCAGTTTCAGGCTGTCAGTCTTCCTTACGAGGATAATCAAATGGGTATGTATATCTTCTTACCGGATCCTGACACCGATCTCAACACCTTCTTAGACCGTTTGAACATTGAAGATTGGGAAGCTTGGATGTCGCGATTCTCCTCAAGGGAAGTGTCGCTCGTCATGCCCAAATTCAAACTGCAATATTCAGTAGAACTGAAGGATGCTTTAGAGCAGCTCGCCATGGATATCGCGTTTGACGAAGATCGCGCAAATTTCAGTCGCATGACAACTTCATCGGTGCCGGTGTTTATTAGTTATCTGACGCATACGGCAGTCGTTGAAGTTAATGAAGAAGGCACTGAAGCCTCCACAGGGAGCTTTGTTTTTTTCGACGCAGAAACCACCGCACTAGCGGCGGAATCCGTACCGCCGATTCCCTTTATTGTAAATAGACCCTTTTTTCTTGCGATTCGAGATAACCAGACAGGGACAGTGTTATTTATGGGCGTTGTTATGGACCCAACGACAGTGGAAGAACCGCCATTCATACCGGAACCACCGATTCTTCCTGGACCACCGACTCTTCCTACCCCTGATCCCGAACCCTTTTAGGGAGAATGCCGCCATGGCGTCTCATAGAAACCTGATAAAATATTTTTTTCACGTGATGTAACCTTTTGCTTAAAAATTGTATCTTTATATATTATATAGGGTCGTAATATAATTGTGTGAACCGTATTGCATGGCACAACGTCCGAACCGCAGTGCCGGCTTGGGCGTTTTAGTGGATTTCAGCACCGCTCCATCTGTTCATGAGGAGGGATCCGTGGAAAGAGAAGACGATGTCCAGTTGATTCATGCCGTTTTGTCAGGCGATGACACAGCATTCGATATTTTATGGTAAATCCGAAAAATAAATAGACATTTACCCCGGCCCGGTAGGTGCGGTTTCTAACCAGGGTTCCCACCCGTTACTGGGAAGGGACACCGATTCTGAATGTCTAAGTAATTCTAAAATCTACCATAGTTGAAAAATACCAAAAAAGTGTTCACGCCCTCGCGTGGCAGAAAATCGGTGATTTTCACTATGCGGAGGAAATTACGCAAGATACCTTCCTCCGCGCCTATCAAAACCTTTCAATGCTGAGGAATCCAAGCCGGTTTCTTGGATGGCTTTACGTCATTGCGAATCGGCTCTGTCTGAAGTGGTTACGCAAACACAAACCTGAGAAGCACTTACAATCCTTGGAGGACACACCGATGGAAGACGTGGCGGAAGTTGCTTACACCGATTACGTATCGGAACAGCGCGAGACGGAAGCGACCGAACATCGTTTTGAAATCGTCAAGAAGCTTTTGGAAAAGTTGCCGGAGAGTGAACGGACAGCGATGACACTCCATTATCTCGGCGAAATGACAACGAAGGAAATTAGCAAGTTCTTGGGGGTATCGGTGGAGACGATAAAGGTTCGGCTGTATCGTGCCAGAAAACGGTTACGAGAAGAGGAAGAACTCTTGGTCCAAGAAGTTCTGGGTGGCGTGCAGATATCATCGAGTATTAAGCAGAACATCATGCGAAAAGTTGTTGACATGCAACCGACACCTTCTCCGAAACTGGTCCCGTTCTCGCCGTGGGTGGCTATTGGCACTGCTGTGGTTGTAGTAACCCTATTGATTCTCGGTGTCGGCAACCGATACCCCGCACATTTTCAGAAACTTTACAGTATTCCCTTTGTGGGCAATGATGGAGACAGAAAAGATGAAAAGGATTTCGCTGCTGATTTTGCCATAACACTCGGAACCCATAGGAGTGGTGCTGCTCTTTTAGAGACGCTCCTCGAAGAAAAATTCAGAATCAGCCTATGGTCCATGCAAGCCCTTAGAAATCCGGATTTTCCGATGATGGCAGCGGAAAGAACGGTTGATATCGTTGTTGTTTCTATGCTGGAGTTGGGGTTTGCTAAGGGGGAGCTCGCCACCCTTGAGACCATTTATGCTCGTGCGAAACAGAGGGGGCTTGAAACGTGCCCGCTTGAGATTGCCGCGCAGCTGCGTCTGCAATTTCTCAACCAGCCAGACTGGTCAACCGGGAAGCGTCTGAGTGATTTTTTCGTTGCGAGTGAACCGTTTGTTCTGACGCGTGAGGGTTTCCCGAAGATTTTCAGTGTCGTTCGGGATGATAGATACCCGCACCCTGAAACCGGTATCGGTCTATGGCTAATTTCAAATGGGACCGTTGATGCCGGAGATGAGGAACATCCTGACAGACTGTTTAATGCATCCGATCCTACGGGACTTGACCTCAGAGGTCGTTTTGCATTCGTTATTCCCAAATAAATAGGACGCTGCCCTTATATTCAAGAACATCTTAACACTCTTGATAAATATTCGGAAGAAATTTTTCTTCATTTTTTGTAGGACTTACGTATTTCCCTTTTAGGAAAGGAACCCTTTTATGCAATTTAAACGCTTACTTTTTACGATAATTTTTTTATTAAATCTTCTACTCGTAAATTTCGCATAGGAACCGACATTGCTTGACCATGGCGGTGGCGTGCGAACGGTGGAATTCTCTCCAGTAAACGCTTCATTTGTTGCGAGTGCTGGTGAGAGCAATATTATCAAACTCTGGGATCTGAAGAACGATACCGTGAGAACCCTCAGAAGTCACACCGATATTGTCAATTCAGTCTGATGAAGGTCAGTAAGCGCGGGGGTTGGTGGAGCATGTTCGTTGGCATTGATGCGGATGTGAAAATCAAAACGCCAGTCGCAGCGGCACCTATACTAACCCAACTTGCTAATCAGCAGGATAACGATAGTTAACCGAGTCTCCTGCGAAAAAAATAAAAGGATATTTTACTTATGAAGAAAACGTCATCTTTCCTACCCATATTACTTATTAGGACTTACGCAATAATGTGCCTCTGCTTTGGGGGACTTACATCGGTTGTAAGGGCATCGCCACTTGACACAATACCACCACCGATCACTGACGCCTTCATTCCTGTTAATCAAAGGGTTGTAGAACCGGTAAGAAATCCCGGCGACTTCATCGGTCGGGTCTTCGCACCAAAACCGGAGGATTGGGAAACTCGTCCTGAAGCACAACCCATAACCGGTGTTACTGTAACGATCGCGTCAGGACCGCGATCTGGAGAAAGTGTTGCTACCAACCCGAGTGGTTACTATCGCTTCCCAAAGGTTTTAGGGGATGAACTCCATTTACGTGTTGAAAAAGAGCATTTTGAACCCAAAGAGGTGATGGTGCACCGTTCCCGTCCCACAATATTGGCAAATGGTGATGTGCCGAACTATACAAGAGATCCGCAGCAACACCCGGGCAATATTCTCATAGGGCATCGGTGGCCGGACGAAGTGCGTTTCATCTTGGAAAAAACGCTGGTGGTGCATGATCTGTTGTATGTTGAAGGAGGCAGGCTCCCTAAAGGGACGGATCTCGGTGGTTTTTATAGTCTGGGAGTCGTTGTTATCTACAGTTACCAATATGCCGACTGGAAGGATGAGGTTGGTCTGTTAGGCACCTTTGCCCATGAAATTGCGCATGCACATCAACACGCCACGGTGTCTGTTGACGGTAGTGCCTGGGAGATACACGGTTGGGGAGACACACCCGAAGGCAGGGCGTATGAGGAAGCCCGAAGAAAAGATTGGGCAGAAGTGGGTAAATCTCCACTCGACAACATCTATGGAGGAGGTCATGGTGGTGGTGTTGCTCTCACGGAGACCGCTGCTGAAACCTGCGCCCACTATTGGAGTGTTGATAGATGGGGAGGTAGAACGGCATACGGACTCCTTGAAGTTGAAGCTCCTCATCGCTACAGATGGGCTGAAAAATGGGTTCCGATCAGTATTGCTGTGCGCCCGCCCTCTAAAGTTGTGTCAATCCCCGATCCAAATTTAGCGGCTCTCATCCGAAATGAATTGGGGTTAACCCTTAACGCACCCATCACAAAACAGGCGATGCAGAGATTAACACAATTGGATGCCAGAAACAGCAAGATAAAGAATCTCACGGGATTGGAACATGCAACGCAATTAAGGTTGCTGGAACTCAGAGAGAATCAAATTCGCGATATCGGCGCGTTGGCTAACCTGAAAAGTCTAACGAAGTTGATTATAGAGGAAAACGCTGTGCGCGACATCAGTCCGCTCACAAACATGACGCAATTAACAGATTTACTCATCGGGAACAATCCAATTTTTGACTTCACGCCTCTCGCCAATTTAAACCAATTAGAGAGGTTGAGCTTATGGTCCGTTAATATCAGGGATGTCACTCTATTAGCAAGCAAGACAAAATTGACGCATTTATGGTCGGGACGAAATAACATTCGCGATATCACCCCACTCACAAATTTAACCCAATTGCAGCTTTTATATCTTCCACACAATCAGATTAGTGATGTGACGCCGCTTGCGGGATTAGTAAATCTTGAGACGTTACATCTCCAAGATAATTCAATTCGCGATGTGAGTCCCCTCATAGGTTTGACGAAGTTAACGGAGTTAAGGATCGAGGATAATCCGATTACGGATAAGTCTCCACTTCGGACGCTAAAACAACAGAATCCAAACCTGAAACTCGAGTATATTGATATTGAGATTCCTAATTCAGCGATACCCGACGCGAAATTAGCAGCCGCTGTGCGACAAGAACTGGATTTAGCTCCAAACGCTCCTATCACAAAACAGAAGTTGCGCGAACTCACCAAACTGACGGCTGACAGTCGCGGTATAGAAGATCTCACCGGTCTGGAACATGCGACGGGGTTAAGGTCATTATCCCTCATCGGCAATTACATTCGCGATGTCAGTCCACTTACTGAATTAACGAAATTAAAAATGTTATCTCTTACTGATAACAGAATTATCGGGACCGGTCCCCTCTTCACGCTACTGAAAAAGAATACAAATTTGAAACTGGATATCAGTATTCCGATGGCTGAACATCCACCGATGTATTGGCTTACCTCCCCAACTTTTGATGGTGGGACTAATCGTATCAGTTCTCCTATTAAGTTACAACGTCAGAGAAGTGCCTCGACACCAGTAGAAACCCTTTGGGAAAGCAGTAGTCCGTTCCAGAGCAATAGTTCATCACAACTTGTTGTTGATACAGCAGGAGGCAAGTTGTACTGGACAGAACGTATAGGTAAATCCCAAAGCGAAATCAAGAGTATCAACCTTGAGGGAGACCCAGAGGTTCAAAAACTTTTAACGTTAACTCATGTTCTCAACGGTATTACCGTCGACTCGAAGGGAGGGAAATTTTACTGGACCAATTCACTGGGGAGAATTCAGAGTGCGAATCTCAATGGGAAGCAAATCAAAACTCTCATCAAAGATTTGGATGAACTTGGAAGCATCGCCGTGGATACAGAAGATAGTCAATTATATTGGGTAGAGGGAACTCGCATTCGGCGGGCGAACCTCAACGGGAAAAACATTCAAAATGTCGTGACAGCCTCCAGTAAGACTGGCAGGATATATGGGTTACCCAGTATCGCGATCGTCGGACATAAGATTTACTGGCTCCAGCAGGAAAACGACGCGACGAAGTATCATATTGATAATCCAATTGCGCAATCTTTCGGGTTTCACCTCGGAGGCCGAATCTTACGTGCTGATCTCAATGGATCAAATATTGAAGAACTCATCGTTTCTGAATACATGGGGAACGATTTTGTCGTGGATAGTTCCGGTGAGGCACTGTACTATACACTCCAGTCGTCTGTGTCTCCGGTTCCTTTGCATATTCTTTGGGCAGACCTCAATGGTTCAGATAGCAAAGTTGCTGTCTACTATGAATCCATCATCGGAGGACCCGAAACGCTCGGTTTGAGCACCTCGTCGGATTTAATTGTCACGGCACCGGTTGTGCATGTTGAATCACCGAATCGTCCGCCGATGTATTGGGTAGATGCGGAGGCAGGCACCCTTCACCGTCTCACCGGTGATAAAGTGGAAAACCTTCTGCCAAGCGTCCAGAACGCCACCAGCCTCGCCGTGGATACACCTCGCGGTATACTCTATTGGGCAGAGAAGACCAGCAACACCACCGGCAAAATTCAGCGCGCAAACCTTGACGGTTCCAATATGCAACTCGTCAAAGATTTAACAAGCGTTCCACTTGACATCGCGCTGGATACCGTAGGCGGAAAACTTTACTTGACGAATTCCTACGGGAAAATCCAACGTCTCAATCTTGATGGCTCAAACTTTCAATCCAATCTCATTACCGATCTGCAGGATCCAAACCACCTCGTCTTAGATACAGCGCGCGGTAAAGTGTATTGGACAGAACAAACCGGGAAGGCGACTGGGACCCTTCGGCGCGCGAGCCTTGATGGGACAAACATTCAATTGGTCAAGGAGCTAACCAGTGCACCCCACGGTATCGCCGTTGATGCTGCCAATCAGAAACTCTATTTGACGAATTCTTGGGGGAAAATCCAACGTCTCAACTTCGATGGTTCTAATTTCCAATCCAACCTCATCACGGATTTGGAAGCCCCGGAAGGAGTGGCGGTAGAGGCGGTAGGTAGGAAAATCTACTGGACAGAGTTGGGCAACATCCGGCGGGCAGACCTCAACGGTAAAAATATTAAGGATGTCGTCACAGGTTTAGGAACCCCCACAGGTATTGTCTTAGGGACTGTGCCAACTGCTGCTCCGGCTGCACCGAGGATTGTTGAGCTTCCACCTGACGCAACCGTGTTGCTTGCCAACTATCCGAACCCGTTCAATCCCGAAACATGGATCCCCTATCAATTATCTAAATCCGCAGAGGTGACACTGCACATCTATTCTGTGAATGGCACGTTGGTGCGGAAGTTGGCGTTGGGACATCAACCTGCGGGAATGTATCAGAGCAGAACCCGTGCGGCGTATTGGGACGGGAAAAATGAAGCTGGTGAGGCCGTTGCGAGTGGTATCTATTTTTATACTTTTTCCGCTGGCGAGTTCACCGCAACCCGGAAGATGTTAATCCTGAAATAGTATCATATGACCATAGGATAGCTGGGAGGCTGATGTTCATTAGCTTCCCAGTTATCACTCATGAGTGGAAGGATGTGCTTGAAGGCACATTTGCTTCAAGTATAACAATACG
>JAJEIP010000079.1 GCA_022827885.1 Candidatus Poribacteria bacterium
CAAGTTGCCAGTTATTGATAGACATAGCACTCCGCTGGAGTGCAAGAATCTGAATACGCTGCTTTCTATAGACATATCACCCCGGAATCAACGGTATGAATGCCTTATGGCATTCCCCGGGGGTGAAGAAAAATGCCGAAAAACTTCTTCAAACGGGCAGAATTCGTTAGTAGCAACTTGGGTTATTTTAAAGATACCGCGTCGTGTTATGGCTGCAAGAAATCACCCGGAATACGAGACATCGGATAATTTGTGTCTTCGTCGCGACTCACGACGACTTCCGGTATTTCTCTATCCCAATAGTCTGGCACAGTATTCGGACGGCTATGCCATGCGAGGATTAGGGTGCGTCGAACGTCGGTAAAGTTTCTGTGAGCGGAGTGTAAAATGCGTGCATCCGCCATTACCAACGACCCCGCTTTCGCACAGATATCCACTTGATCTGGGTGATCACTGAACATGATGGGATGATCTTCATCAATGAACCGTGCGCCCTGCTCATGCGCCGGCACCAATATGTCGTGTAAATCAATACGCTTCCGGTGTGTGCCCGGAATGACCTTTAAACAGCCATTTTCCCGATTCGTATCCGTCAGATAATAGTTAAGGAAAATCGTTTGTGGCCACGGTGCGCAACTCAGTGGATCGTTCCAGCGCATCCAATCTTGATGCCAATAGAGCGGGGGTCCCCCGGATTCCTTCGTCAGAATAATGATTCCACCCGATGATACAAAATCTCCAAATCCGATCTGTTCGAGTGCGTCACGTGAGGGTTGCCACTCCAGCAATTTTTGAATATGCGTGTTATCCTCACCGCGGACGTTGACGTGCTGTCCTTGATAGATAACATCCTCCGGTTCTACGTGTCCTGCGATCAGTCGTTCCGATTCGTCTCGGAGTTCCTGTAGAAATTCCTCTGTCAGAACATCATCAACAACGCAGAACCCTTCTTCGATCATTTGTTCCCGCTTTTGTATAGCGACTTCAGGTGTCATCACACGCTCCTTTACCTATAAATGTGATTCTGAAACTAACTCTAATCAGGTGTAGCTTGAAAGTTTGCTTTATTTTATACGAATTTGCGGGAGAAGACAACAATTTTTTCTTATTCAGATCGGTTTACCCTTCGCAGAGCCATTCAGTTTTCGGTTTCTGAGTGCCTTATCGAGAATAGATATGTGACTTTCGGCACAAATCGGGGTTACAAACCCCTCCCACAAGAGAGATCTGTGACAATTGAATGGCTCTGTTCGTTGTAGCGATGAATCTTGACTGACTTCCCATTTTATGTTATACTTTCAGAAAATAGGAGGCAGGGCAGATGATTTCTACTCCCTCAAAACCCATCAGAAAGGCAGGTATAGCACATGGAAACCACAGGACGAACAATAAACATCCCGAAACTGGAAATCTCCGATCAGGAACGTTCTGAAAACAAACTCACGCCAGAAAGCGTCGAGGCAGGTGAGCGTCTGTTGCGCGAGGCAGGATTGGTCGTCATCGAAAGCGTTCTTCCACGCGATTGGATAGCGGATCTCAATGTTGCTATGGAAAACACCCTCCAGAACGAAGAAGAGGAACAGAACGGCGAGAACCCAATGCTGAAAATGCCGTTCATGGATGCCCGTATCATTGATAATCCGTTCGCAATGCCGATTCTGAAAGCGGCAATGGGAGAACAAGTGTTCGCCTATCTACCTTACGGTTGTAACTCAACTCGTCCGGGTAACGACATCCAATGGATCCATCGGGATTCGGGACAACTCTTCCCTGAACTGCCGTTTGCTCTACCGGTTTCAACGATTGTCGTTAACATTCCGCTTGTTGATTTCACAGTAGAGAACGGTGCAACAGAGGTGTGGCCGGGTTCACATCTTATCGTTGATGATGAGGCGGTACGCAATACACCTTACAATGTGTGTGAGGAAGCGCGTGCGGCACATTATCCATCATTTCAGTTAGAGATGCCTGCGGGTTCAGTGGTTGTGCGGGATATGCGATGCTGGCATCGGGCAATGCCGAATCGGACCAAGGATACTGTCCGGCACATGCTTGCCCTCGTCTATTTTCGAAGGTTTCACCATTCCCCCAACGCCCCGGGAATCTTCGGTGCCCGGATTCCAAAAGAGATATGGAACGACATGTCTGAAGACGCACAAGAGGTATACCGGTTTCAGACCCACGATTAAATAGGAGAACTATGAAACGCACACTTCTCATCCATCCCGCCATGCCAGAGATTGATAGGGAACACGGTTTCTCGAACATCAATGGTCCGTCACTGGTTCGCGTGCCAGACTGGGTAAAAAATCCGCTGGGCAAATACTATCTCTACTTCGCGCATCATCGCGGTGCTTATATCCGACTGGCGTATGCGGATGCTATCGAAGGTCCCTATACCCTTTATCAGCCTGGGGCATTGCACCGCGACAATACCGTATTTCAGGGCCGCGATCACATTGCTTCTCCGGATGTCCACATAGATGCGGAAAATCGCCGTTTCTTTATGTATTTTCATGGAACCTACGGTGGCGGGCAGGCAAGCAGTTGGGCGACCTCTACGGACGGCGTGAACTACACCGCCTCAGATACACTGGATAAACGAAATGGTGCTTACTTTCGCGTTTTTTGGTGGGAGGGGCACCCCTACGCGACCCATCACGGTTGGATAAGCCGCGCGGAAACACCGGAATGGACAGCAGGTTTCATTCAACGAGACACGCCGTTTTTTTTACGTAAATCTCCAGAAGATAACACGGGTTTCCCGCGACACACAGCAAACCATCTTGAAGGAGATACTCTGACGGTCTATTACTCACTTTACGGGGATAGTCCAGAACGGATCCGTAAAAGCACCGTGCAGTTGACAGGCGACTGGAACGAGTGGTCCCCATCTGCGCCAATAGAGGTCATCGCGCCAAAATATGATTTTGAGGGTGTGGATTTACCGATTCGCCCCTCGACAGGTGGGTTGGATCGCGAATGCGTACATGAACTTCGCGATCCAGCGATCTATTGTGAGGATGGAAAAACGTGGTTGCTCTATTCAGTCGCAGGCGAACAAGGTATTGCGATTATTCGCCTATGATGGGAACCCATATTAGCATGCTTTAGTGCTAATCCTCTGGGAGTTTATAAACCCCGCGTCGCACCTTTACAATTACACCCATCCCGACAAGGCGCGTGAGTTCTGTATTTATGGCTTTTGGGTGTCCGCGAATCGCCTCCGCGAATTCCTGTGTTGTTTTCTCTCCATCGGCGAGAAGTGCGAGAATTTGCTCGCGGAAAGTGACACGTGGCTTCCCGCCGCGCATCTTTTGTAACACTCGGTTCGCCTGCCTTGAGGGGCAGCCGAGAACCTGCTCTACCTCTTTTCTGCTGGATTCACCCGTCAGAGTGTCGCGTTTAGCCTCAAAACGTTGACGTGTCGCTATCACCTCAGCGAGTTTGTCCAACCCACCGGCGACATCAAAGTCTTCCCAGTCAAAAAGGAGGGTTTCAGGTCTGTCGGTGATCTCAGGGATTCGCAACCCCGTAATCAACATAACTTTCTTGTTGGGCAAACGGTTCAACTGCGCCAGTCCTATAATCTCTGTGAATATACGGGCGACCTCTTTTTCATAGACGTTCTGGACGCGTGCGTCTTTGTAACGGTAGGTATCAGGTTCCATTTCATAAGAGAGCGGTTCCTTATCGTTTCCAAACAAGATCTGCGTGCGGTTCAAAATGGCCCGTGCTCCCATTTCCGGCATGCCAACTATCCAGATGATCTGTGCTTCTTGAAACGCGGTTTCCAATCCTTCCAGCTCTCGGAAACCGGTTAAGAAAGAGACATTCCCCTTTTTCGCGATAGGCTTCAGCTGCTCAATTGGATAAATATGGGTTATAATCCCATGATTAACATTCGGATACCTTTCTATTTCAGCTTGAATTCTGGAAAAAACCTGCTGCCCTGTCTCAGACATTCCCATAAGGTCCGAAGTGTTGTTGAAGTCTAAAATTGTCTCCCGTGGATAAATACCGGTTCGAATCTGAAAGACCTGGTTTCCGGGTCGCCATGCTATCGGTGGCAGGCGAAGGATCTCGGTTTCCGCGTCCAAGAGTATCCGACGTAAATGTTCACCATAGAGTGCTGGTGCATTAACCAAAAGGTATTTGGCACTCGGATGCAGCACTGATGGCACCCGAAACTGTAGGGCTTCGTCCTTCCATTGCATCGGTGCATTAGCGTCCCGCGTGTAATGTGTAAAGAAACGCTTGAGTTGATGCCAAAACGTCCAGTGTGGATCCGCGCAAACCGCTGGGAATTCGTGAATGTTTTCAACAGTCGCGGCATCCAAAATTCCCAACCTGACGGCATCCGCGATTGACATCGGGATCCTCATATCTTCATTAGGCACAAAAGCATCGAGTCGAAAAAAGGGCAATCCTTCCGCCGCGAGCCTATCCGCAGCCGCAGCGTCCACAGGAATATAAGCAGAGATCCCTTGCTCAAACTCGATGGTAAAACGTGCTAATTCCGTACCGGTCTCCGCGTCAATAACCTGGCGTGCGACCACTCTCCCCGGTATATTGACGTGGCACATCTGTTGGATGAGTTCTTCAGCCAGCCATTCAAAGGTCTCGACCACTGCTCGGAGGCGTTTGATAGAGCTCTCGTGGGATCTGTCTCTGATTTCTCCTGCATTCAGTAGGGCTACCGCGAAGTTACCTAAGGCACTGCCTTGCCAATTGGCCACCCATTCCTTCAGTGTAGTTTTAGGGAGTTCGCATCTGGGAAACAGGTAATCCTCTCTGCCGGTATTGATGATACAGAGAGATTGTGTTCCATGGCGTGCTTCGAGAATTTGGTCCGCTATTTTTTTAAATTGTGGGTCCGAAAAGAGTCGAAGACTCTTCGATATTTGTACGTTAGTCGTTTGTAGGGTGGCGGGTTGCGATAGATAGCCCCGCTCGCGACATGCTGTATAGACGGGGCATTGTGGACAAATAATTTCGTTCGGATCCCCCCCCTTTTTCTCAAGCGCTTCGCACCGCTCGGGATCCTCACAGACATTTCCGTGTTGAAAGGGAGTTGCCATGCGCACATCGACGGGGATATGTTTCACCTGATCCCAGAGATACATCCGATCCCGCCACTGTGCCATGGATTCGGCATCTTGGTTTTGAAGAAATCGCGCTGCTGCTGCTGCCAATTCACCCCTCGGCACTCTTAAACAGAAAGCTTTACGCTTACGCAGCATCGCTTCTGCTGTATAGGTTCCGTCTGCGTCTGTCCGGAGCGTAACGCCAAGAACCCGCGCGTTTCTATCGAAAGCACGCTGCACCTGTGTGCTAATTTCCTCTGGCGTTTCATCAACGTTTTCCGCAGGTTGGGGCTTGTGTAGCACTGGACGTCGACGTTTGAGTGATAGTGGGCTGAGTGCGCCTTCGCGAATGGCAATCACCTTATCGTCTATGGGAAGTTCCGTCTTGGGAATTGGTGGAAGGATACCCGTATCCTTCCAGACATCTGTGATGAGAGTTGCCTCCATAGGTACCCGTGTATCCGATGCGGATGCACACACCCACACGCCCTCTTCGTTCTCCCACAAGGACACCTCTGTGTTGCCACTTTCATCACCATATTGGTGCCAATAGTAAACGCCCTTGTTTTGTCTGAGATAAGAAAACCCACGCTTGAAAAACGCCTCTTTGGCGAGATCAAGTTTACCTGACCCCAGAGAGTATGGGGCGTCGAGGATGCTCTCCGTGCGTTGTAAAGTTTGGGAAACCGGTTCGTGAAGCTTCGCGCGAAGGGGATCAATAAGTGCGAAGAGAACCTCTTTAGAAATCACAGGTGGATCTAACAAATTTCCGATTAGGATTTCATAACGCCCATCCCAGCAATTGTATCCTTTCTCGCCCAAAATCTCAAGATACGCATCGTAGTGGTCGGGATTCTCTGCTGACGGACTCCCTTTATAGACATACACCCGTGCCTGCTTGGTGCTTGGGTGGAGGTATCCGGGTATTCTGCAAGAAAAGCGTAACCCGCCAGACTTTGTCAATGTTAACAACGGATTGGCAACGGCATTCACAAGCGCCTGAACGCAAGCAAGAACGACTTCAGGGGCAGCACAGATAGCTTCATATTTAAAGTCAATGTCGTGCCAAGGCGCGCCATTGCGTTCCGAGGGAACCCCTGTATACACTTGCAGCCCCCATGACCTCCGCCATTGGCTGATAGTCCAGTCCACCGCCTGTTGCTGTCTCAAGAACCGTTCACCTTCAAAAGCGCGCGAGGGACGGTCGATTTCAGGCGCACGCCCTATCGGCATAAAGGAAATGCCTGCCACTGTCAAGTCTTGCAGCAGCACAGGGTATCTGTGCGCACAATGGACTGTGAATTGGTAAGGCATCCCTTCGTAAGGCAGCGGTGTTAGGATCGTCCGCCGCTGCTTAAGGGGATTCTCACGCCGTTGGTGGCAGCGTGCAATAATATCTTGTAAGACATCGGTTGTCATTGATATACTTCCGTATTAGGTTTTGAGGATGGGGGGCAGCGCAGGCAGACTGACAGCACTCCCCTATTGGCTATCTTCTAACCTTCCAACGTGTATTGCCTGTTTTAATTGAGAATCCTCACTGACGTTTCTCAATGAGTCTTCCAAGAAAAAAAACCAAAACCCCGAGTGTTAGGAACCCCATCTCAACGCCCATCGCTTTGGATTCACTGTAGCCATACGGATTGACACACCCTAAGTAGAGTCCAGCGCCTAAACAGGCGATGCCCATCAGTTCCAAGGTTTTACCGATATAATACACGAATTCTCCAGCTTTATGTGGTGGTGTTTATTGAACCGTAGGGCAAGATTTTCGCGTCTCCCCCTACGGTGGCAAGTTAATAGAGACGTTTGATATGTCCCCACTGGATTAATTTTTGTTGTCGAGTGGGTTCGATCTTCGCAGTGAAAACGAGATCGGGAAGGTAAGCATTTTCCTCCAGAGTGTACCCCTCTGGCGCCCAAGCGATTTCCTGTCGAAGGTTCCCGCTATCAACATCGTTGTAGGCAATGAGGAACCCTATACTATTGCCTTTCCGCGCCAGGTTATCAATACGGAAGCTTAGCTCACACGTCTGTCCATCGTTTCCCCAAGCGACCCGTGTCAGGGGGGATTTTAACGTACCCATGTCTTTTTCAATTGGGATCTCAAAACGGTAAAGATCCTCAGCGCGCCCCGAATGATGTGGATCTACGTAAAGGATAAGATGATCCTCACGGAGCAGTTTTGCTTGTCGGTTTTCGAGTTGATCGTCTATTATTTTAATAGCGACATAAAGGAAACCATTTCGCCACACGGCTGCGAAGGTTCCCGTAAAATCAGGAGATTCGCCCCTGCGTTCCCCGCTAATTAAGTCTTGCTCCAATTTACCGGGAACCACTTTTTCCCACGCCGGATCGTCAAGGTATCCATCTACGATAGGTGCGACGGATGCGAGGTCGGCGTTATATTGAAAATTTTGAAGGTTTCTCCCTGTAACATGCCCTAATGCATGAGGCACCAGAGTAAGTAAAAGGATAATTGTCGCAAGTATCTGTTTGTTAAAATTCATAAATTCCTCCTTTCCAGGATAGCCTGTAGGGTTGGATTTTATGTCCGGTTGAATTTGAAGGCACGCTCTTTTACGCTTTATATGGGAGTTTTTCATCTATTTTATTAGGATCGCGCCGGATCATCTTGTAAACATCCCAACATAGTTTTAAATATTTTGTTGCGCCTATTTCGTATTTCTTCATAATTATAGTATATCTTAATTGCAATTATTCATCCACTTAAAATTGCTATATCCCCTATTCGTGATTTGGAAATAGACGATTTTTTTAAATTGAGTTGAAATTTGGAAAAAAATCTGTTATACTTTTAAATTAAACAGCTTTTGATAAACTCATACGTTTTGAAACTAATTTTTTGTCAGTGCTCAGAATTTAACAGAGAGGCAATCGGTTGTGAATAAAAATACAAGAAGCATGGTGATTTGGTGGGTAGTTGTTGCCGGACTCGTTGTCCTCGGCATTTATCAGCTATTCAACCGCAGAGATCCAGTTTATCAACTTGCGACCTCTGATTTTCACCAATACATAACACGCGGTTCATCCCTGTTTGAAGGGTATCTGGTTTTAGATGAAGAATGGGTTGAAGGCCAGTTCAATAAAAACAGACTTCCCCAAATCCGCGAAGAAATTCTGCAGAGCGTGGATCCTGAAGAGCAAGAAACACACCTCCCTCCAAAATGGCAGGGCGAATTTAGAGCAAGCCGCGATGCGATCGATGATTATGATATCCAAGCAAAACTTGACGAGTTTGAGATTAATTACAACGTCAAGCCCCCCTCTAAATTTCCGCAAGGTTTGCTGATCTTCGGAACGACCGTTGTCCCGCTCCTTATTTTTTTAGGATTGATGATCTTCCTATCGCGTCAGATGCAAGGCAGCGGGAACCGGGCCCTGTCCTTTGGTAAAAGCCGTGCCAGACTCCACTCCGAAAACCAAACCAAAGTGACATTTGAGGATGTCGCGGGTGTCGATGAAGCGAAAGAAGCCCTTGAGGAAGTCATCGAATTTCTGAAAGCCCCCAAAAAATTTGAGCGACTCGGTGGTAAAATTCCGAAAGGTGTCCTCCTGATGGGACCGCCCGGCACTGGAAAGACCATGCTTGCGCAAGCCGTTGCGGGTGAGGCAGACGTGCCGTTCTATAGCATTAGCGGTTCCGATTTCGTCGAAATGTTCGTGGGGGTAGGTGCGTCCCGGGTCAGAGACCTGTTTGAAACTGGAAAGAAGAACGCGCCCTGTATTATTTTTATTGATGAATTAGATGCCGTGGGTAGACACCGTGGCGCGGGTATCGGTGGTGGACACGATGAGCGTGAACAAACCTTAAATCAACTGCTCGTTGAGATGCAGGGGTTTGAAGCATCTGAAGGTGTAATCCTGATTGCGGCGACAAACCGACCCGACGTTTTAGATCCAGCGCTCCTGCGTCCAGGTCGATTTGACCGACAGATTGTTGTTGACCTGCCGGACGTTCGGGGTAGAGAAGCGATCCTCACGGTCCATACGAAAACCCCTTATAAACTCGCTGAAAACGTCAATTTGGAAATTTTAGCGAAGGCAACCCCAGGCTTCTCCGGTGCCGACCTTGAGAATATGGCAAATGAAGCCGCCCTGCTTGCTGCGAGGTGTGACAAAGAAGAAATCGACATGATGTGCTTTGACGAAGCCAAAGACCGCGTGCTTATGGGTCCCGAACGGCGGAGCCTCGTCATCAGTGAGGAAGAGAGACGGGTTACGGCTTATCACGAAGCGGGACACGCCCTGATGCTCCACTTCGTCCCCGAAAGTGACCCAAACTACAAGTGCACGATCGTTCCACGGGGTAGAGCTCTCGGTGTAACAGCGAAACTTCCTCTCGAAGAACGGCATAATATGAGCAAAAAACGTCTCCTGGCGCATATCATTTTTGCGCTCGGGGGTAGAGTGGCTGAGGAAATTATATTTGGTGAACAGACCACGGGTGCCCAAAACGATTTTGAGCAAGCCACGAGTCTCGCCCGCCGAATGGTGACGCAATGGGGTATGAGCCACATGGGACCGCTTACCTACGGCAGACGCGACGAACAGGTCTTCCTCGGTAAAGAATTAAGTGTCCATCAGGATTACAGTGAAAAAACTGCCATTGAAATCGACAAGGCGGTCCATGATATTGTAACAGAGTGCTATAATAAAGCACGGGAAATCTTGGAAACCAATCTTGAAGGTTTAAAGTTACTTGCAGACGCCCTTTTAGAACGGGAAACGCTTGTCACCGAGGAGATTGACGAGATTCTCGGACCCCGGCCACAACTCCCCGCGAAACCGATCGTATGAACTGTCGCGGCAAATCGCTCACTTTAGGCTTACATACACATGTAATAGGCATCTTGAACGTCACACCCGACTCTTTTTCGGATGGCGGGTGTTATCTTGATGTCGAACAGGCGGTTGCACATGCCGAACTGATGGTGGCGGAAGGTGCGACGCTTATTGATATTGGAGGAGAATCATCCCGCCCTGGGGCATCCCCGGTGTCTATCAATGAAGAATTGGCGCGAATCCTACCCGTCATTCGTGCTATTGCTGACACCGTTGATGTTCTTCTTTCCGTCGACACATATAAAGCCGAAGTGGCGCGGCGTGCGCTTGAAGCCGGTGCCCATCTCATCAATGATATCACAGCGTTACGCGGGGACCCCACAATGGCAGCGGTTGTATCAGAAATGGAAGCGGGCCTCATTCTGATGCACATGAAAGGCACCCCCCGCACGATGCAACACGCACCTCAGTATAACGACATCGTTAGTGAAATTTGTGATTCACTTCAGAAAAGTATCGAGACAGCCGAATCCGAAGGGATTACGCCTGATCGCATCATTATCGACCCAGGTATCGGATTTGGCAAAACGACAGAACACAACCTTGAAATCCTAAAACGGCTTTCGGAATTCCGAAGGTTACACAAACCGCTGCTCATTGGGACTTCACGGAAATCATTTATCGGTAACATTTTAAATCTCCCTGTAACCGAGCGCGTTGAAGGAACAACGGCAACAGTGTGTTGGGCGATCGCACACGGCGCGGACCTTGTGCGTGTCCACGATGTGAAAGCAAACGTTCGTGCTGCGCGAATAACGGATACCCTCTATAGATAATCTGATGCACCAGCAAAAAATCCAGGGAATCGGCATTGATATTGTTGAAGTTGAACGGATCCGAGAGGCGTCTCGTCGGTGGGGATCCCGTTTTGAACAACGGGTTTATACACAACAGGAACTCGCTTATTGCGGAGATGCTCCGTCTCGGTACTGGCGGCTCGCCGCTCGTTTTGCTGCGAAAGAGGCAACCCTCAAGGCTCTCGGCACAGGCTTAACCACAGGAATGCGGTGGCAAGACGTAGAAATTCAGGCGAATACCATCGGAAAACCGGAACTCATTCTACACGGAGAAGTGCAACGCTATGCACAGAAATGCCATATTAGCGAAGCGTTCGTCTCTATGTCACATACAAATGACTATGCTGTAGCACAAGTTACACTCTGTTCCATGAGGTAAAAGTGAAATACGTCCAAAACTGTATCGCGACTGTCCTATCCTGCATAGTAAGCCTCTTTTTTGTTTTCAGTAGTACCGCTGCCATGTCACACACAAGAGCATCAGCAGATGGATTCCTCAAACAGTTGCTTGGCGCGGAACATTATGGGATGGGAGGTAGTTTTGTCGGCGCGACCCGTGGTGCGCATGCCTTAGGGAGTAACCCTGCGGGTGTCAGTGAGCCAACGGGAAATCGGTTCGTTATTCACGCGACCCGTTTTCCACGCACGATCGCTCTGCTTTCCAAACCGAACCTCGATGCCAATTATGAGGATTATAGTCGGTACGAGCAATACTCGTCGGGTGTTGAAACTTTAAATTGGGCGTTTCCAATGGGCAAATTCGGTGCGCTTGGATTGGGATTTGCTTTTGAACAAGCCGGTGCGTTCCGTCGAGTAGACTATCTTGGAAAGGCGCTTAACAGTTTTCCTGAAAATAACCTGGCGGTCGGGCTGAGTTACGGCGTAAATCTGTTCGGTGGGACGATTGTGGGTGTTGACACGAAATGGTTGCGCTCCAAGGCAATTGATACAAATGGCAAGGAGGACCTCGGGCACGGATACGCCTATAATGTCGGTATTATCCAGCAGGTTGGAGAGGCAATTCAGATAGGTGCTGTCGTTCAAAATTTGAGCAACGGACTCTCCTTCTCTGACCCGTCTATTCCAGATACAATGGAGCGCACGCTTGTAACCGGTATCGCATACCAGCGCGAAATATCGGACGTGGCTTTGAGAATCGGTTTAGACGCACATCCCCCTTTCCGCGACGGTCTTCGAATAAATATAGGGGCTGAAGCGTGGTATCGTTCCCGACTCGGGATTAGAATTGGGTATCTCAGAGACACCCAAAAACGTTATACATCGGTGCTCCTTTTGCAAGACGCTTCATTTGAAACGGAAGAACGGCTCTGGAAAGCAGAAGGCCTCTGCTTTGGGATCGGTTTCAGACTCGGAAACATCATTCTCAACGCAGCATATACACCGCAATTTACACCCGTCGTGGTAGATGAAGAACGTATCCACATCGTGCAAGGAAAAGCCGTGTATGCTTTTTCAATCGGACAAGCCTTTTAGCAATCGGCAAAAGGCCGTCGAACCCATCCAGGCGAAATCCGAAGGTCTTGGAATTGTTAAATGATAGCGTCTATCATATCTGATGTGAGGAGGTTGACGATGGAAAACATTGAAATAAAATATACAACGACTCACGAATGGATTGAATTTCTCAATTCAAGGGAGTGTAATGTTGGAATCACAGAGCGGATTCAAGAGATCTACAGCAGTGTTATTTTCATAGAGTTACCGGTCCTCGGCGAATATGAACAGGGCGAAATTATCGGACGCGTTGAAACATCAGAGGGGAGAAATTTCTATATTTATGCGCCTGTGACAGGTGAAATTTATGAAATCAACGCGGCTCTCGACGATGACATTGAACTTCTCAACCGCTTTCCAGAAGGAGATGGATGGATTTGTAAATTTCGGCTTGAGAACCCAAATGAGATAGACACGCTTCTGAGTCGGAGAGAATACGAAGCACATGAAGAGGAAGAACTCAACGAAGATGAGTACTTGCCAGAAACGAATTTTTACGATAACATTGAGGACTATTGAATCCAAGTTCGTTCGAGTTGCCCGAAGTTCGGATCCTATAGACAGACTTTATGGGACGACAGATGTGATGAAAATACGCCGGACAATGCTCAACTTTGGAACTGGTAGAACAGTCTCAATCTGGTAACCAAGGTCGGTCAGTGTTTTACTGAGATCCCGAAGGTCGATGAATGCGGCTTTTGGCGCGCGTGTCCGCAAATTTGACAAAATCTCTATCTCTTGCTCGCTATCTCTAACGAGATTAATGCCGTAGGGCAGATCTGTTGCGATCGCGTCATACTGTCCATCGATGTGTCTCGCATCACCGAGTGTTACGTCCGCTGAGAGTCCGAAATGCTGCAGATTTTTCGTAGTTGCGCCTATCATGCGAGGGTTGACATCGTATCCGGTTGCGTAGATACCGCTATGTGCGGCAGCCATCACAATGGTGCCAGTTCCACAGCACGGGTCAAGCAAGCGTTGCCCCGGTCGTGCTACTAAATTGACGAGCACACACGCAAGCCGAGCCGGTAGCGAACTCGAGGTCACGTAAGGACGTTGATTATGGGCAAGCCAGACCCCATCAGACTCAGAAAGGAGTTGCCCGAACCACATTTTATCAGCCGTCACAACCGTTAGGAAAGTCGTCTGTGGCTGGCATAAATTCGCACTACCACCGATAGCAGTACCGATGTCCCGTGCGAGTGTCATAGAGTTTATTTTTAGGTTGCGCGGCTTTTTTACGACAGAAACCCGAAACTCGTCCGCATGTAACCCCATCGCCCTGATCTTCGCGCAGAGTTCAGTAAGACTGCTCGTTTCAAAAAGGATTTCGCTGCAACTCTTGAGATACGCGCCGCGACGGACATCAACACGCTTGTCTGAAACCGCGATGCCATCTGTATTTGGCACAGAACCTGTCAGCGCAACGCATTCCGCACGCACTAATTCTGTGAGTCCATCTGGGGTGGCTGTGAGATAAAGATATTTAGGCATTTTGATTATATTACTATCCGAAGAAAAACTACACTCCGATATCAAAAAGGAAGACTATGTCACAGAGAGAAAAAATTCGGATTGGGCACAGCCCAGATTCCGATGATGCTTTCATGTTCTACGCGCTCGCCAAAGGGTTAATCCCGACGGATCCGTATGAGATTGTTCATGTCATTGAAGACATTGAAACCCTGAATCAACGCGCACTTGCCGCTGAACTTGAGGTTACAGCAATCTCTGTTCACGCCTATGCTTACGTCGCGAAGGATTACATGTTCATGCCTTGTGGTGCGAGTATCGGCGATCAGTACGGGCCCCTCGTTGTTTCGAAGACCCCCATAGACACACTTGCGGGTAAACGGATCGCTATTCCCGGCAAAATGACGACCGCCTATCTCACCCTTAGCCTCTTCCAACCAGATTTTGAGGCAGAGACGCGTCCGTTCGATAAAATATTAGAAGCCGTCCAACAGGATGAAGTCGATGCCGGACTCATTATTCATGAAGGGCAATTAACCTACGCACGCGAAGGACTTCACAAAGTCATTGACTTGGGCGAGTGGTGGTATGCGGAAACAGGGCTCCCATTGCCTCTCGGTGCGAATGTAATTCGTCGCGACCTCGGCACCCAAAAAATTCGTGAGATAACAGCATTACTCAAGCAGAGCATCCAGTACTCATTGGACCACCGAGAACGCGGGTTAGCTTACGCAATGACTTACGCACGCGATATGGAAACCGCGCTCGCGGATCAATTTGTAGGGATGTACGTCAATGACTACACACTTGATTACGGAGAAAAGGGCAGAGCAGGCGTGCGGGAATTGCTGCACCGTGGTAATATTGCTGGAATCATTCCACACGGTGTAGATGTTGATTTTGTCTCGCTTGAATAGCCTCTTCGGTTTATTTTTCTCAAGGTGAGGTTCCGGCCTCACCCCTTTGGTATACCTACATATCATGGATGCAAAACGCCGCAGATATTTCCAATTAGAAAATGCCGATGGTAAGAGACTCGCTGATGGGATCCTCTATGATGAAGGAAACGTCCAGATTTTGTGGCGCGACGATCGTGGTCATACTGCAGAACAGTATGCATCCATCAACCTGGTATTAGATTTAGTGCCCGGGGTTACTGTGTTGCGGCTTGAAGGCGCTGTGGCAGAAAACGACAGAACAGAGAACAGTGAATTAGAAGTATCAAGAAAGTGAGGTCTCCTCATTCAGCGGAGCCGCCGATCTGCCAATTTGATAATTTTCCCGTTCTCCTGTGCGAGGTACATATAACCGAGTCCGTCTAACACAATCCCTTCCTGTTCGTCCCCGGGTAAGAGATACTGTCTTAGAACCGTGCCTTCCCGTTTAAGTTCCACCAAGAGATTCGTTGTATCGCTGATTAATACCAGAAAATCGCCTTGCGTATCGTATGCCAATCCTGAAATGTCAATAAAGTCCATTTTGTAGGCTCGGATAATCGCGCCGTCTGCCTGTTTCGCTGTTGCGGAGCGCAGCGGCACAACGACTTCACAGACGACCGAGGGTTCATCTTTCGCTTTGAGACTAAAGGATTGATTACCGACCCAAAATGTGCCCCCTTCCGGGTGTGAAGCATCTGGCACGAAAGCGATGGCTTCAATGCCCATGCCCCCTTTTCTCAAGAGTTGTTCACCTTTATAATTCCTGCCGATTCTAAATTCCCTTTGAATGGTGAGATCTTTTGGGTCCAGCTCAAGGATCGCTTCGTCGTCTTCGACAGCGGCGTACAGTAAACCGGTCTCGGGATTCACGGTAATTCCTTCAATATCCCGTTCGTTTAATCCTCCCGACTGAATGAGCCTGCCCTCCAAGCTTACCTCATGGACACTCCCTGAATCGTCAGCAAGGAATAGACTCCGTCGCGTCGGATGGTAGGTGATACCAGAGGGTTCCGCTATTTGTGATTGCGTTATACTTCCGATCCAATTATACGGTAGCGGGACGGGACGTGATGCTGCCGTCTCCTTTCTCACCGATTGCTCCATCTGGACCAAAAAATATACTAATGCGATGCTGACAATTGTGATCGCAAAAACAAGAACTACTCTTCTGTAAGACATCACAGCTCCTCCATCTTACACTTCTAAAGCGTTCTTTCCAAGACTCGTACCCTATACTTTATCATATTCTTCTCAGATATTCAAGAAAAATGAACGGTTCTGTCAGACAATTAGCCCCTAATCTTGACACTCCAGTAGAATTTACGTTATACTGTGAGAAACACATCGCATAGGTATTCAGGCAATGAACTGCGGCAAATAAAACGGTTCTTACTTGGGTATCCAGATTAGTGATAAAAAGTTCTTGATGTTTTCACTTGACAAACCGCTTCTGCTAATGATATTTTAATTAAACTTGCAATCTCGTTTGGAAGTTATGCCTGAAAACAAGGAGCGAGTTATGACCAACATGCCGAGGCTTGTCGTTGAAGTCTTTGAACATGTAAACTTTCATGGACGCAAGGTCACGCTTGTTGAATCGATCCCGAACACTGCAGAGATTGGTGCCCAAGACATCATTTCTTCCATTAAAATCTACAAGGGTCCTGGATTCAACGCGTCCCCCAACTACAAAGCCATCTTTCATGAGCATGAGGACTACACGGGCCGCCGGCTGGTGCTTGCTCCAGGGTTCTATCCAAACATCCATGACATCCCTTACAACTTCGGTGACGCGATTACATCTATCAGTTTCAGTCCATCAGCGCATCCAACACCTCCGGAATATGGCGCAGTCCCGGTCATCATTGAGGTGTTCCGGGACGTAGACTATACCGGTCAACGGAGTGTTATCATGCGGGATGTCAGTTCAATGTTCGACATCGGGATGAACGATACGGTTTCGTCAATCCGAATCCAGCGCGGTCCGAGTTTTCCGTTCAGCGGCTGTCATATTATTTTTTACGAGCACGTTAACTTTGAAGGTCGGCGCTTGAACTTAAATCTCAGTTCACAAGAATTTCAATTGGCACTTCGGAACCTTAGAGCACTTCCACATTCGCAATCATTTTCAGATATTATCTCTTCTATAAAGATTGTGCCGTTAGGTGTATTTCGTGTGCTGATTATTGTAGGCGATAGCGCAACGGGTGAGCCAGCCATATTGGAGTCCCTCACCTCTGTTGAAGGATTAGAATTCCAGTTTACGACTGTCCACATTAATGACAATCCTGACAATCGTGGGGATCCGAACAATGCGATCAAACTCTCAAGCATTACGCTTTCAGAGTACGACATCATCTGGTTCACTTGGAACGCAACGGGACATGATGGTGAGTATTTCGTTGAAGATGCCGATCAAGCAATTCGAGAGTTCGTTCGTAAGGGCGGAATTGTTTGGGCTTCGGCGATGGATAACAATATCACCCCCCCGGATGGTGTCCATACGACCGAGCCTACCTGGCGTGGCGATTGGTTGCCGGTGAATCGGCACCCGATTCGCGTGATTAATTCCGGAGATGGAAACGTCAAGATCACCGACGACGGAGAAAAAACAGGTATGTTTACCTGGCCGCATAAGGTAAATGTCGATACGCTCGTAACCGACGATCATTGGGTAACAAACGACAGAAGTTATCGAAGATTGGCTGTCAGAGAGGATAACGGAGATCCGATCAGTGTGCAGTTACAATGGGGAGACGGGTATTATGTCGCTTTTGCAGTTGATACCCGTGATACCTATCGGACGACTATAGCGAAACCTCTCATTGAGAATGCGCTCTGTTACTTAGCAAATCTCGCGTGGCAGACGTCTCCCCGTCAACCGCTCAAAGGGCGATACCGGACCCATCTCAGCAGCGAGACCATTTTCCGGTAGGGAATAGTTATCAGTCTTAGGTTTTCAGTTTTCGGTTAAAAGTGTGCGGGTCAAACGCCGTGTCCGTCCCAAACGGGTGCCTGACAACTGATAACTGACAACTAAAAAGGAGCATTGAATGCGTTTCATTGCTGTTATCGTTTTCTTAATAGCTGTTGCAGTCGCTGTTGGCTGGTTTGCCTATCAAAACCTCGACCGCTTTGGACAGAACGAAGTCATACGGTGGTTGACAGCAATACTCTTTGTATTATTCGCGAGTTTAGCAACTTTCGCTGCTACAGTCATCCGCTATCGTATACCGAAAGCCGATGTGGCACTTGTCCGAACAGGGGGTGCGAGAGAGAAAATTCGTATCACGGGGGGTCTCTGGGTTAACACGATTATCCATGAAATCAAAGAGATCTCTTTGAATACCATGCGTATTGAAGTCATACGAGAGGGTCCAGAGGCTTTGATTACCTACGACTTTAACCGGGGTGATGTTGAAGTTGTTTTCTACCTTAAAGTTGAACCCGAAGAAACCGACATCCTACGCGCTGCACAAGCCCTTGGCGATAAATCGATGACCCCTGAGACCGTGCGCGAATTAATCGAACCGAAACTCGAGGGTGCCTTGCGAAGTGTCGCAGCCGAAAGTGATATTCAAGACCTCCTCCAGAAACGCCAAGAGTTTGCTGACAAGGTCCAATCGACGTGCGGTGAGGACCTGGAAACCCAGAACGGTTTAACCCTTGAAACGGTATCTATTATCCGGGTAGATCAGACCCCCGTTGAAACGCTTGATGCCGAAAACCGATTCGACGCAGTCGGTATCCGAGAAATCACCGAAATCACAGCCGAGCAGGAACGAGAGAAAGAACGGATTGTGCAAGAAAAAGAGGTCGCCATCGTTCAGATTGAGGTCGACGCTCGGATACAGAAACTCGAAGCCGAACAGCAGCAAGCCTGGGCAGAATCCGATCAGCAGAAAAATATTGCTATCTATGCCGCGGAGCGGCAAGCCGAGACTCTTAAATTCCAATTTGAGATGGAACAGGGTGTGCAAGAACGTGAATACGAGATGAAGCAGGAGGTCGAGCGTGCACGTATTAGACAGGAACAGGTCATCCAAGAACGCGAAATCGAGATGAACCGTGACATCGAAGTCGCTCGCGTCCAACAGGAACAGATTGTCGCCGAACGTGAAATTGAAAAGAACCTCATCGTTGAAACACAACAGATTGAGCAATCCAAAGTTGTCCAACTCGCCGAAATTGAGCAACATCTCATCGTTCAAATGCAGAGAATTGCCCAAGAGCAAGCGATTGCAGTTCGGGAAATAGAGAAAGTATTGACAGTAGAGAAAGCCCGTATTGCCCAAGAAGAAGCGATTACACTACGGGATATTGCGCGCGATTTGACAGTCCAAACGGCACGCTTCAGTCAAGAGCAACAGGTCCAACAGCGTGAGATCGAGAAAAACCTCGTCGTCGAAACCGCACAAATCGATCAAATGCGTCAAGTCGAACTTGCAGAAGTTGCCAAAACTTTGGCAGTAGAGATCGCACGCATCGCCCAAGCGCAACAGGTTGAAACCCGCGACATTGAGAAGGAGCTCATAGTAGAAAAAGCACGCATCGCCCAAGAAGAAGGTGTTACGCTACGCGATATTACGCGCGATTTGGCAGTCCAAACGGCACGCTTCAGTCAAGAACAGCAGGTTCAACAGCGTGAAATCGAGAAAAACCTCGTCATCGAAACTGCACAAATCGATCAGGTCCGACAGGTCTCACTCGCAGAAATTGCTAAAATCTTGACAGTAGAACAGACCCGTATCAATCAAGAATTACAGGTTGCCTTAACCGACGAAGACCGGAAAATTGAGGTTGCGAATAAGCAGCAGGTAACGGCACTTGCAGAGAAAGAGCAGTTAGTCGCGGAAGCTGAACGTATGGGGGCAGAAGTCAATGTAACGGCAACAGAACAGGTGAAAGAGGCTGAATGGCAGCGTGAGGTGGCGATCATTGGCGCCGAGGCACAGGCACAGCCGATCGAACGTCTTGCCGATGCTGTGCTTGCTGAGGCGCGTGCGAAAGCACAAGGCGAGATGGCAGAATACGAAGCTCGAAATGTCGCTGAACAACGCGTCCTCGTCCAAGAAGCGATCTTAGAGCTCATTGATGAAGCCCCTGATATTCTTGAGGAACTCATGAAACCTGTCGAGAAAATCGACAGCATCAAGATCCTGGATATGGGTAACAACGATGGACAAGGGGGTCTCAACCGAAGCAATATGGGGCGGCTCGCAAACGCCTTGCTTGATACGGGTGCTATTTCCCCCATGCTTAAGGAACTGTTTAACTTCGCGGATGTAGACGCGCAACAGATTACAGACAAAATTGCTGAATATCTATCTGATCTCGTCAACCGTCCGAGTTAATTCTCTTCATTGATTCCCTTTTTGGAAGAAACATGCGACATCAGCGCTATCAAACTTCAAACAGAAAGCCGAAACGCCAACGATGTCGAACGTGTCGTTCAGATAGTGGCAAACGGATCTGTCCGGCACTCAACGGTATGTTAATTTGCCCGGAATGTTGTAGAACTAAGCGTGCGAAGATCCCCGGTTGTGATGAAAAATGTCGATATTACGCGCCCCTTATTGTCTCGAGCAAAACGCATAAATCCCCCGATTTCCCGTTGCATCGCTGTTTAATCAGTCGTTCTAAGGATACCGGTATGTTAATCGTAGTTGGTACCCGAAAGCGTCCAGATGGTAACCTAAAAGCGATGTTTCTCCTCCTGGACCTGTGGAAGAAAGGCATTCGAGATTGCTTTTTCGATGCCAAACTTTCTGAGAAACAGTTTGAGAAGGTCTCACAACGGATTGCGAAGAATTATAATCTCATGGAACCTATAGAACTGGATAACGATGAACCTAAGGAACTCATTCGTCTACCGAAGGATACACTCGTTATTGAAGCAGATACCGCGATCCATCTCGATAAGGGGGTGAGAACGGTTGAAAACGAAGAAGCCTCTGGTGGAAGAGCGATTGACAGTTTGAAGGGTGCGCGGGCAATACACGAAATTTATATCCCGAAAACAGGGAAGTGGTACCTTTGGGCGCGCGTATTCTTTGAATGGAGTAAAGACTCCTATTGGATAGGTATGGATGATGCGCTTGCAAACCCCTGGGATCGAGATGGCGGTCCAGGCGCAATTCGCATTTGTCCCGATCCGGATGATACTTCTAAATGGCACCGCTGGTTATGGAACACCGGACCCGACAGTGTTGTAAATACCAAACAAGGCATCAATCCAGCCTTTTTCCAGATTAAACGGGCAGGCTACTACCGTCTCTGGTCCAAAGGCAGGGAAGCCGGTTCACGCTTAGACCAGATTTTGCTTACCCGTACTCGCGATTTCAACACGCAAACCGAAACAGAAGGGAACCTACTTCCCGTTCAATATGCACTGCATCCCTATGAGCCTGCTTCCATCGGCGAATGCCAAAAACTCATTCGCCATGCTGTCCAGATCGCAACCGCTGTCAATACCGAACTCCCTTGGGAATTTAAATACTGGCTTCAGGATATCTGGGGAGACATCACCCAATTCCCAGAAACAGAAGGCTCCCTCTATAAATGCCCCAAATGTGCAGCAGATCTACCGCAACAGGCAGTTGATCTCATGATACAACACGCCCAATCCGATGATATCCAGTTCTATATTTTGTGCAGAAAGTGTGGAGGCGAGTTTGATTAAGCCTGTTTTAGTCCTACAGTATCATCCGTCTTCGTCCCTGCGAATAATCTTACTGCGTTTAACGATTGGTGTCCTGACCCTTGTTCTCTTTCCTTCGCTAAGTATCGCTGCGCCACCAAATCCGCATCTCTATTTTAACGAAGATTCAGGGAGCGGTGGATTCGTACCTAAAACACCCGACAGCAGGGCGGATTTTCTTGAGGCTCTTGAAGGATGCTGCTTCGTCAGAGAGCAAGGCATCTTGCAGTCAGATGGCATAGAGTATGTGCTCGCTTTGAAAATAGATTTTGCTGATATGCCCGGTCGGAGAGAAGGCGCAGCTTTCGA
>JAJEIP010000010.1 GCA_022827885.1 Candidatus Poribacteria bacterium
CCGGAGCATCTCTTGAACCTCCCCCAGAGGCAGATGCCCTCGTCTCCGCGTGTCGCGGTGTGGCATTGGGAATTTTTACAGCGGATTGTGTCCCTATTTTTATTCTTGATACTGAAACGCCAGCAATCGGTATCGCACATGCAGGGTGGCGTGGCACCTTCGCACGAGTTGCCGTGAACACGCTTACACAAATGAAAACCTGTTTCGGAACTGTGGTTGAAAACTGCCGGATTCATTTGGGACCCGCTATCCAGAAATGTTGCTATACCGTCAGCGCAGAATTGCTAACACAATTTGCTGAACGCTTCGGCTGCAACGTCCACGATGGAACAAACTTGAATCTACAGGCTGCTAATGTTAACCAATTGATTGAAGTAGGTTTACCCTCCACTTCTATCTCAATATCCCCACTTTGCACCGCTTGTCGCACAGACCTTTTTTATTCACATCGGGCTGAGAACGGACAAACAGGTAGGATGCTCTCATATATCCAACTTGATACTGAATAGAGACGGGCATCCGCGGACGGAAAATTTGCTTTTCTCGTAAAAATATAGTATCATTAATATATATCATAGATGCGATGAATGAATAACAGTCTCAGCGTCGTCCCCAGTCGAAACCTCACTACAATTTGTAACGTTATTTTTCTTAGATGTTCCAACCTGTTTAGGGCGATGATTTCTTAAATTCGTTGTTAGGTAATAATTTGGCATACGCCGGGAAAAATTGAAGATGCGCGTGCTCTTCGCAACGTTATCAATCGTTACAGGTTTGATCGGACTTGTTTTTATTATACAAGGCGGCAACCACCCTTCTAAGTATCAGGAAGTTTTGTCCGAAAACGTGAGTGCCGTGCAAGTCACGCAGGTTTATACGGAGGCAACACATAAGATAACCGTTGGTATTGGGATTGTGAGTATAGCCGTTTTGGTCGCCGTCATTGGTATACTCTTTCACACAAGCAAGCCTTTAAATCCAGATCCGCCATCAACAGACAATCTTGAAAGTTGACAAGCGCTTTTATTTAATTGTGGAATTGAAAAATTGAACTCGATTGTTGATAATCTTGCCAGGATCAATGAACGGATTGCCAGTGCTGCAGAACGGAGTAAACGCACACGCGATTCAATAACGCTCGTTGCTGTTACGAAAGGGCGTGCGGTGACAGAAATTCAGACAGTTCTCGCTGCGGGGGCAACGGATATAGGTGAAAACCGAGTGCAGGAAGCGCAACAGAAGTACACGCCAGTCAACGCCTTTCTGGATACCATAGCGGCTGATGCCGATCATAACGCATGCCGATGGCACCTGATTGGACATCTGCAAAGAAATAAGGTTAAAACCGCAGTGGAGATGTTTTCACTGATTCATTCAGTTGACAGTTTGCGGCTTTTAGCGGAGATAGCACGTCGGTCTGAGCAACGCTCACAACGAACAGATGTTTTAATTCAAGTAAATACCACGCGCGAGGCAAGTAAATACGGAGTGGCAGCGGAAGATGTGCTTCAGTTCATGGAAGACGCACAGGTATATCCGGCAGCGCACATTGTTGGGTTGATGACAATGGGGCAGTTAACACCTTCACCGGACGCAAACCGTCCCGCGTTCGCTTTACTGAGATCGCTTGCTGAAAAAATAGAAGCCCAAAAATTTCCCGGAGTTACCCTAAAGTATCTCTCTATGGGGATGACAAACGACTTTGAAGTAGCCGTTCAAGAGGGCGCGAACCTCGTTAGAATCGGCAGGGCGATCTTTGAGGTTTCAAAGGAATAATTAGATAGGCTATTACCGAAACTTGTAACCCGTAATGAAATCGAGAGGTTTTTGCTTGGGTATTTCTTCAGTTCTACGGCAAGACACATTATGAGTGAAACTTACCTGACCGAATCGCAAGGTATAATTAAAAATTTAGGTGTAATCGGCGTTGGAAAGATGGGCGGCATTATCGTCCGAAGTATCGCTGACACGGTCTTTCCCGCGGAACATATCTGGGTTACCGACCTTGATAATACCCTCGTCCAGCAGCTGTGCGATGAAAAGGGAACGAACAAGGCAAGTGATATCGCTGCCTTGGTTGAAAACACCGAAGTTATTCTCTGTGCTGTCACGCCTCCGGCAGTTCCACACGTCTTACCACAGATTGCACGCACCTTGTCAGCATCGCAATGGCTCATTAGCATCGCAGCGGGTGTTACAACGACAACGCTTGAATCCTACTTTGACAACGCGCCACCCGTCGTTCGAGTCATGCCAAATATTTCAGCATCAGTGGGGGCTGCAATCTCAGTACTCACGGCTGGCAACGCAGCGACTCAGGAGCATCTTGAAATAGCACAGCAAATTTTTGACGCGTGTGGCACCTCTTTAGTGATGGATGAACGCCATCTTGATGCTGTCACGGGGGTAAGTGGGAGCGGGCCTGCCTATGTCGCACTCTTCATTGAAGCGTTAGCAGATGCAGGGGTTCATGTCGGTTTACCGCGTGCGGATGCACAGAAACTTGCTACCCATACCGTCTTAGGGGCAGCGACTATGTTAATTGAGACGCAGGAACACCCGGCTGTGCTCAAAAACCGTGTTACCACACCAGGTGGAACAACCGCCGCCGGACTGCACGCCTTAGAACGTGGCGGTTTACGAGCAACGCTTACAGAAGCTATCCTCGCTGCAACGGAGCGGGCAAAGCAACTTGGGAGTACGTAATTAGTTTACGAGGGCTTTTAGGAAATAATGGATATGCTCGCTTGGTTCATCAGTGAACTGCTGGAAATTTATACAATAGTGGTTTTCGCGAATGCCGTACTTTCTTGGTTTGTTTTTGGTACTCAGAACTCAGTCGTTAGGCAACTCTACTGGTGGACAAGTCGCCTCGTAGATCCAGTTTTAAATCCCATTCGGAACGCACTCGGACCGGTAACTCGGAATTTTGGTATTGACATTTCACCTTTTGTGCTGATCCTCCTGCTACAGTTTCTGGCACATGTGATCTGGTGATAGATAGCAGCAATGCCAAACAGTTAATTAGGACTTACACAAACTGCGCGTTTGTACCATAAACTTTTAGTTTGTGTCATACGAAAAATATGAGAAAACGAAATTCCACCACAAAAAGCACGACGCGTAAACGCGGCAAATCCACGAAACCGAAAGAGCGACCTCAGTTGACAGACCGCGAAAGGGAAAACGCCGTTCTGGAAATTTGGCAGAACGCGAATGTATACCCACTCGCGAGCAAGAAATCTGGGGCTGTAGACCGCAGCACCGTCAAGGCAAATGCTACACAGCACCGCCACTCCTCCCAGACAGAAGCCTATGTCCTTCGCGAGATACCTACCTCCGTCGATGCACTCACTCTTAATACCCTTTGTAGAAAAATTTGTCAGGACATCTTCCTTAAAGCAGAATTAATGCAAGGACATCAGGTCACATACGTACCCGCGTGGGAGACCTATCCGCTTTGGATTGAGGAACACATTATTGAGGCTGCACAATCTAAAACGCCAATCAAGTTATCTGTCCTCCGAAAGCGATGTCGCGCACGACATAAGCAGGAATTGGAAGTCCAAAAACAGAAATTTCATCAACTCGGTATCTTCGCGGATTGGGATACTTCACAGAAAACCCTCGAATCGCGACAGGAAGCAAGGCTTATCGCGCTTATTAGTCGACTCCGAGATTCTGATTATCTGCACGACTTGCCGCAGCTAAGTCCATGGTGTCCCAACTGCACTGTCCCGATCAATGAGACGAATCTCTTACAAATACCGACACACACCTTGAATGGCTACGTAAAGTTTCCTTTCAATGTTGGGTTAGAGGAATTTGGCATTGATGTCTTCTTCTGTCTCCAAATACCGCACCTTTGGGAAATAGCGGGAATCGTTAAACTCGGAATTACCGACGATACAACCTATTGGCTCACCCAATGGCAAGACGAATACCTACTTTTTGCTGAACCGCAGCTCAAACACTTTACGAAACACCTGCCAAAAGGACAGTCCAAACCGAAACGTGTTACAGAAATCAAGGCCTCTGAACTCGCACAATGCGTTGTGTCGCATCCACTGTTCGCGTCAAAAGATTTGGAGATTACACTCATTCCGGAGGCTGTAGCAACGAACGCCGTTCGTGATAAATCCATATCTTCCCTAAAATCCGGGGTTATGCCCTTAAACCCAGCACATCATCTGCCGAGTTACAACATCGCCCAAGCATTAGACATGAATACGATGCCTGTTTTTGATGAAACCGGAAGGTTCACCGAAGAGGCGGGGCAATTGTGCGGTTTGTATCTGTTTGATGCTGAGAAATTTATTGTGCCACAATTGGAGAAGTGCGGTTATCTCCTTGAAACCCAAAAAGGCGAAATGCATGAGTCGCATTGTCCGCGCTGTAAAGAATTGGCTGTGTTCCGTCCCTGTTCAAAATGGGTGTTCTCTCTCTCCAAAAACCACGCTACTACCCAGCTCCTCAACGCCCCAGAATATTGGGATAATTACGGCGACACGGAGCATAAAGGTATTCGCGATGTCCAAAAAGCTGTCCTTGATTTTGAAGATTTGCAGGTTTCAGCACAACGCCAATGGGGAATGCCCTTGCCAATCCTCCTTTGCGACCAGTGTGATGAGCCCCTGACCGATAAAAATACCCTCAATGCAATCCGGAATTCTATACAACGCGGGTTTGAATTCTGGTTCCGTTTGAGCGTTGAGGAACTTTTACCTGTTGATACACGGTGTCTAAACTGTAATTCAAGCGATTTTCGCAAAGAAGCGACACTCATTGATAGCCATTTCGCCAATCTACTGCAGATCATTGACAACTCTGATTTCAAAAAACCGCTCGGTGGGCACACCAGTGTCATGTTTGTACCGCAAATCGATACAACGGATTCAAAATGGACAAAATGGTTGGCTGAAATCAGTGTTATCTCCGCATCACTTAGCAGAAGCCGTCCAATTAAAGAAAGTCAACCTTTTAAGCAACTAAAGCTTAACACAATGCCAAAAGTTGGCGAGGAAATACAGATAGAAGACGGATTTCTCAACGAATATCCAGCGGATGTGGCACGCTTGGTTGCAATAACGCCTAAGGTCGGAACAGAGCGCGTCAATCCCAAACACCTTGATAAACTCGCAGCGGGCTATCTCGGTCAATACCAGCAATTGCAGGAACTATTAGAGAATATCAGTAATTCCGTCTACCATTTTGGCGGGGATTCTCAAGATGGAAAATGGAAAGAACGGAAAGGGAAAAAAAGAATGGAAGATTGGAAGAATGGTCCCCCTACCCTTCTATCCTTCCACCCTTCCAAACTTCTTCCGATTGATGCATTGGCGATGATCGTAACCTCTCGGCTTTTACAGGATGTACAGCAGGCTTACCAAGATGCGAATTTTCATGAAATGTGGACCCTGTTAACCAATTTCTGTGAAGACGATCTGCGTTTTTATCTCCGCGCCATAGAGTCGCGTCCCGCTAAAACTGGACCCGTGGCACAAGCTACCTTGGTACATATCGCGACTGTGCTCCTGCAACGGTTGGCACCCTTGACCCCTTTTTTGGCAGAACATTTCTATCATCTCATTCCTACAGAGCAGATGACGAATAACCAGAGCATTTTTCAGAATAGTTGGCACCTGCTCTCACCGATTATTGAGAAAACGCTACAGGCTTCCGATATAGAGACGAATGATGCAAAAGCGGAATGGGAGGCGCTTAAAAATACCAACGATGCAGGATCCTAAAAAAAATACGTGGCAGACGCTGCTACCCTTAATCGGTGTGGCGATTCCAGTGTTGATAGTCGATTGGGTAAGTAAATGGCTCGTGCAGAACCATATCGCTCAGGTTACAGAGGTCATTCCGATTATTCCCGGATTTTTCAACCTTCGGCACGATAGGAATACAGGCGCGGCTTTTGGAGTGCTTGCTGGACACAGGGTCTTACTGATTCTCATTACTATTGTCGCTTTAGCCTTCATTTTTGCTTATTATCTTCGATTCAGAGAGAGCCGTTGGATGCAAGTCGCTCTCGGTTTTCTACTCGGGGGTGCTATTGGGAACTTCATTGATCGCCTCTATTTGGGTGAGGTCGTCGATTTCCTGCAATTCGGTATAGCTGATAAAGGACTCTTTTGGCCGACTTTTAACGTTGCGGATGTTTCTGTCTGTATTGGAGCCGGGATGTTAATTGTTTACCTTTTTCAAAACCGCGATCAACACCAGGAAACTTGACCAGGGTTTTTATGGTTGATGTGATTCACTATGATGATGAAATCTCCGATAATTATAGTTCAGGCGTGTGCCAATCGTCAGGGAAAATAATCCATGTATAAATTGAGTGTTCGATTATTCTTGTTTAGTCTAATCTTTCTTTCCTTAGGGATCCCACAGGCAAAGGCGCAAATTCAGTCCGGAGCTCCCGAATCGGAGACAGAACAGACGCAACCAGAGGAATATAGCGAAAGTGCTTTGAGACGCTTTGAGATCGTTACTTTGAGTTCCCTCCCATTTACCGCGATTCACAGTTACGGAGTAATGCGGGTGGTAAAAATGTTGCGTGAAAATCAATTCGCACCTGAGCTATCCACACAAGATTATCGCATAATTGGCGTCGGGGCTGTTTCATTGTCTCTGTTTATTGGGGTATGGGATTGGTTGCATACCCGTAATGTTGACCGATCCGCACCGCGTGTGCCTGAACCGGAAACACCGCCACCGCCTGAGGATGAGGATCCCCCAGACGGTCCGCTTACACGGTTGTCCGATCCGGAGCCATATGTGGCGAGATATAGAAATAGGTCGCTACAGGATTCGATGAACAAAGGACTCAACGGGTGGGCAAATGAGCCATCTGTTGGTTTCATGCTGCCACTCCTTCAAATTCGTTTCTAACTTGTAGGTTTAAAAAGTCAGAAGGTGCGGGCGTGACGCCATTCTCCGAAAACCAAGCCTGTAATGAAATGGAGGGGTTTTTGCTTGGGGTTTTTGCTTGGGGTCTTTGATAGGGTGTTTCTGCGGATTTCTGCGGATTTCTTCAACTCGATCACGAAAAGTGTGAAAGTTCCAAGCCGTGATATTTTCCGCAAGGTAAGTTAAAAAATGCGTATTCTGTTTATGGGGACCAGTGAGTTCGCCGTTCCAGCACTCAAAGAACTCATCGCCCACAAATTTGAACTCATCGGTGTCGTCACACAACCCGACCGACCGAGCGGACGCGGAAAACGGCTCACTCCGTCACCTGTCAAAGAAGTCGCTACAGCGCATACGATACCGGTCTATCAACCTGAGAAGGCGAGAAGGCCAGATTTTGTGCGGACGCTTAAACGTCTCGCTCCAGATGTGATTGTTGTTGCTGCCTTTGGGCAAATCCTTCCCCAAACTATTTTAGATATCCCGCCCTGTGGCACTATCAATTTGCATCCCTCTCTTCTCCCAAAGTATCGCGGTGCCGCCCCAATTCAGTGGGCACTCATTAAGGGTGAAACCGAGACAGGTGTGACACTGATGTTACTCGATGCAGGGGAGGATACAGGTGATATTATCGCTGCAGACCGTGTCCCGATCCGAGACGAAGATACGGCTTTCACATTGACGAGACAGTTGGCGCAACTCGGGGCAAATCAGCTGGTCCGATGTTTATCCAATATGCCGATTGGAGAACCGCCATCGGCAGTCCCGCAGAACGACGCAGATGCAACGCATGCCCCGCGATTGACGAAGGAAATCGGACAAATTGATTGGAATCAACCGGCAATCACGATTCACAATTTGGTCAGAGGGACAGCAATCTGGCCCGGTGCTTATACTTTCTTCCGCGAGAAACTTCGGCTGAAAATTGTGCGTTGTCAACCCCTGACACAGAGACTCACTCGACGACCCGGAACCCTTGAAATAGCTGAAAGACAAAAACTCCTCGTTGCCACGGCGGAAGGAACGCTCCAATTGTTGGAAATTCAACCCGCAACCAAAAAATCTATGGAAGCACACGATTTTATTAACGGGTATCAACTGCAAACAGGTGAGTTTTTTAATTATTTAACCGCAAGGAAAAATTAAAAAATGAATAGTTTGAACAATACCCTATTCGCATCATTCAAGGTTCTCCTATATTTCTTGATTGTCTTCGGTATAATTGGGGTCTTAGCCATTTTTTTCATTATTCCGAATTGGATCAGAACCGAAGAGGTCCTTGTTCCCAACATTACCGGCGAAAGCTACTATGAAGCCGTGCGAATTCTGGGTGAGGCGGGATTGCAGCCCGCAAAAACCATTCAAGAAGCGAGCAGTGATGCCCCGAAAGGTGAAATCGTCTCACAAAATCCAGAGGCAAACTTTAGAATAAAATCATATCAGCCCGTTGAAATCACAGTGAGCATAGGAGCGGAGTTAGTCCCTGTCCCCTCCGTCATTGGAAAATCGCGAGATGCCGCTTTTGATACCCTTACGAGTGCGGGTTTTCGTCCAAATCGAGTTGCCTTCGTCTATTCTGAAGATTATCTGCAGGATACGGTTATCGCACAAACACCGCCAGAAGGAGGGGGACAACGCCGCGGCAATCCTGTAAATCTTTTAGTGAGCCGGGGACCGAGACCACAAGTGGTCCAGCTTCCGAATTTCCAAGGTCAGCTGGCTGCCAATGTGGTTGCTGCCCTGGAAGCAGTGGGACTCAAGATTGAGACTGAATATAGTTCACACCCCAAAATCCCCCAAGGTGCAATTATCACGCACGAACCTGTAGGCGGCGTGATGGTGAGAACCGGTGACCGCATCCTACTCGAAATTAGTGGTGTGCAAGGAACTACTGCAAACATTAGCAGACCCTTACCTTTCACGCATACGGTGAGTGAAGAAGGAAAACTTTCGCGGCACATCAGAATTGTTATAATTGATGCGTACAGTGAGCGAATTGAGGTCGATCAACGCTACGCTCCCGGGACAGTGATTGATTTGGAACAGAAGGGGGTTCGCGTCTTTGGCAAAGCACGGGTGATCGTCTACGAAGATGGTGAAAAATTACCTGAAGTGGTTTATAGATAGAACTCCCTTAAAGGAGATTACAAATTTTTACGCCTAAAATTGCGCCTTCATTGCTCGCTGCAGATTTCAGTCGTCTCGGCGAAGAGGTCAAGCGGATCGTCACGGCTGGAGCAGATATGCTCCACTTCGACGTGATGGACGGTGAGTTTGTGCCGAATTTCGCTATCAGTCCACCCTTTATCGCGGCTGTTCGCGAGATCACAGATGTGCCTTTTGATGTCCACATTATGGTGACACACCCACTTCGTTATATCGACGCGCTTGCGGCAGCAGGCGCAGATCTGGTTACCTTTCACATCGAAAGTGCCGATGAACCCAGCGAAGTAATTTCGGCGATCAAAGCACACGGGCTTAAACCCGGTTTGGCATTTTGTCCGAAGACACCCGTCTCAGCGATTACACCTTACCTTTCGGACATTGACTTGGTCCTACCTATGAGTGTTGAACCTGGGCTCGGAGGTCAACCTTTTCAGCGGGATACACTCGAAAAAATAGCAACATTACATCAAATAATTCAGGAAATGACGTTGCTTCTTGACATCTCCGTTGATGGTGGTGTAACGACAGAAATCGCGCCGCTCACGATTCGTCACGGCGCGACGGTTCTTGTTGCAGGAACCGCTATCTTCCGCAGTCAGCAACCAGAGACGGTTATTCAAAAGTTGCGCACCCCTGCAAGTTTGTAGTCCCCAGCAACACGTCGGGACGGTTCAACGGAAAGGGATTCGACGGTGCTACCTCTATAGTGGATCCGAAAAATAGAGAGACACAATTCCCCCCTGATAAGGGGGGTT
>JAJEIP010000115.1 GCA_022827885.1 Candidatus Poribacteria bacterium
ACTGCCGTATCGTCTTTCCACACGGCGGTAATTTTTACCTTCCGTCTCCGCTTCCTGCCGTTTCTCGCCTTTAACGGTGAGGACGTTGTCGGTTACGGAGACATTGATATCGTCTTCGGTGACACCCGGAAGTTCGGCTCGAATTTCGTACCCGTTTTCCGTTTCAGAGATATCTACCGTGGGTATCCAAGAGGTTTCTTCCGCATCGGTTCCGCCTTCGTGAGAAGCGAAGAGGTCTCCAAAAATGCGTCCCATCTCGTTGTGGAAACTGAACGGATTTCTCATCGGTCTGCGTAAGGTCAAGTAAGTCATTTTTTTCTCCTTTTGATTTTTTTTCTGTAGATGTTAGATGCAAGTTCTATGCCAAATAGGTTGCAATTTTCGTGCCAATCTTTTCTGAGGCAATCCGAAGGTGTTTGCCTCACTGTTTACATAGGAAGCAAATTCCGTGCCAAAACGGGTTTGCCAAATTGGCAGCGTCTGTGCCGCTATGGCATTGGGTGGATGTCAAAATGGCTTTGATAGGTAGAAAGGGGAGAGATAGAAATTTGTGCCGCGACTGTTAACCGCTAAGCCGATCCATTTTCTTCGATTCGAGCGCGGATTCCGGCAACAAGCGTGCGCAAGGCAACTGGGTTTTCATCTTGAAACGGGATAATCAGATCAGCATACTGCTTGCAGGGTTCAGTATAGACTGGAAAATTAGGAAGGACATCGCGCCGATACCAATTGATAGCCCACTCCAAGTCGCCCCCGCGTTGTGCCACATCGCGGAGCATCCGGCGCAGGACCCGTTCGTGCGCATCTACATCAAGGAACAGTTTGATGTCCATCAAGTCTCGTAACTCTTCACTCCAGAAGATGAGGTGTCCTTCCACAATGACGACTTTGCTCGGTTGCACGCTCGTTTTTTCGGTCCTGCGTTGGGCGGCACGCGTGCCCGGGGTGGGCATGTAGATCACATCACCATCGCGGAGTTTCTTGATGTCTGCGATGAGCGCATCCCAGAGAACGGCATCCGGGTGATTTGCAGTAATGACGCGTTCCCGTTCCGCCTCAGTGTATTCGGACCAGTCGCGAAAATAGGAGTCCTGATTCAGCACGACAGGCGAGAATTCCGTGAGTTGTTCCGCTAAGGCACTCGCGAACGTTGTCTTTCCAGAAGCAGATCCGCCCATAATTCCAAGGGTAATCGGTGTAAAATATTCTGGTTTCGGCATAATTTTCTCCATAGTTTCCTCTTTTCGTATATTAGCACACCTCAATTTACGAGTCAACACTATTTTATTAGGTGATGATTGACTTCGCGTCTACGGTTGGAAAAAAGAAATTTGACTTGCATAAAAAAGTGTGTTATTATATAATAGATATAATAGGTTTAAACGCTTTACAGGAAATCACAGCGTCCCTTTTCAAAACGCTATTCCCTGCGAAATTTTAAACACTTTTCCAGAAATAACGTCTTACGTTATAATAAAAATATCCGCGCGCATAGCGGAATTTGCTTACAGAACATTAAGGACGAGGTTTTGACTGCCTCATTTTTAGGAACTTGATAATGCGAACGCTTCAACGGAATACAACCACAGTACAGATACCTCATGTCCGGATGGCTCCAGTCTCTTTACGGAACGCTTCCCGCCACGTATGGTCTCTTTTTACACCGTTTACAAGCCGTGGCGTGTTTGCAGGCTTTTTTGGATTGTATCTGTATCTTTATCTGTACTTATATTTGTACAGCAACGACAGGTGGTGAAGGTTCGTAGGGGATGCCCATAATACAAAAACTAAGGGATTCAATTATCACCACCCGGCGTTGAAATAGGTTTCAATGTTGGGTATTTTTTTTAATCGGGTTTGATTTGCGACAAACAGAATTATTTTATCGAAAGAATGGCTATCGGTTATCGGTTGTCAGTTAAAGAGAAAATTTTTAAATGAAAACCTCTTAACTGAAAATTGAAAACTGAAAACTATGAAGAAGGCGGAGGTAGTTGAAAAGCATGGTAATCGTTACCAAGACCGATGCGACACAAGCGGATGTCGATGCCGTTGTAAAACGGATCGAAGATGCCGGATTGAAGGCACAAGTCTCAGTCGGCGAAAGACACACTGTCATCGGTGTTATAGGAGATAAAACATTGCTTGGTGATATTCCGATAGAGTCAATGTCTGGTGTCGATCGAACGATGCCAATTACGGCACCGTTCAAATTGGCAAGCCGAGAGTTTCGGGATGAACCGACGGTTATTGGCGTCAACGGCACAAAAATCGGGGGACGGCAGGTCCCCGTCATTGCCGGTCCGTGTGCGGTAGAAAGCACGGAACAGATCGTAACCATTGCACGGCAGGTCCGACACGCCGGTGCGAGTTTCATTAGAGGGGGTGCTTTTAAACCCAGAACGGGACCCTATAGCTTCCAAGGTTACGGTGAAGAGGCTTTGAAAATGCTGGAGGCAGCGAAAGCCGAAACCGGACTCGGCATCGTCACGGAGGTCATGACCCCCCACGAAGTCGAACTCGTCGGTGAATATACAGATATGTTCCAACTCGGCACGCGGAACATGACAAATTTTTATCTGTTGCGTGAAGTCGGACGCGCACAGAAACCTGTCATCCTCAAGCGTGGGATGTCCGCGACAATTGAGGAGTGGCTCCTTGCTGCTGAGTATATCCTCGCGGAAGGCAATCCTGATGTCATTCTTTGTGAGCGCGGTATTCGAACCTTTGAAACGCACACCCGCAACACGCTTGATCTGAATGCTGTACCTGTTATTCACGAATTGAGCCATCTGCCTATTATTGTTGACCCGAGCCACGGCACCGGTATCCGAAGTCTCGTGTGTGATATGACAAAGGCATCTGTGGCAGCAGGAGCAGATGGATTGTTGCTTGAAGTCCATCACGATCCAGATCATTCAATGACCGGGGATGGCGCGCAATCGCTGTTCCCAGATCAGTTTGAGACCCTGATGCAGGAGCTAAAGCCGATTGCCATCGCTGTTGGACGTGAGATGTAAGGTAAAAAATGTGCGATTGCGAGGGCAGACTTGGAAAACTGTCCTTGCAATTCACCATCCATTATAGAACAAACCTTAGAGACTTCTAAGCAAACTGTGTCAAGAAATTTGGAGGAATAGAGCCTTGGACGATTTTCAAAACAACCCGCAGAAAGTCTATATTTTCGATACAACACTCCGCGATGCTGAACAGACCCCCGGTGCTGCACTCGGTATTGCAGAAAAACTGGAGATTGCCAAGCACCTCGCCAAATTAAATGTTGATATTATTGAAGCCGGATTCCCAATCTCGTCACCGGGAGATTTCGATGCCGTCGAACGGATAGCCAACGAGGTTGAAGGACCGGAGATCTGTGCCCTCTCTCGTGTTGTGGAGAAGGACATTACTGCCGCATGGAAAGCTATTAAGGACGCTCCACGTGCGCGTATCCACACTTTTGTGGGAACATCACCGATTCACATGGGACGCATCACACGGACGACCCCTGAAGATACACTTCGGATGGCAACCGATGCAGTCGCTTATGCGAAGAGTTTGTGTGAAGGACACCCAGACGCGAATGTTGAGTTTTCACCGATGGACGCGGGCCGCACGGAATTAGCCTTCCTTTATGAAGTCGTTGAAGCGACCATCGCGGCGGGGGCAACCGTCGTCAATATCCCGGAAACCGTCGGATGGACAGTGCCAACAGAATTTGGGGACCTGATTAAAGGCATCATGGAGAACGTATCGAACGTTAACGATGCCATTATTAGTGTCCACTGCCATAACGACCTCGGTTTAGCAGTCGCGAACAGCCTTATAGCGGTTGAGCAGGGGGCGCGGCAGGTGGAGTGCACCATCAACGGACTCGGAGAACGTGCGGGTAATACCTCACTGGAAGAGGTTGTCATGGCAATCCGAACCCGACGGGATTACTTCAAAGCGTATTACACCGAGATTAACGCGAAAGAAATCGTTCCGATCAGTCGACGTGTGAGTCGAACGATGGGTATTGCCGTTCAACCGAACAAGGCGATCGTCGGTGCGAACGCATTCGCACACAGTTCGGGGATCCATCAGGACGGTATTATCAAATCGCGCGTGACCTTTGAAATCATTGATCCGAAAGAGATCGGATGGAAAGAGAGTCAACTGATTCTCAGCCCGCGTTCCGGACGCAACGCACTCAGACACCGCCTCAGCGAGCTCGGCTACGAAGTGGACGCGGATCAGTTGGACAAAGTCTATGAAAGATTCCTGAGGGTTGCTGATAAGAAAAAGGCGGTCCAGGATGCCGACCTTGAGGCGATCATGAGCGATGAGATTCGCGCGATCCCGGCTGTTTTTGAGTTGGATTATATCCAAGTCGTCAGTGGAACGAGAATCTCACCGACAACGACGGTCGGTGTTCGGACAGAGAATGGTGTGGTCGAGAGAGCCTCAACTGGGGACGGACCGGTAGATGCGGCATTTAAGGCAATTAATCAAGTCGTTGATATTCAACTCAATCTCATCGACTATCAGATCCGTTCCGTAACCGAAGGTGAAGACGCTATCGGTGAAGTTTCGCTGAAGGTCCAAGACAACGGAAACATTATCACGGGGCACGGGGCCAGCACAGACATCATCGAAGCGAGCGCGCGGGCTTACATCCACGCTGTTAATAAGTTAATTCAGATCCGATCCGAAGGATAAGAAATCGTTTTCAGTGGGGATTGCGCAGCAATCCCCACTGAAAGATAAACTACCAATCCTCGACCAGTTGCACCAGCAACCGCACGCCGTAGCCGGACGCACCTTCAGGGATATAGGAGGAACCCTTCATCCCCCAAGCAGTGCCAGCGATATCGAGATGAACCCACGGATAGCCTTCCGCGAATTTCTTCAGGAACGCACCGCCCGCAATCGTCCCAGCAGTACCGTCACCAATATTCTGCACGTCCGCGATCTTGCTTTTAACCCCCTCATCGTAATCGTCCCAGAGTGGTAATTCCCAGACCCGTTCGTGTGTTTTCACGGCTGCCGAGTTCACTTTCGCCATGAGTTCGGGATCCGTAGTCATCGCTCCTGCCGCGATATGTCCTAAACAGGTAATCACGGCCCCCGTGAGCGTGGCTAAATCAACAACCCCCTTCGGATTATACTGCGCCACCCATCCGAGCGCATCTGCCAACACCAACCGTCCCTCAGCATCGGTGTTGAGGATCTCAATCGTTTTACCACCGTAAGAAGTAACGACATCGCCCGGCTTCACAGCCGTGCCACTCGGCATATTCTCGGTCGCCGCAATTACGCCGATGACGCGGACGTTTGGCTTCAGATGCCCAATTGCCTGCATCGCACCGAGCACTGCAGCCGCACCCGACATATCATGCTTCATTTCGTGCATACCGCTTCCACCTTTGAGCGAGATCCCACCCGTGTCAAAGGTAATCCCTTTTCCAGCAAGCACGACAGTGTCTTGACCTTCGCCGTCCGGCGTGTATTCCAGAATGATGAATCGCGGTTCTTCCACACTTCCCTGTGCGACAGCGAGGAGCGTCCGGAACCCTTTCTCCTCAAGGGTCGCTTTGTCAAATATTTCACAATTGAGTCCTGCTGTTTCTGCGACGGTCTGTGCCTTTTCAGCGAGTTGTATCGGTGTGAGATAGTTCGCGGGTTGGTTACTGAGGTCTCGAGCGAGAAGTGTGCCCTTGGCTATCGTTTGTCCGCGCGCCACGGCATCTTCTACGGTTGTCTTAATTTGATCGTTGTCAACTAAAAACGTAATAGATTCAAGTTTCTTTTGCTTATCGTCATCATCGGTGTCCGTTTTGTGTTCGTTGAACTGGTAGAGTGCGAGAAGGCTTGCTTCTGCGGCGGCTTGAATCATTTCAGGCGTTGCTTCGATGGGAATCGGAATTGCGGCGGTACGCAATCCTTTGTCGCGGATCGCTTTCGCGGCAGTCCCTGCTGCCTCACGCACTTTCTCGACAGTAAGATCGTGATATTCACCCAACCCCACCAACAGCACACGCGGTGCCGTGAGAGTGCCGTTTGTATAGAGCCAATTGGTCGTCTTGTGTTTACCTGTGAAATCGCCGAGGTTCATCACTTCACGAATGCGCCCACCGAGTGCCTGTTCTATGTTTTGGAGCGGCGCGCTATAGAAATCTGGGTTTTCCAAGATGCCGAGGGCAATGACATCCGTCTGCTCTTGGGCAAACCCACCCGTTTTAACAACAATATTCATAAATCCTCCTTATTTTATTGTAGCCATGTAATCCTAAGTTTTTCGCATTCCTGTCAGCACAACGAGAGGTTCTCCACCTGTGACAGTGATTGAATGATAGGTGTTCGCGGGAACATCCATCCTGTCACCGGGTTCGACGGTTCCCTGTTCATCGGCAACTTTCACATCAGCCGTGCCGGACAACACACAAACGACTTCATCTTGCGTGTGAATATAATCGAGATAGGCACCACCGGGACGGCCTGTCCATTGATATGCATCAAAGCCTTCAGATTGTAACTGTTGTTTTAAAGCCTCAGCATCCGGGTGCTCTTCTGACCAGCGCGATTTCCAACTCATAGACATCTCCTTTAATCCCCGCGCATTTTAAGAATATGCTTTGTTAATACATCGTAAATGTCAAGAAGGTTTTCCTCTAAGGTTTCTATGGTTTCACCTTGTGTCCAATAATCGGGATACGCCTCCAGATATCCAATAAACATCGTTTCATCTTGCCAGTAAATGTATTTTTGCGTTTCCATAGATAGTCTCCCATGCTTCTTGTGTGCCTCAAATATTAAAGCGGCTCCAACCGGACCGGGCACACTTTCAATTCAGCGGTGTGCGTAATTGGGTCGTAACCAGAACCCGTCAATAGGTTGACGGGGACATCCGCGAAGCTGAAACTCGCGAAGACTGTGCCGCGCGGAGAACGGTTCGTTGCTTTCACTTTGATAGTGATACTTCCACGGGCACTGCTCATTTTACACCATTCCCCGTCTGTGAGGTTCCATTCCTCGATGTCAGTCGGGTTCACTTCCAAGGATTCCTCTGGCAACAGGTAGTCAATTCCCTCGGATCTGCCGGTCTGCGTGCGCGTGTGATAGGATTGCAAGCGTCTCCCCGTTGTGAGCCATACCGGGAAATCATCGCTAATCGTCTCAGCGGGATCTCGGTAGTGCACATTGGAAAAGATACCGCGTCCATTGACAAAAGTTTTTTCGTGTAGTCTCGGTGTGCCGGGATGCGCTTTGTGCGGCACGGGCCATTGGTTGTTGAAGATGTCCGTGGCACCTTTGTCGATACGTTCCCAATCCAATCCCGCATAAATCGGTGAAAGTTCGCAGAGTTCGTTGAAAACCGGTTCTGGTGTGTTATAATCGAAGCCCTTAAAGCCGAGACGTTGCGCAATTTGAGATATAATCCACCAATCGGGTTTCGCATCGCCGGGTGGTGGGACTGCAGCGCGGAGGCGTTGGACACGACGCTCTGTGTTTGTGCAGATTCCGTCCGTTTCCCCCCATGCTGTTGCTGGCAGCACGACATCAGCGAGTTCCGCCGTTTCGGTAAGGAAGATGTCAATGACAACGAGATGCTCCAATGCGCGGAGCGCGTGTTCACAGTGTTCCCGATCGGGATCGGAGAGCAACGTATTCTCGCCATCAATCAGCATCGCATGGATACTATCGCCACAGAGTTCTAAAGCTGTGACTTTGGTGATGCCTTTCTCCAAGTCAACCGCTTTACCGTAAGCTGCTTCAAACTTCGCCTGATATTCTGGGTCCGTGACGGCTTGGAAACCGGGGTAATTGTTTGGCAACGCACCGCTGTCTCCCGCGCCTTGAATGTTATTTTGACCCCGCATCGGGTTGATACCTGTCCCTTCACGCCCGATATTGCCCGTCATCAGAGCGAGATTACAGAGACTTTGCACGTTCTCAACGCCACAGATATGCTCCGTGATCCCCAACGTATAGTAGATGGCACCCCTGTTCGCTGTGCCATACCACAGCGCTGCCGTCTCAATATCCTTCGCTGGCACCTCTGTGATCGTTTCCGCCCATTCCGGTGTCCATTGGCTGATATGCTCAAAGAAGTCATCAAACCCTGTGGTTCGGTTTTTGACGAACGTTTCGTCAATCAAACCTTCACGGGCAATCACGTGCGCCATTCCGAGCAGTAGTGCGGTGTCCGAACCGACACGGAGCGGCAGATAGAGATCCGACATCTCCACTAACCCGATGCGTCTCGGATCCGCGACGATGAGTTTCGCACCGCGGGCGACAGCCTTTTTCAACCCCGTTGCTGCAACAGGGTGGCACTCCGTCATATTCGTGCCGATACAGAAAATTACATCCGGCTTCTGCATATCCACGAGCGGATTCGACATCGCGCCTCGCCCGATTGTCGCTGCCAGACCGGCAACGGTTGGAGCGTGTCAGGCACGGCTACAGTTGTCGATGTAATTCGTCCCGAACCCAGCCCGGATAAATTTCTGCATGATATACGCCGCTTCACTCGGTGCGCGTCCAGAGGCGATACCGTAAATGCTATGCCTACCGTGTTTCGCGTGAACGCTCCGGTATCCCTCAGCGGCTCTGTCGAGTGCCTCTTCCCATGTAGTTTCGTGGAGTTCTCCATCTTTCCCGCGGACGAGTGGGGTTTTCAGCCGATCGGAATGCTGCACAAAGTCGTAAGCGAACTGCCCTTTAACACAAAGCGCACCTTGATTGGCGGGTCCGTCCATTGCGGGATGGATACCAACAATTTTTTCGTTTTTCGTCAGTATATCAACAGAACAACCGACCCCACAGTAGGGACAGATTGTGCGTGTTTTCTCAATATTGGGTTCGGTAGATGGGATTTGCAATTCCGACTCCGCATGTCGTAGCGCCTTTTTGTCGCCGAGCGCTCCAGTCGGACAGGTTTGGATACACTGTCCACAGAAAGTGCAAGCAGAATCCTTGAGAGGTCCATCAAATTCAGTCGTAATCTGCGTATGGAAACCGCGATTCATAACGTTGATGGCGTGATCGCCTTCCTGTTCGGCACAGACGCGGACACACCGGTAGCAGGAGATGCAGAGTTCGTAATCTCTGAGAATGAACGGATTCTCATCGGTTTTGCTGGTGCCCGATGTTGCCCCTGTTATACGTGTGTCGCTAAGTCCATATCTGTCCCGAAGGTCAGCGAGTTCGCCAGATGCATAACCGCGCAGTGGAGACACATCGACTTCGCGATTCTCGCTAATCACCATTTCGAGCAGCGTCTTCCGATACGCCTCTATTGTATTAGTCGCTGTTCGGACGACTATCCCGGGTGTGGCTTTTGTCGTGCAAGATGCCACTGGATTTCGTGCCCCTTCTAATTCGACGATACATAGACGACACCCACCGAAAGGTTCAAGCCTTGGGTCATAGCAGAGCGTTGGAATCTCTTTCTGATGGCGTTGCGCTATTTCAAGGATGGTTTCACCCTCGGAAAAAGCAACTTCGACACCATCAATTTCCATTTTATGTTTCATCATCGCAATTCCTGTCTTTATTTACCGAAATCAAGCTGAGGCACAATTAGCTCGCCCGCAAGAATTTGCTGTCTTGCTTCCTCAACCTTTTGCTGCACGGCTTCCGGTACGTTATCTCTTAAAGCTGGATTATAAGTAAAGGCAATGGCACTATCGGTTGTCATTGTGAAGACATAGAGTTTGGATTCAAAAGTTCCCTCTTTGACAGCCGTCGCGAGTTGGACGTAGGCTCTCGGTGTAATCACGGCATTGGCGAGCACGGCGTGCGGGGAAACAGCGCTTTGATCTCGGTTGGCACCGAAGGAATAGACGGTTTTCCCAGCGTCTTGTGCTAAGACGACTGCTTCAAACACACCAATTCCAGCCTCGTTGGCGTTGTGGAAAATAAAGTCAACGCCTTCTTGGATCTGGGCAAGTGCCAGTTCTTTCGCTTTGGCGATGTTTTCCCAGTCTCCTACGTAGGCGCGTTGCACGACTGCGTCAGGGTTAACGCTTTTCACGCCACCTTCAAACGCCATAAACGTGCTACTGCCGGAAGGAAGTTCCTGTCCACCGATAATACCAATCTTGTCAGTTTGGGTCATCAACCCGGATATCATACCCAAGAGGTAGGTAGCCTGTTCAAGCCGAAAGACAACCGGTGCGACGTTCTCACGAATAGCGCCACTTGCCCCTGCCGAGGTAATAAAAACGATTTTAGGGTAATCCTGTGCAACCGCTATCGCTGCCTCTTGATACTCGAAGCCATGCCCGAAGATGAGATGGGCCCCTTGCATCGCATAGGCACGAAAATCCGCTTCCCAGTCAGCAGGCGTTAGGCTCTCAACGTAACTGATTTCCGCCCCTAATTCTGTCTCAATCGCTTTTAATCCATCATGCGCCAAGGCATTCCATCCTTGATCGCTAATGGAACCGGGGAGTAGCATACCTACTTTGAACACTTCCGGTTCTGGTGTATGGATAATTTTGCTGCTATCCTGAAGTCTTTCACAACCTAACATAAATCCGATTGCCAAAAGACTTATGATTAGGGTAGAACTTACGAGCCTATCTGCCAATATCCGAGAACCCTCTTGTTTCATGTAGATGACCTTCCTGTGCGTTAAAGATCGGCTATTCCGTTTCACTGAAATCAATCTGTGGCACCTTCAACTCGCCTGCGAGGATTTTGGCTTTCGCGTCTTCAACGGCTTTCTGCACCGCCATCGGCACTTTATCCTTCAATGCGGGGTTATAGGTGAGGGTGATCGCTTCGTCCGTGAGCATATTGAACGTATAGATCTGGGGCTTAAATTCGCCTTCCTTGATGATCTTAGCAATCTGCACGAACGCATTGGGTGTAATCACAGCATTTGCAATGACGACTTCTGGGGAAATATCGCTTTTGTCTCGGTTCGCGCCGAAGGCGTAAACAGTTTTTCCCTCTTTTTGAGCAGCTTCAGCGGCTTCATAAGCACCGAGTCCTGCTGCATCCGCATTCGGGAAGAGGAAGTCAACGCCTTCATTAATCTGGGCGAGTGAGAGTTCCTTCCCTTTGCCGATGTCCTCCCAGTTCCCAACATATACCCGAGATACCTCTGCTTCGGGGTTCACACTTTTCGCACCGCCTTCAAACGCCATAAATGTGCTATTAACAGATGGGATGTTCTGTCCGCCCATGACACCGAGTTTATTTGTGTTGGTCATCATGCCTGCGATCACCCCTAATAGATAAGCTGCCTGTTCAACACGGAAATTGGCGGGTGAGATGTTGTCGGTGATTGTGCCCCCCGACGAGGTAATGAAAATCGTCTCAGGAAAATCAGGTGCGACGGCTTTTGCGGGGTCTTGGAACTCGTATCCGTGTCCGAAGACGATGTTGTAACCGTCGAGGGCATACGCGCGGAATTGCTCTTCTTGGTCTGTTGGGGTCCGGGTCTCGGCGTGACTGATTTCCGCGCCGAGTTGTTTCTCAATCGCTTTGAGACCTTCATACGCTAAAGCGTTCCACCCCGCATCGCTGATTGAACCGGGAAGTAGCATGGCGACTTTAAATTTTTCATGATCTTTTGCCTCCAGGTTCGGGTTCCCGATCAGCATGAGTCCACTGATGAAAAGGCATAGGTATAATGCCTGGATTGCAATGTTATTTTTTAACTTATAGAATATTTTTATCACGTCAAAATTTCTCCTTACTTTACAGGAATGTTTGATAAAGTATAGCATGTTTACGGGAAAAAAGTAAAGGTGTATGTAAATATTTTTAGGGATATCCGGTTTTAATAAATTATTGGGTTTCACGCCTTTTTTCGCCACTCCGGTGCGGTTAGGAAAGAAATCCGCAGAAATACCCCAAGCAAATACCCCTATCAAAAACGTATAAAAACACGGGAAGTTGCTGTCTCTCGGCTCCCTGATGAGAGAGATTTAGAGGGGTTTTTCAGACAACAAATAAGGACGGAGGAAAGACTCCGCCCTTATAATTCGACGTAATTTGGTATGCGTTTATGTTTACTTATAGTTTGTATCAAATGACCCCATGAGTTATACTCATAGTATGAGTTCATCTA
>JAJEIP010000039.1 GCA_022827885.1 Candidatus Poribacteria bacterium
CAGACTTTTAATCGAACCAGTTTGGAATTGAAACATCTTGTGATCCATTCTGGCGAAAAGTTGACAGGCGAGACTTTTAATCGAACCAGTTTGGAATTGAAACTTAGCAGCAGTTCGGACGTTGGACGGGGTGACGGTCCTTTTAATCGAACCAGTTTGGAATTGAAACTCGAGATGGTGATGCAGTATACGATGGATATAGCAGACTTTTAATCGAACCAGTTTGGAATTGAAACATCTTGTGATCCATTCTGGCGAAAAGTTGACAGGCGAGACTTTTAATCGAACCAGTTTGGAATTGAAACATTTTTATTTGGAGAAGGTCGATGCGAACGCGATCAGCTTTTAATCGAACCAGTTTGGAATTGAAACCATCACGTACTCTTCGAGTTTTGTGAGTGCCACTGACCTTTTAATCGAACCAGTTTGGAATTGAAACTGGCATCGGCTTCGAGTTGTTTATCGAGGGTTTCCCTTTTAATCGAACCAGTTTGGAATTGAAACGAATACAAAGAACGGACAGTCAAGAAAAAGAAGGTTTTCGACTTTTAATCGAACCAGTTTGGAATTGAAACGAAGCATCAAACGCCTGTGTCGCACCTGTATTGCCTTTTAATCGAACCAGTTTGGAATTGAAACAAGTTGAAAGTCGCTTCGGTCTCGATATTGCTTTCGCTTTTAATCGAACCAGTTTGGAATCGAAACTCTAAGGAGTATGTAATGAACTTTCAAGACCAAAACCTTTTAATCGAACCAGTTTGGAATCGAAACGATTCAGGTTCAAACCGTGCATATTACTGTTTAGACTTTTAATCGAACCAGTTTGGAATCGAAACCAGGGTCAGCGGAATTGACAACGCTAAAGTCGTATGCTTTTAATCGAACCAGTTTGGAATCGAAACGTGGAATTGCTCTGGGAACGGAGCAGCATTTTCGGGGACTTTTAATCGAACCAGTTTGGAATTGAAACACGATTGGACATATATGGTTTATGGAGAAAGGGCTTTAGAGAATGTGAGTAATCCCAACCATATTTTTGAGTACGCGTGATAGTCGTTAGGTAGGTGCCCCGAAAGACGCGCCTGCCGCGACCTTACAGGAGCTGTCTATGATCTTAATACCCCCTGGCAGACTTGATATAGGAAGTGTTGACGCATTCTATATTGACACGCATCCTGTGACAAACCTTGAATACCAGCAATTTCTATTTGAAAACCCGCAGTGGCAAAAATCGCATATTGAGAATATGTTTCATGACGGGGATTATTTGCTCAATTGGGACAGAAACGACTACCCAAAAGGAAAAGCAGATCACCCTGTTGTTTATGTGAGCTGGTTCGCGGCAATGGCTTATGCTTTATGGGCAGGAAAGAGACTCCCGACGGAGGCAGAATGGGAAAAAGCATACGGGGTTGTCAAGAATTATCCGATTTGGGAGTGGTGCATAGACCTCTATGACGACGATTTTTTCTTCGCAACACCACGTAAGAACCCACGGGCAGGTACGAATGAAATAGGCTGGTTGACAGCAAATTTCACAGATATTGAAACACTTCCTATGAGGGCATTACGCAGCAAAGGTATCTCCCCCACCAATCGCCTACTACTTGCACCCAAAAATACGCTCTACGAATACGGATTCCGTTGCGCACAATCCGCAGACTCATCCGAACTGATAGATTTCTGAAATCAAAACACCATAGGTTTATTTCTTAACATGAAATTGCGCGAAACTTCTAATCGCATCACCATAGAACGAAACCGTACTGGCGGCTGATGGTTGATCGCCGCTAACTATTTTCTAACCCAACCCGTTTGGAATCGAAACAGGGCGGGGAAACCCCTCCCCTACGAAAAGGTGGTTATACGTTGCTTTTAATCGAACCCGTTTGGAATCAAAACGCAACATTGTTACGGCACGACGGCGCGTGCCTACTACCTTTTAATCGAAACCTCTCCTCCTAAAATTACAGTTCTTCACGGTCAATTTTCTCTCCAGATACCTTTCACAACACGACTCTCATAAAAAATGGCGTAAGTGCGATTGATGTTTTATGTCATCATATGAATTTTTATTCTATAATTTTGCATAATTTACTATAATATGGTATGTTATGGCGTGATGTTGTGGCCCCGTTTGATAAAAAGCGGAGGTTTTCAGCTGGAAGAATTTGATGGGATTTTTTGAGGAATCTTTATGCCTACACTCGATTTCAAGGGTAAACAATTCATTTATGGATATCACCTGACTGTCCCTGTTCGGACGCTAAAGATAGATAAGCAGAAATCGCTGAATATAGGGGGATCTCGTCGTAAATCTCTGTTGGATGAGAATCTGATTCTTCATGGCGATAATCTACACGCCCTGAAGGCGCTTCTGCCGAGATATGCTGGTAAAGTCAAGTGTATTTATATCGATCCGCCCTATAATACGGGCAACGAAAATTGGGTCTACAACGATAATGTCAACAGTCCGATGATGCAGGCGTGGTTGGAGAAACACGGTCCGGTTGACCTTGAGGATTTAGAACGCCACGATAAGTGGTTGTGTATGATGTGGCCTCGGCTCCATTTATTGTATGAATTGCTATCTGACGATGGGATCATTTTTATATCCATTGATGACAATGAACAGCACCATCTGCGCTTGCTGATGGACGAAATTTGGGGAGTGGAAAACTTTCTTGCGGACATTATTTGGCAACACCGCTATGGCAGAAGTAATAATGCTAAATTATTTTCAAACCAACGTGAGCATATCATTGTATATAGAAAATCCGATATTGTCTCGCACATTCGGGTTAAGCGGGATGAAAAACTTAATGAAACATATTCTAATCCTGATGATGATCCACGGGGGAGTTGGGTGTCCAGTTCATATGTCAACCCGGCATTGAAAGAGCAACGTCCAAATTTAGTTTATGCGGTAATAAACCCATATACAGGAGAGGCTATAAATCACCCTACGCATGCTTGGAAATACAGCCGAAATACTTATCAGGAGCATGTTAGGGAAAACAGACTTTGGTGGGGAATAAATGGAAATTTGTGCTATCCTCGTCTCAAAAATTTTCTTAGTGAGTCTGAAGAAAAAGGTATTGTCCCAATTGATTTAATGCTGGCCGATATTGCGGGGACCACTGACGAAGGAACAAAACAACTACAAACTGTTTTTCAAAGCGGAGCTCTTGCGTTCAACAATCCTAAACCGACGAGATTGATTGCTAACTTAATAGAGATTGCCGAAGGTGTATCCAAAAAAAATGACACTATCGTTCTGGACGCTTTTGCTGGTAGTGGCACCACTGCTCAGGCTGTCCTTGCACTCAATAAAGCGGATGGCGGGAACCGGAAGTTTATCCTCGTTGAATGTGAGGACTATGCAGATACGATCACTGCCGAACGGGTCCGACGCGTTATCAATGGCGTTGAAAATGCTACAGATGAGAGTCTCCGAGAGGGGCTCGGCGGTGCCTTCACTTATTGCACTCTCGGTGAACAGATTGACGAGGAAGGTATGCTCACTGGCGAAAATCTCCCTACCTACGAAGCTTTAGCTGACTATATCGCTTATACCGCAACGGGTCGCGCGTTGGCGTTTACCAGAAAAGAGGAGGATTACTACTTCGGCGAAACGAGCGACATCCGTTTCTATCTTATTTATGAACCTTCGTTGGATTTTCTGGAGAGTCCTGCGTCTGCGTTAGATGGTGAGCGTGCTGAGGAGATTGCTAAGGTGTGCAAAGAGACGGGTCAAAAGGCGTATGTCTATGCACCGCAGAAATTCGTCAGTCAGAAGGAGTTGACACATTTGGGTATCACTTTCTGCCAGTTGCCTTACAATATCCATCGGATTTCGGATGCATAGAGAGCGACGACTTGCCACATAGCACCCATTGTGTATTTTTGGGCAATCGGCACGTTTTGTAGCAGATGGGTATGACACAATAGATGGTATCGTTGCCCTGTTTTTCTGGATGCCACTGGTGTGGAGGGGTCTGGTATATATCAAAAAGTGGACGGATGGATGCAGAAAGTTAGCATGGGGTTCCAAATTCCATGCCAAGGCTGGTGGAATAGAGAAGCCCGTGGCGTTTGTTAACGGCTTACAAGCAGCCGTTGCTTAAGGGTTTCTATCTCTTCTTTGAGGTTTTCTATTTCTTTGAGTTGTGTGCTGTCTCGGACACTGCGCCTGTGTGTCAATATGCCCCATATCGTTGCGCCTATCGCAATAATCGCCAAAGGGATACCGATACAAGCGATAATGATGTTATTTTGTCTGTCAAAGCCCTTTTCGACCCCATCAAAGCGCTTATTGACATTTTCCTTTAGGTTTTTGACCTCGGACGTTAGCACCGCAAGGTCTGTTTTTATGGTTGCGATGTCGTCTTTGATTTCCGAAATCCCTTGTGTCTCGGCACGCAAAGGCATGGCAATGACACAGAACAGTATTGAGAAAAATAAAAGCGTTTTCATTGTGTCTCTCCTTTGGAAGATAGTAAACCATATCTGTTTCTGGATGTCAAGAAAAAAATGCGAGTCGGTGTCAACTTTTCCGCAGAAACAGGAACACGCCTGCCTTTTTTTCGGGAGTGGGAGGCTATACTTACCGGAGGAAAAAGAGGAGATAGGAGCCTAAGAATAGGACATTGATGGCAATCAGTGCCCAACGTGCTATTCGGGTTTTTAGGCGTCGGAAGAGGTAGATGGAGGCGATGAGCATTAACAATCGCTCTATGGGTGCGACGATACCGGCATAGTGATCCCGGTCCCAATAGGAGATTGGGCTTTCAAAGACGTAATCGGAGAGGGGGAAGAGGTGATGATGTCCGTCGTCGTGATGCGTCACAAAGTCGAAGCCGCAATGGAGGAGCATGCTCCACGCCAAAACTACGATCCGCTCGGAATTCAGTAGGTAATACCCAATCCCTAAGACGATCAGAATCAATGGAACGGCGTTGAAGAGGTCAAAGAAGGTTTGCCACGCCTCCATGAAGTATCGGGTCCCCCAGAGTTCACGTTGCGGTGTCTTCAGGATAAAAGTTTCGATTGCGAAAAAGATGAACATCGGTAGGTCGGGAAGGACGGCACCGATGAACGCATAGATGTGAAGGAAGGGTTTGTCTCGTTTTGAGAGGAGGGTTATGTTGAGAACAACGTGCGATTGGGTGACCATTGTTAAAGATGCCAGACCTCTCCAGCAAAGGTTGGGAACAGGCAATCGAGTAGCACGGCAGGAGAACTCCCGTCCGTCCAGCAGTCAACGAAATTTGCTGTCAATTCCTCCGTCCGACACCGTCCGCAGAGGAGCTGCAAAAAGGTCAGGTCTGGAAACGCGGCATCCCCTTCCTCGACGTCTTTCGGCGTCCAATCGGCAATATCCGTGATGCGTCCGCGTTCAAATTTGAGGTGTATGCCAGTTCGATAGAGGTTGAGTTTGAGTTCACCGGTGTATCCCTCCGCGACGGTTCCGATGAGGTGTTTTTCGAGGGCGGGTTGGATGTGCCGTAAAAACGCTATTAAATCCGGTACTCGGATATACCACGCATAAGGTGGCTCCTGACGGACAACGGCTTTAGGGAGTGCCTGATAGATCGGGTGTTCACGCCCCAACATGAACTGCACACCTGTCACTTTCCGGTTGTCATTCTCAGCGACAATGGGTGTCGTCTCTGCCTTTTTCCATAACGCTCGCAAGAGTGACGAGATGTGATGGAGACAGCCGACACCGGGTTTAAGCGTCAGTCGCATGACAAGGAAATTATCGTAGCACCATTGGAAATGCTGGACATAGCCGAGTTTCGTGCCTTCCTTGTCCTCAATCAGTAAGAATTCATACCGTGCCTCACTCCCCGCCGAGCGTCCATTGAATTCATACTCCCACATCGCTGGTGTCCGAGTGCAAGTGAAGATATTCTGTTCAGCCCTGCTCTCATAAAGGTCTTGGATGAAAACGTTATCGGCATCCGTTCGGGGTCGAAGGCGACACGTCTCGGTCTCCCCTGTTTTCAACGATGGGATATGTATCCCGTCTATAACGCGTTCTGCTTCCATATCCAGTGCCATCTCGTATCCGAAGAGTCGGTAATACCATGGGATCCCTGTGATCCCCTGCATGAGTTCCCCGCGCGCCTCACTCAAGGCGTGAATCACCTCGAACTGCTTACGGACCAAGCCTCTCCTGCGGTATTCGGGTTCCGTTGCAACGAATTCGGGTTGCCCGAACTTGAAAGGGATACCGCTATATGTCCATGTCTGTGAGATTAGGCAGAGCGAGGACACGATTTTTCCTGTCTTGGTATCTTCAACGACGGTGAAATCGCTTGCTTTGCAGGTGGGGTGATCCCCTGACATCAGGTCTCGGATCCCTGGACCCACGCTTTCTTCTCCGTGAAGACGGGTGTTGAATTCAGCAAGTGCGTCCGTATCGGCAGGCGTCGCAAATCGGAGGTTTAGGTTGTTGCCGAGGTCTATCGGCATCTGTGAGAGAATATTGTTTTTTGGCATTTACGTTTCCTATGGAGGGGTATTAAAGGGAATTGTATCACAAAGGTAAGGACACGTCAAGCGGAACCTGTTGGGGGGGTGTGTAAAGTTTGATCCTAAATTCGTCACGCCGCTTCTTATGCTTCTTACATAGCACTCCGCTGGAGTGCAGGGATGGCTCTTGCTGATTTCTATAGACATATCACCCCGCTGGGGTGAGGAAGTGTTGATCTGTAAAACTGCCTCTTTGCTCCAGTGGAGCAACAGGTCTATAGAAAAGACGGGACCCCTTCTGGCACTCCAGCGGAGTGCTATGGGTGTGGACACCGATTTCTGAGAAAAAATCAGAATATTTTTGAAGATACGGGTATAATGGAAGGACAGCAAGAAAAAACCTCGCATAAAATTCAGATGAAGATCAAACCGCGTCCGGCGCTCTATTTTCTTATCCCGTATTTACTGGGCATCATTGCAGGCAAATGGGTATCTCTCCCGTTTCTGTGGCTCTGGATGTTTGTACTCCTCTGCTTTATGGGTGGCATGGTAACAAGAAACCGTCAGCGGTTCCTCTGTTACGCCCTGCTCCATCTATCCATCTTCGCTGGTGGTATGCTCCGATTAGAAACCGCAACCCATTCGCCAATCCCATCCCACTTTTATAACGAACCGATTCATTTTTCAGGCACCACGGTATATCAACCCGAACGCGGGGAGGCGTGGGATGCCTGCTACGCCGTCGGTGAACTCCAGTTATTGTCAGACCCAGCACAACAGGTCTCAGCGAAATGCCTCATCAGATTCCAAGAGTTGCTACCGCTCCGCTACGGTAAAGATCTGACGCTGACCGGTGTGCTGCGTCAACCGCAAACCAAGCGCAATCCCGGGGGTTTCGATTACCAGGCACATCTTTCCCGGCAAGGAGTCGTTGGGATCATCGATACGATCGGTCTTGTGCGAATTGGGAAACAGGGCGGATTTCCACCCTTACGGTGGATAGAGGCACTCCGTCTCCGGACCGAACGTCTGATTGACGGTATCTATACAGAGACTGAGGTCGAAACGCCGTTTCCTGAACCGTCATTGCATGCCCAGCTTCTCAAAGGTATCCTCCTCGGCAAACGGAGCGATGTTCCCACAGAGACATTGGTGCTCTTCCGAAACAGCGGCACCTTCCATGTGCTCGCCGTCTCCGGTCTGCATGTCGGGCTTGTTGCGATGTTCTGCTATTTCGGTTTCTCGCGCTTCAGATTACCACAGAAGATACTTTGTCTCTTGACGATTATCGTAGTGCTCATCTACGCCTGTCTCATCGGTTTCCGCCCTTCCGTCTTTCGTGCCTCGCTGATGGCAATCCTATTTCTCTGTGCGACCCTCATTGATAGAGATGCGGATATCTTCAATCTATTAGCGTTTGCGGCGTTAGTGCTGCTCCTTTTGAACCCATTGCAACTGTGGGATGTCGGATTCCAGTTGTCCTTTGTCGCCGTGGCTTCAATCGTCTATTTCGTTCCGAAGATGGAGACCCCGTTGCGCCGACTCTGGGAAGGCACAGAGGGTTCAGCTTCGGAAAGCGAGGGTTCAGTCCTGACGAGATTTCGGACGGCTGCACTCAAATGGATGGTGCTCTCCTATCTCGTGACGTTCGCAGCGCAAATCGGAACGGGTCCCCTCATCGCCTACCATTTCTTTCGGGCATATCCGCTCGGTATTGTTGTCGGACCCTTCGCAGTCGGACTCGTATCGTTCATCGTTGCGGTGGGGATGGCATCTGTATGCATCGGTTTTATTTGGCTTCCGCTTGCGAAACTGCTCGGCGTTCTCAATCACGCCCTTATCTCGATCTTCTTGACCCTCATCGGTCTATTCGGACAGATATCGGGTGTCGTCAAGTTAGCACCCCCGACGTTCGGTCTGTTCGTCGTCTACATCGTCTTCTGTCTATGGATGACCCATTGGCGAGCCACCTATCGTCACTGGAAAGTCGCAAGCCTCATCGGACTCTCCGTTATAGCGATTTGGATCTGGGATACCGCATTCCATGAGAAGGGAAGATTGTTAGAAGTGATTACGCTGGATGTCGGGCAGGGAGACGCCGCAATCGTCAGGTTTCCAGACAACCGAACGCTGCTGATTGATGGTGGCATCCAACGACGTTATTACGACAAACAGAAGCAGAAATGGGTTGAATACGATGTCGGGGAACGGATCATTGAACCCTATCTTGATTTCCACGGCATTCGGGCACTCGATATGGTGATGCTGACACACCCAGACCTCGACCACGGCGGCGGACTTGGCTATATCCTACAGAACTTTAAAGTCGGACAGGTGCTCGGTATATCCGATATGCCGCTCGACTCTCAGACGCATCGCCGCTTACATGCCATTGTTAAAGCCCGGAATATCCCGTATGCGTTTCCTTATGCTGGAGAGATCGAATTCACGTCAACCGCCACGCTCAATCTCCTGCATCCCGTCGATCCGAGTTCCACCAACCTGCTGGATACGGATAAAAACGACGATTCCCTCGTCATGAAAATTACATATGGTGCAGTGGACATCCTGTTCACGGGTGACATCGGTAAGCAGGCGGAGTCCCGACTCATCGCCGCTGGACACGACCTCCGTTCCGAAATCCTAAAAGTGCCGCATCACGGGAGTCGTACATCGAGCAGTGTTCCGTTTTTGGATGCCGTTCAACCGCGGTGTGCGATCGTCTCACTCGGTCAAGGAAACCGTTATCAGTTTCCGCATGCAAGTGTGGTTGCGCGGTATCAGGCGCGTGGCTGTCCGATGCTACGCACCGACGCAGTAGGCGCGATTACCGTCCGTACTGATGGCACACGGTGCTGGATTGATACGGAACTGTAGGCGCGAACGGATATAGGGTGTCCCAAACTATGGTAGGTTTTAGAATTAATTAGACATTCAGAACCGGTGCGGTTGGAAACCGCACCTACCGCGTCGGGGGAACGAGTGCGGTTGGAAACCGCACCTACCGCGTCGGGAGAACGAGTGCGGTTGGAAACCACACCTACCAAGTCGGGGGAACGAGTGCGGTTGGAAACCACACCTACCAAGTCGGGGGAACGAGTGCGGTTGGAAACCGCACCTACCGGGTCGGGGGGAACAGAGGATTACCGAGTTATTTATTCAAACTTCATACAGTTTGAGCTACATGCCTAAAGATGGGGCAATCGCAACGCGGAGGGTCTCTTGGCGGAACGCGTGTTCAAATGCGGTGTTAATTTCCGCTAATGGATATGTTTCTCCGATGAGCTCGGCAAATGGGTAACGGCTCCGATTTTCCGCAACGAAGCGGATCGCATCGCCAAGTGCAGTATGATGATAGTTATGAACGCCCCGGAGCGTCACACATTTCGTGACGAGTTGGTGGGCATCGACAGTGATATGTGCGTTTGGATAGACGTAACCGAGGGTCAGACATCTCCCGCCAATTGCTAACCATGTAATCAGGTTAGGGATGCCAATCGTCGCGCCGCTGACCTCTACACCGAGATCGGCGCCTCGTCCGTTCGTCAGTTCTTTTACGGCTGCGTCAATTTCTTCAACAACGGTCTCATCCGGGTTGAAGGTATGCGTTGCACCGAACCGTTTGGCAACCTTCAATCGGCTTTCGTTGGTATCCACAACAACGACATGTTGATATCCCTGTTCATGCAAATAGCATGCGGCATAGATTCCGAGCATGCCGGCACCGTGGACGATAGCCGTCTCATCGGAATATGTGCCGATGTTCGCCAAGCCGTTTACGACGGTCGTCAGTGCGCAGTTGATCGGGACAGCCTCTTGATCCGTCATGGTGTCAGGAATGCGATAGATCGCTGTCCCTGGACGCAGTAGGATATGCGTAGCGAACCCACCTGAAATAGCGTCGGGACCTTCACTTCGGGCGTGCCCGTATTTAAACATCGTCTCACATTTTTGGGGGAGGTTCCGACTGACGCAATACTCACATGTCCCACAGGCAGTCGTGAGACTCCAGGTAATCCGATCGCCTTCCCGCAGTATCTCATCGGTTGCAGAACGGAGATGGGTGGGTGCCGCAACTGTTCCGGTGACTTCATGCCCGAGTACACATGGGATCTCTGCACCCCGGCGCCCCGATACTGTATGGAGGTCTGAGCCACAGATCGTTGCGAGTGAGATGCGGGCGAGAACAGCGTCTGGTGTTGCAGACACGGGCATCTCGGAAACTTTAAAGGGTATACCTACACCGTGAAATTGTGAAATCTGTGCGGATATTTGCATGGTGTTCGTGCTCCTTAACTGACTATTGATAACTGATGACTGCATTTAATTTGACAAACACAGAGGGTTTACGTATCATTAATATTATACACTATTTTATTACAGATAACCCAACTTGTCACTAGGGTCATTCAGTTTTGGGTTTTTGGTCCAAAGAAACCCCCTAAATCCCCCTTATCAGGGGGACTTTCCGCCTTTTTTGAGGGAAAACTAAATAGTTGGCATCGGGCGCGGAACCCTCGGGAAACCTCCAAGCAAAAACCTCTTACGGGTTCGCAGCCTTCGGGAAAATGGGAATTTATTTCCGAATATCGCTTAATGAAGTTTAAGAAAATAAAAGGGAACGAGACTTAACAAGATGGATAGAACTGCTGAAGTTCTTATTGAAGCCTTACCTTATATTCGTCGCTTTTACGATCGGCGGATTGTTATCAAATATGGCGGTGCCGCGATGGAGGATGAGACGCTTATCCATTCCGTCATGCAGGATATTGTGTTGATGAAATATGTCGGCATCCGACCGATTATCGTGCACGGCGGGGGTCCGAGAATCAGCGCATGGATGGATAAAATCGGGAAGGTCCCGGAGTTTATACAGGGGTTGCGGGTAACCGATGCGGAAACGGTTGAAATCGCTGAGATGGTGCTTGGGTCGATCAATAAGGAGATTGTGGCTCGGATCAACCAACACGGGGGAAAAGCGATTGGGTTGTCTGGAAAGGATGCGAACATGATCCTCGCGGAGAAACAGGAGACGCAGATTAGCGACGAAGGTGGACGCAGTATAGATGTTGACTTGGGGTTTGTCGGGAAAATAATTGGCGTGAACACCGAGTCGGTTACGGCACTCGACAAAGCAGGTTATATCCCTATCATCGCACCCATCGGTGTTGGGACTGACGGACAAACCTATAACATCAATGCCGACACCATGGCGGGTGAGATCGCTTCTGCGTTCCAAGCGGAGAAATTGATTGTCCTGACGGATACACGCGGTATCCTCCGGGATCTATCGGATACAGCCTCGCTGATACCTACCCTGCGTATGAGGGAGATAGACGCATTAATAGAAGAAGGGTTCATCGCAGGCGGTATGCTGCCGAAGGTAGAGGCATGCACGACAGCGCTTATCGGTGGGGTTTACAAAACACATATCATTGATGGACGCATCCCGCACTCTCTATTGCTGGAAGTTTTTACAGAGGGTGGGATCGGGACCGAAATTGTGAGGTAGGAGAGGGGAACAATGGACACACCCAAGAAAATTGCTGCGATTATCACGACGTATTATCAGCATTCGCATGCTGATGTGATTGCTACGAAATATATGAAGGGGTTCCCGACGGATACGGGGCATCGGATGCCGCGCGTGGAATTGGTGTCCATCTATCTGGATCAGGTAGACGATCGGGACATTGGGGTCGGTTTAGCTGCTGAGCATAAGGTGCCTATCTATCCGAGTATTCGGCAAGCCTTGACGCTCGGTGGGAATGAATTGGCTGTCGATGGTGTGCTCTTGATCGGCGAACACGGGGATTATCCGTATAACGAGATCGGGCAACACATGTACCCGCGCCGTTATATGTTCGAGCAGATTTGCGGTGTCTTCGCATCGAGTGGCAGATCCGTCCCTGTTTTCTGCGATAAGCATCTCTCTTATAATTGGGACGACGCGATTTGGATGTATCATCGCGCAAAGGCACTCGATGTCCCGTTTATGGCGGGTTCCTCGCTACCGCTCTCTTGGCGGAACCCCTTTTTGGAACATCCGCTTGATACAGAACTGGAAACCGCTATCGGTATCGGTTATGCCGGTGTGGAGTCCTACGGTTTTCATTCACTTGAAACGCTACAGTGTATGATTGAACGTCGACACGGCGGTGAATCTGGCATCGTGGCAATTCAGTGTCTGGAAGGCGACGCGGTCTGGGAGACGGGTGAAGCAGGAAAGTGGTCCCTTGATTTAGCAGAAAAGGCGTGTGCACAGATTGAAAATCGTCCGGATACCTCCTTTATAGAGGGTTGCCCGAATCCAACGGCGTTTCTGTTGGAGCATAGCGATGGATTCCGTTCTACTGTGCTGATGCTGACCGGGTACGTCTCTGATTTCGCTTACGCGGCGAAGACTGGCGATACCTACCACGCGACGGAGTTTTATCTACAGAACGGACCTCCGCACGCGCATTTCAGTTATTTGAGTCTTAATATTGAAGAGATGTTCGTGACAGGGAAACCTCAGTATCCTGTGGAACGGACGCTCCTCGTGACGGGTGTGCTTGACGCGCTCATGCACTCACGGGCGGAAGGACACGTCCGAATTGAAACGCCATATTTAGCAGACCTCGCGTATCGTTCTTATGAGAAGCTACCTATCCGACCAACAGCACCCCGCCCTACAGGCGCGACGTTAATATAGTTATAGTAAAGTCCATATCTATTGTCGCGTAGACTGTGAGGCTGCGTGCTAAAGAGGCACAAACTAACAGTTTGTGCTACAGAAGTCAACTTATTTTTCGACTTTACCAAAATATAAAGGTGCGGTTACAAACCGCACCTACCGGGTCGGGGAAAGTAGTCTTAGCGTTCTGGACGTGCTGGGACACCCGTTTCCGCAGATTCGTAGATGAGATCCATCAATTCGGATTGGATAATCCCGTTCATGGGACTCGTGCGGGATTCTGCTCTCCCCAAAACAGCGTCGATGAAGTTGTCGTCAGGCGAACCGGCGGACATGTCGTCTGTAATCGGAGGCGGATCCAACGCTTCTCCACCTTTCCAGACGCGAATCCAACCACCACTCCAGCCGTCAACCTCGATCCTGCCGTTTTCAAACACTAACGCCATGTGCGTGCCGCCAGGACTTGGGCAATTGCCACTCACCGCCATCGCTGCGAGCACACCGTTTTCAAACTTGACGTTAATCGAGGAGTTGATATCAACGTCTCGGTCTTGGTTGTCTGTATAGGCGTAGACTTCAGCGACTTTCGACTCGACCGCCCAGCAGAGACTGTTCAGGAGATGTGCGCCGCTATCGTAGGCTTGTCCACCGCCAGAGAGTTTCGGGTTCTGCCGCCATGTCCCTGTTGTGCCGCCTTTCCAGCCCTGCGTAATATAGCCAATGACCAATTCCAGCTTGCCAAATTCCCCGCTACGGATAATCTCTCGGGTATAATAGAAATTGGGTGTGCACGGCGTATTGTAGCCGATGGTGAGGGTAAGTCCGGTCTCTTCCACCTTCTCTGCGAGGGTATACGCGTCTCTGGAAGACGTGACCATCGGTTTTTCCATTAAAACGTGGCAGCCCGCTTCAAGTGCCTGCATGCCCTGCTCGAAATGGAGCGTGTGGGGTGTAGAGATGACCACGGCATCCGGCGATGTCTCTTTCAGCAGCGTGCCGATGTCGTCATAAGCCCCCGGACGTGGACTCAGATCGGACAGGTTCCGATCAATATAACCGTTAGCGATATCGGTATTCACATCGCAAGTGCCGACGATTTGCACGTCAGGATTTGCATTCATACGTCTGGCGTGACCTGAGGAGTTTCCGCCACACCCAATCATGGCAAGTCGAATCTTCGCCATATTGTTCTCCTTTTTTAATTATTCCTTGCGGATAAGTAACAGCAAATTATAGTAAAGTCCATAATTACGTGAACACTTCCATTGTCACGTAGACTATGAGTCTGCGCGCTAAAGATGCACAAACTAACAGTTTATGCTACAGAAGTCAACTTATTTTTCGACTTTACTATAAAAACCTAAGTTGCCACCTATCTATGAACATAGCACTCCGGAATCAACGGTATGAATGCCGTATGGCATTCCCCGGGAGTGCAAGAGGTTGAACACACAATTTTCTATAGACATATCACCCCGGAATCAACGGTATGAATGCCTTATGGCATTCCCCGGGGGTGAAGAAAGGTACTGAAAAGGTTTTTCAAACAAGCAAAACCGTTAGTAGCAACTTGGGTTATAAAAACTAAACGATTGGGCTTTCGTACTTAAACTTCGATAAATCCTCGACACGGATAGCGTCATCGCCGAACACCCGCGTAAAGGCGTGCCCGTGATGCGACTTCGTCTCGCCATGCATGTAGCAGACACTGAACGCCCGCCGCGGAATATCGGTATCGTTCGTCCCGGAACTGTGTAGCATCCAATTGTGGAGTAAGACGACCTCTCCCGCCTTCAACTCCATCGGGAGCGGTGTCGCCTTCGCGACGATGTCGTCGATGTGTTCCTGTGTGAGAAAACCGGATCCGTTTTCAGGATTGATGAGCCTGCTATGCGACTTCGGAATGATATGCACACACCCATTCTCAATCGTTGCGGGATCCAAAGCCGTATAAATCGTGATCTGCGGGTCACGATCGAGGTCTCGCCATCTGTCCTGATGCCATGTCAGCTGCGTGCCCTCGTGTGCGGGTTTGTTCATAAACATCGCCCGAAAACAGGCAACAGGGGTGTCATCTCCGTAGATTTTCGCGCATACCTCTTGGAAAACGGGTTTCTGGAGATACGCCAAGAAAATCGGATCGAGTTCGAGGTTCTGAATTTTCCGATACAACAACGTGGCACCTTTATGTCCCTTAGACTGCGGTCCGGGGGAGTTCTTTCCGGGTTCCCGATCCAGTTGCATCATGATTTGGTCATAATCCAGTGATGCTTTCCCGAGCATGATGTCGTCCATCTGCTGCTGCAGTCCTGCGAGTTCTGCGTCCGTCGCGACTTGTCCGATGCGCACGTAACCGTTTTCCCAAAAATGTTCCCACTGTTCATCTGTTATATGGTGTTCCATGCTAAGCCTCCCAGTTGCGCATGTCTATCGTGGTTCCGAAAAAGCCTGTATTTTTAAAGTATAACATATATTTCAAGAAGTTTGAATGAAAATTACAAAATAATGCAACCTTTGGATATCCGAGTTACGTCACCTCAATCAATGAGGGCTGTCAAAAATCTGTTTGGTGAATCTTTTTGTCGAACATTTACCTTTTTGAAAAAATAATGCAACCTTTCGGCACGCATGTTACGTCACTTCAATCAACAGATACCACACGATTCCGGAGGTAGTTTGTAATGGAACAGAAAGATGCTCAGCTCATCCAGAGGGTCCTCCAAGGTGACCAGGAGTCATTCAGTCCCTTGGTGAGAAAATATCAGAAGGGGGTTCATGCGCTGGTATGGCGGAAGATAGGGGACTTCCATATTGCGCAAGAGATCACGCAGGACGCGTTTCTCACTGCGTATAAAAAACTCAGAACCTTGAAAAACCATAACCAGTTTGCGGGTTGGCTCTACGTTATCGCGGCAAACCTGAGTCGCGACTATCTCCGAAGGAAGCGTTTGCCGATGGAATCCTTAGACGCTGACAATACCAATGAGGTGGACAAAGGGTCATATTCTCAATATGTAGCAGACAAGCAGAAAACCGATGCGGATGAAACACGGCGTGAAATCGTCAAGGAACTGCTCAAAAAATTGCCGGAAAGCGAACGAACGGTGATGACGCTCCACTATCTCGGCGAGATGACGATCCAAGCGATTTCCGAGTTTCTCGGTGTCTCTCCGAATACCGTCAAAAGCAGGCTCAGCCGCGCCCGCAACCGTCTACGGAAAGAGGAAGACGTGATTCAGCAGAATCTCGGGAGCTTCCAACTTCCCGATACTTTCGCGGATAACATTATGCAGGAAGTTTCACGTATCTCTCCCGTTTTCAGAGACCTTACAATTTAGATGCGACATCGGAACCCACGGTTGAGATTATTGACGCAGTTTTCGTTTACGATTCCCCTGCGAAACCCGCAGTTCGGAGTCAGGCAGGAAGTTCGGCACTCCCCGGTAAAAGTCCCGGCGCGGGTCAGAAACCCGACGACTCTCTTGTTGCTACGCTACCCGTCGATACGATAGACGTCTCAACGCCGAAACCGCAATGGCGCCAAACTCGGGGACCTGAAGGTGGTAGCGTGCAGAACCTATCTATCACATCTAACGGGGATTCTTACGCCAGAACAGGGACCGATCTCTATAGATTGGCAGACGATGGAAGTCGGTGGAGCATTGTCAACACCAACATGCCTGTTAGCGGATCCTGGCAGATGACAGAACATGATAAGACCCTCTATGTTGTCTCTGATACGGAAGTCCTCACTTCAATAGATAGAGGCGAGACATGGCATGCCCTCGGTGCGCGTCCCGAAGGACAGCTGGTTGATCTCGTCATAACAGATGGGTTTCCTGGGACGCACACTGATATTGTCATGTACTTGGGACTCACTAATGGCGTATTCAGCTCTGTGAACGCCGGAAAATCGTGGACGCCTGCCAGCGATCCGTTGATGGACAAAGAAATTCACGTAATTACTGCTATTGAAGATGTCGTGTTCGTTGGAACGGATTCTGGACTTTACCGCCTCAATTCTGCAGGTTGGATGTTATTACCGGTAGATGAAGACCATGAGACCCGCAATGTCCGCGCGCTGGCAAATGCCGGGCATCGACTCTATGTTGCCGTGGGTGACAAAGTGGTGAACAAAGATTTTGGGATCATGGTGCCATCGCAAATGGTATGGGAGACATCTCTGTCCCTGTATCGTTCAACAGATTTGGGAGATACGTGGCAGACATTAGACTATGGAAAAGTAGAAACAGAGCCTTCCACCCCAGTTAGCATGACGATTCGGGTTGGCGCTGGAGATCCGAACTCCGACCCAAATGGGAAGGAGCCTCCTAAGAACGCAGAAACGAAACCGACTTTAATCTTTAAAATGATAGCAGTGGAAGATAACCTTTTGATATTAGACGACAGAAACAGTTATTACTCAAGTGACGCGGGGGACACTTGGGTTCTTTTGAATTCAAGCATACCGAATATAGCAGATGTTTCGACGCTTGTGTCTTCGGATGCGAATACCTTCTATCGGAACGGAGAGTCCGGGATTTATCGCACAACCGATGCCGGCAAAACGTGGCATCCGTTTAACCCTGGATTGGTAAAGACAGCTGTGATGCATTTAGTTTCTGTGCAGAACGTGCTCTATGCGAACGTGGGAGGCACCCTTCTCACCTCATCCGATGCGGGTGAGTCGTGGACCCCTGTCCCAAGCAGCCTCGGAAACATCATAAATCTGGTAAGATTCAACGATCTGCTCTACGCCAGAGGTGTAGACGAAACGACACCGCACCCCCGCCTCTTTCACTTATCTACTGAGGATAATCGGTTAACACCTGTTCCGGGTATGCCATTTTTAGTCGGGAGAAACTATACCAAACTGCTGGAAGAACGTTTCATGGAAATTTTTCCAGGAACAGACGAGACGGAGGGAGAAAAAAATACTCTTGAAGATTTAGATGCAGAGGCATTTGTTGAAGACTATAGTCCGGTTTTAGAGGAACTCGTTGTTGAGATTTTGACCTCGCTTGTCGGGAATTTCGCTGTCGGTGGTGACGCTTACTATATGGAGTTTGAACAAAGACTTTTCAGATGGAAGCCCGGCACAACTGAATGGGTGGATACCGGACTCATCAATAAACTTCCTGCCGATATAATTGGCAATGCTGACACCGCTGATTCCCTGCCTTCTAACCTGACGGCTTCAGGGAATACCGTCTACATCGGTACATGGGACGGACGCCTCTTTCAATCGTTTGACGAAGGAAACACGTGGAACGATGTTACGGAGAGCCTCCCATTTCCTGTTGCGGATTTCAATGCAATCACCTTTGCAGGCAGTACTCTTTATGTCGCAACTGATAGTGGAGTCATTTATGCAAACGATGGAGCCCTCGACTGGCACACGACAACGGATACAGAAGGCACTCCCATCGTTATAGAAAGGTTTGCGGTAGACGGGACAACGCTGTATGGGACAAGTGAACGACAGGTGTATCAATTCAAAGAGGGGACTGGGGTGTGGCAACAGGTTGCCCCGGAAATCCCGATGCCTATTACCTCGCTTGCTGTTGAGGGTAACGTGCTTTATGTGGGTACCCGTGGCAGCGGTGTGCTACGTTTTAAACTGGATTGAGAGTGGTTCATGATTCCGAGATATTCGTAGCACAAACTGTTAGTTTGTGCCCCTACGACGCAAACTAACAGTTTGCGCTACAAAAGATAGGCACGCTCTTAGATTGCTCAAAACAGAAACTCAACTATTCATCCAATAGATAAGCGTTCAGGCGACTCACAATGATTAAAAAAAAAGAAAATAAAAAAGGAGATTTTGAAAATGTTAAAAATAATTAGAAAATCCAGAACCATTGTTGCACAACCTTCTGTCTTGCGACCCGGACTACACAAATTAACGGTTTGCGCGACACTCCTGCTAACGACTCTATTCATGACGATGGTAACCCAACTACCGCTTCAGGCAGGCACAGATCAGCTCCTTTTTGATATGGCTGCGGTTAAAGATCCGGGCAGTTTGGTTGCAAAACTCCAAGACGCGCGCGCGCCGGTGTCCGAATTTATCGCATCGCAATTGTCGGAAGATATGCAGTGGGTGTTATTCGGATACAATGGCGCAAGCACCCCATCCCCTCGGCAGCAGGAAGTACTGCTTTCAGACCTAAATCGACTGCTTCAAGGGGATTCCCTCTACGATGCGCAACGGTTCGCCAATATTGAACTCAGTGAACACACAGAGGCACTCATCGCAGAAAACCCGCAAGGTGGAGAGGCGTTGGTACGCCTCAACCGGTGCCTCTTGGCAGATGTCTATCCTTACGAACTTGCCTCACTCTCGGAGCAACAAAGTTCTAAGGCTTCCAAAGGGATTGAGATGTGCAGAGAAAATTTGAGAAAAATAAAGCGCGCCCGTGATGACTATAGGGCTGCCAACGCCGATGTAGATCCGCAGTGGCTTTCCGAACTTTCTCCTGAGTATCTGGACGCAAAATTTCTCCTCTGCGCAGCAGATACAACAGCAGGCATCCCTGGCGTTCTCACCGAAGATGCGTCGGATCCGACCCTGCCGTGCAGTTATCTCTATGAGATCCGGCCTTCTGAGAAAGAGGCGCAACAGATGCTATGGACACAGGAAGGCGATATGACACCTATCGTTCGCTGTGAACACCATCGTCTCAATCTCAGTCTCGGTGGAAAACTCTATCGTAACGGTCCGCAAAGAGACATTTATAATAGCAACAAAATGGGATTCTCCGCGCTTGCTGACGTTGTGCGGGACTTACACAAACAACACGGAAAGGCATTTCTCAAGACACAAGCAGGCAGGCAGCAACTCAAGCAGGCAACTGAAAAACTGATAATCAAACAATTCGTGCCGAAAATGCTTGGTGCCTTGGAGAAAGAAATTGCTTCTCAGGTTGAGGCACAATTGGGAAAAGACTTTCTCAAAACACCAATGGGGAGGGATATCTTCAAACAAGCACTCCCGCAGGTGGGAAGCCAAATTAAGGAACAGCTACAGGCGCAACTCGAATCGCAACTCGGCGCGGAATTTCTGAAATCGGAAGAAGGACGGGACATCCTTGAGCAACTATCGGTATTGTTGTCCGCTGACGTGTTATCCGTTCATTGACTTCACTCTATAATAACGTGAGTTCGGTAAAAGAGATGCAACCGAACTCACGTAAAAAACGCAGGAGAAATTATCATGTTAACGACATTGATTCAAAAAGAGATTATGCATCACATTCTCAGCGTCCGGTTTATCGCGCTCCTGCTGATGTGTGCTTTACTCATCCCACTCACGCTTTCGATCAATTATCGTAGATATAGCCAGAACTTAACAGATTATCAAGAATCGGTAAAACGCGAACGGACAGAAGCGGAGGAAAATCCACCGAATACCCCAGACCCAAACACGGAAGTTTCTAAATTCTTCCTCAAACCCACGCCGCTAAGCGTCTTCGCGAGCGGTTTAGAGGAGGCGCTGCCGACCTATCTTGGGATGACACGGAATGGCGTGCGACAAGGGTCAGCAGGGGTTTCTCAAGCATCCGTGGCGTATGCCCTTGGGAACCTGGATTTCCTATTTATCGTCGGGATCGTTTTCAGTTTGTTGGCACTCCTGTTTACGTGTGATGCGATTGCCGGGGAGAAAGAGGCAGGTACGCTTCGGGTAAACCTGTCAAATCCGCTTCCGAGAGATGTGTTTTTGTGGAGCAAGCTGATTGGCGGATACATTGTGTTCGTCGTTCCATTCCTGGTGTCTTTCCTCTTGGGATTACTCATACTCGTCGGGCAAGGGTTTCCACTCGGTGAGCTCAATGTTGCGCTGCCCGTGCTCGGTCTGACGCTTGTCTCGCTGCTCTATATTGCTGTGTTTTTTGCGATAGGTGTCGCCATTTCAACGTATCTGGACAATTCAAAGACTGCATTGATCATCGCTTTTACGTTTTGGGTATTTGCGGTGTTGATTGCCCCCCGAGGTGCGTTTGTCATCGCCAAACTCGTCGCACCCACCCGGACACAGCAAGCGGTTTATATGGAAAAAAGCGCACTTCACAATAACCTGACGAAGGATAAGGACGAGAAGATTTGGCAAAAAACGGCTCTGGCCTTCGATAGTGGGGGTTCTATTGGTCTAGACCTAAGCGATCCAGAGACGCAAAAACGGTTGGATAAACTTAGAGGACCGATTGAGGAAGAGTTTCGACAGACGTTCCAGAATCGAGCGGACAAGATTGATAGGGACTATCAACGCGAAAAGGATCGGCAAGAACAGGTTGGCGAGATGCTTTCCCGGATCGCGCCCACCGCCTCACTCACCTATTTCGCGATGAACCTCACCCAAACCGGCAAGTTAAAAAGGGATACCTACTTTCAAACGGGGGAGCGGTACTACGATCAACTCGATGATGCGTATTTCAGCCAAATTTCAGACGACGCGTTGTCACAGATGTTACAATTGGGGAGTCGACTGAATGGTGAATCCGAAACAGAGGCACTCCCGCCACCCCCACCTCTGACAGAGCCTTCTTTATCGGATACAGTGCGTCGCTCGGCAGTGGATGTCCTCTTACTCTGTTTTTTCGCATTAGCGTTTACGGCGGTAGCGTTTCTGAAGTTCTTCCGTTCCGATATTTAAGGAGAAATTACGATGTTAATGACATTGATTCAAAAAGAGATTATGCACCACATTTTGAGTGTTCGGTTTGTGGCACTTCTGTTAATGTGTCTCTTGCTCGTTCCACTCACGCTTTCGATCAATTATCGGAGGTATAGCCAGAACTTAACAGATTATCAAGAATCCCTGAAACGCGAACGGACAGAAGCGGAGGAAAATCCACCGAATACCCCAGACCCAAATACAGAAGTTTCTAAATTCTTCCTCAAGCCCACACCGCTAAGCGTCTTCGCCAACGGTTTAGAGGAGGCACTACCGACCTATCTTGGGATGACGCGGAATGGCGTGCGGCAAGGGTCAGCAGGGGTTTCGCAGGCATCCGTGGCGTATGTATTAGGAAATCTGGATTTCCTGTTTATCGTGGGGACGGTTTTCAGTCTGCTGGCACTTCTGTTTACATTTGATGCGGTGGCAGGAGAGCGGGAGGCGGGAACCCTTCGGATAAACCTATCGAATTCTCTGCCCCGAGATGTGTTTTTGTGGAGCAAGTTAATCGGTGGATACATTGTGTTCGTTGTTCCGTTTTTAGTGTCTTTCCTCTTGGGGTTACTCCTGCTCGTCTGGCAAGGGTTTCCGCTGGGTGAGCTGAAAGTTGCGCTGCCTGTGTTGGGTCTAACGCTTATCTCGTTACTCTATATTGCGGTATTTTTTGCGATAGGCGTGGTCATATCAACGTGTCTTGATAACGCCAAGACTGCGCTGATCGTCGCTTTTACGTTTTGGGTGTTTGCGGTGCTCATCGCGCCGCGGGGTGCGTTTGTCGTCGCCAAACTCGTCGTGCCCACCCGGACACAACAGGCGGTTTACATGGAAAAAGCGGCAGTTCACAACAACCTGAGTAAAGATAAGGATGAAAAAATTCGGGAAAAAATGACTGAAGCTTTCGCGGCGCGCGAAGGTGTCTTTATTCGCTCAGACGACGTAGCGTTCCAAGCAAAAATGGATAAACTCAGAAAGCCGATTAACGAGCAGTTCCGGTTGGAGTTCCAGAATCACGCAGATAAAATTGACAGGGACTATCAGCGTGAGAAGGATCGGCAAGAGCAGGTTGGCGAGCTGCTCTCCCGGATCGCACCAACGTCCTCTCTGATCTATTCTGCGATAAACCTAACACAAACCGGTAAGTTAAAAAGGGACACCTACTTTCAAACGGGGAAGCGGTACTACGATCAACTCGATGACTCGTATTTCAGCGATATTTCAGACGATGCCCTGGCAGTGTTGATGCAGTTAGCGGCTCGGATGAATGATTCTGAATCCGAAACAGAGGAAATACCACCGCCACCAACGTTGACAGAACCTTCTTTATCGGACACATTGCGTCGATCTACAGTGGATGTGTTCTTACTCGGTTTTTTCGCATTAGCGTTTACGGCGGTAGCGTTCTTAAAGTTCTTCCGTTCCGATATTTGAGGCGAGGGATGTCTCACCACCATTGGCGGGGTTCCCACCCCGCCTACTCGCACTGCCAAATTAATTATAAAACGTCAATCTCCATAATTTTTCTCACTATACGCCCATTCTTTCTCCAATCGTTTTTTTTTACAACCCGCTGCTGAAATATAGTAGATTCCGTAATTACTTAGACACTCGTATCGTTGGATGAACTGTGAATTCCAGGCTACGCTCGGCACAGGCTAACAGCCTATGCTACAAGTGTAAACTTATTTTTAGCATCTACTATATTTACATACTTACTTTTGGATAGATCTGTGCTATTATTAACAAATCCAAGTTGCCCCTATTTATAGACATAGCACTCCGCTGAGAACCCTTTGAAAAATAATGCAACCTTTTGAGGTCTAAATTACGTCACCTAAATCAATAGATGTAGGGGAGGCTTGCTGTGGAACAAAACGATGCCCAACTTATTCAGCGGATATTACAAGGGGACCAAGAGGCATTCAGTTCCTTAGTGAGAAAATATCAGCAAGGGGTTCACGCGCTCGTTTGGCGGAAGATCGGCGATTTTCATATCGCACAGGAAATCACACAAGACGCGTTTCTCCAAGCGTATAAAAAACTCGGAACCTTGAAGAACCCTACCCAATTCTCGGGGTGGCTCTACGTTATTGCGGCAAACTTATGTCGCAGCTGGTTCCGAAAGAATCGCATGCCGGTGCCGGAATCCTTAGAGGCTACTGAGGCTACTGAGGTAGATAGGGTTTCATATTCTCAGTATGTGGCAGAAGAACAGGCAACTGAAGCCGATGAAACGCGCCGTGAAGTCGTTAAGACGCTCCTCCAGAAACTGCCCGAAAGCGAGCGGACGGTGATGACGCTCCACTACCTCGGCGAGATGACGATCCAAGCCATTTCCGAGTTCCTCGGTGTCTCCCCGAATACCGTCAAAAGCCGCCTGAGCCGCGCTCGCAACCGTCTACGAAAAGAGAAAGACGTGATTCAGCAGAACCTTGGCAGCTTCCAACTCCCGGATCAATTGACAGAAAACATCATGCGGGAAGTTTCGCGTCTGAGTCCTGTTCCTGCGCCTACGGGAAAGCCGACAGCCCCGTTGGCACTTTCAGCTGTTTCAGCTGTCGTGCTTTTCCTACTGATTGGGGTTGGCACGCAGCATCTCGCCCGTTTTCAGAAGCCTTACGACCTCAATGCCACCTCGGAATCGACGGTTGAGATTATTGATGCAGTTTTTATTTACGACTCCCCTGCGAAACCCGCCGTCCGGACTCAGGCAGGAAGTTCGGTACTTCCCGGTAAAAGTCCCGGGGCAGGTCAGAAACCCGACGACCCCCTTTTTGCCACACTCCCCATCAACACGACAGAAGTCCCGACCCCGAAACCGCAATGGACCCAGACAAAGGGACCCATAGGCGGTAAGGTCCAGAGTCTGTTCCTCACAGCGAACGCCGATCTCTATGCTGGCGCAGGCACAGATCTCTATAGATTGACAGACGATGGAAACGCCTGGCGATCCATCACGCCTAACATCCCTATCCAAGGATCGTGGCAAATAACAGAACGGGACGATATCCTCTACGTTGTCTCCGATAGGGCAATCCTCACTTCAATCGATAGAGGTGAGACGTGGCATCCACTCGGCACACGTCCCGAAGGACAGTTGATTGATCTCGTCATAACAGATAAGGCACCCGGGGCACAAGTCGATATTATAATGTACTTGGCCCTCGCTGATGGTGTATTTCGTTCCGTAGACGCTGGCACCTCGTGGACTTCCGTAAGCGCGCAGTTGATGAACAAAAAAATTCGCGCAATCACTGCCGTTGAAAATGTCGTGTTTGTCGGGACGGACTCGGGACTTTATCGCCTCAATTCGCAAGGCTGCACCTTATTACCAGTGGGTGAATCCCAGAATATCCGGGCAGTAGCGAGTGCCGGGCACCGACTCTATGTCGCCGTGGGAGAAGCGGCTGTAAATCAAGGCATCGGTTTCGGCGTGCCAGCGCGAATGATATCGGCGACATCTCTGGCACTTTATCGCTCAACAGATTTGGGAAATTCGTGGCAGACCTTAGACTTTAGAAAAAGAAAAACAGAGCCATCCTCCCAAGACGGCATGACGATTCATGTTGCTTCTGGAACTTCGGAATCCTACCAGAAGGGTAAAAATGGATCCAAAGAGGCAGAAACGAAAACGACTTCAACCTTCAAAATGGTAGCAGTGGAAGAAATCCTTTGCGCAATGGACGACACAGGCAGTTATTACTCAAGTGACGCAGGTGAAAATTGGGTTAGCTTGGATTCACATATACCAGACATAAGTGATGTTTCCAGGCTTGTGTCTTTGAATGCGAATACCTTCTATCGGAACGGAAAGTCTGGGATTTATCGCACAACCGATGCCGGCAAGACGTGGCATCCATTTAGCACGGGATTGGTAAATACAAGCGTGATGAATTTAGTTTCTGTCCGGAATGTGCTCTATGCCAATGTGGCGGGCGAACTTCTCGCCTCGTCCAACGGGGGTGAGTCGTGGACGCCTATCTCACACAATCTCGGAAACATCACGCATCTGGCGAAATCCAACGATTTGCTCTATGCCAGAGGTATAGAAGACACGCGCGTTCAACTCTTGCGCTTAACTACCGAGGACAATCGGTTAAACCCTATTCCGGGGATGTCATCTTTAGGGAGGTCAGACTATTTTGAAAGGAAAAACTTCCCTGTAGATGTGGATGGACTCGCTGGAGATTACAGTAAGACCGTGGAAGAGATCCTGAAACTGGTGAGCGGACTTTTCGGAGGTTTCGCTGTCAGTGGTAATACTTACTATATGGAATATGAACAAAGACTCTTCAGATGGAAAATCGGCACGCCTGAATGGGTGGATACCGGACTCATAGATGAAGGTGAATACATTGATACGGCTGACAGTTTTAAAAATCCGAGTTTCATGGGTTTCAAAATCGCTGTTTTAGGGAGAACTGTCTACGTCGCTAAATTGGACGGACACCTCTTCCAGTCGTTTGATGAAGGAGATACGTGGAACGATGTTACGGGGGAACTTCCGTTTTCTTTTTCACATTTCAAGGCAATAGAATTCGCTGGCGCCACTATCTACGTGGCAACCGATAGCGGGGTTGCATATTCAAGCGATGGCACACATTGGCACGTTACATCCGGTCCTGAAGGCGTGCCAATCGTTATAGACCAATTTGCGGCGAGCGGAACAACTCTGTATGGCGTAGCGGAACAAGGCGTCTATCAATTAAAAGAAAATTCTGACAGATGGGAACAGATGACACCCGATATTCCGAGTCCTGTTAGTGCTCTTGATGTTGAGGGGAACATACTTTATGTTGGCACCTATGGCAGCGGTGTGTTACGTTTTAAATTAGACGACTAACGAAACGGTTAAGAAACAAAAAACAGAGGAAAAATTACCGTGTTAATAACATTGATTCAGAAAGAGATCATGCATCACGTTTTGAGTGTTCGGTTTGTGGCACTTCTGTTAATGTGCATTTTGCTCATCCCACTCACCTTTTCTATTAGTTATCGCAAGTATCGTCAGAACTTGACAGATTATCAAGAATCGGTGAATCGCTCACGATCAGAAACAAAGGAAAATCCGCCGAATGCACAGAACCCAAACATAGAAGTTTCCAAACTTTTTCTCAAACCCACGCCGCTGAGCGTCTTCGCAAACGGTTTAGAGGAAGTGCTGCCGACCCATCTTGGAATGACGCGAAATGGCATTCGGACGGGTTCACCCGCACTTGCACAAGCACCCCTCGCGTACGTACTCGGCAATCTGGATTTCCTGTTTATTGTGGGGACGGTTTTCAGTCTGCTGGCACTTCTGTTCACATTTGACGCTGTGGCTGGAGAGAGAGAAGCCGGCACACTTCGGATAAACTTATCCAACTCCCTTCCCCGAGATGTATTTTTATGGAGCAAACTGATCGGTGGATATGTTGTGTTTGTCGTTCCATTTCTGGTGTCTTTCCTCTTGGGATTACTCATACTCGTCGGGCAGGGATTTCCTTTAGGTGAGTTCGGGGTTGCTGCCCCCGTGTTCGGTCTCACGCTTATCTCGTTACTTTATATCGCGGTATTTTTTACGATGGGTGTGCTCATCTCAACATGCCTTGATACCGCCAAAACCGCCCTCATAGTTGCTTTCACATTCTGGGTGCTCGCGGTGCTCATCGCGCCCCGCGGTGCGTTTGTCATTGCTAAATTGGTCGCACCGACCCGAACGCAGCAGACTGTTTATATGGAAAAAACAGCAATTCGCAATAACCTCGGGAAAGAGAAACAAGAGAAGTTGACTCAAAAAATGGTTGAAACTTTTGGGACGAAGTTGGCGATAACACCAGAGGTGCAAAAAAAATTGGACGAGCTTCGGAAACCGATTAACGAGGAATTTCGACTGAAGTTCCAAGATCAAGCAAACAAGATTGACAAGGACTACCAACGCGAAAAGGATCGCCAAGAACAAATGGGAGAAATGCTCTCTCGGCTCGCGCCAACGTCCGCTCTCATCTATTCTGCGATAAACCTAACGCAAACGGGTAAGTTAAAAAGGGACACCTACTTTCAAACGGGTGAGAGATACTACCAGCACCTTGATGATTCATATTTCAGTGAAATCTCAGACGACGCGATGGCACAGGTCCAACAAATATTGGATCGACAGATGAATAATCTTTCTGAATCAGAAGAAATTCCACCGCCCCCAACACTGACGGAACCTGATTTATCGGAAACGTTGCGGCGGTCTGCAGTGGATGTGTTCTTACTCGGTTTTTTCGCTTTAGCGTTTACGGTGGTGGCATTTCTGAAGTTCTTCCGTTCCGACATCTGAGGCGAGGGATGTATCACCACCATTGGCGGGGTTCCCACCCCCGCCTACCTGCACCGTCAAATTAATTATAAAACGTCAATCTCCATAATTTTTCCCACTATACATCCATTCTTCCTCCAATCGTTTTTTTTACAACCCGCTGCTGAAATATTTACATACTTACTTTTGGATAGATCTGTGCTATTATTAACAAATCCAAGTTGCCCCTATTTATAGACATAGCACTCCGCTGAGAACCCTTTGAAAAATAATGCAACCTTTTGAGGTCTAAATTACGTCACCCATAATCAATAGATATAAACATTTCTGGAGGAGACTTGCTGTGGAACAAAACGATGCCCAACTTATTCAGCGGATATTACAAGGGGACCAGGAGGCATTCAGTCCCTTAGTGAAAAAATATCAGCAGGGGGTTCACGCGCTGGTGTGGCGGAAGATCGGCGATTTTCATATCGCACAGGAAATCACACAAGACGCGTTTCTCCAAGCGTATAAAAAACTCGGAACCTTGAAAAACCATACCCAATTCTCGGGGTGGCTTTACGTTATTGCGGCAAACTTATGTCGCAGCTGGTTCCGAAAGAATCGCATGCCGGTGCCGGAATCCTTAGAGGCTACTGAGACTAATGCGGTAGATAGGGTTTCATATTCTCAGTATGTGGCAGAAAAACAGGAAGCTGAATCCGATGAAACGCGCCGTGAAGTCGTTAAGACGCTCCTCCAGAAACTGCCCGAAAGCGAACGGACGGTGATGACGCTCCACTATCTCGGCGAGATGACGATCAAATCCATTTCCGAGTTTCTCGGTGTTTCCCAGAATACCATCAAAAGCCGCCTGAGCCGCGCCCGCAACCGTCTCCGGAAAGAGGAAGACGTGATTCAGCAGAATCTTGGCAGCTTCCAATTCCCGGACAGTCTCACTGAGAATGTTATGCGACACATTGCCGAGCTGAGCCCAACCGCGCCACCCCCGTCTAAGAAACCCTTACTCCCTTTGGCAGCACTCGGTGCCGTAGCCGTCTTGGCGATCCTCTTCGGCATCGGGAGTCAATATCTCCTCCGGTTTCAGGTGCCATACAGTTTCGATGCCGACACTGAGCCTACCATTGAAATCGTTGATGAACTCATCTACCTTGAGATTCTCGCCAAACCTGCAGTGCGGAACCGGAGCGGTAGAACGATCGCGCCCGGTGAAAACAGCGGTGCCGGGATGCAAACCGCCGAGCCTCACTTCACCGCAAACGCATCGGACGACACCGACACGGGGGCGGATTCACGGTGGACCCAGGCAATGAGTCCCACAGGCAGTATTGTCTTCACTATCTTTGAATCTGCTGACGGCACCCTCTACGCTGTTGCAAAAACGGGTCTCTATAAATTGACGCCCGATGCGACATGGGTGCTTCTTAACGCTGACATCCCTATTGGACAGTACCGAATCCCTATCACCGAGCACCAAGGCACCCTCTATACCGTCTCTACCGATGAAGTATTCGCTTCAGAAGATGGGGGTGAGACTTGGAACGCCCTTGGCGCGCGACCCAAGGGCATCGCGAATGGACTCATCGTCACCGAGTCACCCGAGAAAGAAGGTATCACCCTGTCCCTCGCCCTTCAAGAGAAAGGCATCTTCCGATCTACCGATACCGGTCGGCACTGGATGCCCCTGAACACCGGATTGACAGGGAAACGGATTTATAGCTTCGCCGCCGTCGGAAACACCTTATTCGCTGGCACCAACCAAGGCCTCTATCGGCTGGATTCAAACGAATGGCACCAATTGCTCACAGACGCAGCCGATGCCGTCTATGCCGTGACGGTTGACGGAAGCGACCTGTATATTGGAATGGGACGAGATGTCGAGATGTCGGGATCCAGGAAACGCGGGATTCCGAGAAGCGTAGACAAAAGAATCTTCCACTCCGCGGATCTTGGAACGTCATGGACGGACATAACGCCTATAGATGCATCCCGAGTGATGCATTTCGACTCCGCCCTACAGATTTTGGCTGTAGATAAAACGCTCTTCGTCCTCGGCGTAACCGAATTTCGATCCAAGGATGGCGGGAAAACCTGGACACGCCTCAGATCTAACATAAGTTCCCGGATGGTCTCCAGATTCCCAGCGATCGCAATCGATGAGAATACATTTTACAAAGCCGACCCCTACGGCATCAGCCGCACCACCGATGCTGGTGAGTCTTGGCACCCGTTTGTAAACGGGATGACAGGTCCCGCCATATACGACTTAATTGCCCTGAATCAGAGACTCTATATGCGTATCGGTGGACACCTGGTCCACTCCACCGATGCCGGTCAGACCTGGCAACGGCTGCGCTTCAATACCGATGCGCCGACACCCCCATTGGATCCCGATTTTTATGCACGCATAAAACTCACAACTGCCAATAATCGCCTCTATGGCATTTCAATTGAGGAGTACAGACCGAGCCTTTTCCGAACATCCGATGCCGGAGATGAACTCATCCCCCTCCAAGGGGTCCCCGCTTTTGAACCTGAGCCGCCCCCAGACAGGGCAAGCGATATGTTGCGTCTATCGAGAAAAATAGGTTTAAGAATCAAGGCCTTTGCTGTCCGGGGTGAGACGTTTTACGCGCAATATCAGGAGAAACTTTACAAATGGAAACCCGGAGATACCGAATGGACAGACACAGGACTTGCCGATCTCGGCTTTCTATCTCCTATCTTGGCTGTTTCTGGGGAAACCGTCTACATCAGTAGACCGCGCCTCAGTAGGCCGCGCGGAACATTGTTCCAATCTTTAGACGGCGGAACCTCGTGGAAAGACCTCACTGCAACGCTGCCGAGCGGATCCACACGTTCTTTAGACGGCGGAGATGCCTCGAAAGACAGCGGCGTACTGCAGGCGAGCCATTTCACACGTTTTAAGGAGATAACCTTCATCGGTTCATCGGTTTGTATCGCAACCGACACAGGTGTCTTGACCTCACACACCGGAGAACACTGGCGGGTTATCACAGATAAAAACCGGATGCCCATCATCATAGAAAAATTCGCTACAGACGGCACGACCCTCTACGGTGTCGGCAAGAACGGTGCCTACCGCTTAGATGCTGCCGGAGACTGGGACCTGATTTCTTCAGAGGTTCCCAACGGTTCGATTACATCTCTCGTTATCAGTAACAATCAACTTTACATCGCAACCCACAGCGACGGCATATTCCACATCTCGCTTGAGGAGCAGATGGATATTGCCAATTCGTTCTAAACTTTCCCGATTCCCGACTTTCTTATCCCCTCTACCTCTGATAACGGGGGATATGAGACTAAGAGATACTTCTTAAAGTAAATAGGACTTACGAGTGATACGCTTGTAATATCAAAGGGAACTTCAAAATGAAAAACAGAAAGTTAGTTTCTACAATTCTCGTCATATCGGTTTTAAGTTTGAGCCTAATTCTTCAGGGGTGTGCCGATAAAATAAATATGAGGAACACGTTAGACAAGAAGGCAACCTTACAGGTGAATGCCCACTGGGATCCAATTGCTGATTCCTCGTTGGATCTTCCTAACCATTCGCCGAAACACGCCGCACTTCTTAACGACCTTTCACCAGCACACCCCAGTCAAGCATATAAGGCAGATGCCTTCACAGTCTTTTTCCCAAACCGAAGTGTTAGCGTAGGAGATTTGTGGGAACTTGATGCCAAGGAAATTATTCCCTTTCTGCGTCAGTTCCATCCCGGTGCGACTGCAGAGATACGTAGCAATCCAGGCAGTAAATTTTTCGTACCCCTGTTTAACTTCACGCTGACGTTCTCAAAGGTTGGACTGGAATCAGAAGGTGCCTACGCGTGCCTACGGGCACTTTCGTCGTCTTACGCCGAAATCGTCTTCAGAATCCATGCGGACTTCCTGCTCAATAAGGACGCTGGTGCTTACTTTACACCTGCACAATTTACCGGACGCTTGATACTCAACCGGAGCAACGGCGCGATTCGAGAATTCTGGCTCTATCTGCCGCCTCGCAACAGCAATGTCGACTTTTTCGCCTTTGGAGGGGCGGATATGCTGTTCGTACCGCGCATGGAACTCATTGGACGGCATACAGATGACAAGAATGAGATTGTGTGGGAAACCACTATCACGGAAGCAGCGGCAAAAACAGCATTGAAGCAGGCTTTCTACAAGTCGGCTCAGATTGAAACATTCCCTATTGAGGAGATTGTCGCAGAAGCACAAGCAAAAAATCGTCCGATTCATCTCCTTCTCACATGGGGTGTATTCGACGATGAATCGTGCTGAGCGAGTGGCAAAACTTTGAGAGCGGGTCCGCTCTACTCATCAGAAGTCATTCAGCTACTCAATAAACAATTTGTCAATGTATTCGTTGTTTTGGGGGATTTGCCAGCACTCCAGAACAGCACAAAAGGCGCACCGGTAAATCAATTGGCGGCAGTTGTTGCCCAAACGCTTAAAGAATCTGTCGGCCAAGGGGCAGGGAAATCGGTCAACACTTTTGTACTATCGCCCGAGTTGGAACTGGTAGGTCATTTACCCTATCGAAAACCGAATGAGTCCTTTTCACCTGTTGATGAAGAAAAATATTTAACGTTTCTCAAGGATTCTTTGGCGATGCTTAAATAGCAGTAGATGCTATACTAACCTAAGTTGCCACTTATCTATAGACATAGCACTCCGCTGGAGTGCAGGGGTTAAATACGCCATTTTCTATAGACATATCACCCCTCTGGGGTGAGGAAGCACCTGAAAGACCTCTTTGAAATCTTCAAAACCCGTTAGTAGCAAGTTGGGTT